>NZ_OY781099.1:3639910-4246562 GCF_963676325.1 uncultured Bacteroides sp.
GTCTGCGTTGGAATAATCGTTTTACGAAAGAAGATGCCGAATGCTCCAAGAGCATTTAAAACACCTTTCGTACCTTTTATACCTATTTGTGGCATTCTCACATGTTTGTTCATGATGGTTTTCCTTCCTGCCGATACATGGATCCGATTAATTGTATGGATGCTGATTGGTCTGGATATTTACGCTGCGTATGGAATGAAACATAGCAAAATTGGCAACTTCCAGGGAATTGAGAGAAGTGGACAATCTGTTTTAAACATAACCGGACTATCACTATCTTTAGTTCTTATCTTTGTATCTTTCTGGCATCAACAGACAGCCGGATGGGATAGCAGCAAGATATTACTGATTACGGCACTTGCTTTCGCTGCCGTTCATATTATATTATTCGGAATGCGATTAATGAAGAAAATGGATTATTCTTCAATACCTGCTTTTGGAAAAATGAAACTAGTTTATCTAAAAGTTATCAACAAGGAATCACTCCCGAACAAACAGATAAGAAAAGACGATTAAAGCTAGTCAGAACATATAATAAGGCCGCCCGGAACAAAATTCTTTGCGGCCTTTCTTATATTATATAACCAACTCATTATGAACTAAAAGTTATCCAAAATGGAAAACTTTTAAAACAAAACACCTCAAAAAGTTTCCGGATAAAATTCATATTTAACATAGTTAACCGTAACAACGTATCAGATTATCCATTATCTTTGTGTCAGTTTTGGTAATGAAGCTATGCTTTTGGAGAAAAGGGAATACCGTGAAATCCGGTAACAGTACCCGCTGCTGTGATTCTCGAAGAACTTGAGTAACAAGCCACTGCAATTATTTGTGGGAAGGCACTTTAAGGGAGAGATAAGTCAGAAGACCTGCCAGAATTACACATATAGAATATCTTATGCTTTCGGGAGTTAAAGCAAGAGAAAATAGGAATCCGCCAAGATAAAGCTATCTTTCGGCGGCGATCTCTTACCGGCCTATTCTCTTCCTACTATCCCTGCAAAGTTTTCTTATGTGACAACTTATTAGTTTTAAAAGTTTCACAAAAAAGAATATAAATATGAACTACGCTGAGATTTGTATTATCAAAAGAGATGGGAAAAAGGAAGATTTCTCCATCAGTAAAATCAAGAATGCCGTAACTAAAGCATTCAATGCAACAGGTATCACAGAAGAGGACAAGCTGATAGCTGATGTTACAATGCGTGTAATTGGGAACTTTACTACCCCAACTATTTCGGTGGAACAGATTCAGGACCTGGTTGAAAAGGAATTAATGAAAGTTCAACCCGAGGTAGCCAAGAAATACATTATCTACCGTGAATGGAGAAATACCGAGCGTGATAAAAAGACTCAGATTAAGCATATCATGGATGGTATTGTTGCCATTGACAAAAACGACGTAAATCTCAGCAATGCCAATATGTCGAGCCACACTCCGGCAGGACAGATGATGACTTTCGCCTCTGAAGTTACAAAGGACTATACATATAAATATCTGCTGTCAAAGAAGTTTGCAGCTGCTCACCAGTTGGGCGATATCCATATTCACGATCTGGATTATTATCCTACAAAGACAACCACTTGTATTCAGTATGATATGGATGATCTCTTTGAGCGCGGATTCCGCACAAAGAATGGTAGTATCCGTACTCCCCAATCAATTCAAAGCTATGCCACACTTGCTACGATTATCTTCCAGACAAATCAGAACGAGCAACATGGCGGACAATCAATTCCGGCATTTGACTTCTTCATGGCAAAGGGCGTTTTGAAATCTTTTCAGAAACACCTTGCTTCTCTTCTGGGATTCTATTTCACAATGCAAGGCAGCACTGTTGATGAAAAATCGCTGAAAGAAATTATCAAAGAACAAATTTCTTCCATCAAAACCAGCGATCTGGAGCGTGATACCCTTTGCATGGCTGTTACAGCCTTACGCGTTAGCCTTGAAAAGGAAGCGCTCAACCGGATTATAGAGAAAGCATTTTCTTCCACAAGGAAAGATACCCACCAGGCAATGGAGGGATTTATTCATAATCTGAACACCATGCATTCCAGAGGCGGAAACCAGGTAGTATTCAGTTCAATAAATTATGGAACAGACACTTCTGCAGAAGGACGTTTGGTGATTGAAGAACTTCTTACTGCCACTATGGAAGGACTTGGATGCCGTGGTGAAGTACCGGTATTCCCAATCCAGATCTTTAAAATAAAGAATGGTGTGTCATATTCTGAAGAAGACTATCAGAAAGCCATGACTGATTTTGAGACGGCTCTCGATGGAAAGATGAAATTCAGCACACCCAACTTTGACTTATTCCTTAAGGCTTGCCGCACAACAGCGAAAGCTCTTTTCCCTAACTTTATGTTCCTGGATACTCCGTTCAATACAAATGATCTTTGGAAAGCAGACGATCCGAAGCGTTACCGTTATGAGTTGGCAACCATGGGATGCCGTACACGTGTATTCGAGAATGTAGCTGGTGAAAAGTCCTCTTTGGGACGCGGAAACCTCTCTTTCACTACACTTAACCTGCCCAGGCTGGCCATTGAAGCCAAGATTGAAGCTGAAAATATGGTGGATACATCAAACAAAGATGCACTGGAACTAAAGGAGAAAGAGTTATTCCTGGAATCGGTTAATAATATGGCTCAACTCATTGCCGACCAACTTTATACGCGTTATGAGTATCAACGTACCGCTCTTGCCCGCCAGTTTCCGTTCATGATGGGTAACGATGTGTGGAAAGGTGGCGGAAATCTGAATCCAAACGAGGAAGTAGGCGATGTTCTTCGCAGCGGAACACTGGGTATTGGGTTTATTGGCGGACATAATGCTATGATGGCTCTTTACGGTGAAGGACACGCTCACAGCAAAAAGGCATGGGATACGCTGTATGAAGCCGTACAGGAAATGAATAAGGTGGCAGACGAATATAAAGCCAAGTATAACCTGAATTACTCCGTGCTTGCTACTCCGGCGGAAGGCCTTTCGGGCAGATTTACAAGAATGGACCGCAGGAAATATGGACTTATTCCCGGAGTAACGGACAAAGATTATTATGTAAACTCTTTCCATATTGATGTGAAGGAACCGGTAAGCATTGTAGAGAAAGTAAGACTGGAAGCTCCCTTCCACGCCATTACCCGCGGAGGACACATTACTTATGTGGAGCTTGACGGCGAAGCACAGAAGAATGTGAAGGCAATCACTAAGATTGTAAAGGTGATGCACGATGAAGGTATTGGTTATGGTTCAATCAACCACCCGGTTGATACCTGCAACGCCTGCGGTTACAGAGGAGCTATTTACGATAAATGTCCGGTATGCCAAAGTGAGAATATCCTGAGAATGAGAAGAATCACTGGATATCTTACCGGAGACCTTAGCACATGGAATTCCGCTAAACGAGCAGAAGAACGCGACAGAGTAAAACACCACTAATCACTTTCTAACAAGCTAAAAGAGAACAATGTCTGAAGAACTTTATCTTTTATTTACTTACCCTGAAACAATTGTGGATGGTGAAGGAATACGCTATTCCATTTACCTGGCGGGATGCCGGCACCACTGCGCCGGATGTCAGAACCCCAGCACATGGAATCCTGTGCAAGGCACTCTTTTAACAGAAGAGACGGTCAGTAAAATGATAAGAGAGATTAATGCCAATCCGTTACTGGATGGCATTACTTTCTCCGGTGGCGACCCTTTCTATAACCCAAAGGCTTTTCTTCCTCTTATCAGGCGAATAAAAGAGGAGACCGGACAGAACATCTGGTGCTATACCGGATATACTTATGAAGAGTTGCTGGCCGATTCTGAGTTAAATGCCATTCTTCCTTATATTGACACGTTGGTAGACGGAAGATTCGTGCAGGCTCAGTATTCTCCTTACCTTCAGTTCAAAGGAAGTGCCAACCAGCGAATTATTCATTTGGATAAACTGAATAAAAAGCAGGCTATTGAAAATATTCTTTGGATAGCAAGTAAACAGGTTACTACTTATTCCTGAAGAATTTAAACGAGTAGTAATTAATAGGCAACCACATAAAGACAAAAACAGAAGTCGCGCAAAGGATTATTTAATTCCTTTGCGCGGCTTCTGTTTTTATATATCTTAACGGCTTATCTATTTAAAGAAGAACCGCAGAACGTCATTGAAGTTGGCCCATATCAGTAATCCGAAGAGAAGAATCATACCAACCATCTGAGCATATTCCATAAACTTATCACTTGGTTTGCGACGCGCTACAATCTCATAGATAAGGAATAGCACATGTCCGCCATCCAATGCCGGAATAGGAAGAATGTTCATGAAAGCCAGGATGATAGAAAGGAAAGCAGTCATTTCCCAGAAACGGTGCCAATCCCACTGTGCAGGGAAGATACTACCTATAGTTCCAAATCCACCTAAGCTGTTTGCACCTTCTTTAGAGAATACATACTTCATATCGCTTACATATCCTTTAAGCGTATTCACACCAAGTGCAATTCCTGCAGGAAAAGATTCAAAGAATCCGTATTTCTTAGTGGTAACTTTAAAGAAATGATCGGCAGCATATGGGTAAGCACTACCTTTATATAATGAATCTAACTGAACCGCTATTGTATCAGCAACACCTGCCCGGGCATAAACAATGCTCACATTGCGGGATGCTCCCTTGATACTGTCCTTTGGTGCATTTGCTTTCAGCTTATTTATCACGGCATCATAGTCATCGAAAGAAGGAGTTGCAACTCCGTTAACAGCTATAATACTATCGCCTCTCTGCATTCCTGCTTTTGCATAACCACCATTCGGCATTATACTATCAAGCACGTAAGGAACACGACAATGATATGGAACAGCATTAGCTGCCATCAACCGGTTCATTAAGTCTTTAGGAATTTGTATATTTACCTCTTTGCCATAGCGATCTACTGTAACCTCTTTAGCATTAACAATCTGACGGATCATTTTAGAGTAGCGAACCAATTCCTTACCATCTGCTTTAAGAAGAACATCTCCGTCCTGGAAACCAACCAGTTTAGTTACTTCGCTGAACTGCATACCCATCTTCATATCTTTTGGAAGCATATACGATTCACCCCATGTGAAAAGGATCATGGAATAGATGAACAATGCCAAAAGGAAGTTGAACAACACGCCACCAACCATGATCAATAATCGCTGACCGGCAGGTTTAGAACGAAACTCCCAGGGTTTTTCCGGTTGTGCCATTTGTTCCTTGTCCATTGACTCATCAATCATTCCGGATATCTTCACATAGCCACCCAGAGGCAACCATCCTATTCCATATTCAGTTTCGCTGTTCTTAGGTTTAAACTTGAAAAGCGTAAACCAAGGGTCGAAAAACAAACAGAATTTTTCGACTCTTACTTTAAAGAGACGAGCAAAAAGAAAGTGCCCTCCTTCATGAATAACAACCAATAACGATAAACTCATTATAAGTTGCAGGGCACGGATCAAAAATGTTTCCATCAATTAATTACTTATTAAATATTAAAATTCATCAGTTCTTTTGCAATTATCCGCGCCTCTGCGTCAGTCGCTACGTAATCATCATACGTTGGATTCTTAACAAAATTCACTGTTTGCATTACTTTCTCTATAACATCACTCATTCCTAAAAAACTTACTCTGTTGCGCAGGAAGGCAGCCACCGCTATTTCGTTGGCAGCATTGATAATACACGGCATGTTTCCTGCCTGATGGAGCGCTTCATAAGCCAAAGCCAGATTTTTAAAACGATCAGTATCGGGTTGTTCAAAGGTAAGATTGCCACACTTCGAGAAGTCCAGCCTGTCAAACGAAGAGTAAAGACGGTCGGGATAAGAAAAAGCGTACTGTATAGGCACACGCATATCGGGCACACCCAGTTGCGCTTTCACGGCACCGTCTTCAAACTGCACCATGGAGTGAATAATTGACTGAGGATGAACCACCACTTCAATTTGTTCCGGTTTCATTCCAAAAAGCCACTTAGCTTCAATTACCTCGAAACCTTTATTCATCATTGATGCTGAGTCAATAGTGATCTTGGCACCCATGTCCCAATTGGGATGTTTCAGCGCCTGCACCTTTGTTACAGTCTTTAGCTGCTCCTTGGTAAAGGTTCGGAACGGACCTCCTGAGGCAGTAAGTATCACTTTTTCTATTTTGTTTCCTACCTCTCCCACCAAGCATTGAAATACAGCCGAGTGTTCTGAGTCAACGGGTAATATAGGAGTGCCAAACTGCTGAGCAAGTTCATTGACCAGTTCGCCTGCCACCACAAGTGTTTCCTTGTTTGCCAAGGCAATCTTTTTCTTTGCACGAATGGCGTTAATGGTAGGTTTCAGTCCGGCAAAGCCAACCATTGCCGTAAGTACCACGTCAATCGGACCGGCTTCCACTATCTGTGCCAAAGCTTCTTCACCGGCATACACCTTGATAGGCAAACCACTCAGCGCCTCTTTCAGTTGAGAATATTTTGTTTCGTTACCAATTACCACAGCCTCGGGCATAAACTGCCGGGCCTGTTCTATTAGTAACTCCACGCGGTTATTGGCTGTCAGTGCATACACTTCATATAAATCAGAATGTTCGGCAATCACCTGCAAAGCCTGTGTGCCAATACTTCCTGTAGAGCCCAATATCGCTATTTGTTTTTTCATTGTTATTATTAAAAGATAATCTATTTTTCCGCCTTCATAAAAGGCTGTCAAAGCTCTTTTCCTTGTTAATTGCAGGCGACTTCAGCAAGCAAAAAAAGATATTCATCTGATATTTGCATTTCTTATTCGCTATGCTACAGTTTTTAAAAGCACAAATGTAAGAAATTAACGGAACGTGACACAGCTTTCTTTATTCATTTTAACGATAATACGATAAATATAGAGAAAGAGCAGGCGAGTGTTAAGGAAAGTTCCGGTCAGAGTTAAGGGAAAGTCTGGTTAGATCTTTTCAATTGAGTGTAGACTTAACCTAGATTAGGTGTAGACCTATTATATTTTATCTCTACACTATTTTTATATTAAGAGTAGGTCTTTTTAAAAACATCCGGCGGGAAATGCCTTTAACTCCTTAGACAAAACAGATTAATGCAGGAAGGAAAAGTGGTTAGTTGAGTGTTGGTATGCCAACGGAGTTACAGAAAAATTAAAATGATTCCAGTTGCAACAAAAGTTCCTGGATGGAAGAGCAAGCCAGTTCTCTGCCTTCTTTGGAAATCAGCCACGAATCGGCAGCCTCATCCACAGTAATCAGCTCCGGAGCATTGGCAGATAATTGGTACCCATTCCTTGTCAGAGCACGTTCCGTCCAGTAGGTTCGGTTTCCTGTACCCAGAGTTTTCAACGAAACAAGGCGGGGAATTTCAGCATGATTTACCATAAAATTACCGGTCGATGAGTCGAAACGGTAAGAGTTATTCGCAAAGACTTTCTGAAAACGGTTGGTCAGAATCAGATCTTCGGGCGTACCCACGGCAATGCCATGCTTTGGAATCATCAGCCACAGTTTATCAGCAGTTTGAAGAGCAAGGTCGAGTTCATGGGTAGACAGCACAATTGCTTTGTTTGTTCGCCGGGCAAGTTCATGCAAAAGCATCATCACCTCTACCCTATTGTTTATATCCAGATGGGCTGTGGGCTCATCCAGCAGAATCACCGGAGTGTCCTGCACCAGAGCCTTGGCAATCATAGCGCGCTGACGCTCACCATCAGACAGTTCATTGATAAAGCGATTGGCATATCCCTCGAGATGTACCTGCGAGAGTGCTGCATGCACCAGTTCTTTATCGTGATCGGTCAGCTTCCCCAACCAGTCGGTGTAGGGATTCCTGCCCGTAGCCACAAGGTTGAATACGGTAAGATTGCTTACTTCTACACGGTCGGTCAGCACAAGAGAGAGCAACCGTGCTTTATTTGAAAGTGATTGTTTTCCTAAAGGAAGGTTATCAATGCGGACTTCTCCGCGAAGAGCAGGCTGAAGTCCGGCAATTGTGCGTAAAAGAGTAGACTTACCACAACCATTGGGTCCTATCAGACAAACCATCTCTCCCTGGAAAACCTCCAGAGAAAGGCGTATCTGAACCGGATAATTCCCCTTTCGGTTTACGTATCCTATGGTTAAATCGTGGGTTTGTATTATTGCATCGGGCATGATTCCAGGAGGATAATCCGTCAATCGAGTGTTTCCACATCATCCAGCGACAATAGTCCCTGGGGCAAATCAACAGTCATCTGCCTTTTCTTATTATCCATTTTCAGAATAAACTCTTCCTGTGCCGGAATAAGGAGTTCCTCGCCATCTTTCTCGAGAACAAACAGGGTGTTGATGGTCGACTGATCCACTTCCACCACCGTTCCTATATCACCATGATGCTTGTCTACAACCTTGAATCCAATGAAATAATCCCATGAAAGCTCTTCTACAGGAGATTCTTCAGCATATTTGGCCGGGAAATAGACTTCAACATTGGTAAACATACGCGCCTTCTCGGCCGAATCAACCCCCTCAAGCTTAACTAAAGCCGTAGAGTCCGACCGAAAGCGGTATTCATCTATAAAAAAGGGAACAAAGATGCCGTCAAGCAAACAGATGAGATAGTCACACTCTGCCCTGTCGAACGCATCGTCCGTAAAGGTAAACGACAACTCTCCGTGAATACCGTGAGGCTTATTAAAGAGACCTATCTTATATACTTCTTCCCGTTTTATCATTCTTCTATACGTGTGATGCGTGCACCGAGAGCATTCAGACGTCTTTCGATGTCCTGATATCCACGGTCAATCTGTTCTATGTTATTTATTCTACTGATACCCGAAGCGCTCATTGCTGCAATAAGCAAAGCAATTCCGGCACGGATGTCGGGTGAGGTCATGTTTCCTCCACGTAAGGTGAAATTATGGTTATGACCGATTACAACTGCACGGTGTGGGTCGCATAAAATAATTTGCGCGCCCATGTCTATCAGTTTATCAACGAAGAACAAGCGACTTTCAAACATTTTCTGATGAATAAGTACGCTTCCCTTTGCCTGAGTAGCCACAACAAGCAGCACACTCAAAAGGTCGGGTGTTAGTCCCGGCCACGGAGCATCGGCAATAGTCATAATAGAACCATCCATGAATGACTCAATCTCGTAACTTTCCTGAGAAGGGATATAGATATCATCGCCACGTTGTTCCAGCTTGATGCCTAAACGACGGAAGCTTTCAGGGATAATTCCCAGATTCTCGTAAGATACATTTTTGATAGTCAGTTCACTGCGGGTCATTGCAGCCATACCTATAAAACTTCCTACCTCAATCATGTCAGGAAGTACAGTATGTGTGGTTCCGCCAAGGCTTTCAACACCTTCAATAACAAGCAGGTTTGAAGCAATTCCACTAATCTTGGCACCCATATTGTTCAGCATCTTGCAAAGCTGTTGCAGATAAGGTTCGCAAGCTGCGTTATAAATCGTGGTAGTTCCCTTAGCAAGAACAGCAGCCATCACAATATTTGCAGTACCGGTAACCGAAGCCTCATCAAGTAACATTGAGGCACCTTTCAGTTGCTTAGCACTTATTTCATAAACGCCTCTGTCTGCTATATAATTAAAATCGGCACCCAACTTCTGTATACCCAAAAAGTGAGTATCCAAACGTCGGCGACCAATTTTGTCACCACCGGGTTTTGAGATTAAAGCCGCACCAAAACGGGCAACCATTGGGCCTATAAGCATTACTGAGCCACGAAGACTGGAGCATTTCTTCAGAAATTCATCACTCTGAAGATAAGCCATATCCACATTTTCAGCCTTGAATGTATACGTATCAACTCCGGTTTTGGAAATTGCTACGCCCATATTCCTCATCAGTTGGATAAGGTTATTTACATCTAATATATCGGGTATATTGCTTACAGCTACTTCTTCCGAAGTAAGTAGTGTTGCGCAAATAATCTGCAGCACTTCGTTCTTCGCACCCTGAGGTATAATTTCTCCACAAAGCTTGTGTCCACCTTCAATTACAAATGAAGCCATAGTATTTCGTGATTATTATTGTTTTGAATAACGACGAGGGTTGTTATTCGGTTTAGTTTTACGGTAAAGAATAGCCTTAGTCTCCATCAGTCTCAATGAGTCTTCATCAATCTGAATTGCCCCTTTGGAATACTCCTTCAGGTCTTCAAATATTTTTCTGTCGTCAACATTGTCTTTATTCCAGTTCATAAAACTTTTCTTCATGTGATTGGCTATCAGCGCAATCAGTTGTTTTTTCTCTTCTCCCTCAGGATAATCGGCAGCCAGTTTAATCATTTTCTCCAAAGTACGGCCGTAATGGCGGTAACGAATCTTTGAACTTGGATAAGGAATCACCTCCGGTTTGGTGTAAAGATTATCTTTTTTAATAATCTCATACGGAAAATCGATATCAAGTTTGAAGTCGGACATAATTGCCAGGTGATCCCACAGCTTATGTTTAAAGTCGGGCACATCGCGCAAATGAGGGAACATATTTCCCATGATGTTAATGATGGTATTTGCGCAACGTTGTCTTTCAGCTCTGTCTTCAAGAGTCAAAGCGTGATCAACCATGTTCTGAATGCTTCGTCCGTATTCGGGAAGCGGTAATACTCGTTGTTGAGTGTTATATTCCATTTATTGCAATTTATTAATTCGTTGGCCTGTTACAGCAAATTCTTAGGCTTGGAAGCCACAAACTCTTTTAAGTAGAAAGGTTCAAAGTAGGCTACATTTTTGAAATCGCCTGCAGCAAATGCTTTCTCCGCCAATGGAGACATCAGTTTAGCCAGAGGACAGATATCATCAATAAAGTGCGCATTAGGATGAGTTATCTTTTCACGACACTTCGCAGCTCCGTCACCAAAGAAGTAGACAGGGTGCTCATCCAGGAACTCCAGATAAGAGTTCTCATCCACAATATCGGCAGCAGTTGCGCGCTTAACTTTAAGTGCACGGTCATAAACAGCTGCATAAACTTCCATTCGTCGGGCATCAATCATCGGACAAATCAAAGCATCATCAGGCAATTCCTGATACAACAGGACCGGTACGCTAAGTACTTCCAATGTTGGAATACCGATTAAAGGAAGATTTCGCCCGTAACAGACACCTTTTGCCATTGAAACACCAATACGTAATCCGGTATAGGAACCGGGACCGCAGCTAACTGCTACAGCATCAAGCATAACTGCATGACTATCAGCAAAAGAAAGCGCTTCATCAACAAAAACGCCTAAAGACACAGCATGAGAAGGGCCATTAAAATCTTCTTTATTGAAAATTACCTGACCATCCTCACTGATTGCAACCGAACAAACGGCAGTAGAGGTTTCAATATGTAAAATACAAGGCATAATTTTATCTTCTTTAATGATGCAAAAATACACTTTTTACATAGAAAAACCCCTATTTTATAGAAAATAAATTATAACGGCATATTTCCGTGTTTCTTCGGTGGATTAGTTTGCATCTTGTTATGCGCCATATCCAATGCCTGAATCAATTTAAAGCGTGTTTGCTTAGGAAGAATTATTTCATCAATATATCCCAATTCTGCTGCCTGATAAGGATTTGCGAAGTTGGTTTTATAATCTTCAATAGCTTGCTTCTTAGTCTCTTCATCAGCTTTGCGATACAAGATATTAACAGCTCCTTCTGCTCCCATCACTGCAATTTCTGCATTAGGATAAGCAAGATTCACATCCGAGCCGGTCTGCTTGCTGCCCATTACGATATATGCACCACCATAAGCCTTACGGGTGATCAAAGTAACCTTTGGCACAGTAGCCTCAGCATAAGCATACACAATCTTTGCTCCGTGACGGATAATACCATTGTGTTCCTGTGTGCATCCCGGAAGGAATCCCGGAACATCTTCGAATGTAATCAATGGAATATTGAAACAATCGCAGAAACGGATAAAACGTGCAATCTTGTCTGACGCATCAATATCCAGTACACCGGCAAGGTAAGCTGGCTGATTAGCCACAATACCTACAGATTTTCCGCCTAAGCGAGCAAAACCTACCACTGCATTCTTTGCAAAATGAGGCATTACTTCAAAGAAATAATGATCATCCATTACAGGTTCAATAATATCTTTAATATCATAAGGAATATTAGGATCTGCAGGCACTACGTTCTGAAGAGACTCTTCTTCACGATGAATATCATCCTTGACTGTAACCGCAGGAGCATCTTCCATATTGTTTGAAGGAAGGAAGCTTAACAATTCACGGATTCCCATCAAAAGTTCTTCTTCTGTATTGCTCAGGAAATGAGTTACACCGCTCTTGCTACTGTGAGTATAGGCTCCACCCAGCTCTTCTTTGCTTACATCTTCGTGAGTAACGGTCTTAACTACATCAGGACCGGTTACAAACATGTGACTTTTCTCTTTAACCATGAAAATAAAGTCGGTCAGCGCAGGAGAATAGCAAGCACCTCCGGCACATGGTCCCAGAATTGCAGAAATCTGAGGAATAACACCCGAAGCAATTGTATTCTGGTAGAAAATAGAAGCATAACCAGTCAAGCTTTCAACACCTTCCTGAATACGTGCACCACCTGAATCGTTCAATGCAATTACCGGAGCACCATTCTTCAATGCCAGCTCCTGCACCTTTACAATCTTCTTTGAGTTGGTTGCACTCAGAGTTCCACCATAAACAGTGAAGTCATATGCATAAACAAAAACCAAACGTCCGTCAATCTTTCCGTAACCGGAAACAACGCCATCTCCAGGAATCTTGTTCTTTTCCATTCCAAAGTTTGTGCAACGGTGAACCATTAGTTTATCCATTTCCACAAATGTACCTTTGTCAAGAAGCATATCAATGCGTTCACGGGCAGTCATCTTGCCTGATTCGTGTTGTTTTTCAATCTTGCTTACTCCGCCACCCAATTCGGCGTTCTTGTCTTTTTCAACAAAGCGGCTATATAAATCTTCTTTTTCCATAACTATGCATTTACAACATTTAAGTCCAGTAAAATCAACTGTTGGTCACTATTCACAGAGTCACCTTCATTTACCAGAATATCTTTAATATAACAATCAGACGTTACCTTGTAATTACTTTGCATTTTCATTGCTTCAATGACAGCAACAGTATCTCCGGCAGAAACAAAATCGCCCACTTTCACAGGTATTTTTACGATTTTACCAGGCATTGGAGATATAACCTTATCTTCTTGTCTTTCATCTTCTTTCTTTCTCATGCGAAGATATTTTGCCTTAGTGTCAACAATATCCACATTGTAAGAAGAGAAAAGAGTATTTACTTTGTAATTCTTTCCATTATCAGAACGGATCAGTTCGGCATTATATGATTTGCCATCGTGAAGAATAGAACATGCGCCGTTTTCCGCCATTGTAACATCAACTTCATACTCTACTCCGTCAATTGTCAGACGCACGTTGTTTCCATCTTTCTCAAGAAGTTCAATCTCGGCAGTTCTGTTTCCAATATGTATTTCCATTTGTTTTCGTTTTAAATTCTCAATACGCCTTTATGCAAACCAAACTCTCTCCAACGGCTGACAGGGCGATTATCCGTACCCTGACTTGAATTGTTTTCTTCAAGGTTCATCAGATAATCAATATACGAAGCAATCATTGCTACATTTTCAGTCTCTGGACCATCATCAGTTGAAAGACCTTTCTGAAGTCTTTCAGCATTCTTCTGGATAAAGCCGGTATCGTACTTCCCGTTTACAAAATCGGGAGTATCCATGATGCTTCTCAAATAACTTATATTAGTCTTAACACCCGTAATTTTATATTCGTGAAGCACACGACGCATACGTTCAATTGCATAAGTACGATTAACGGCCCATACAATAAGCTTACCAATCATTGGGTCATAATGGATAGGAATCTCATATCCCTCGTAAACATAGCTATCTATACGAACGCCTATTCCGTTAGGTTCTGTAATCTGACGGATTATACCCGGGCAAGGCATAAAATTAAATTCAGCATCTTCAGCACAAATACGACATTCAATAGCATGTCCTCTCTGTTTTATATCTTCTTGCTTGAGTCGCAAAGGAACTCCGTTAGCAACATGAATTTGTTCCTTAACTAAATCTACACCAAGAACCTCTTCCGTAATAGGGTGTTCAACCTGAAGACGAGTATTCATTTCAAGGAAATAGAAATTACGGTCTTTGTCGACCAGGAATTCAATTGTACCTGCACCTTTATAATTAACAGCTTTAGCAGCAGCAACAGCGGCAGTTCCCATCTCATTTCTCAGTTCAGGAGTAACAAAAACAGAAGGGCTTTCTTCAACTATCTTTTGATTGCGGCGTTGAACAGAGCATTCCCTTTCACATAAATGGATTACGTTTCCATGATTATCACCAAGAATCTGGAATTCAATATGGTGAGGTTCCTCTACAAACTTTTCAAGATAAACAGTGTCATCCCCAAAAGAAGAGAGAGCTTCAGATTTTGCAGTAGTATAAGCCTCTTCCACTCCGCTTTCATTGTGAATAAGACGCATACCTTTACCACCGCCTCCCATAGAAGCTTTAAGCATAACAGGATAACCAATCTTGTTACAAATCTCAACTGCTTCATTTACATCCTTTAGACTTTTTTCTGTTCCCGGAACTACAGGAACATTAGCCTTTATCATCTGTTTACGAGCTGAGATTTTGTCGCCCATCAAATCCATAGTTTCCGGATCGGGGCCTATAAATATAATACCTTCTTCCCTACACCTGCTGGCGAATAAAGAGTTTTCGGATAAGAAACCGTAGCCTGGATGAACTGCATCCACATTGTGAGTTTTAGCTACTTCAATGATCTTTTCTATGTTAAGATAACTGTCTTTAGAAGCTGCTCCACCTACGCAGTAAGCTTCGTCAGCATACAAGACATGTTTAGCCGTTCTATCCGCTTCAGAGAAAATTGCAATGGATTCTATTTCCATTTCCCTGCAGGAGCGCATAACCCTCACTGCAATCTCGCCACGGTTAGCAACTAAGATTCTTTTAATCATATTTTCGATATTTGGTACAACATTTTGCTCCACCACAAAGGGCAGACCAATTATTAGTTTTTATACATAGATTCAAGTAGTAAATTTATCTCCCATTCCACGAGGAAACAAATTAAATTTGAATGGCAGGTCTTCTGACTAACTCCCATCTCGAATACCTTCCCGAATTATCAGTGGCAAGAGTTTTTTATCAAGATGTTTTATAGAGCTTTACAGCAGCGGGACTGTCCAGGATTTACACCTGATTCCCTTTTAATTGCTATCATAGTTGAACAATAGCAAACCAATTCGGGCGCAAAGATAACAATTATGGAGAATTATAAGACATAATTGAAGAGAAAACATTATTTTTGCAGAAAACATACTTATTATGATACAGTCAATGACTGGGTATGGTAAAGCTACTATTACCCTATCCGACAAGAAGATTAACGTTGAAATAAAATCACTGAACAGCAAAGCGCTGGACTTATCTACTCGTATAGCTCCACTTTACCGAGAAAAGGAAATGGAGATCAGAAATGAAATTTCAAAATTTCTGGAACGCGGTAAAATAGATTTCAGTCTTTGGATAGAAAAGAGTGATACAGATACAGTTACACCAATTAATGGAGCTGTTGTTGAAGGATACTATAAACAAATTAAACAACTTTCAGACTCATTGGAAATTCCAATGCCAGCCGACTGGTTTAATGTGTTGCTTAGAATGCCTGACGTAATGACTAAAAATGATGTTCAGGAACTTTCCGATGAAGAATGGGCAGAAGCACATCAGGCAGTAGAGGAAGCTGTTCAGCATTTAGTGGATTTCCGCAAGCAGGAAGGTGAAGCTTTGGCGAAAAAATTCAGAGAGAAAATTGCCAACATCGGCGCTTTGCTTGAATCTGTAACTCCACACGAAGAGGAACGAATTGAAAAGATTAAAACTCGTATTACAGATGCACTCGAAAAAACTGTAAGCGTAGATTTTGATAAAAACCGTCTTGAGCAGGAAATCATTTATTATATTGAAAAGCTTGATATCAATGAAGAGAAACAGCGCCTAGCCAACCACCTGAAATATTTCATCAACACAATGGAAGACGGAAGTGGTCAGGGAAAGAAGCTGGGATTCATTGCACAGGAAATGGGACGCGAAATCAATACTTTGGGCAGTAAATCAAATAATGCAGAGATGCAAAAGATTGTTGTTCAGATGAAAGATGAGCTTGAACAGATAAAAGAACAGGTTTTAAACGTAATGTAATATGAGCGGAAAGTTAATTATATTCTCAGCCCCTTCAGGTTCCGGCAAATCTACCATGATTAACTATTTGCTAAAACAGGACCTTCACCTTGCTTTCTCCATTTCGGCAACTAGTCGTTCGCCAAGAGGGAGTGAACAACACGGAGTGGAATACTTTTTTCTTTCTCCGGAAGAGTTTCGTCAACGCATAGACAATGATGAATTTCTGGAATACGAAGAAGTGTACAAGGACAGATTCTACGGTACCTTAAAAGCACAAGTAGAAAAACAGCTTGAAGCCGGACAAAATGTTGTATTCGATGTGGATGTCGTTGGCGGTTGTAACATTAAGAAATTCTATGGAGACCGTGCTCTTTCGGTATTTATCCAACCACCTTCTTTAGAGATACTCAGACAAAGACTGGAAGGAAGAGGTACCGACGAAGCTTCTGTTATTGAAAGTCGTTTGGCAAAAGCCGAATTCGAACTGGGATTTGCCTGTAAGTTCGACGTAGTGATAATTAATGACGATCTGGAAGAGGCACGTGACAGAGCTCTCAAAATACTCAGAGAGTTTTTGGATAAATAACTCTTTCTTTATCTTTTGCATACATCGCTGATATGAAAATAAAAACGGGAATTTTCGGGGGGACTTTTAATCCTATTCATATTGGGCACCTGGCACTGGCAAACTATATTTGCGAGTTCGAGGCGCTCGATGAATTGTGGTTTCTGGTCACCCCTCAGAATCCGTTACGCCAAGGAAGTGATTTCCTTGACGATGATAAACGTCTGGAGCTTGTAAAGCTGGCTATTGAAGGATATCCCAAATTCGTAGCTTCCGATTTTGAATTTCATCTTCCTAAACCTTCTTATTCCTGTAACACGTTGGATGAACTGAAAAAAGCTTATCCGGAAAGAGAATTTGTACTGATTATCGGTGCGGACAACTGGCTTATATTTGATAAGTGGAGAGACTACCAGCGAATAATTGACGAGAACGAAATCTGGATTTATCCTCGTCCGGGTTCTGTTGTTGATAAATCAACGCTTCCCCCGTCAGTAAAGCTCACTAATGTGCCCGAAATAGATATTTGCTCCACCTTTATCAGAGACGGACTGAAAAACAGAAAGGATATAAGATACTTTATGCATCCTGCTGTTTATCATAAAATAAAGGAAAAAGGTTATTTCTTGTAAGTACTCTATTTCGCCAGTTATCCTCTTTTATCATTGCAATTATTCCCTTTTGCACTTCAGAAATAAAAAAAATGCAAAATCATCTGCTTATCTGCTACTAAATTACTAAAAGTGCCTGCTACAAGATCTTTCAGGTAGTGGCAGATGATTTTTTATCTGCTACTAAGTTTAAGTTATCTACCACTAGAAGAGTATGCTGAAAACAATATTTTGTTTGAGAATGTCCGTCTGGTTACGTTTTTTCAAAAATCATTCGGCATTTCTTGTTAAACTATACTCCAATAAATACTATATGCACTTGGCGCGATTTTTTAAATCTCTCTCGGGATATTTCATTTATCAGGAATGATATTTGTGTGATCTTGTACAAAACAAATCTTTCTTCTGTACAAAAGAATTAATTGTTTTGTACAGAAGAATGCATTCTTTTGTACAAGGATGCACAAACTTGTTTAGTTACTTTATAAAAAGTAAATCAGAGTTTTGCTTTACTTCGGAGTGATATTTCAATAATTTCCAACGCATAAGGTAGTTGCATATTTTTTAGCACCATACCATCTATCAATAATAAAATGAATAGTTGTTTTCAGTATATCTTTTAGTAGCAGATGATTTGATTTAGTGGCAGATGATTTTTTATCTGCTACCAGCTAAAAGGCCTTGCAGCAAGTAGCTTTAGCGCTTTTAGTGGAAGATAAGCAGATAATGTTGTGTTTTTGGGTTCTTCGTCACTTTTGGTGCAAGCAAACGGTCTCAAATGCTTATCCAATCAAGATTCTACATGCTTTTTGATAAGCCATTTATTGAATCTGATAAAAAGTTGGTGAAAGCACTATAAATAAAAGGCTCAATGCAATATCTTGCACCAAAAGTGACGAAGAACCTGTTTTTGTTGTCTAGATTAGCAATATATTGCACGTCATCTGCAATGCAACTCAATAACCACAATCTCACTTGGTGCAAACATTCTCAGTCTTTTAGAAGAAGTACCTATCCCATTAGTGATAATTACCGGAACGCCGGCTGATGTTTTCTTTTTCCCTTTTAAAAACCTCTTCCCATAATGAGAAGGAACAATCGGTGCATAAAGTCCCATAAGAGTTACCTGCCCTCCATGCGTATGCCCCGCCAAGGCGAGATCGGTATTAGACACATCTACATCTTCTACATAATCCGGAGTATGAGTCAATAAGATAACAAAATCCTTCGGACTAAGAGCCAAAGTTGGTGAAACACCATTCTGTTTCAAATCAAAAGGGTTACGCACACCTGCAATGATAATCCGTTGGTCCCCTTTTGTTATCGTATCGCAAGCATGTTCCAACACACGCATACCATGTCTTTTCATTTCAGCAACTATATCATCATGACAGCGCTCGTAATCATTGTTTCCCATTACCCCGGCAATGCCATACTTTGGTTGAACCTCCGCCAGTCTGTCGAAAAGTTCCGTAACATACTGGCAACCTTCCTGATAATCTCCTCCCATCAACAACAAATCAGGGTTAACTGTTTGCAATTGGCGGACAAGTTTTATTAATCCCGCTTGCTGAAGAGCGCTCTTATAATGAAGATCTGAAATGAAAGCGATCCGAAAACCATCAAATGAATCAGGAATATCTTTATGGTAAAAGTCATACTTATTCACATGTTGTGCTCCCCGCCTCGAAAGATTCTTTGTGGTGGAACAGGAAGTAAGAAGTATTTCAAAAACAAGAAGGCAAAAGAACAAGCGTTGAGTTCTCATCTTAGGATTTATCTATTCAACAATAAAACTATCTGCTACAAAAATACGCCATATAACCCGAGAAAGATTAAACAAGAAAGACTTTTTTAAAGTGCTGATTTGTTAAAAGTATAAACATTTACTATCACGTTTTTAATTTAAACCGTTGATAAATAATTTTTTCTATCATATTGATGCACTAACAACTAAAAAATATATAAGTTTGCAACTTACAAAACATTGTTAGTAATAGTAATTTTTTGCGTTCTTAATATAATACCGTTATGAAAAAATTAGCATTTCTTTTAATATTTTTTATTTCTTGTTTACCCACAATGATACATGCTCAGGAAGACGAAAGTGAGAATAGCAAAAACTATCTGACTGGTGCCGTACCTGAAAAAGAGGGAAAAGTTGTTTTCTCCAAAGAATTCAACCTGTCTGGTCTGTCTCAAGATCAAGTTTTCGACAAAATGATGGATTGGATGGGAAAACGACTAAAAAAGAATAACAATACAAGTAGGGTGATTTATTCTGATAAAGAGAAAGCCATTTTAGCAGGATACGGCGAAGAATATATAATCTTCAAATCAAATTCACTCTCTCTGGACCGGGCTCTGATTAAATATCAGATAGTAGCTACATGTCTGCCGGGGAAATGTATTGTGGACATTGAAAAAATATATTATGACTACGAAAAAGATAAAAAGATACCAGCCGAACAACAGATAACTGACAAAGAGGCTTTGAATAAAGACAAAACCAAGCTGATACGAGGTTATGCTAAGTTCCGTATAAAGACAATTGATTTTGTCGACGCATTATTCTTCCATTTGCAGAAAGCAATAGGAGCAGCACCTATTACAACTCAGGTTACAGAGACAGCTCCCTTAGTTGCGAGTAAGCCCGATGTCAGTTCTATTCCTTCTATTTCCCAAACCCGTGAAGCAACTTCTTCCACCAGTGAAATGGCTGGATACAAACAAATTGCACCTGATAAGATTCCAGGGAATATTATCAAAATGCTCTCTGAAGACTGGATGCTGATTACGGCTGGTAATAAGGATAAGTTTAACATGATGACAGCCAGTTGGGGCGGAATAGGCTTTTTGTATCAAAAGCCTGTTACTTTCTGCTTTATAAACCCTACTCGCTATACCTATCAACTTATGGAGAATAATGACACTTACACATTGTCATTCTACACGGAAGCTTACCGCGACGCACTGAAATATTGCGGCAGTAAATCCGGTAAAGATGTGGATAAGGTAAAAGGTTCCGGATTAACGCCAATCACCACTCCTACTGGTAGCAAAGCTTTCTCACAAGCATGGCTTGTCATTGAATGCCGTAAAATGGTTGCACAATTTCTACAGTCAGAATCCATTACTGATAAAAGCTTGAAGGACAATTGGGCAGGAAAGCAAATGCACAAAATGTTTATTGGTGAGATAATCAATGTTTGGGTAAAATAGCCCAAACATTTCTTTTTTTTACTAATAAAAGGAAACCAGTTGTGACAGTAAATATTTCCGAGATAAAAGCTGGCAATAAAATAAAGCCAAACATCACGTCTTTAAATGGCCAAACCAGCCAAAAGACAAATGATAAACAAACTGAAAATATTACTTGTGACACAAGTTTACGAGCTTTATTAACAACCAAATGAATTTTAAGTATATAAAAAAATATTATAGTTCCTATAAAGTAGAATATACTTCCTAAAAACAGATTAAATATCAGTTTATCTTTAAAAGTAAAATATTTCACAATCTCATTATAAGTAAAAGCTGTTCTGACTCTATTCTTTGAAATCAAAAACTTATTTTTGTATACTTGGAGCGTATCAGTATATGTTCCTTTTTCAACTAAGTCTCCAGGCTTAGAATAGAAATACAAATATTTAGATATTTTCAGATGCATCAGACCTTTAAAGAAGTTCACATTATAACCATTAGATCTATAGTCTTTACATTTGTTGAATTTATACTTAAAACTATCATAAGAAGAAGCATATGAAAGATCTGAAATTTCATTTGTTGAATCGAGTTTAATTAATAAGCGAAAATCGTTCGGGGAATCATTTTCTTTGGCTACGACCCTACCACTAAATGAATTATCAAACAACACTTTTTGTTCAAAAGTATGAATGCTGGCACAATCTTCATCAGCTATTGCAAGCACAAAGTTGTTAAGTTTCAGATATCCCATAACAAGAAAAATATCCAGAACAGATATGATAAGAAGAAGCAAACATTTGATTTTCATCATGCCAATTCATTTTATTAAATTTCGTATTTAGAATAATTTATACTCAAATTAAAGCTTTATAGGTTATAAAAACAAATCAATATTTCGTAAAACAAGGGCAACATAAATATAATTATTTTTATATATAATACCTTTTTTATTGAATTAGGTAAAATAGTTTGCAGTTGATGGACAAATTTTATTAGTCTCGCTTGCTGAAGAGTCTTTTTTATAATGAAGTCTGAAACGAAAGCAATCTGGAAGCTGTAAAATGCTTCCAGATTGCTTCGCATTAAAAGTAATACTTATACATATTGTGCACCCCACTTCGAAAGGTTTTTTGTGGTGGAGCAGAAAGAGAATAGTAATCCTAGAAGTAACAGATATAGAAAGAATCCTTGCTCGTTATTTAGTGTATCCCTTTTCTTTCATCTTTGCTTGAATTTTAGAAACAATAGAGACACCCCACTTCTGTCCTACTTGAATTGCCTCTGTCGTAATATTCGGAGTTACATCACTAATCTTTTTTCCGGCAGGGGATTCATAGAAAGCCAATACATCTTCCAGTTCCTTTTGTGTTAAATACTTCTGATAGATCGGAGTTAGCATGTCCGTCATCTGGTTTACCACGTCTTTTAGTATTTCCTCTTTAGCTGAATCCCAAAATTCTTTAGGAACATTCGGTGAACTTTCTTGAAAAGGCTTAAATATCTGGGGAACCATAGCCTCCATATTTTTCAGAGTATTGGTAGCTACCAGATATTTTCTCATAACCTGTGAATAAGACTCTCCAGATTGTGCCATTGTAGTAACTGAGATAAATGTAAAAACAGCAAACAGAATTGTTTTCATTGACGAATGTTTCATAGTAGTAAATTTAATTTCAAAATAAGTATTTTAAAAGGAAGTGTTATTTTACTTGATTTTATAATTCAACAAAGATACTTATTTATCCGAATAAATTACATTTAGCCTTTACTTTCTACCAAGTAAACAACCCAAATCCGGATTTTTGCACCAACTTTCCGCATATTCTTCAGAATGATTGTATCTTTGTTCTGAAAAACGAAGAAAGATGAAAGATATAATAGAAAAGGACTCTGCGAAAGCTTGGTTGCTTGCTGCCCGCCCCAAGACATTGGCCGGAGCAGTAGTGCCCATATTAATAGGTAGTGGGCTGGCTATTGCCGATGGAAAATTTAATTGGCTGCCTGCACTGATCTGTTGTTTGTTTGCTTTCCTTATGCAGATAGCTTCCAACCTGATTAATGACTTGTTCGATTTTCTAAAAGGAACCGACCGCGAAGACCGTCTTGGTCCCGAACGAGCTTGTGCTCAGGGATGGATTTCTCCATCAGCCATGAAGAAAGGAATTTTTGTCGTCGTGGCATTGGCATGTCTCGTGGGTAGCACACTTCTTTTATACGGTGGATGGTGGCTTATTTTGGTCGGCATGTTCTGCGTAGCCTTTGCATTTCTTTATACCACCGGACCTTATCCTCTCTCCTACCACGGATGGGGAGATTTACTTGTACTTATCTTTTTTGGGGTTGTACCTGTATGCGGAACATACTACGTGCAAGCCCTTACACTCACCCCGCATGTTTTTGTTGGCTCTTTAGTTAGCGGACTGGTTATTGATACTTTACTAGTTGTGAACAACTACCGTGACCGTGATGCTGATGCTAAGAGTGGAAAAAAGACAATCATTGTCCGTTTCGGAGAACCTTTCGGACGTTTCATTTATCTCTTTCTTGGGATAGCTGCTTGCTGGCTCTGCATCTACTTTGCATGGGAAGGTCGCCTATGGGCAGCCTTACTTCCACAACTATACCTGATACCTCATTTTCTTACCTGGCAACGATTGGTTAAGATTCATAGTGGTAAAGAGCTGAATGCTCTTTTAGGAGAATCATCACGGAATATGCTTTTACTGGCAATACTTCTTTCTATGGGATTGATTATTGGATAATCTTTAATCTTCAAGGAAACCTTTTTTATTTATCTAAATATAATTTATATTTGATGTATATCTAACAGATATTATGATATACATCAAACGATGATGATGATGTACATCAAAGCATCATTTTGATATATATCAAAACAAAGATACAACCTGAATAATTGGAGAATCTTATTAGAGAAAATAAAAATCAGTGATTTAAAAGTTTATATTGCTCTGGAAGGATTGATAAATATCTTATAATAACACATTTACATATTTAGACAGGCAAAAAAGTTCCATCTTTCAGAAAATAGTGTTGTCCGCTTTCGGGGCAGATGGCTTCACCATGTTCATTAAATACAAGCTTATGTCCATATTTGCTTACCCAACCGGTTTGCCGGGCGGGATTACCAGCCATTAAAGCATAAGGAGGAACATCTTTGGTTATTACCGCTCCGGCACCTACCATAGCATATTCACCAATGGTATTCCCGCAAACAATGGTAGCATTGGCGCCGACTGTTGCTCCGCGCTTCACAAGTGTGGCGCGGAATTCTTCTTTGCGGTTAATAAAGCTACGTGGGTTAATTACGTTGGTAAAAACGCATGACGGACCAAGAAAAACATCATCTTCACAAATCACACCTGTATACAAAGATACATTATTCTGCACCTTTACGTTGTTTCCAAGAACCACTTGTGGAGAGATCACTACATTCTGCCCGATATTACAGTTATTGCCAACCGTGCAACCAGTCATCAGGTGAGAAAAATGCCAGATATTTGTTCCCTTACCAATCTTACAGCCGTAATCAATCACTGCTGTTTCGTGAGCAAAAAAGCTATTCTCATTGCTGTGCATACTCTCTTATTTTATCAATGATATATGTCTGCACTTCTTCAGTAAGTTCTGTGTGCATAGGTAGTGAAAGAACTTGCTGACAAAGCTGTTCCGAGGTAGTCAGTTCATCACCTTCGCGTGCAATATCCGTGAAAGCATTCTGCTGGTGCAGAGGAAGCGGATAATAAATCATGCTGGGTATGCCATGTGCGGCAAGGAAACTTTTCAGTTCATCTCGTCTGCCATCGGTTACTTTAAGAGTAAACTGGTGGAAAACATGCGATGAGAAAGGCATTTTTCCGGGAAGGACAATTGATTTCAGGCCAGCAAGTCCTTCATAATAACGCTTTGCCACGGCTTGTCTTTCCTCTATATAATCATTCAGATGGTGAATCTTAACATTCAGAATAGCAGCCTGAATGGTATCCAGACGGGAATTGCAACCAATCACATCATGAACATATTTTTTAGCTTGTCCATGACAGGCAATCATTTTTGCACGAAAAGCCAGATCATCATCATTAGTCATCAGTGCACCGCCATCTCCCATGCATCCCAAAATCTTGGTTGGGAAAAAAGAGGTACATCCAAAGTGTCCCATTGTACCAGTCTGCTGCTCTCTTCCATCAGAAAAAGAATAAACAGCCCCAATAGATTGCGCATTATCCTCCACGACAAACAGATCATTCGCTTCTGCCAATTGAAGGATTTCCTCCATCGGACAACTTTGTCCAAACAGATGAACAGGAATAATTGCTTTAGTCTTTGGAGTAATTGCTTTCTGAATATGAGCCGCTGTTACATTAAACGAATCATAATCCACATCCACCATAACAGGAACCAATCCCAACAAGGCAATCACTTCGGCAGAGGCAATATATGTAAAAGCAGGAACAATCACCTCGTCGCCCGGCTGAAGTCCAAGTGCCATCAAAGCAATTTGAAGAGCATCCGTGCCATTGGCAACCGGAATCACGTGACGTGCTCCCGTATAGTTTTCTAGATTAGACACAAATTCCCCAACCGGCAGGCCATTAATAAAAACACCGGAATCAATCACGCTCTGAATGGCGTGATCAATTTCCGGTTTTATTTTCAGGTATTGACCCTTCAGGTCTACCATAGGAATCTGCTTCTCAGAGGGAATCATTTGCTTCCGTACATCTTTTCGTAGTATTTCTGGTAATCACCACTGGTAACTTCTTCTACCCAGTTTTGATTTTCCAGATACCACTTTATTGTTTTTACAATACCAACTTCGAACTTTGTTTCCGGATACCAGCCAAGTTCTTTGTTTATCTTAGAAGGATCAATTGCATATCGTTGGTCATGACCAAGGCGGTCTTTCACAAAGGTAATCAATGATTCATTAATCCAGTCAACAGAGATTTCACCTTTTTCATCATATTCCTTTTTCTTCAGCACTTCCTTGTAAGCAGGAGCCTCTGTCATCATCTGATGAATGGTAGAAATAGTCAGTTTCACAATCTCAATATTCTGCTTTTCATTGTGTCCGCCTACATTGTAAACTTCCCCAACTCTACCCTCACGAGCCACAAGATCAATTGCTTTGCAGTGATCTTCTACATACAACCAGTCGCGTACGTTCTTTCCGTCACCGTAAACCGGCAAGTGTTTACCTTCAAGGATATTTTTAATAATCAGCGGAATAAGTTTTTCAGGGAAATGGAAAGGACCGTAATTATTCGAACATCTGGTAATACTTACCGGCATTTTATATGTGTCAAAATAAGCCATCACAAACATATCGGCACTTGTCTTTGATGCACTGTAAGGGCTATGAGGACAAAGAGGAGTTGTTTCGTGGAAATATCCTTCAGCTCCCAGGCTACCGTAAACTTCATCGGTAGAAACCTGATGAAAACGCACACCTTCGCGCCATGTAGGATAACCTTGTTCGTCTTTACCTGTAACCCAGCTGCGACGAGCAGCATCCAGTAAGTTTTGCGTTCCAAGAATATTAGTCATCAGAAACAGTTGTGGATTCTCAATACTTCTGTCTACATGACTTTCAGCAGCAAAGTTTACCACATAATCAAACTGATATTGCGCGAATAGCTTATCAGCCAGTTCACGATCACAAATATCTCCTTTCGCAAACTCGCAGCGAGTGTGATCAATATCTTCAGCAATAGTACCCAGATTTCCCGCATAGGTTAATAAGTCCAGTACTACAACCTTTATATCATTATGTTTTGCAAGAATATATTTCAGATAGTTAGCTCCGATAAATCCGGCAGCTCCTGTCACTAAATAAGTTTTCATATATTTATTATTTTATTTTCGACAATTCAAGCAAGTATTTACCATACTCTGTTTTTGCTAATTGCTTTCCTAAATTATTCAATTGTTCAGTAGAGATCCAACCATTGCGCCAGGCAATCTCTTCAATGCAGCTTACATAAAAACCCTGACGATTCTGAATGGTTGCCACAAAGTTTGATGCTTCCAGCAAACTGTCACAATTACCGGTATCGAGCCATGCAAATCCACGTCCGAATAATTCCACTTTCAAAGAACCTTCTTTAAGATACACCTTATTCAAATCTGTAATTTCATATTCTCCACGGGCAGAAGGCTCCAATCTGGCAGCTTTTTCTGTAACAGTTGCATCAAAAAAGTAAAGACCAGGCACTGCATAATTACTCTTCGGATGTTCTGGTTTCTCTTCCAATGAGATAACATCACCATTTTCATCAAATTCTACCACGCCATAGGCACGAGGGTCTTTCACATAATAGCCAAAAACACAGGCCCCGCTTTGAATGCTTGCCGCACGTTTCAGCATGGCTGAGAAGTTCTGTCCGTAAAACATGTTATCGCCAAGAATTAAACATCCGGGTTCTCCGTCAAGAAATTCGGCACCTAAAACAAAAGCTTGCGCCAGTCCGTTAGGTTTTTCCTGTATTTTATATTGAAAGTTCATACCAAGGTCATCACCTGTACCCAATAAATCTTTAAACATGGGAAGATCCCGAGGAGTAGAGATAATCAAAACTTCCCGTATTCCGGCCAACATCAATGTTGACAGTGGATAATAAATCATCGGTTTATCATACACCGGCATGATTTGTTTCGAAATAGCTTTGGATAGCGGATATAAACGAGTGGCGCTTCCTCCGGCAAGAATTATTCCTTTCATAGATTGTTATTTTTGTTACAAAATGCAAATTACGGAAAGTTTTTTGACATAGCAAAATAAATAAAAGGAAGATAAAGCTGATTCTATGAAATTCTTCTGTATTATAACAAATAGCAAAGTTCTATAATACAATGCAATGAATTATTTAAATCAGGTTTATTTTAAATGAAACAAATAATTATCCGGCAAGTTCAATTACTTCCAGATCTTTAAACTCCCCATTATCTATAACAAAACGGACCATAGTGCGTACTTTATGAAACCCATAAATACCTGCTGCTCCCGGATTAATATGAAGCATACCAAGGGTTTTGTCATACTTTACTTTAAGTATATGAGAATGTCCACTGATAAACAACTTTGGAGGATGAACCAGAATGCTTCCCCGGATAGAAGGATCATAATTTCCAGGATAACCGCCAATATGCTTCATCAGGACTTCAGTCCCTTCTATGTTAAAACGGTTTATCTGAGGATACATTTTACGAATATCCTGTCCATCAATATTTCCATATACAGCCCGAAGGGGACGGAAAGCCGCCAATTTCTCTGCTACTTCCACAGATCCTATATCACCAACGTGCCAGATTTCATCACAATTTTCAAAATATTTCAAGTACTTCTCATCCCAATATCCGTGTGTATCTGACAACAATCCAATTCTTACCATTTTTTTTCGCTTTATATCTGCAAATATATTATATTTACGGCAAAATTGGTGCTCATGGAACATCTTTATCAATATTTTAAGCGAGATATCAGTTGGCTATCGTTTAATTATCGTGTCCTTTTGGAGGCCGACGATGATAGTCTTCCGCTCTATGAGCGCATCAATTTTATTGCTATTTATTCTTCGAATCTGGAGGAATTCTATAAAATACGTGTAGCTGATCACAAAGCAAATGTTTCCGGTGCTCGTACAGACGAGGAATCTATACAGGCTTCTCAACAGATACTGGAAGATATCAATAAAGAAGTCAATAGACAGTTGGAAGAAAGAGTACGTATTTATCAGCAGAAAATTCTTCCCGCACTGCGACAAAATAATGTTATTTTCTATCAAAGTAAGGATGTAGAGCCTTTTCATCAGGAGTTTATCCGCAACTTCTTTAACGAAGAAGTTTTCCCTTTCTTGCAGCCCGTACTGATTTCCAAAGGTGAAATTGTTTCTTTCCTGCGAGATAACAGGTTATATCTTGCCGTTCGGTTATATAAACTAAACACCAAAGTTGATGATCCTTTACACGAACAGTATTTTGTACTAAAGATGCCTTATAGCAAGGTATCCCGTTTTATTGAGTTACCTCAACACGAAGGGAATTACTACCTGATGTATATTGAAGATATCATTAAAGCAAATATTGGATCTATTTTTCCAGGTTATGAAGTGGATAGTTGTTTTTGTGTCAAGATTTCACGTGACGCCGATATTCTTATTGATGATACAACTAGCGGAAACATTGTGGAACAAGTAAAAAAGAAAGTAAAAAAGCGCAAAATTGGAGCTGTGTGTCGTTTCGTTTATGACCGCCTTATGCCCAATGACTTTCTGGATTTCCTGATAGATGCCTTTCATATTAACAGAAATGAATTAGTACTGGGAGACAGCCATTTAAATCTGGAAGATTTAATTAAACTACCCAATCCCAATAAACTTCTCAGAATTAATGAGAAGCCTCAACCAATGAGATTAAATTACCTGAACAAACATTCCTCTATTTTTCAGTATGTGAAGAAAAAGGACTTGCTGGTTCACTTTCCATATCATTCCTTTGAGCATTTTATTCATTTCCTCTACGAAGCAACGCATGATCCAATGACTACAGAGATTATGGTTACCCAATACAGAGTAGCGGAAAACTCGGCAGTTATTAACACGCTTATCAGTGCTGCCCAAAATGGGAAAAAGGTAACTGTCTTTGTGGAACTAAAGGCTCGTTTTGATGAAGAGAATAATCTTGAAACGGCAGAAATGATGCAGGATGCCGGTATTAATATTATCTACAGCATTCCTGGACTAAAGGTACATGCCAAAGTGGCTCTGATCCTTAGGCAGGGTGAAAAGAATATATGCAGTTATGCTTATGTGAGTACCGGTAACTTTAATGAGAAAACGGCAAAAGTTTACTCTGATATTGGTCTGTTTACTTCAAACAGTGAAATAATTGAAGATTTGCATACCCTGTTTCTTGTCCTTGAAAAGAAAATAGAGCAGCCTCAGTTCAAACACTTACTGGTTGCGCGGTTTAATTTGATTCCGGAACTCACCAAACTTATCAACCACGAAATTGAACTGGCTGAACAGGGTAAAGGAGGAAAGATCATTCTTAAGATGAATGCTTTGCAAGATCAGATTATGATTGATGAACTTTATCGGGCTTCTGAAAAAGGAGTAGAAATTGAGCTGATTGTGCGCGGCATCTGTTGCCTGATTCCGGGTCAGCCATACAGCAAGAATATCCGCATTACACGTATCGTAGACAGTTTTCTTGAGCATGCCCGTATATGGTATTTCAATAACGGCGGGAATCCAAAAGTATTTATTGGTTCTCCCGACTGGATGCGCCGCAATCTTTATCACCGGATAGAAGCTGTAACACCAATTCTAAATGAGAATCTTAAACAAGAAATTATTGAAATTCTTAATATTCAGCTGAAAGACAATCAGAAAGCCTGCTTTGTTGATTCGAAATTACGAAATTGCTTTAAGTATAACCCTGCAGAACCACCAATTAGAGCACAATATGCAATCTACAATTTTTTGAAAGACAAAAATTCACTACCTTTGCGATCAAATTAGCAAAAACAAGAATGATTTCAGTAGACGGATTAACAGTGGAGTTCGGGGGAACTACCCTTTTCAGTGATATTTCTTTTGTGATTAATGAAAAAGACCGTATTGCCTTAATGGGTAAAAACGGTGCGGGAAAGAGTACCTTATTAAAGATTCTTGCCGGCGTACGTCAACCCTCCCGAGGAAAGATATCAGTACCGAAAGAAAGTATGATTGCTTACCTGCCTCAGCACCTGATGACAGAAGACGGACGGACTGTTTTTGAAGAAACGTCTCAGGCTTTTGCTCATATTCATGAGATGGAAACTGAAATTGAGCGTCTCAACAAGGAACTGGAGACAAGAACAGACTATGAGAGTGACAGTTACATGGAACTCATTGAAAATGTATCTGCTTTAAGCGATAAGTTCTACTCCATTGACGCAACTAATTACGAAGCTGATATAGATAAAACACTTTTAGGATTAGGATTCGCACGCGAAGACTTCAACCGTCAGACAAGCGATTTCAGCGGTGGATGGAGAATGCGTATTGAGCTGGCCAAACTCTTACTGCAGAACCCTGATGTTCTGTTACTGGATGAGCCTACCAACCACCTTGATATTGAATCTATTCAATGGTTGGAAGATTTTCTTATTACCAGCGCTAAAGCGGTAATCCTGATTAGTCACGACCGTAAATTTGTGGATAATATAACCACTCGCACCATTGAATTAACTATGGGACAAATTTACGATTATAAAGTAAACTACTCCAAATACCTTCAGCTCCGTCTGGAAAGACGCGAGCAACAACAAAAAGCGTTTGATAATCAACAAAAGATGATTGCCGATACACAGGAATTCATCGACCGCTTTAAAGGCACTTATTCAAAAACCACACAAGTGCAGAGCCGTGTGAAAATGCTGGAAAAGCTGGAGATACTGGAAGTGGACGATGAAGACACCTCTGCTCTCCGATTAAAGTTTCCTCCTTCTCCCCGCTCAGGCAACTATCCGGTAACCATGGATGGCGTGGGTAAAACCTATGGTGATAAGCTGATATTCAGCAATGCCAGCCTCACTATCGAGCGTGGAGATAAAGTGGCTTTTGTTGGAAAGAACGGTGAAGGTAAGTCTACTTTAGTGAAATGTATCATGAAAGAGATTGAGCATACAGGGACTCTTACTCTGGGGCACAACGTACAAATAGGTTATTTCGCTCAAAACCAGGCTTCACTATTAGATGGGGAACTAACCATTTTTCAAACCATTGATGATGTAGCTGTGGGAGAAATCCGTAATAAGATACGTGATATTTTAGGAGCTTTCATGTTTGGTGGTGAAGAATCCACTAAAAAAGTAAAGGTATTATCGGGAGGAGAGCGTACCCGTCTGGCAATGATTAAACTATTGCTGGAACCGGTGAATCTTCTTATTCTCGATGAGCCTACGAACCACCTCGACCTGAAAACAAAAGATATTCTGAAGTCGGCTTTAAAAGATTTCGACGGAACACTGATCGTAGTATCTCACGACCGTGACTTCCTGGATGGATTAGCTACCAAGGTTTACGAGTTCGGCAACAAGAAAGTAAACGAACATCTTTGCGGTATTTATGAATTCCTTGAAAAGAAAAAGATGGATTCATTGAATGAGCTGGAACGTAATAAATAACATCCAAAACAGAAGATTGGATTGATATTGATAAACCAAATATAAAGGAATATGGTTGCTCAAACAGAATTCTCACTAAGAGCTAAGCAAAGAGGCTTTCACCTGATTACTCAGGAGATTCTAAGGAACTTGCCGGAACTGCCAAAGACCGGCTTGCTCCATCTGTTCATAAAACATAGTTCTGCCGCACTGAGCATTAATGAAAATGCCGACCCTGATGTGCGCACAGACATGGAATCTATCTTCAACCACCTGATTAAAGAACGCGAGTCCTATTATGAACATGTTCTTGAGGGAGATGACGATATGCCGGCACATGCCAAGTCGGTTATTATAGGACCAAGCATTACAATACCAATAACAAACGGACATCTGAACCTGGGAACCTGGCAAGGCATTTATCTTTGCGAGTTCCGCAATTATGGTGGAGAAAGAAAGATAGTAGCAACCGTAATAGGATAAATTGTCTGCCTTGGAAAATCCATTGGTGAATACTTTCCATTTATTGGAGTATGCTTTTGCATTTATTGGTGAATGGCCAAAAATTATTGGTGAATAAAACCGCTCAAACTCCCGCCTGCCTTTTTTGGAAGCAGGCGGGAGTTTGCTCAACATCCGGTTACGTTTCAAAAAAAGCAGGCGGGATGTTTTTTGACCTCTGTTTTTTGCAAACTATACAGAAAAAGGTTCTTCGTCACTTTAGGTGCAAGCTATTCAGATAAAAGTCTTTATTCATAGGCATTTCAAATGTTTTTCTATCTTGAATATTATGCCCCGTTATCTAAAGTCATGATATTGTCAAAAGTCGTGATAAAGGGAAGTTCTATTGAAATTTCTAACAACCTCTATAATTAAACCATCTAAAGATTTGTATCTATCTGATTATCAGAGAATGAAGTGTTTAAAAAGTTGTAGATATGCTTGAAAATCAGTATCTTTAAGCTGACCAAAGCATCAAGACTCCAATGAATCAAAGCATATCTACAGTTGGTAAAGTTACTACAAATAAGCCTATTTACGTCAATGTTAACAAAAAGAAATCAACTATTTCTTTTAAACTTCATATTCCTCATTATCGCCAGGATAGAGTCTCTATAAGCGGGAAATCGTACACTGTAGAATTGTCCCGTACCTCTAATGATAGCCGCTGCCCGGCCTGTGGTTGTTTGAGTCAAAGTTTACATGGGTACTATATGCGCCAACTTCAGGGTTTAGAGATCTTTAATCATCCCCTGACTCTACGGGTCAAAACCCGCAAATTTCGTTGCCGAAATGAGCATTGTCTCCGCAAGGTCTTTAGTGAGGACCATTCCTGCCTGGCTTCTCCCTATGGCCGCAACACTCTGGAGGTAGAGGAACGTATCCGTGAAGTATCTCTAAAAGTCACATCCCGTACTGCCAGTGAGCTTTTACACGGGCAGAACATCTTCTGCAGTCAATCTGCCTGTCTACGGAGTGCTCACAAGGAATTGCCCTCAAAAAGTAGTAATTCTCTACCTGTGGCTATAGGTATAGATGACTTTGCACAGAAGAAAGGGCATATATATGGGAGTGTTATTGTAGACCAGATGACCCATCGTCCCATTGCGGTACTTCCTTGCCGGGAGGGGGATGAATTAGAGCAGTTCTTGCGAAATAATCCTCAGATACAATACATAACCCGAGACCGGGGGCGAAACTTTGTTGAAGCTATTAATCGTATCCTACCCGGTGTTACCCAAATCTGTGACAGATTCCATTTGATAAAGAATCTGGTGGATGCTCTGACGGAAGAAATAGCCTCATTATCGCGGCTAAGTGTACATAAGCAAACTTATTCTTATCCCTCCACGGAAGAATGCAGAACCAAAATCATGGAAGCTCTTTATGGCCTGGGGGATGCCAGACATCGACATAAACTGAACCTGTTTGTGCAAGCAGATAGCCTTATCAGAAAAGGAATGAGCATTTCAGAAACAGCCCGCCAATTAGGAGTGCATTCACAGGTTATCTGGCGTTTGGTACGTCACCATACAGGCAAGGATTATATGTCTGCGCAGCAAAAGAGTATATTAAAACATGTCGATGAACTGGCTTTGGAAATCAGCCATGGATGTACGGATATAAAGAAATTGAAGAAGAAAATGGAAAGCAAAATGGATACGATTGCAATCTCGGCTGCCACGATAGGAATCAGAAACAAAATAAAGCAAGAGCTACGGGAAATCAGGAAATATAACAAAAATATAGCTGAAAGGAAAAACAAAAAACATGCATCAATAAGGAGTATACGGAGATTTATATTGAAAGGGGAATCCGCCGTGCAAAGTCTTACTGCTTTATTGAAGAATCCATTAATAAAACAGGTCATAACATTAGGATTGAGATTCAGGGAAATGATAAAAGGAAATCCCAAGCAATGGTCTCTGGAAAATTGGATAAAACAGGCTATGGAATGTGATTCAAAAGCCATGAAGACATTTGCTTGTGGAATAAAAGCAGACCAACAAGCGGTGCAAAATGCAATGGATATTTATTTGAACAACGGACTCTTGGAAGGAACTGTCAATAAAATAAAGGCCATCAAAAGGCAGATGTTTAATAGGGCAAGCTATAGACTACTTAATGTCAAACTCATTGCGTTTAAAACCTAATAGCTTGCACCTAAAGTGACGAAGAACCCAGAAAAATAAAAAGCTACCCTCACTCCCTAACTTTTTTTTGTTAACTATCTGTTTATATGAACTTTGCAGAGTGATGGATGCATTTTGAACCATCACTTTACCTCCACTTTTTAGGGCTACCCTAACGATTTCGAGTCATTTATTACAATTTCGCGCACTCCTACCCAGATAAAAAGTTATCTATTTTATATGCTGCTAAAGCAAAATTCTGTATCAAGGAATGGTTAAAATGTGTTATTCTGGCACGAAAAAAGTGAGGGTAGACACATTTCGTGATAGTTCCGTGATAGTTAAAAGTTCTACCCTAACGCTATACTAAACTATTAATCAGCAAGTTAAATCAAAAAGTGAGGGAGTGAGGGATGAAAATAATTTTGCGTTGAGAACTTTTAAAAAGTTCAATTCTATACGTAAATCATCTTCTTGGTCATTCCACCATCAATAACCAGATTCTGTCCGTTGATAAAGTTATTATCCTGATCACATAAGAAAAGACATGCCCGTGCAATATCGTCTGGTTTTCCTACTCTACCGGAAGGATGCTGTTCATGATCAGCTTCTGTAAGTGAATCATACTCTTTTGTCTGTATCCATCCGGGACTAATACAGTTGACTGTAATATGAAACTCCGATAAAGAGAGTGCCAACGCATGAGTTAAAGAAACAATGCCTCCTTTTGAAGCGGCATAACCTTCACTGCCCGGTTCACTCATCAAATAACGAGTGGAGGACATATTTATGATTCGTCCATAAGAAGGCAACACCTCCATTTTAGAACGGTGCAAAGCCCACAATCTGGAAGTTATAAAAGCAGGACGAAGGTTGGTTGCAATAATTCGGTCGAACTGCTTAACAGTCATTTCCGTCAAAGGAGAGAATCCACCAATACCCACATTATTTATCAAGATATCAATATCTTCCCAATCAGCAAATAGTTGTTCCACAATTTCAGTCAAAGCAGTTACATCAGTCACATCTGCTTTAAAGAATAAACAGTTTTCTGATAAGGGAAAAGAAGAATCCGGCTCACAGGCATCACAAAAAGCCACCTTGGCTCCCGCAGCCACAAAAGCTTCTACAATACCTCGCCCGATTCCCTGAGAGCCACCGGTTACAAATACTCGTTTATTTGACATTGTTTTCATAAGATGCTTTTTTATTGTTAGTGAACCAATTTATAATTAACTGAATTCAGAGAAGAAAGTTCTATGAAAGAGTTATAAACAGCGTACTTCCTCCGGCAGATAGCCACTGCGGATTCTCCACTCCTGAGGATAGAGATTATTTGCTCTATTACCTATATTCTTCACAAATCCCAGTGGAATATTTTTGTATTCCAGCAACACATATCCGCGTGGAGCAGATATATCTAAAGTAATGGCTTCTTTTCGTAAATAGGATATTGCCTGTTCATAACTTAGTTCATAAGTTGAAAACTGATCAATATTCAATTCATTACTCATGGCCAGAGATTGGTGAGGAAGCAGATCTTTCCCTTTTACTTCACCTATAGTAATACCTGAATGAACTATCCTTAATTGCTGACGCAAGGTATTCACCAATTCCACAAAAGCTTTGCGGCAGGCAATAATAAAGTCGCCTCTTCTCTCCAGCTCAAAGTCTTCGGGATGCTGCAACCATTGTTTTGCTTGCTGAGGAATTTCCAAAGGTTTCTCTTTCTTATTTTTTTTAGATGACTTCCTCCGTAAAGGCTCAATGTCTTCCTCTCCCGTTTTACGCAATGCTGCAAGAAAAAAACCTTCTCCCTTGGTTTTATGAGGAAGGAATCTGTAAACCGGTGTGTTTGTACCTGCGAGATTACCGGTAATTCCCCACTCCTCCGGTATTTCCACAGAAAGAGACTCCGCTCCAAGTTCAGACTTTATCCATTCTATATTTTCTTCATCCTCTTTCAGATTATACGTACAGGTACTGTAGATAAGAATACCTCCTGGCTTCAGGCACGGCCATATATCGGCAATGATGCGTCGCTGACGTTGATAGCAGATTGTTACATTCTCGGGACTCCATTCTTCTATTGCTCCCGGATCTTTACGAAACATTCCCTCTCCCGAGCATGGTACATCGGTGAGAATCAAATCAAAGAGTGCTCCTAAAGAAGAAAAGTCTGCCGGATCATTATTGGAAACAGCCACATCGGGGTGTCCCCACTTGATAAGATTCTCGGCAAGAATTTGTGATCGGTTACGAATAACTTCGTTGGCTACCAGAAAACTTCCTTCGGGAAGCCGACTGCGAAGATGGGTGGACTTACCTCCTGGAGCAGCACATAAATCGAGAGCTACAGTCGGTTCTGTTATATATTTGTTTACCACTTGTTCCACAAACATGGAAGAAGCTTCCTGAACATAGTAACACCCTGCATGAAACAAAGGATCAAAAGTAAATGTAAGACGTTTATTCAGATAGAAGCCTGTAGAACACCATGGTACAGTACTGGTTTCTTCGTGAGAAAGTGATTTCATTTCATTCACACGAATGCTTACAGGAGATTCTTCCTGCAATGCACATTCCAGTTTGGCATATTCTTCTTCGCCTAAAAGCGCCTGAGTTTGATTTATAAAGGGAACCGGTAGCTTCATTTAATCATATTTTATGATGCAAATATACTTTATTCTACTCTTTTTTTGGGAAAAATAAAAAATAATTCATCTCTTTGCAACTTTACGTGTACTATACTCCGTCTAACAAATGAAGCGTTAAACAATTAAGACTTATGAATATGAAACAATTTATGATTGCATTCATGATGATGCTGGCAATTAGCATCACTATGATGGGGCAAGCCTCACCAAAGAAGGCCGCACTTACAAAAAATCCAGCAGCGAATGTGACTCAGACAGTACAAACCACCTCCTCGGATTCAGATTCAATATCAAGCAATTCTCTAACAAGCCTTAAGTCTCTTGCACAGGATGACAATAGTGACAATGGTGAATTAAAATCTCTAAAAACGGAGTTACACGGATTACCTTTTGAAGATTCCGCAGGATTACTTATACCAATTGTAGCAATCATCTTTGGTTGTGCAGTCCCTGTTTTGATTATTTTCTTCATTTTCTGGTACAGGCATAAAGATAAGCAAGCACAATATCGCTTAGCTGAAAAAGCGCTGGAAAACGGAAAAGATATTCCTGAAGGACTATTCAAGGAAGCTCAGGAGCCTACAAACATTTATGCAAGAGGAGTAAAAAACGCCTTCCTTGGCCTAGGTTTAGGAATATTCCTCTGGGCACTGACCGGTGAATTCGGACTTGGGTGTATCGGCTTTATGGTTATGTTCATGGGTATCGGACAGATTGTTATTCATTACACCCAGAAGCCTTCTGATAAAAACAAAATAGATCAAAAGTCAGACGAAGAATGAGTCAGCTCAACGATATATCGTTAGTCGCACAGGTCGTGGTGTTAAAAAACACCAGGGCCTTTGACGAGCTGGTTAAGAAGCACCAATCGGCCATCCGAAGGTTCTTTCTTAACCAGACACTTGGCGACAACGAATTGAGTGACGACCTGGCTCAGGAAACGTTTATTAAAGCCTACACCAATATTGCAAGCTTTAAAAATCTGTCGAACTTCTCAACATGGCTTTATCGTATTGCATATAATGTATTTTATGATTATATTCGCAGCTATAAAGAGACATCAGAAATTGATGCAAGAGAAGTAGATGCCATACACCATTCCGAGCAGGAAAATATAGGGCAAAAGATGGATATTTACCAATCACTCAAGACGTTAAAAGAAGTGGAGCGAACCTGCGTCACCTTATTCTATATGGAAGATGTGAGTATAGATAAGATTGCAGGGATTATTGGAAGCCCAACAGGAACTGTTAAATCGCATTTATCCCGGGGTAAAGAAAAACTAGCTACTTACTTAAAACAAAACGGTTATGAAGGAAATTGATGATAAGATGATAAACCAATTCTTCCAGGCAGAGAAGAGAGAGGTTAAGGACAATGGCTTCTCACGGAGGGTAATGCGCAATTTACCTGACCGCGGAGAGAAGCTTTCAAAAATGTGGACCGCTTTTTGTATGATCATCGGAATTGTACTATTTTTCCTTTTTGATGGTCTGGATGCAATACTAAATATTTTGCGGGAAGCATTTAACGGAGCCATGCAAAGCGGGATTACACATCTGGATACAAAATCATTACTCATAGCAGCAATAGTACTTATAGGTCTTGGAGTAAAAAAAGTTTGCCAGACAGAATAAAATATCTATAAAAAATTACAATAATACGTTATTTTTTTATATATTTGCGATATACAAATAGTTAACAACTATGAATATTCCACCGCAACATATAAAAAATGCTATTTTTATTTATATTTTATGGTTGGTAATGAACAGCTGTAACACTCATCATAGTGAAAAAACAGTTGATAGATATTCTTTTGTTGATTCATTAATTGAATATTTTAAAAACACATCAATCCAACGCCCCGACATAGCAAAGCAAAAACTACTAAAAATCAGGCATATAATAAGTGACAGCATTGAATATTATAAGCTTACTCAGTTCATAAGTTATGCTTATTTTCATAACAACCAGCTTGACTCTGCAATTTTACTAAACAATAAAGTAATTCATTTTTGCAATAAAAAATCTCCGAACCTTACAGGGCTAGCAGAATTGGAGACATATGCCTATTTTCACAGAAGTAATTTCCTACATATAAATAATAAGCCCGATTCTGCTATTTTTTATCTAAAGAAAGCTTATAGTGCTGCCTATCGTACTAAAGACCATAAGGAATTAGCTACAATCTATATCTATTTAGCTTATAATTATTCTCTGATGAATAATTTCACTATGGCTACTTATTTCTATCAGAAGGCAAAAACTACAGCTGATGCACAACGCCTAAACTGTGAAACCTATTCGGCTATCAACACAGGACTGGCAAAAGTATATTTGAACCTGAACAATTTCAAAATGGCAGGTTATTATTTAAATATTGCAGAGAAAAATTATAAGAGACTGACACCTTACAAACAATTTGTCTTTGCTAATATAAAAGCCGATTATTACTACTCTACTAAAAACTATCAAAAAGCCCTGAATTGGTATATAAAAGCAAGCAAATTAAGCAAAACATTTAAACTAAAGGCTTATACAGGCATTGCTGAATGTAATTTGGGAGAGATTTATCTTTTATTAAACAAAACAGATTCAGCAAAAATCTATTTAGATAAAGCTTACGTTCTTATTCCCAAGACTAACAACAATGAAAATATTACTTTCTACATAAATGGACTTTATGCGGAACTGGCTTTAAAAGAGAACAATTTAAAAAGAGCCAAGGAACTGTTATTTAAGCATTACGATCTTTCCAAAATCAGTAGCCAGAATATTTATCTTCATACCAAAAGATTAGAATCTCTCTATGAGAAAAAAGGCGATTTCAGTAAAGCCTACTTTTACAGTAAAAGAGTAAACCATCTGAATGATTCTCTGAATAAAAAAACTACTTCAAATGTGATTTTAGAGTTTGATTCACGATATAGTGCGGAAACATCTCATTTAAAACAGGATCTTATCATCTCTAAAAGCAAAGCTGAATTGCAGACAACACGTTTAATCAGCATTCTCTCTATTTCAGCATTAATTATTGGTATAATAACGATTTTCATCATTATTTCTCATTCCCGCAGAAAAAGAGAATCCAGATTTGCCAGACAAGTAACAACTATTACTAAGTTACGCATGGAAAATGTTCGTAACCGGATATCTCCTCATGTTTTATATAATATATTAAATACAGTAATACCGACTTTCAAACATGACGACAACCTTGTTCATTTGTTTAGAATATTAGTACAGTCGCTACGTAACAACCTGATTATCTCTGATAAGATGACAGTTGCACTTGAAGATGAGATGGAATTTGTGAAAAACTATATTGAATTCCGCAAAAAAGCCAGCAATTCACAGATTGAGGTAAATTGGATTATTTCTCCTGATGTACCATTAGACACGTTGATAATATCTATGATTATTCAGATACCTGTAGAGAACTCTTTCAAATATGCATTCGAGGATGAACAGAATGATGCACAGGTTGACATAAACATTTCCACAGATAATAATGTTCTCTGTATCATCATTGTAGATAACGGAATAGGTTTTAACCCAGGAAGGCATCTCGGAGATAAAAACAGCACTGGCATTGGATTAAAGATTATATTTCAAACAATAGAATTACTTAATCGCAGAAATCAGGAAAAAATATTTTTCAACATAGAGGATATTAAATGCCTTTCACCAGATCTGCATGGTACAAAAACCACTATTAATATTCCATTAAAATACAATTTCGAACTATGAAAACACCTTTAACAACGATTATTGTCGATGATGATAGTAACTCGATAGTAACCCTCTGCAAGGATTTGGCCAATTATCCTGAAATTAAGGTTATTGAAACAACAACATCGACTGATAAAGCAAAAAAAATTATAGTGCAACATCAGCCTGACTTGCTTTTTTTGGATATCGAAATGCCTAAAATGACTGGAATAGAGTTACTGCACGAAATACGAACATTAGTTCATCCAGACATATATGTTGTTTTTTATAGTGCTTTTGACAAATATATGATCGATGCATTGCGATCATCGGTTTTCGATTATCTGATAAAACCCTATCAGCCGATAGAGCTATCCAATATTATTGAACGAATCAAACAGCAGCCTAAAAAAGAGAAAGCAAACATAGAACAGTCAATACGCCGTTTGCTTACCAATGACCGTAAGTTTGCTCTGCAAGGAATTTCCGGATTACTATTATTAAGAGCAAACGAGGTTCTTTGCTTTCAATATATTGATAATATGCGAAGCTGGCAAATTACCATGACAGATCTTTCTGTACATAAACTTAGAACAGGGATTATTGCAAAAGATTTATTATCATTTAGTCCTTCATTTATGCAGATAAATCAGGAATGCATCCTGAATACTGATTACTTAGCATCAATAGAAAACAAATCATTAAAATGTATTTTATATCCACCATTCAATAATCTCGAGATTCATGCATCAAGAAGATACTATTCTAAATTAAAGGATCAATTAGATATCCTTTAAAAAGCCATAAACAATAGGAACACTGCCACATTTCTTGTAACAAACAACACCTTTTATTGATTTATCATTATATTTGTTCCAGACAAATTAATCAATCATGAATAATAAGTACACAATAAATATTGGGCGGCAACTTGGCAGTGGTGGACGAGAAATTGGAACAAAGCTTGCCAGACAGCTAGATATTGCTTTCTATGATAAAGAACTGATAAATATAGCGTCACAAGAAAGTGGTCTTTGCAAGGAGTTCTTTGAAAAGGCAGATGAGAAGGTATCACAGAGCATCTTTGGCGGACTGTTTGGTGCGCGTTTTCCATTTATCAATGATGGATCATTGTCTGGCAACAACTGCTTAAGTAACGATGCACTATTCAAAATACAAAGTGATGTAATCCGAGAGCTAGCGAAACAGAAGTCGTGCCTCTTTGTAGGAAGATGTGCAGATTATATTCTACGCGAGAATCCTGGATGTGTGAACATATTTATTTCTGCTCCGAAGGAAGATCGAATTAAGCGCCTCTGTCAGAATATGGCTATTGATGCTGAAAAGGCTGAAGAGCTGATTGAGAAAACAGATCGCGAACGTGCTTCTTATTACAATTATTACAGTTATAAAGTATGGGGAGCAGCCTCTACTTATCATCTATGTATTGATTCATCTTCACTTGGTATCGATGAAACAGTTGAGTTTATAAAACTATTTATCCAGAAGAAGCTGGGGTTATAATTAAGGAAAACAATAAAAAAGCGTTCAAATAGTATTCTAATACTATTTGAACGCTTTTTTATATTCAGATTATTATTCTACATAAGTAGAAGTATAATTAATTGTGCAGCCAATACACGTAAAAACATAGTCAATGGATACACTGTTGAATATCCAACAGCAGGAGCATCACTACCTGTTGATTGAGTTGCATAAGCCAATGCGGGAGGATCTGTATTACTTCCCGCAATAAGTCCCATCAACATAAAATAGTTGAGCTTAAAATATCCACGCCCTATAATTCCCACAATAATTAATGGAATGAAAGTGATTAGGAATCCACAGCCAACCCATAATAAACCATCGCCTTGAACTACTGTTTCAAAGAATTTGCCTCCGGCTTCTATACCTACGCTGGCAAGGAAAAGAAGAAGGCCTACTTCACGCAACATCAGGTTTGCACTTTGAGTAGTGAAAGTTACTAAGTTTAATTTATATCCAAACCGTCCTATCAGAATTGATATAACCAATGGACCACCTGCTAATCCAAGCTTTACTGGAGTAGGTACTCCCGGGAAAGCAAAAGGAAGACTACCAAAAAGGATACCAACAAAGATTCCGACAAAGATGGTCAGGATATTTGGTTCATTAAGACGTTTCATTGAATTTCCCATAACAGTAGTTACATTCTCAATGGCATCCTGATTGCCTACAACAGTAACACGGTCTCCTACTTGAAGTACAAGATTCGGGTTTGCAAAAAGATCTACACCAGAACGATTTACGCGGGTTATGTTTACTCCATAAAGATTGCGCAATTTCAACTGACCAAGTTTTTTTCCGTTCATTTCTGATTTTGTAACCAAAATCCTACGAGATACCAAAGGTGAATTTGGTTCTTCCCAATTCACTGAAATCTCTTTGCCTATGAATGCAGAAATAGCTTCAGCATCAGGCTCTGAACAAACCACAAAGATTTGATCCTCTTTACTAAGGATAGTATCAGAACTTGGGATTGATACTTGACCATCTTTACGAATCCTTGATACAACAAAAGGACGACCTGACAGATTCATAACATAAGACATCTCTTTTCCAAAAATAGCCTCGTTATGAACTTCAAGATGCATAATGTGAGGCTTACTATGACTATCATCTGTTACAGAATTCCAGTCTTCCTCTTCTGCTTTTGAGTTTACACGAAATATGACACGTACTAAAATCATTGCTCCGATAATACCAATTACTCCAAGCGGATAAGCAACTGCATATCCCAATGCTATCTGAGGTACATTTTGAATAACGCCTGCAGAATGTAATTGGTTTATAGCTTCCTGTGCAGCACCAAGTCCGGGAGTATTTGTTACGGCTCCGGAAAGAATACCTACCATCATAGGAAGTTCAACTCGTCCGTTAAGAGAGTAGTAAAGCACTAACGCAACTGTAATGTTAAGAGCAACAACTCCGAAGGCCAGTAAATTCATTGTCATTCCACCTTTTTTAAAGGAAGAAAAGAATGAAGGCCCCACTTGTAGTCCTATACAGAATACGAATAAGATTAATCCGAACTCACGGATAAAATGAAGAATGTTAACGTTACCGGTAAAGCCGAAATGCCCCATAAGAATCCCGGCAAACAAAACAAATGTAACACCTAAAGAAACTCCGAAGATTTTTATCTTCCCTAACAAGACTCCGAGAACAATCACAAATGCGTATAGCATCACAATGTGAGCAACTGATTCTGGGTCTGTTAGCAATGTTTGTAACCAATTCATAGTATAAAGTATCTAAATTTAAATTAACGCAAAGATAATTATTCTATCCCTTCAGATCAAATAATTCTGTCTCTGTTTTTTTTATAAAATTATTAATTGAGCAACTAAAAAAGCTGTGACCTTGAAATTTCCACAAAAAATGTATCCTATTATAAGTAAATAAGTATCTTTGCAAGTCACATTTAGACAATTAGAATATTAATAATACATTTTTAATCTTGTAAATTAATACAATAAACTATGGCAGATAGTAAAGAGAAACTCTTTTCGAATTTTTCCCCTGTTGGCACAGGCCAGTGGATGGAAAAAGTAACAGCCGACCTTAAAGGGGCTGACTTCGAAAAGAAACTCGTTTGGAAAACAAACGAAGGATTTAAAGTTAAACCATTCTACAGAATGGAAGACCTGGAGGGACTAAAAACTACCGACAACTTACCAGGGGAGTTTCCTTATCTACGAGGAACTAAGAAAGACAACGTATGGATGGTTCGTCAGAACATTCATGTTGATTGTCCTAAAGAAGCCAATGCAAAAGCATTAGACATTCTTAACAAAGGTGTTGATTCACTTGGATTCAATATCGAATGGAAAGATATAAATGCTGATTACATTGAAACACTGCTCAATGACATTTGTGCAGAATGTGTAGAACTTAATTTCTCTACTTGCCAAAGTCATGTAGTGGAATTAGCACAGTTATTGGTTGCTTATTTCGAAAAGAAGAACTATGATTTAACAAAATTACAAGGTTCTATCAATTACGATTATTTCGATAAAATGCTTTCAAAAGGCAAAGAGAAAGGTGACCTTGTACAAACAGCAAAAGAGCTGATCGAAGCAACTAAATCATTGCCTTTCTTTAAAGTTATTAATGTAAATGCTTTATCGCTGAATAATGCCGGAGCATATATTTCTCAGGAATTAGGATATGCACTTGCCTGGGGAAACGAATACATAAATATGTTGGTTGAAGCCGGAATTCCGGCAACTGTTGCTGCCAAGAAAATCAAATTCAACTTCGGTATCAGTTCCAACTATTTCCTTGAAATTGCAAAATTCCGTGCTGCACGTATGTTATGGGCTAATATTGTAAGTTCTTACAATCCGGCTTGCACCAGAGACTGCAGCAATAAAACGGAAGATGAAGAATGTCGTTGCGCAGCAAAAATGAAGATTCATGCAGAAACATCCACATTCAATCTTACCCTTTTTGATGCACACGTAAACCTGCTTCGTACACAAACAGAAGCTATGAGTGCAGCACTTTCCGGAGTTGATTCACTTACTGTTACCCCATTCGACAAAGCTTATCAGACTCCTGATGACTTTTCAGAACGCATTGCACGAAACCAGCAATTACTTTTGAAAGAGGAATCTAACTTCGATAAAGTTGTTGACCCTGCTGCAGGTTCTTACTATATTGAAAACCTTACAACCTCTATCGCTCAACAAGCATGGAGCATATTCTTAAAGGTTGAAGACGAAGGCGGATTCTATGCAGCTGTGAAAGCAGGAAGTGTGCAGACTGATATCAACGAATCAGGAAAAGCAAGACATATTGCCGTTTCAAACCGCAAAGAAGTTCTTTTAGGGACTAATCAGTTCCCTAATTTTAGTGAAAAAGCCGGAGATAAGAGACCTGTTAATAACAATTGTTGCAAAGAAGGCGATTCTTGTGAATGCACAGTTCCTGTGCTTAATTTTGATCGCGCTGCCAGCGAATTTGAGACATTGCGTTTACAAACAGAAGCTGCCAGCCATCGTCCTAAAGCATTTATGCTGACTATAGGTAATTTAGCTATGCGTCAGGCAAGAGCTCAGTTTGCTTGTAACTTCCTGGGTTGTGCCGGTTATGAAACTGTTGATAATCTTGGATTCGAAACTGTAGAAGAAGGAGTAGAAGCCGCTATGGAAGCAAAAGCTGATATCGTGGTTCTTTGTTCCAGTGACGATGAATATGCAGAAAATGCTATTCCGGCATTAAAAGCAGTTAATGGCCGCGCAATGTTTATAGTTGCCGGTGCTCCTGCATGCATGGACGCTCTGAAAGCTGAAGGCATTGAAAACTTCATCCACGTTCGTGTCAATGTTTTGGATACCTTGAAACAATATAATGCTAAATTAGGAATAAAGTAAAAATCATGAGACCAGATTTTAAAAATATAGATATATATGCCGGATTCAAGCACGAAAATGGTGCTGAATGGCAAAAGGCTAATGGCATTGAAGCTAACTGGAAAACTCCGGAGCATATTGATGTTAAACCTGTTTACACGAAAGAAGACCTTGAAGGAATGGAACACCTTAATTATGCTGCAGGTATCCCTCCTTATTTACGTGGTCCTTATTCAGTAATGTACACTCTTCGCCCCTGGACTATCCGTCAATATGCCGGATTTTCTACTGCAGAAGAATCAAATGCGTTCTATCGCAGAAACCTTGCTTCCGGGCAAAAAGGATTATCCGTAGCATTCGACTTACCTACACACCGTGGATATGACCCTGATCATGAGCGTGTAGTAGGTGATGTAGGTAAAGCGGGTGTTTCTATCTGTTCACTGGAAAACATGAAAACTTTATTCGATGGTATTCCATTAAATAAAATGTCTGTTTCAATGACAATGAACGGGGCTGTTCTTCCTATCCTTGCTTTTTACATTAATGCAGGATTGGAACAGGGAGCTAAACTTGAAGAAATGGCCGGAACAATTCAGAATGATATTCTAAAGGAATTCATGGTGCGTAACACATACATCTACCCACCAGCATTTTCTATGAAGATTATTTCTGATATCTTTGAATATACTTCTCAGAAAATGCCTAAGTTCAATTCTATTTCTATATCCGGTTATCACATGCAGGAAGCAGGTGCTACCGCAGATATTGAATTAGCATATACCTTAGCCGACGGATTGGAATATCTTCGTGCAGGTGTTGCTGCTGGGATTAATATTGATGCGTTTGCACCACGTTTATCTTTCTTCTGGGCAATAGGAACTAATCATTTTATGGAAATAGCCAAAATGCGTGCTGCACGTATGTTATGGGCTAAGATTGTAAAACAGTTCAATCCAAAGAACCCAAAATCTCTGGCATTACGTACTCACTGCCAGACTTCCGGTTGGTCATTAACCGAACAAGATCCGTTCAATAATGTGGGACGTACTTGTATCGAAGCAATGGCTGCCGCACTTGGTCACACTCAGTCACTTCACACCAATGCTTTGGATGAAGCGATTGCATTGCCTACTGATTTCTCGGCACGTATTGCCCGTAATACTCAGATCTATATTCAGGAAGAGACTTACATCTGTAAGAACGTGGATCCATGGGGAGGTTCTTATTATGTAGAGACCTTAACAAATGAGCTTGCTCACAAGGCATGGGAACGAATTGAAGAAATTGAAAAACTTGGTGGAATGGCAAAAGCCATTGAAACAGGTGTTCCTAAACTTCGTATTGAGGAAGCTGCTGCACGTGCTCAAGCTCGTATTGACTCTGGAAATCAAACTATTGTAGGTGTTAATAAGTATCGTTTGGACAAAGAAGCCCCTATTGATATTCTTGAAATTGATAATACTGCTGTTCGCCTTGATCAACTTGATCGTTTGAAAGAGTTAAAAGAAGGCCGTGACGAAGCAAAAGTACAAGCTGCTCTTGAAGCCATCACCAAGTGCGTGGAAACCAAGGAAGGCAACTTGCTGGAATTGGCTGTTGAAGCTGCACATGTAAGAGCAACCCTAGGAGAGATCTCTGATGCTTGCGAAAAGATTGTAGGACGTTATAAAGCTGTAATTAGAACTATATCAGGCGTGTATTCATCAGAAAGTAAAAACGATTCAGACTTCAAACGTGCATGTGAGCTTGCAGAGAAGTTTGCAAAGAAAGAGGGACGTCAACCTCGTATCATGATTGCTAAAATGGGTCAGGACGGTCACGACCGTGGTGCCAAAGTGGTAGCAACCGGTTATGCCGACTGTGGTTTTGATGTGGATATGGGACCATTGTTCCAGACTCCTGCAGAAGCTGCCCGCGATGCTGTGGAAAATGATGTTCATGTAGTTGGTGTTTCTTCATTAGCTGCAGGTCACAAAACATTGATTCCTCAGATTATTGACGAGTTAAAAAGACTGGGACGTGAAGACATCCTTGTTATTGCCGGTGGAGTTATCCCTGCACAGGATTATGACTTCCTTTATAAGGCAGGTGTAGCTGCAATCTTCGGACCAGGTTCACCAGTAGCAAAAGCTGCTTGTCAGATCCTCGAGATCTTGCTTGAAGAAGAATAAAAATAGATTTTGCAAATTATATTAAGAAGGTATTATGTGTAACAGCATAATACCTTCTTCTTTTATGGTAATTCACTTTATTATCAGTAAGCCCCCAGACTAAATAGAATTTGCCAACAAGATAGATTATTAATCAACGCTTAAAAACGAAAACTCATAAAACAAAAAAGCTGTCTGATAATGTCAGGCAGCCTTCAAATAAATTTATGCTATAATAATAGAACTATTCTATAATACCAAACAAACGATCACGGAGAATATAACATCCGCCAATAACTCCGGCTTTATCTCCAAGTTCTCCTAATTTGAGTTTCATATCCTGCAAAACAAGATTGAGAGAATATTTATGAAGAGCTGTTTCTAAAGGCAAAGTTAAATATGTTCCACAATCAGCCATTTCTCCTCCAAGTATCACCAATTCCGGATTAAAAATATTTAGTAGAAGAGACATATAATGTCCCAATTTTTCTCCAACCTCTTCTATTACTTCAATAGCTAAAAGGTCTTCATTCTTTGTTGCAGCAAAAATGATATCATACATATTAATCTCGCCGATCTCTTTCTTGCTTGTTACTATAGAAGTAGAACCTTCCGCCAGCTTTTCTTTAAAACATCGGACCAAAGCCTGCCCAGATATTTCAGTTTCCAAACAACCTTTTTTTCCACATTGACAAAGAATCTGATTATCCAGTACCGGACTATGCCCAAACTCACCGGAAAAGCCAGACATCCCATAATAAAGAATACCATTGCAAATCATTGATATACCAAATCCCCAATTCAGGCTTACAAAAATAACATTTTTCTTCGAAGTCCCAGCTCCGGCACCACAGCAATATTCGCCATATCCCATTGCCCTTGAATCATTCTCTATAAATGTCTTTACTCCAATTCGTTGTTCAATAAGGCTGCTTAACGGTTCTTTCTCAAATGAAAAGTAGCTATCACTATATCCTTTTGCCGAATTTGTTCTTCCACTCAAAACTACGCACGTGCCAAGAATTTTTCCTCTGTCTAAACCAGACTTATCAATAAAATTATTAATAAGAGAACATAAACCTTCCAGTGATTCCTGTTTATTCTTTAATACGAAGTCTATTCGGGTAGTTAGCCCCAAGAATTCATTCTTGAAGTTTTGCAAACCGATGTTTACACAATCTCGTCTGACATCCACTCCCAGAAAAAAGGCGGAATTCGGATTTATACAATATAATGAAGGACGACGTCCGCCTGCTGTATCTATTTTTCCTTTTTCGAAAGCAATACCTTCTTCAATCAGCTCAACCACCACTTTTGTTACAGTAGGAACACTAAATTCAGTTTCTTTGCAAATGTCTGCTATAGTTGTACCTTCCTCGAGCATTAGCTGTTGAATAACACTTTTTTTAAGCCGAGCCATTTTTAATGCAGAAAGAGCCATACCTTCCTGCGAATCAAACAATTTAGAAAGAGTCATAATTTATATCCTCGAGGTTAATTATTTTAAGTTTACAAACTTAATGCAATAAAATCATTTAATACACTTTTTAACCATGATTAACTACGTTTCCCCCTTCATAATTATAAATAAGCCAGTGTTATTGCCCATATCTGATGAAATAATTACCTTTGTCACCTTAAAACAAAACAACGAAGATGATAGTTTGCATTGCCGAAAAGCCTAGTGTTGCCCGAGATATTGCTGATATTCTTGGAGCTAAGAATAAGAAAGATGGATACATTGAAGGTAACGGATACCAGGTTACATGGACGTTCGGGCATTTGTGCACACTAAAAGAACCACACGAATATACCCCTGAATGGAAAAGATGGAGTTTGGCTAATCTGCCAATGATTCCTCCCCGATTTGGCATAAAATTAATTGAATCTCCCAGCATTGAGAAGCAATTTAAAATAATTGAAAACCTGATGTCTCATGCTGATGAGATTATTAACTGTGGTGACGCGGGACAGGAAGGAGAATTAATTCAACGATGGGTAATGCAAAAGGCTGGGGTAAAATGTCCTGTGAAAAGATTATGGATTTCTTCGCTTACAGAAGAATCCATTCGGGAAGGTTTTTCCAAATTAAAGGACCAGTCGGAATTTCAGTCTCTTTATGAGGCAGGACTTTCACGCGCTATTGGCGACTGGACTTTAGGAATGAATGCAACAAGACTCTATACTCTGAAGTATGGACAGAACAGACAGGTTTTATCCATCGGACGTGTGCAAACTCCTACGCTGGCACTTATTGTGAACCGTCAACTAGAGATAGAAAATTTTAAACCGGAACCCTACTGGGAACTAAAGACAATATACAGGGAAACTACTTTTTCTGCTACTAAAGGAAAATTCACATCTAAAGAAGAAGGTTACGATTTTCTGGAGAAAGTAAAATACTCAGATTTTGTGATTACGGATGCTTCTGCTAAAAAGGGGGTTGAATATGCCCCAAGACTTTTTGACCTGACCTCCCTTCAGGTAGAATGCAATAAAAAATTTGGCTATTCTGCTGATGAAACGCTCAAACTTATTCAATCACTTTACGAGAAGAAAGTAACTACCTATCCACGTGTAGATACCACTTACCTAAGTGATGATATCTATCCGAAATGCCCTGCCATTTTAAAGGGGATAAAAAACTATGCAACTCTGACTGCTCCTTTAGAAGGACAGAAACTCGTAAAATCCAAGAAAGTATTCGATAGTTCAAAGGTTACTGATCACCATGCAATTATTCCAACCGGAGTTCATCCCATGAATCTTTCTGATATGGAGCGACGGGTATTCGATATGATTGCACGACGTTTTATAGCAGTCTTCTATCCCGACTGTAAGATATCTACAACTACAGTACTTGGTGAAGTTGAGAAAATTGAATTTAAGGTGACCGGCAAACAGATACTGGAACCGGGATGGCGAGTTGTATTTGCTAAAGAGCAGTCGGATGAAAAAGATGAAGACGAACGTACTCTTCCAGCTTTTACTAAAGGAGAAAGCGGACCTCACCAACCTGATCTGAATGAAAAATGGACTCAACCACCTAAACCTTATACCGAAGCTACTCTATTGAGAGCCATGGAAACAGCTGGTAAACTTGTGGATAATGACGAACTGCGCGATGCCCTGAAAGAAAATGGTATCGGTCGTCCTTCAACGCGAGCAGCTATCATTGAGACATTATTTAAAAGAAACTATATCCGAAAAGAAAAGAAAAATCTAATTGCCACCTCAACAGGGGTTGAGTTGATTCAGATTATTCATGAAGAGCTTCTAAAATCGGCTGAGTTAACAGGTATCTGGGAAAAGAAACTGCGGGAGATAGAAAAGAAGAACTACGAAGCTAAAACATTTCTTGACGAACTTAAGCAAATGGTTACTGAAGTAGTAACCAATGTTTTATCCGACAATACAAATAGACACATAACGATTCAGGAAGCTGTTAAAGAGGAGATTAAAAAAGAGCCAAAGAAACGCGAACGTAAACCGTCAGCTCCAAAAGCTAAAAAGGAACCTAAAGCCTCACCGAAAAAGGATATTGAAAATGGTGACAACTTAATTGGTCAGCCTTGTCCTCTTTGTGGAAAAGGGGTAATAATTAAAGGCAAAAATGCTTATGGTTGTTCTGAATGGAAGGCCGGATGTACTTTCAGAAAAGGTTTTAATGAATAAGAAAATCATCTTTTCATTCAAATAAAAGATAGTTATTGTTTTAGGAAAAGTACATTTCAATTCGGACAAGATGAATAATTGTTGATTTATGAGTTAGAATACAACCATTAATCACAATAAACAGGCTAAGATGGAGTTATAATAAAGTATAGTCCATCATCAATATAATGAAACAGTTTCTTAGTACCATTACTATCTTTTGTCTTCTGCTTTTGTTGCTCCAATCATGTGGATGGGAAAGCAGCGTTAAGAAAGGTAACCAAAGCTATGCTTTGGGTGAATACTATGATGCTGCTAAATATTACAAAACAGCTTATTCTGCCATCCCATCCAAAGAGCGAAAGAAAAGAGGTGAAATTGCTTATAAAATGGCAGATTGCTACCGATTGACCAACTACTCAGTCAGAGCCAAAGGTGCATATATGAATGCTATTCGTTACAAATATCCCGACAGCATTGCGTTCTTTTATCTGGCAGAATCTTTACGAAAAAACGCCGATTACAAAACTGCAATTAAGAATTACGAACTCTATCTATCTTATAAGCCCAGCGATCTCTTAGCCCGGAATGGTTTAAAATCATGTACTCTTGCTCCTGAATGGAAAAGCAATCCAACCAGATACATTGTACACCAGTTCCCGGCATTCAATTCCAGCCGTTGTGATTACTCACCTATGTATGCAGGAAAAGAAACAGATCAGATCTATCTCACTTCTACGCGGGAAAAAGCAAAAGGGAATAATCTGAATGGTATTACAGGGATGAAAAGTGCAGATCTGTTTATTGCCCGGAAAAATGAAAAGAAAGTTTGGCAACTGCCTGAAGCTCTTGAGTCGGAAGTAAACACAGAATTTGAAGATGGAGCATGCTCCTTTACGGCCGACGGAAGAACAATGTATTTTACCCGTTGCCGGATTGAGCCTAATGTTCCTGTTTATGCAGAAATATTTGTTTCACAACGAAGCGGCGCAAACTGGGGAGCCCCTCAGAAATGCATGATTACTAAAGATTCCTTATCTTCCGTAGCTCATCCCGCCATTTCACCAGATGGGCATTATCTCTATTTCACTTCCGACATGCCTGGCGGATATGGAGGCAAAGATATATGGAGAGTACCTGTTTCTAATTCAGGATTTGGTGCTGTAGAGAATCTTGGCGATGCAGTTAATACTCCCGGAGATGAGATGTTCCCGACAATAAAGGACAGCGGAGATTTATATTTTTCATCAGATGGGCATCCGGGCATGGGCGGACTTGACATCTTTCATGCTCAACAAGACAAAGAAGGAAACTGGAAAGTAGAGAATATGAAGTCACCTATAAACTCACAAGGTGATGAATTTGGAATGACATTTGAGCCGGAACAAGAAAGAGGCTTTTTCTGTTCTAACCGGGGTGATGCCCGCGGTTGGGATCACATTTATACGTTTGAACTACCCAAACTGGCCCATACTGTTACCGGCTGGGTATATGATAAAGAGGGAGATGCCCTGCCCGAATCAATAGTCAGTATTGTAGGACAAGACGGAACCAATCTAAAGGTAAGTGTAAAAGGGGACGGTTCATTTACTCAGGAGTTAAAACAGGGGCAAAGCTATGTGATGCTGGCCAATTGTCGCGGTTATATGAATTTCAAACAAGAACTAACCACTGATACTATCAGCGAAAACAAAGATTATGAATTAGAATTCCCATTGGCTTCTATTAATCGTCCGGTGCTTATAGACAATATCTTTTATGAATTTGATAAAGCAACCTTGACAAATGAATCGACCAAAGCACTGAATGAATTAATTAAATTGTTGAACAGCAATCCCAACGTAACAATAGAACTAAGTGCTCATTGCGATTACAAAGGGAGCGATGCTTATAACCAGGAACTTTCTCAGCGTCGTGCAGAATCGGTTGTTAATTTCCTTATTACAGGAGGAATAGAAAAAGAACGGCTCACAGCTAAAGGATATGGAAAAAGTCAGCCTAAAATAATAAATAAACGTCTTGCCCGGAAACTTTCATTCTTTAAAGAGGGAGATGTACTAACTGAAGAATTTATCCGTAAGTTTCCTAAAGAGCAACAGGAAATATGCAATGCCATGAACAGACGAACTGAATTCAAAGTATTAAGAACAACCTATAAGCTATACAAATAAAAATCTCACCTCCAGGTACTCTTACCGGGAAAGTGAGATTCAGTGAAATAATATATCGGTAAACTTTATTTCAAGGCAATATATCCTACTTCATCAACTATATTCTGACCTTGTGCTGATTCAACAAAATTGATAAAAGGAGTTAACTTTGCAGCATTCTTCTTATCATAGTAGAAGAAAAGAGGACGAACAATAGGATAAGTCTTATTCTTTGCTGTTGCTACTGATGGACCAACAAATGTTTTGCCATCATAAGAAACTTTGATTGCCTTTACATCTTTCTCAAGATAAGCTAAACCAACGTAACCAATTGCACCTTTTGTCTGACTTACAGACTGGATAATAGCTCCTGTTGCTGGCATAGAAAGAATATTCTTCTTATAGTTCTTGTTTTTCAATACATGTTCCTTAAAGAATTCGTATGTACCAGAACTTGTTTCTCTGGAATAAGCAACAATAGCTAAATCAGCTCCACCAACCTGTTTCCAGTTAGTTATTTTGCCAGTAAAGATATCCTCTAGTTGCTGACGGGTAAGCTGGCTCACTTTATTACCAGGATTAACGACCACAGCTAAAGCATCAAAAGCTATAATCTTTTCCACAGGAGACTTTCCTGCCTGTTGAAACTTTACCTTTTCATCAAATTTAATCTTACGTGATGCTGAAGCTATTTCTGTAGTTCCTGCAAGCAAAGCTGCAATTCCTACTCCACTACCGCCGCCGGTTACAGTCACATTTCCACCTTTTTTATTAAACAGCTCTGCCTCTTTCTGAGCTAATGGCAACACTGTATCACTACCTTTTACACGTTGAGCAAATGTTCCCTGAGCTACGCTGCAAATCAATGCTATTGCTAAAATAATCTTTTTCATATTTCTATATTTTAAAATATTAGTTCTTAGAATTTATATTGTAATCTTACTGTGAAAATATTGTCTTTCAAATCAGAACCATATCCTGAAAGGTTTTTTGATTTTTCATTAAAGGCCATGTCATAGTATGCCATTAATCTGAAGTTGTTGTTCATTCTGTAAAGATATCCAAGTCCTATATTATGTCTTGCAATATCACCTTTACCTGTACCTCCAAGACCAACTTCATCACCAGACAACTTTGTATTTGGATCATAAGCATCATATCTTGCTACTAAAGAGTGTTTTGATTGTCCCAGGTCCTGAATTAAATAGATGTTATAACTCATAAAGTTACGACGGTAAGTGTCGGTTGTTGGTAATGCAGAAGCATTAGGACTCTTTGAGTCACCTAGTGCGCCTGGTTGTTTTCCTGCAACCATTTCAGCACGTAAGGTTGTCATACCAGCTCCTGTAGATAAAAGTAATTGTCCATCAAGACCATAATAAGTACGATCAGAGTAACCACCAACTTTTGCATCAGCCACTTTAACAAACTGGTTTCCAGACATCTCATATACATTAGCAGTTCCTTGATATGTGCCTCCTAAATATAATGAAGCACCAAGTCCGAACTGAACATCGTTATAACTCTTCTTATAAGTCAAGTGAGAAATCCAATCCTTTCTGTTGTGAACATCCTGTTTCATACCATTACCGGCAAACAATCCTGTTTCAAGTTTAAATACATCCCATGGATTTCCTTTAGGAGCCTGAAATGTAAACATACCCCCTAAATCAACTTCATTTGGGAAAAGGTTGTTACATGCAGTACTTCTTTCCGGAGTTTCGAGAGAACTTGATGAATAAGGAATTTCATTTCCGAATGGTCGGTTAGCAATACCTGCTTGTAGTGAAATCCATTTAGTCCATGGATCTGTTACACTAAAATATAATTCTTTTACTTCAACAGCTTTTTCTGTCATTTCAAACTGAGCAACAGCCGTATTAGGTGCACCCTCAAACAAATCTGAATAAGCAAATTTCAAGCGTCCGCGACGAAGGCCGATACGAGTGTAATTATCTTCCGTGCCAGCTTTTGCTGTTCCAACTTTTAGACTAGCGTCTTTTTGACCAAACTGTAAGTCACTCTGAATATAACCTGAGATCTTTAATTTATTTAAGTTGTCAACGAGCGAGCCTATTCTTTCAGTCTCTGCCTGTGTTTTTTCGAGCGGTGTTAATTCAACCTCCTGAGCCATTGCCGACAGTGTTGAGAAACATAAGAGAGAGCAAACTAAAATCTTTTTCATACCTAAACTTTTTGTTATTAATTTGATACTGCAAAGTAAGCTCAAGAACATTTCATTTTCATTTCGCGCTAATTACGTTGTAAATACATTATTATTACTAATGTGTTACAACAATCAATAAAGATTGATTGTTCATTATAAATCAAGCTATTACACTTCCATTTTTTAGTTGAAAGGAATTTACCTACCTTTGCATCTCAATAAAATTTTTCTATCCGGAACAAACTAACAAGAAGATGAATATCAACAAGAATAGGTGGGGCAGTAATAGTCTGTATCACATTATGGCTTTATTTACTGTTATCATTTGGGGAACTACATTTATATCAACCAAAGTACTCATCAAGCAAGGACTCTCTCCCGAAGATATTCTTTTCTATCGTTTTATGATTGCATATATCTGCATCTGGACTATTTGTCCACGCAAACTGTTTGCTCGCAATCTGAAAGATGAACTTTTATTAGTGGCAACCGGTTTGTGCGGAGGCTCACTCTATTTTATTGCAGAAAACAGAGCTCTCGGAATTACATTGGCTTCCAATGTATCACTAATAGTATGCACGGCCTCTATCTTTACTGCCATTTTATCCCATCTGTTTATAAAAGGAGAAAAGCTGAAGAAGAATCTTATCACCGGTTCGTTTATAGCTTTAACAGGAGTAGCATTTGTGGTATTCAACGGTAGTTTTATTCTCAAAATTAATCCGGCCGGAGATCTTCTGACAATAACAGCTGCATTAATGTGGGCGTTTTACAGTATTATTCTTAAAAAGCTGGACAGCAAATATTCTACATTGTTCATCACCCGCAAAGTCTTCTTTTATGGGATAATAACATTGCTGCCAACGTTTCTTTTCACTCCGCTAACAACAGATACCCACATACTATTCCAACCTGTAGTTTTTGGAAACTTTATTTTTCTTGGATTAATTGCTTCTATGATTTGTTACATTTCATGGAATATGTCAATTAAACATTTAGGAGCAGTCCGTACCACAAACTATGTATACGTTGTTCCACTGATAACACTCATCAGCTCTTCCATCATTCTAAACGAGATCATTACTTTTTTTGCATTAGCAGGAGCACTACTAATATTAAGTGGAGTATATATAGCGGAAAAGGGATTTCACTTGCCAAAATAATTCTGAAAAAAGAGGGAGAAAGGCAAACTGAATATCATTCGTTCTATCAGTTTCAGCTATAAATATTTCATCGAAAAGAAACGACCATTGGAACTTTTTCACTAAGTTTGCAATGGAAATTAAGAAACAACCATGAAACAATATTTGGATTTACTCGACAGAGTCCTGAAAGAAGGCGCCCGTAAAGACGATCGTACGGGGACTGGTACTATTAGTGTGTTTGGACATCAGATGCGTTTTAATATGGAAGAAGGCTTTCCTTGCCTTACCACAAAGAAACTTCATCTGAAATCTATTATCCATGAACTTCTTTGGTTCTTGCAAGGAGACACTAATGTGAAATACCTTCAGGATAATGGAGTGAGAATCTGGAATGAATGGGCCGATGAGAATGGTAATCTCGGACATGTGTATGGATACCAGTGGCGTTCATGGCCTGATTACAATGGCGGACATATTGATCAGATTAAGGAAATTGTGGAAACAATAAAACACAATCCGGATTCCAGACGTATGCTTGTCAGCGCATGGAATGTAGCTGATATCAATAACATGAAACTCCCACCCTGCCACATTTTATTCCAGTTTTATGTAGCCGACGGACGACTGAGCCTGCAACTTTATCAACGTAGTGCCGATATATTCCTGGGAGTTCCTTTCAATATTGCTTCTTATGCCTTATTGCTTCAAATGATGGCACAGGTTACAGGGCTGAAAGCAGGTGACTTTATCCACACACTTGGTGACGCTCATATTTATTTGAACCATCTTGATCAGGTAAAACTTCAGCTTACCAGAGAACCACGTCCGCTTCCTACAATGAAGATTAATCCTGACGTAAAAGATATATTCAGTTTTAAATTTGAAGATTTTGAGCTGGTAGATTATAACCCACATCCACACATTAAAGGCGAAGTATCTGTATAATAAACAATCAATATGAGTAAAGTATCCATCATCGTTGCTGTATCACAGAACAATGCCATAGGGCGTGACAATAAACTTCTTTACTGGTTGCCCAATGACCTGAAACGTTTCAAGGCCCTCACTACAGGACATACCGTTATTATGGGCCGGAATACTTTTGAGTCGTTGCCCAAAGGAGCTTTACCAAACAGAAGAAACCTGGTACTCTCTGCCAATCCGCAGGCAGAATTTTCCGGAGCTGAACATTTTTCTTCATTAGAAGAAGCTCTTGCTACATGTAAAGAAGAGGAAGAAGTATTTATTATGGGAGGAGCCAGCGTTTACAAGCAGGCAATGATCGTTGCTGACGCAATTTATCTGACATTAATAGAAGATGTGACCGAAGATGCAGATGCTTTTTTCCCCGAGATAAAAGAAGAAGAATGGAAAGAAATGAGTAGAGAGCTTCATCTTACAGATGAGAAGCATCACTACTCTTATATTTTCATTAATTACGAAAGACTTTAAAGATTTTTTTCCTCTTCGTCAGTTTCGATATCAAGGATAGGCATCTGACGCTTAATTGCTTCATGGAAAGAAATCAGTGTTTCAGTGCGTGCCAGTCCAAGGGGTTGAAGTTTATCGTGAATCACGCTTAGCAAATGACTGTTGTTTCTTGCATAGATCTTTATAAACATATCATACTGCCCTGTTGTAAAATGACATTCAACCACTTCAGGTATATTCTCCAAAGCATTTCTTACATTTTCAAAGCTTGAAGGATCTTTTAAAAAGAGTCCTATATACGCACAAGTCTCATAACCAATCTTTTCAGGATCAATAACATACTCTGAGCCTTTCAATATTCCTAAATTCGTAAGTTTTTGAATACGCTGGTGAATTGCTGCTCCTGAAACATTACATGCACGTGCCACTTCCAGGAAAGGAATTCTGGCATTGTCTGCTATAAGTCTAAGAATCTCTTTATCCAAACGATCCAATTGATGATATCCCATATTGCTATTCTGATTATTTTTGCAAAGTTACGTATTTTTTTTGCACTAAAATACACAAACTCTCACTTTAATTCTTAAAAAAACAATAAATAGATACAATTAAACTCTATTCACTGAAGATATTACACTTAATCTTCAAAATAAAAATTTAACTTTGCAACAAATATAGATTTATATGAAAAAGAAAATTCTGCTACTTACACTTTTTTGCTTTGCATGCATTTATACAAAAGCACAAATTTTTAATGACTATTTTACAGATAAAACACTCCGCGTTGATTATATATTTTCAGGAACAGTTAATCAGCAGAATGTATCTGTAGAAGCATTATCTCAGCTACCTACATGGGCTGGAAGACGCCACCACCTGTCTGAATTGCCACTCGACGGGAACGGACAGATTACGGTAAACGATTTAAAATCGGGGGCTTGTATTTATAAAACTTCTTTCAGTACTCTTTTTCAGGAGTGGCTGGACACGGACGAAGCCAAGAGTGTAAACCGCGGATTCGAGAATACTTACCTTCTTCCTTACCCTAAACAGCCGGTTGAAATCACTGTTTCGTTCAGAGATAAAAAAGGAAATTACAATGCAATGCTAAAACACGTTGTGAAACCCGATGATATTCTGATCAGAAAGCAGGCAAAAGCACATGTTACTCCTTATACTTACCTGCAAAAAGGCGGTACTCCGGAAGATTGTATTGATGTAGCCATTTTGGCTGAAGGTTACACGAAAGAAGAAATGAGCCTGTTTATCAAAGATGCCCAAATTGCCTGTGAAGCGTTATTCAGCCATGAGCCTTTCAAATCAATGAAAAGCAAGTTCAATATAGTGGCTGTAGAAAGTCCTTCTGAAGAGAGTGGCGTAAGCGCACCTAAAAAAGGAATCTGGAACAATACCGCTTTCAACTCACACTTTGACAGTTTTTACTCGGACAGGTATCTTACCAGCAGCAACCTGATAGATATTCACAACTCACTGATAGGGATTCCTTACGAGCACATCATTATTCTGGCCAATACGGAACAGTATGGCGGCGGAGGTATCTATAATTCCTTTACTCTGACTACCGCTCATCACCAACATTTCCGTCCGGTAGTGGTTCATGAGTTTGGTCACAGCTTTGCCGGCCTGGGCGATGAATATTATTACGAAGAAGATCTTTTCAACAATGTATATCCGCTCAATGTAGAACCTTGGGAACCAAACATAACCACACGCGTTAATTTTGCTTCAAAATGGGAAGATATGGTAAATAACGGAACCGCCAAACTCATTGAGGGAGGAGGTTATTCTTTCAAAGGTATTTACCGCGGAGCAACAGATTGCCGGATGAAAACAAACACTTGCCCGGGATTCTGTCCTGTTTGCCAAAGATCCATTAAAAGGCTGATCAATTTCTATACTCAGCCTTAACAATTGCTCCTTATGATTTCTATTCAGCGTATTCAAACAACTGACGAGAACAACTATCGTTTTGCAGAGAAACTTCTTACCACTGCTTTTCCAAAGGAAGAGCGAAGGGAACTTTCTCTGCAAAGGGAATACACTGACCATAACAAAGATTTCCATAATAACATTCTTCTGGCGGATAATGAGCCGGTTGGATTTATATCTTACTGGGACTTTGATGAGTTTATTTACGTGGAACATTTCGCTATTGACGAGACAAAGAGAAGTGGCGGTTACGGACAGCAAGTGCTGAGTGCACTGAAAGAAATGGTGCAACGGCCTATTGTACTGGAAGTTGAGTTGCCTGAGAACGAGATAAGTCAACGCCGCATCGGCTTTTACCAGCGTCAGGGCTTCCGGTTGTGGGAGAATGAATATCAGCAACCGCCCTACAGGGAAGGCGACAGTTATCTGCCCATGTTATTGATGGTGCAAGGAGAATTAAACAACGAAACAGCTTTTGACCAGGTAAAAGAAACCTTATACAAAAAGGTTTATGGAGTTAAGAATTAAAAGAAGTTCTTATTCGGGACGGGCTGAATAAACAATGTTCAGTACATCTGCCCTGCGCAAAGCCTGTTTAACATCCGACACAATCCCCATCGGAGTGTCTTTATCAACATTCAGCACCACCTTCATCAGAGGATAGTCATCCACATTAAGAGCCTCTTTTTTCTTTTTCAGGTAAGCTTCCACACCGGCAATGTTCATCACCTTGTTGTTTAACTGAATGCGATATGTCTCTTTAGCCATTCCGGCCGACTTACCAATATAAATAGTAGTAACAATAGCCCTCTTTCCCATGGCAGAGAGTTCCGTTGCCTGCGGAGCATTAACCTGACCAACCTGCACTTTATCTTCACGAATATTAGTTAACATCATAAAGAAAAAGAGCAAAAGGAGGAAGATTGTAGGCAGAGCTATTGCATTTAGTCTGGGAATTTGCAGCTTTTCACGGGTTATGAATCTCTTTTTCATTTAGCACCTCCTTTGCTTAATACAGGCTCGGCCTCTGAAATAGATACCGGATAGCATGTAGCAACAGCATTTTGCCTTTCGGGACAAAGGTCTGTATATTTCACGTTCCATCTTTTTTGAGCCAACTCGTCACGAAGCTCGTTATATGCCCCAATCAACTCGTTTTGCACATCAATATATGCCTGATAAGTTGTTTTCCTTCCGCACTGCACGGATATAACATGCTTTGAGACAATACACACTCTGCCCAATAACGGAATTTTCTTTATCTCCTTTTCAGGAAGTTCTTTACTGCTTTTAGGGTTAGCGATAAATGCCTTGACAAGTCTCCTCAGATCGCCGATACCAATAACCTGATTATCACAAATAAGTTCGTCGGTATCTGTGAGATATACATTCAGAATGTTGCGTGGTTCCACCTTTATAGGAGTATATTTCCCGACAGCCGGCGGCAGACGTCTTTCTAATCCCATATCAGAATTAACTGAAGAGATCACAATAAAGAAGACGAGCAGCAGAAAGACAATACTTATTGCCCAATATGCATCAACTTCCGGAATTCTTCGTTGGAATCGTTTCATCACTATCTTACTTTCTTAGCAATAAAAAAACCGATAATTAAAAGAATGGCCCCGCCAATAAGGGTATAGGTGGTATAAAGAAACATATCCGTAAGCTTTAGCCAGCAAGAAGTGTTGTAATTGCCAATATAACCTTTCAGGCAAAGAGGAGTTCCATTGCCGCATAGCCACCAGAAGAGCATAACAAAAGCCAGAATAAAAAAGCCGAGTATGGAGCGAACTGCCTGTTTGGGAGAACGGCGGAACCGTTCGGCCAGTCTTGCTGTGAGCGCAAGAATGGTGACAGCCAGCGCTGCACCCAGAATGGCAACCAGTACAAAAATAAGCAATCCTGTATATACCGGAATTCCAACGCCAGTGGCCGAAACGCTTTTGCCTCCGAAGAAGAAAAATCCGCCTGCAACCACACTAACAATTAAAAGCAGATAGAGAATGTATTTTGAATACTTAGCCGGTTTCATTTCTTTGCCCTCTCTTTTATTGTCTATATTTCATGTTATACTTAATCACAAAATCAATCAGAGAATTCGTTGATTCTTCCATTTCGTGAGTCAGAGATTCAACCTTTGAAAGAACATAATTATAAAAAATCTGAAGAATTACAGATGCAAGCAGACCAAACACTGTGGTAAGCAGAGCCACTTTCATACCTCCCGCAATAACCGCCGGTGAAATACTGCCTTCCAGCTGTACATTATCAAATGCCTGAACCATTCCAACTACTGTTCCCAGAAATCCTAAAGCCGGAGCTAATTTTATAAATAGAGAGATCCATGAACAATTCCTTTCCAGCAATCCCACCTGTACGCTTCCGCTGGAGGTCACTGCTTTATCAACAGCATCGGCTCCCTGTTCAATTCGCATCAGTCCTTCGTAACAAATAGACGCAACAGGACCGCGTGTGTTCCGGCAGATTTCTTTTGCCGCATCCACATTCCCTTTTTCCAGAGCCAGTTCCACATCTTCGAGCAATCTGCGGGTATCAATTTCTGAAAGATTGAGATAGATTATCCGCTCAATACAGAATGAAAGGCCTACAACCAAAGCAAATGCCACCAATCCCATATAGAAAGGATTACCTTCTACGAATTTTTCTTTCAGTTTAACGCTCACCGTTTCATTGGCAGCCGCAGCAGTTGCACTATTGCCAGCCGTATCAGCCCCCATTGTGGTTGCTTCCTGCTGAGCGGCAGACACGTCATCCTGCGCATAAGTGGTTTGTGTTCCGCCAAAGATCATGATTCCCGTTAAAGCAAATGCCATCAATATTCTTTTCATCGCATCATTCAATTACATTAATTTCATAACTCAAAGTTCAAAAATACATTATCTTTTTGGATTATACAAAGATGAATCCTATTTATTAAACAGATTTAAGAGGAGATACACCAGAATTTAACCCACAGCAGAGCACTTATTGTATATTTACTCTCAATATATTAAGTATTTTCACAGGAATAACTAGCATTAGGGTCGTGAGGCTAGCGCCGCAAGGTCGTGACCCTATAAAATTAGAGTCGTGAGGACAGCACAACAGCCTCACGACCCTAATTATAACTTTCAAGGATATTTTGGTTAATGTCCCGAGTGAGAAGAGATAATTTCAGGGTAATAATTACTTAAATCAATTATCAATATTTGCTGGCAGAATCAAGAAAATCCATTTCTGCATCCGAAAACATTAAAGATACGGCAGCAAACAAATCGGCCAACTGCCGTTCGTTAGTAGCACTTGCAATAGGTGCTGTGATGTAATCTTTATGTAACAGCCAGGCAATGGCAACCTGTGCCGGAGTAGCCTGCTTCTGTTTTGAAATTTCGTCGAGCGCTTTAAGAATCATCCGACCTCTTACATTCATATATTGCCTTATCCCCTCTCCTCGCTGACTCTTGTTCAAGTCCGATTCACATCTATACTTTCCGGTAAGAAAGCCGCTTGCCAGGGAATAATAACAGTGAACTGCCAATCCCTCTTCCTTAACCAACGACAGGTATTCTTTTTCAAATCCATCGCGATCATACAGATTATACAGCGGTTGCAGACTGATGTACGGAGACAGGTTATTTTCACGTGCAAACTTATTGGAAGCCTCAACCCGGGAAGCGCAGAGGTTAGATGCGCCAACGTATCGAACCTTTCCTTCTTTAATGAGTTCATGAAAAGCAGCCATTGTTTCTTCAACCGGAGTATCCGGATCATCGGCATGCGATAAGTAAAGATCAATATAATCCGTCTGCAATCTTCTGAGAGAATCTTCCACAGCTTGTTTCATATAACAGGCAGAAAGTCCGCACCTTCCCTCACCCATATCAATGCCCAACTTTGTAGCAATAACAATCTTCTCCCTGTTACCACGACTCTTCATCCAATTTCCAATGATTGTTTCCGATTCACCACCCACGTTTCCCGGCACCCAGATGGAATACATATCCGCAGTATCAATGAAGTTAAAGCCTGCATCCACCCACGCATCCAGAAGATTAAACGACTCCTGCTCATCTACCGTCCACCCAAATATGTTGCCACCAAAAGAAATAGGTGAAACCAGCAAGTCCGAATTTCCAAATTTTCTGTTTTGCATCATAATCTTCACCCTTTCTTTAATTATTAAAAACGTCCCATTAACATAACTCTCCTAGATGATAAACAAACAAATGTACAAAACGGTCTTGAAAATTACACTTTTTTTCATTAAAACAACAAGGCAATGCCCAGAAAGTGGTAGCAGATGGAAGATGTTGGTAGCAGATAAAAAGTTATCTGCTACTAGCTGAAAGCCTCTTCAGTAAAAGGATTCAGAGAATTTAGTAGCAGGTGGGAGATGATTTTTTGTTTTTTGCGTTTTAGATTGAAAAGATGAACACATAGCAACTTTGCAAGAGGCTTAATCTGATAGCATTTAAATGTAAATACATTAGTCTAATATTAATTATTTAGATAAAAGCCATTCACTCTTCTATAATATTTGCAAAGTCTTTCCATCCTTCTATATTCTTATAAACTACAGAAAAACCTTTTGGTACATAAAGATTGCAAGTATCCTTTATTTTTCCAAAGAGATATTTATCTATTCTAGGGGGAATATTACTTCTACAATGTATATCTCCTAATCGCAAGCACTCATAAAAAGCATTCTCACCAATAACATTAACATTTTGGGGAATAGTAACAGAAGTCAATTCTATGCAAACAGAAAAAGCATTATCTCCTATAGTAGTAACACCCTCCGGAATAAGAACTGAAGTTAAATGTGTGCAATAATAAAAAGCCTCATTTTCAATGGAAGTTACACTTTTAGGAATAGTGTATGTACAAGGTCCCGAATTAGGATACGTTATTAATCGTGTTTGATTCTTATTGAATAAAACGCCTTCAATATCTGTATAATTAGGATTCCCATTTGATACTATAATTTCTTTAAGTGCTGTACACCCAGCAAAAGTCCACCTACCTATTGCTGTAACGCTATTTGGAATAGTTACAGAAGTCAAACACGTACAATTATAAAAAGCTCCTGTATCAATTAAAATGACACTATTAGGAATGTTTATAGAAGATAGCCCTTTGCAATAATAAAAAGTTCCAGAACCAATAGAAGTAATGCTGTTTGGAATTGCTACAGATGTTAATCCAGAGCAAAAAGCAAAAGCAAAATTACCGATTGAAGTAACACTTTCGGGAATTGTCACAAAAGTTAAGCTTGTACAATTTCGAAAAGCACATGAATCAATTGAGTTGATGCTGCTTGGAATGGAGTATCTTGAAGATTTTGCATTTGGATATGCTATTAGTCGTGTCTTGTCTTTATTACACAATACTCCTTCAATATCAGCATAATTGAGATTTTCTTCTGACACGCAGAATCTTTTTAATTCAGAGCAATTATTAAATGCACGATAACCAATAGATCTGATACTTTTGGGAATGGTTATTGAAGTTAGTTTCTGGCACCCCATAAACGTTTCATTGCCAATGGAAACAATGTTATCACCAATAGAAACATTCCTTAAATTTCTGCATCCATAAAAAGCAAAATCAGCTATTGAGGTTGTGCTATTGAGAAAAATAACAGAGTTCAGACTTTCACACCATTTAAAAGCATATTCACCTATTGAAGTTACACTCTTTGAAATCGTAACTGAAGCTAGACTTTTGCACTCCTGAAAAGCACAACGTCCAATAGAAGTGATGTTATTACCCATAGAAACAGAAACCAGATCAGTGCACTTAGCAAAAGCGTATTCACAAATTGATGTAATGCTGTTTGGAATAGTTATTGAAGTTAATCTTTTACATCCCTTAAATGCACCAGGACCAATTGATGTCGTTCTTTCTGGAATAGTGTAGATTGAAGACTTTGCGTAAGGGAATACAACTAGTTGAGTCTTATCTTTATTGTATAAAACACCTTCAATATCCGTATAATTGGGATTTTCTTTTGAGACAAGAATTTCTTTTAATCTTATACAATTTACAAACAAACTGTTATTAATTGAAGTAACGCTGGCAGGAATGGTAACGGAGGTTAGTTTTTCACACAGTTCAAAAGCTCTATCACCAATGGAAGTAACATGGTTCGAAATAGTGACTGTCATTAATCCAATGCAACAATTAAAAGCGTCATCATCAATTAAAGTAACTTTATTTGGAATAGTAATTGAAGTTAACCCTCTACAACCATTAAAAGCATACTTGCCAATACTTGTAACACTATTTGGAAGAACAATTGAAGTCAAGTTTCTTAATTCTTCAAACATAAAATCAGAAATAATATTATTTTCCGTAGTACGATGTAATCTATAATAATCACCACCTTTTACTATGTTGGCATCTGCAATACTGAGCTTTGTAAGTTTTCCTTCAGTTCTACTATTTAGATTAGTACCTTCACCAGCCATCTCACGAATAAACTTTATATCTGTTCCATTTAGATTCCCTGTAAGAGTTAGATCAGTAATCAAATTTTTCCTTGAAGACGGGATTAAGGAACTCAAAGTTCCAGCAATTTCTACATGAACAATGTCAGATAAAGTCGTTTGAGCATGTAATCCAACGCTCTGTAAAAGAGATATTATTACGAATATGTATTTATAAGTCGTAATTATTTTCATAATAAAATTCTATAGTTAGGATTACATTATTACTATCATTTTTGTAAAGATATGAATTCTATTTAGATTAAGACTAATATTTTACATTATTCTTTGAGTTAGTATATACACATTATGGGCTTAGTTTAATCAACAAGGCTTAATATCTCTTTTTTGCATTTCTACAGATGTGTAGCATTAAAGAATGTCTACCATTTGAGAGTACCTTTGACTTGTAACAGACTACATTTACAGTTGCATTCATGTCTTTTCTGGTTTAACTTTTGGTTTAACTTTCAAAGAAAGTTCATGCAAATCAGCCTCAGAAGAGAGCATAAAAAAAGCAGCTTCAATTGCTTGAAACTGCTTTTTTATGCGGAGAAGGCGAGATTCGAACTCGCGAAACCCTTTAGAGGTTTACACGCTTTCCAGGCGTGCCTCTTCAACCACTCGAGCACTTCTCCATTTGTGATTGCGAGCGCAAAGATAATTTATTTTTTGTTTTTACAACCCTATTCAGACTGAAAAGTTTCTAATTAAATATCTTTAAAGCGTTTCTGGTGGTTATTTCTGCAACTTCTTCTGCCGGGCATTGATAAATAGCAGCCAATTTAAGAAGAGTATCTTTCACATTGGCACTTTCATTCCTTTTACCCCGGTTAGGAGCCGGAGTGAGATAGGGCGAATCTGTCTCCAAAACAAGTCTCTCTAAAGGAACGCTTTTCAATACTTCGGGAAGAGTTGACTTCTTAAATGTTACCACTCCGTTGATGCCCAGATAAAAACCGTTGAACTGTAAAAGTCGTTCGGCTTCTTCTTTCGTTCCTGTGAAGCTATGAAAGATACCTTTCAGGTTTTTATCTTCGTTCCTCTTAATTACCTGATAAACTTCTTCGAAAGAGTCGCGGCTGTGAATAACTAAAGGTAACTGATATTCGGCAGACCATTGAATCTGTGTTTCGAATGCTTCAACCTGTTCATTGATAAAGGTTCTGTCCCAATACAAATCCATGCCCACCTCTCCTATTGCAACAAAAGGATGAGACTGAACAAGCATTTCTTTCATTATCTTCAGTTCTTCCCGGAAACCGGAATTAACAGAAGTGGGATGAAGCCCAATCATCGAAAAACAGTAATCGGGATATCGGGCAACGGTATCCAGCAAGGGTTTGATAGTGGAACAATCAATATTGGGCATATATATGCGGCTCACGCCAACAGCTTTAGCCCGCTGCATTACAAGCGGCAGGTCTTCAGCAAATTCTTCCAGAAAAAGATGGGAATGTGTATCTATAAAATTCATTCAAATAACTATTGAGGCTTTATTTCGCCTGTTCGATAATAATAAACTACGCCGTAGTTCTGACATTGATTTAGCCGTTCGGTGCCCGAAAGGTTTTCAAAAGACTTCTCTACCTGATTCCAGATATCAAGTATTATGCTATCGGCTTTCTCACGTAAAGAGGCAAGCATTTCCTGACTTCGGGTGGTTTGCCACTGAAGATGCTTTTGCTGGTCATAACCTTCTTTGAAAATTTCATAATGAACAATAACTTTGGCTATGGTGGGGTTATAAACTGGCGAACCTCCCCTACGGGTCCGTTCTTTCTCTCCTTTGATAATTTTATCGCCCCACTCAATAACAGAAGAGTCATTAGTTAAATCGGGCACAGCATAATCTTTTGGATCCAGTCCGTAAAAAGCTTTCTGCTCTTCCTTAATCTCAGAACGAATCACTGCAAGGTTCAGCACCTGAATAAAGTGGGAAACATAAAGTCGCACCGTCTTTACATGTGACTGAAACTTATGACTGGAAGATATCTGATTATTAAAACACTGTTTATAGTAATCATGTGCCTGTTCAAAACGTGCCAGAAAGGTTTCACCTTCATTCAGAGTTCTCAGAGAAATAGGCAAGTCATTATAATCATTAAATAACTCTCTCATCTCAACCGCTTTTCTTAAAGCTCTGATTCGTGCTTGATCTGTGTTAGGTAACCGTCTGTAAGGCATATTTTGAAGATTAAAAGGGTACTGTTTACATTTCTCTGTACATTAAATGTTCGGCCACTGTTCTCAACTCACGTTTTGTTTCTTCGGCTACACTTACCAAAGAAAGACTTTGAAGTCCTTTGGCATAGTATTCTCTCATTTTACTTTCACAAACAAGCTTCACACCAATCTGGTTATAAAGTGCAGTTACAGCTTCAATTTTCTCTTTCGGCTCAAAATTTTCTTTTTCCATCCAGCCCTGTAACGCAACAGCTTGTTCTTTATCTGCTTTTTCTAACGCTTTTATCAGCATATAGGTCTTTTTATTGCAAAGAATGTCTCCGCCAATATTCTTACCAAAGACTTTCGGATCGCCATACACATCCAGAAGATCGTCCTTAAGCTGGAATGCAAGACCAATATTTACACCAAAATCATACAGATGCTGAGCATCTTCGGCCGAAGCTCCTGCAAGCTGTGCTCCCATTTTAAGAGCTGCAGCCAGCAATACAGATGTTTTCAGACGAATCATCTCCAGATACTCCTCCTCTTTCACATCATTACGGTGTTCAAACTCCATATCATACTGCTGGCCTTCACAAACTTCGAGCGCAGCCTGTGTAAAAGTATCGAGCACATCTTTCAAATAAGAAGAAGAGCTGTCAGAAACATAGCGGTAAGCCAGAATCAACATGGTATCACCGGAAAGGATTGCAGTATTGTCATCCCATACCTTATGAACGGTTGGTTTATTTCTCCGCATATCTGCTTTGTCCATCAAGTCATCATGAAGCAAAGTAAAGTTGTGATAGATTTCCAGACCAACAGCCGGCGACAATATTTCCTCTACATTGGCTTTATACAAGTTATAAGCCATCAGCATTAAAACCGGACGAATACGTTTTCCACCCAAAGAAAGAACATATTCCACCGGATCATAAAGACTTTTTGGGGCGTGTGCGTATGATAATTCAGATATATAGTCGTTTACTATTTTAAGTGTATTAGATTGTGTGTGCATTTATTTATATGTTGAGGATAGAATCCTAATTATTATTAAGTTTAAAGGAGACCGGTATTGTATAAGTGGCTCTCACTGTTCTTCCGCCTTGCATTCCGGGTCGCCATCTTGGCATGGAAGATACAACACGTATCGCCTCTCTGTCTAATACAGAACATACACTACGTAGAATAATAGGCTCAGTTACAGATCCGTCACGGTTCACAACAAACTGAACAATGACCCGTCCCTGAATACCACTTTCCTGTGCAGCCATCGGATAGTTTACATGCTTTCTTAAATAAGCTAGTAATGCAGCCTGACCACCGGGAAATTCAGGTTGATATTCTGTTATCTGTTCACTTTCATTGTTTTCCGGTTCTTCGGGTTGTGTATACTGAACTGAGTAATGACTGGTAACAACAACCGTTCTGGTGGGTTCCTCTATAGCATAGGAATTTCCCATATCTTCCACCTGCTGTGCATAATTATTTGTTGATGGTAAAGGCAGTGGTGCAGCTTCTATTTTTGATTGCAAAGGTGCATGTTTCTCTTCCTGAACTGTAATAGGGACCATTTCCTCTTCAACAGCTACATTCGCCATTTTATTATCAGTAGTAACTTTGGGAATCTTTACCTGAAAAGCTCCAAAAAGAAGAATAAGGGCTATAGTAAACCCTATAAGCAAACCTATCGGTCTCTTTCTTTCTAAATCTAATTTCGGCATTTTCTTTATTTCCATGCAGCTGTTTTCCTGTTTATAAACTTCTCTGTCTGGCAAAAATAGCATTATTTTTTAAGATTCACATTCCGTATTCTATACTTTTTACCTAAGCAAGAATCCTTTTTATCTTTTTTAATCCTTCACACACCCTAAAACATTTGTTTTCACGTTATTAAAAAGAATTCAGATTCGTAACATCGAATATTCACGGGAAATTAACTCCCCGATTCTTAAAAATGATGTATATTTGACACCAATTTATTACGTTTAATGAAACAGCTTCTTCTGATTATAACAGTCCTTTTATTGCCTTTAGCCACACAGGCTCAAAGCGGAGGAAGTGTGTTTAAGTTTCTGGAACTACCTTTTTCTTCTCACGCTTCAGCGCTGGGAGGAGACAATGTTTCTATTATTGAAGACGATATTACAATGGCAATTCATAACCCGGCGTTACTTTCTTGTGTTACAGACAAGACATTGAATCTGAACTACATGAATTATATTGATGGAGTAAGTGTTGGGAGTGCTGCTTTCTCTCGTACATTGGGTGAACGTGCTACCTGGGCTGTAGCAGCACAATATGTAAATTACGGGAATTTTAAAGAGACAAATGCAGAAGATGTTGAACTGGGAACGTTTTCGGCAAAAGATATGGCCTTTACAGGAATCTACACCTACGATTTATCTGATTATCTGAGTGGAGGGTTATCAACAAAAATGATTTATTCCACTTATGAAAAGTATTCATCTTTTGCTGTTGGCGTGGACTTAGGACTTAACTATTATGATGAGAATTCAGGTTACTCTGCTTCTGTTGTAGCAAGGAATCTCGGCGGACAAATAAAGGCATTTGATGAGATGCGGGAGAATTTACCTTTTGACTTACTGATGGGAGTAAGCAGAAAACTTTCACACGCTCCTTTCCGCTTATCCGTAACAGTGCATAATCTGACCGATTGGAACTCTTCTTCTAACACATCTGATACAGAAAAGAAAGATAAGTTCAGTAAAGTACTTCTTAATCACTTTATCTTTGGGATCGACTTTATTCCCACCAAAACAACTTATGTTTCTTTGGGATACAATTGTAAGCGGGCAAGTGACATGAAGATTAACGGAGCAAGCGGATGGTCGGGCATGGCTCTGGGAGCAGGAATTCAAATAAAAAGATTGAAGATTGGAACCTCTTATGCAAAATATCACACTTCAAGTTCTTCACTACTATTTAATTTTGCAATGACATTATAAAATAAAGAAATAAACAATGAAAAAAATTACAATAGCAATTGACGGTTTTTCCTCTTGTGGAAAAAGTACAATGGCAAAAGACCTGGCTAGAGAGATTGGGTATATTTATATAGACAGTGGCGCTATGTATCGTGCTGTTACTCTTTACTGCATTAAGAACGGACTGTTTGCAAGTGATGAAATAAATATCCCCGAACTAGAACGTCGTATCAAGGATATTCACATCACCTTCCGTCTGGATGAAAAAACACAATTACCAAGAACTTATCTGAATGGTGAAGATGTGGAAGAACAAATCCGCACAATGGAAGTTTCGTCAAAAGTAAGTCCGGTTAGCGCTATTGGATTTGTACGTTCAGCATTGGTTGCTCTACAACAGGAGATGGGAAAAGGAAAAGGGATTGTAATGGATGGACGTGATATAGGAACAACAGTTTTCCCTGAAGCTGAATTAAAGATCTATGTAACAGCTTCTGCTGATATCCGTGCATTGCGCCGTTACGATGAATTACAGGCTAAAGGACAGAGCGTAAATTTTGAAGAAATCCTGAAAAATGTAAAGGAACGCGATTATATTGATCAAAACAGAGAAGTGAGCCCTTTGAAAAGAGCATCCGATGCCATCTTACTAGATAATAGTCTATTAACCATTGCCGAGCAGAAAGAATGGTTGTTGAAGCAATTTGAAAAAGCTACTCAAAAATCCTAAATATATGATCAAGGTAGAAATTGATAAAGGTTCCGGCTTCTGCTTTGGAGTAGTTACCGCAATTAAAAAAGCGGAAGAAGAACTGGCTAAAGGAGAAACGCTCTATTGTCTGGGAGATATTGTGCATAACAGCAAAGAGGTGGAACGACTCAAGGAGATGGGACTAATTACCATAAACCATGATGAATTTAAAGAACTTCATAATGCAAAGGTGCTATTAAGAGCTCATGGCGAGCCTCCTGAAACTTATGCCATTGCTAAAGAAAACAATATTGAGATTATTGATGCTACCTGCCCTGTGGTGCTAAAACTGCAACAGCGCATTAAACAACAATATGGGATGCACGAAAGTGCTGATAAGCAGATTGTAATCTACGGAAAGAACGGTCATGCCGAAGTTCTGGGACTTGTGGGACAGACTTCTGGAGAGGCTATTGTTATAGAAAACCTGGAAGAGGTTAAGAAGCTGGATTTCAATAGAAACATTCGTCTCTATTCTCAGACAACAAAGTCGCTGGATGAGTTTCAGAAAATTGTGGAATATATAAAAGAACACATTTCTCCTGATACCACATTCGAGTTCTATGATTCTATTTGCAGACAGGTAGCTAACCGCATGCCACATATACAAACTTTTGCTGCTTCACATGACCTTATATTCTTTGTTAGCGGAAAGAAAAGCTCTAATGGAAAGGTCCTGTTCAACGAATGCTGCAAAGTAAATCCTAACTCTTATCTTATAGATAGTCCAAACGAAATTAATCCAGATCTGTTGCAAGGAGTAAATTCTATTGGAATATGTGGAGCAACCTCAACTCCAAAATGGTTAATGGAAGAGGTACAAACATACATCAACAAGATTATTCACAATTCATAATTTATTTATTCCCTTTATTTATAAGAGACTATATTTAGATTAATTAAAGGTTCATGAGAGTTATTAATCATTGTTTTTTTTAACTTTGCAGCTACAATTTAAAACAAATAGGTATGGGTACAGTAAAATGTATTGGAATTTTAACTTCCGGAGGAGATGCTCCAGGTATGAATGCGGCAATTCGCGCAGTAACCCGCGCTGCCATTTACAACGGACTACAGGTTAAAGGAATCTACCGCGGTTACAAAGGTTTAATAACTGGTGAAATCCAGGAATTCAAGAGTCAGAACGTCAGCAATATTATACAACTTGGGGGAACAATTCTTAAAACTGCTCGCTGTAAGGAGTTTATGACTCCTGAAGGAAGACAAGTTGCTCATGAAACAATGGTTAGAGAAGGCATTGACGCTTTAGTTGTGATAGGCGGAGATGGTTCTTTAACAGGAGCACGTATATTTGCTCAGGAATTTGATGTTCCATGTATCGGACTTCCCGGCACAATTGACAATGATTTATTCGGCACAGATACTACTATTGGTTATGACACAGCTTTAAATACAATTCTTGATGCTGTTGATAAGATCAGAGATACAGCTACTTCTCATGAAAGACTTTTCTTTGTTGAAGTAATGGGACGTGACGCAGGTTTCCTTGCATTGAACGGTGCTATTGCATCTGGTGCCGAAGCTGCTATTATCCCTGAATTCAGTACAGAAGTTGACCAACTGGAAGAGTTCATTAAAAGCGGTTATCGCAAATCTAAGAATAGCAGTATTGTTATTGTTGCTGAAAGTGAAATTACCGGTGGAGCAATGCATTATGCTGAACGTGTGAAGAATGAATATCCTCAATATGACGTTAGAGTTACCATTCTGGGACACTTGCAACGTGGAGGAAGTCCAACAGCTCACGACAGAATATTGGCCAGCCGTTTGGGAGCAGCCAGTATAGATGCTATTCTGGAAGGACAACGAAATGTAATGATTGGTATAGAAAATGACCAGATTGTATACGTACCTTTCACTAAAGCAATTAAGAACGATAAACCTATCAATAAGGAATTAGTAAACGTACTTCGTACACTCTCTATTTAATTTCTGATTATAGAAACACTATATATAAAAGGTCATCTTTCATTCCGAGAGATGACCTTTCTGGTTTTATTCTTGTCTGATTTTATTTCTTCAATTCTGCAAAATAGGTATCCAGAAGTTTTTTTGCTGCAATGAAAGATGTAAGATCTGCATTAAGAACCTGACGTTCTTTTTCCTGCAGCATATCCTTGATAACGGGATTATGATAAAAGTTATCACGTAATTGCTCGTTTATAGTTTCATACATCCAGTATTTGGACTGCTCATTACGACGGTGATAAAAATATCCGTTTTCTTTAGTGAAATCCATGTATTCATATACCATATCCCAAATCTCTTTGATTCCGAGGTCATAGAATCCTGAATATGTAAGAACTTTAGGCACCCATCCTGATTCCGTAGGCGGAAAAAGATGGAGCGCATTGCGGAACTGAGTCTGGGCTAGTTTAGCCTTTTCAACATTACTTCCGTCGGCCTTGTTAATAACTATGCCGTCAGCCATTTCCATAATACCTCTTTTTATTCCCTGTAATTCATCGCCTGTACCGGCCAGCTGAATCAACAAGAAGAAATCGACCATTGAATGAACAGCCGTTTCACTTTGTCCTACTCCAACTGTCTCAACAAATATTTTATCAAATCCGGCTGCTTCGCAGAGGATTATTGTTTCCCGAGTTTTCCTTGCCACACCACCCAGCGAACCAGCTGCAGGGCTAGGACGTATAAATGAATCGGGATGTATAGATAACCGTTCCATGCGGGTTTTATCTCCTAAGATACTTCCTTTGGAACGTTCGCTGCTTGGATCAATTGCAAGAACAGCCAGTTTGCCACCTTCCTGAAGAACATGCAAGCCAAACACATCTATAGATGTACTTTTACCGGCACCGGGCACACCGCTTATACCAACACGAATAGATTTACCAGAGTAAGGCAAACACTTTTCTATTACCTCCTGTGCAATAGCCTGATGTTCGTGACGAACACTCTCTACCAGTGTTACTGCCTGACTAAGAACAGTCACGTCACCCTTTACAATGCCATCTACATATTCACTGACCGACAGTCTGCGTTTCCTGGGGATACGCCGCAACTTCAGATAAGGGTTAACAGAAGAGGGTTGTTCAATCCCCTTATTGACTGTTAATCCTTTGTATTCTTCATTATTTTCAGGATGTTTCATTTTTTAGCCTCTTCTTTTATTTTCACCTTCAGATTAATCATCACTAAAGGATTTGTTGGATCATTAGTAATCATTAAGACTTTTTTCTCACCTTTGGTTTTCTTCAGCCACTTACCACTTAAATCCACAACCAGTTTAGTAGATTGTCCCGGCTGAATAATTTTCTTGCCCAAACTGACGCCTACAGCAGAGTTAAACACTTGAAGTTTCTTTATTTCAAGACGTGTTATACCTGTATTCGATATTATAATTGTATGTGACACTTTTCCATTCAAAGGAATTTCTCCCATATTCAGATCAGTAGAAGACAGCTTAATCTTTGGAGCATGATTTCTTTGAAGAGTCGTCATTTTTGAGAATCCGGGAAGTAAGATAGCTGAGATATCAATCTCGTTATCAGGACTCACTTTATCTCCTGAATAACGAGCCAGATAAACAGGTGCTTGTGTCAACCCAAGATCTTTCAGCAACTTAGTATCCAGTGTCAGAGTTATTTTACCTTTCCGTCCTCTATTCAGGATCTGAGGTTTAGCCTCAGCTTTTAAGTAAGGAGGTAAGTGCATAAGCGTTACATCTACCGGTTTATCAGAAGTATTTGCCAGCTGAATTTCAGCAGTAGGCATATCTCCGCTATTTGCAGGAGGAAACTCAATGTATCTTTTATCCAGACGAATAGATCCAATCTCGTAAGAAAGTTCTTTTTTATAGTTTGTAACACCAATGGCGACTTCACCCTTTATAGCAATATACTTCACATGATTAGCTGCATTGCTATAAATGTTAACCGTTTTATAGAAACGTCCCATCGCTTTGGCATCGAAAGTAGAACGAACATAGCCGGTATCACCGGGAGCAATTGGTTTCTTTGTCCATTCCGTTGCTGTACAAGCACAAGAAGCAGTTACCTCGGATATAACTAATGGTTGGTTTCCTGTATTGATTATTGTGAAATCTTTTGTCACAGGTTTGTTTCTCGGTATAATTCCAAAATCGTAAACATCTCCGTTAGTAGAGATTCTTGCCTGAGACCAGGCAGTAAGCGAAAGAAAAAACAGAGAACAAGTGAGCAAAAGGGAACGTTTCATATATATTTTATTTATATTCATACTTTTGCTGACAAATTTAAGTTTTTTCTTTCACTTACAAGAATTCAATTTGCTAAAAAACATTGCATTATTCCACAACCACACGTTCCGATGAAGAATGTGAGGCAAACTCCGGTGCATAAGCCGACTGTAATGTGGCTATGCCTGATGAATAATTTCCCGTTCTTGTTACAAAGAATGAATGTTCCAGCACATAGGTACCTTTAACAAGTGAGTCAAAGAAGAAGTTTGTGGAAGCATCTTTCACAGCCACATAATAACCCGTTCCTGCTCCCCATCGGTAACCGGAAAGCGATTCGAGAGGCTCGAAACAAGCAGCACGCTGATCTTTCAACTGAACAAAGTCCATATCACGATCTACCTTTATAATAATACGGGAAACTACCTTATCACCAACTTTTAGTTTTGCATTCGTTTTCAGCGGTTGCAGTTCTTTCACCCCGTTCACCAAACGTTCCACATATAATGTTTTAGAAACATTCAGCTCTTTACCTTGTTGTTTCACCTTATCCGTCTCTTCCAGATATTGTGCATAAACGGCTCCCCAGGCAATACCTGCATCACGTTTTTCTATTTTAATCTGTCCGGGAGCAGATGTAGTAGCCGCATCTTCGAATGACTTCTTTATATATCCGGTAGATGGAATAGCTGTTTGAGCCGGAGAATAAGTCTCCATTACCTGCTTACCAAATGTAATTTTCACATTACCGGGATTATCTAATAGATTATTTCCTCTGTTCAATAAAGCATAAACAGCATTTACTGTAGAAACCGGAGAATCCCATGATTGTGCCTGCTTCTGTTTCAACAGCCACATCTTCATCTCTTCCACTGTTGCCGAATCTTTAGCCACTTCATCGAATGCTTCCAGTATGGCTGTCTGCATCTTTATCTTATTACCAAACCATGAATATGGGTTCACACTTGCTGAGTAGAACATACCCATCTCATCTGTTTTCGCAGCATACTCTTTCATTGAATTTAAGAAATCCTTAGCCTCAGCATTCTTGCCGGCTTTTGCAAGAACAACTGTTGACAGAGCTTTTCCCATCAATGTTTGACTCTTCAAAGTCTGGTGTACCTTACCTAAAAAATAGTTATAAGCCTCTTTATTAACCGAAGGAATCTTCTCACCAGTCAGCGCGCACAAATAAAGATAATGCAAAGACTCATCATCCAGCCCGAATGTAGCTCCGTACTTCTTTTCGTCTTTCTTTATCTCTTTGTATTTCTGAAGCATCTCACCATGTAAATATCTGAAAGCCGATTGTTGCATATTCAACGCATCACCACTCAACGGTTCGCCAGTGAGTTTACTCAACCGTCCCATCGTTTCCAACACAAATTGTGTGATGTAGCGACTGCCGTTCATACCTTTGTACCAGGTCCAAGCCCCACTGTTCAGTTGCAACTCTTTTAACTTAGCCAGCGCCTGAGTGTTTTTATATTGAATGGTATTCAGATCGAAAAGCAAAGCCAACCGCTGTTTTTGTTCAGCCTCACTCTTAGCTTCAGTTAACCAGGGAGACTCTTCCAGCAAGATATTCTTCACATCCTGATTCTTTTGCAGATTGCTCCACAATGTTTCTTTCGTCTCACCCTGAGCTTTCCACTGATCAAATACCAGTTTAATGCGAGGTTGCGCATTCATAATAGATGAAGCCAGTGAGTTTGCATAGAAAGCCGTTGCCCATGATACCGCACTTTCATTGGTAGGATTAGACAGACTAGGCAAACTCTGCACAGCATACCAGGCCGGATTTCCGGTAAATTCAACTGTCAGCTTACGATCTGTTGCCGTTTTCGAGTTCCCGTTAAAGAGTTCCTTCATAGAAAACTCACGAGTCTGGTTTCCACGGATAGGCATTGCCAACGTTTCAATGATTCTTTCCTTATTGCTAAGAACCGGAAGCAGATGTTGTTCACCATCACTGAAAGTTCCACCATCGGCAACCAGTCGGCATCCTAAAAGAGAATAGGCTGCATCGGCAGTAAATTCAAAGGAAGCACTGCTTGTCTGTCCTGCTTTTACAGAGAATAATTGTTTCTTTGTAAGAATTACCTTTTCGGTAGCCGGATCAAACAGTTGCATTTTTACTTCTCCCGCCACATCTTTCTGAGATACATTGATAATGCGTGCTGAGATTGAGCTGCGATCTCCTACCCTTACAAAGCGAGGCATATTAGGAGTGAGCATAAAATCTTTGCTGGTCACGGTTTCTCCATCAATGGTTCCAATCTGCATGTCTTTTGTATGCGCTATTCCTTTAAACGTCCAGCGAGTAAGGCTTTCGGGCATGGTGAATGAGAAACTAATTTCTCCTTTTTCGTTAGTACGAAGCTGGGGATAAAAGAAAGCTGTCTCGTTGAAGTTTTCACGAACAGGGACGTTTTTGTCTAAAGTTTCTTCTGTTCTTTCTTTTGCAATAGCAACTCCAGATGCAATCTCTGTATTCATTTCTGCAATATCCTGACTATTAGTTTCATCATTGCCTTTTACATCAGCTATTGATATTGTAACTTTACTTTCTTGTAATTCTTCTTCGCGAGCAAAAGCCTTGCCCATACCACGTATTTTCAGACCTTTTGTCTTGGTACCATAGCCAATAACGGCAACCTCATTCAAATCTGAACCAGAGAATCTATCTCTATAAGTTCTCATCAATCTATCGTAAGAGAAATTACTAGAAGGATTATATTTAAAAGGGAAACTGAAATAGTAATAGTTATTATTGATCTGTAAATAATTCCAGTAAATTACAGGAATATTCCTTCCGTAATTCAGGTACAATCCCTGGTTACCTTTCCATATCTTATCCAAAGAAGCATCATACATTGCAGCCATAAATTCAACCTTTGCTGCTTTATCTTTTGCATCTTTTATGGTCAATTTCCATTCTTCCTTTTGTCCCGGTTTCAGTTTATCACGGAACACATCCCATTTTATGATCAGTTTATTATCCGGAAAAGCTTTTCTTATCTGTTCTCCCTGCTGATAAACCTGACCGTTCTTTACAAAGCAAAAATTGACATAAACGCCATCTCCGTACTCTGCTTTATAAGGTAAATCAAATCGTTTTACTGAATTAGACAATGCAAGGCGACGGCTTTCTATCCGTTTACCATCGGCAAACACATCATAAAGTACATGCACATCCTTTTCTCCTGATCCAAATAAAACAGTAGCCGGCTTACCTGGGGCAAATGTAGAATTCATCAGTTTGCACCACATTGGTTCAGCAACAGGTGGATGTTGATCGTTTACAGAGAAAAGAACAAATTCCTTTTCAAAGGTAGCTTTTCGTCCTTTCTCATCATTTGCCGAAAGGATTAATTTATATTCTCCCGAAGGTAGTTCCTTCCAGGTAGAAAGCTCTTGCGATTTATTTGAAGTAAATACTCCCGTTAGAACCACTTCCTTACTATTCTTTTTAAACAGTTGGTATGTTCCTTCCACATTTACGGGTTTCTGATTCAGATTGGTAGCAGTAAATATTGTTGTAATTGCATTGTCTCTGCAAACTTCATCTTTCAGGTCTGTAGAAAGAATTAGCGAACGACTACCTACGGCCAGTGAAGTTTCAGAAGTTTGTGTCTCACCGGCAGCATCTGTAAGTGTTGCTTCTACCTTGTATATATAGTAACTTTCATCCTTTTTGTCAGCCAAATCAGGAATTAGCTGGAATGGAACTTCAAAGTTACCAGTAGCATCTACTATAGCCTCGCCGGAAACTAAGGTTACTTCTTTGTCATTATAGAATCTCCACCAATTTCGTGCAGCGCGGGTTACCGTATATTTCACCGGAGCACCTTGAACAGCTACACCCGAAAAGGTTTTTGCCACACCTTTTACCTTTACAGAATCATTAAAAGTATAGCTACCTTCCATCGGTTGAAAAGTTATCTCAAAAGTAGGTCGCTTATATTCTTCCACACGGATATAAGTGCCTCCAAAATCCGTTTTCAAACAGAACCGACCATTCAACGTTGCAGTAGGCAAAGAAAATTCTGTTGTAAAAGAACCAAACTCATTTGTATAACGATCTTGATCGTCAATCATTTTATCATTGGCATCATACAGTTTAATGTTATATTTTTTATTTGCCACCACATGAGCTGTATCTGAAGCTGAACGATAAGCTATGGCTTTCACAAAAACAGTCTGCCCGGGACGATAGAGAGTACGGTCAGTCAGCAAAGTGATCAATTCATTTTCCTTTTTTTCTTCCGTATAGAAATATCGGTAAGAATAAATATTCTGCAACGGCAGAGCTACGTCATTACCTTTTGAAGCAGTAAGCCATCTCAGATTATCCACTTTATCAATCACCACACTTCCATTAGCATCTGTAGTTACTTTTGAATGTTCCTTTTTATCTCCTTTGTCGTTCACAAAAAGAGAAACTGTTGCTTCGGGAATTGGTTGCCCGCTCTGTGCATCAAGCGTAATAATCTCAGTTTTATTATCTGAAAGATTGCGCGTAAGGACTTTAAAAGCAGAAGAATAAAATATGTCAGTTGATACATTGCCATTCTTTGCATCGGGAATAATATCCATCAGATATATTCCTAACGCCGGAGCTTTCACTTTAAAAACAGAATCTTTCTGCAGATAATCAACCGGACGCACCAATGAATAATGTTCTGTAGTGATAAGTTGGGCATACTTCTTATAGAAATTCTTATCCAACGTTTCATTTAACTTGGGAGATGTTACCGGAAGGTTCACTTTATACAGGTTAATTTTAAAACCATCCAGATTCCTATGAGATACTTTAAGATCGAACAGATTGCCCGGATAAATAATCTGAGAAGATTCAATATTTAAATTAGGATTTAGAATCTGTTGTTTGCTATTTTTCAACAAATTAATCCGCTTATATTTAGGATACTTTTGAATAGCTTCATTCAAGATTTCCAGAGCCAAAGGTAATTTGTTTCTTGTTTGCACATAATTCGCTTTTCCCAAATAGGCTTCCGCACAAACTTCATTGGAAGAATTCTGAGCAATTAAGTCATTAAGTGCAGCAATATAAGGATCAGCACCTAATTCCTTTTTCTGAATAGCTTCCCATTCATCGGCATTTGTTTCTTGGAACTGCTGTTTTGTATAATCCAACCGTTCTAATTCAGTCAGTAATACGGCATCTTTATTTTCAACTAACTGATAATAAGCAATCAGCTCTTTATAAATACGGCATTTCTCTGCCACAGCATCATATTCACTGGCGGCAGGAATCTGGGTTTTAATAAAAGATGCAGTATTTGCAAATGCTGTTTCTGCTTTCAACAAGGTCTGTGGATAAATATCTTTCGAAATGTTTTGCAAAGTTGAAAGAGTAGAAAGCGCACGTTTCGCCAATAAATGGAGCATATCATGGCGGAAATAATTACTTGTTTCACCATTCGTCACAATTGGTTCATAAGCAGATGAAGAAGTTTCCTGCAGCAGTTTCTGATCCTTTAGCGAACTCCGCAGACAAGAAAAAGCTTTCTGAATAAAAAGATTGGCACTCCACTCACGGATATCTTCGGGAGTTTCTCCGGTTAGCTGTTTGCCTTTACGAAGCTGCCAGGAATTATTCTGAGCATAGTCTGCATAAAGCTCGGCTATCATGGAATTCAGGATTGCTTTATCCATAGGAACTGTTGATTCTGCTTCCCATTTTTCCAGCCCCTTCAGGTTAACGTAGAAACTATCGGCGTCTATCTTCAGCTTTGTATTGGCATTATAAAGATATGCCTTAAACATTTGCGGGGAGTTTTTCTCGGCAAACGCTTTCTGATAGATTTCATTTGTCTTTTTTATTACCGATTGGGGCAGATCTTTCTTCTCAAAAGCCTCAACACTCTTCCACATCTTCTCATAAGTCTGCGCTTGAGCAAATAAGGACACCCCTGTCATCACAAATACCAAAAGGGTTAATAGTCTGGTTCTCATATCTATTTTTTTTAGTTTTAGCATATTACAACAAAGTAAACGATTTAAACTTTAAAATCATGCATGAGCTACAAAAGATTTAAGTCACTTTTTATGAAAAATAAACTAAATGTCAATTATCTCTAAATCCGTTTTAGTTTAAAACCAACTAAATAACTTAAAAAGTTTAGGCTACATAATTTTGTTTTTATGAAATTGATCTAGCGATCTAGCAGTAAGCATATAACTATTTAGTAATTAACAAAATAGAATGCGCTAGATCAATATAATTTGATCTAGCAGTGATCTAGCGATCTAGCACTTGTCTCATCTTGATTTTGGTTGACTGTGTTTTATTTATTGTCTAGTGTAAGATTAGACCTATCAACCACAATTAGGGACTATAGAGAATTTAGTCAACCGAAGTTAGAGATTTAAATATATTGCTGTCCGGTAAAACTTTAAAATGCATAAAGAATCATCCGAATCGCCTATAAAATGGTGGTTCGGAATGTTTTTTTTAAAAGTAAGCCCTCTAATCAAAAACAAGTTCTAATACGGGTTCAACATTTGGAGGTTCATAATTAGCTTTTTGAAGAATATATTCCCAATCCTTTTCGGGTTTCTCAAGAAAAGCAATGAAATCGACATAATACATTAGCATAAGTCTGGTCATGGTAACCAAATTAGAAAAAGAACAGTGTCGTTTAAGTTTATGTTGCATGATTGTACAAAGTAAATTGGCTATTAGAACCACCCATGTCTGCACTTCTATGGCATTGACACTCTCACCATAGAAGAAATGTAGCGGAAAGTTCTGTTTGAGCTGTTTGTAGAGGGTTTCAATGGCCCATCTCCGCTTGTAAATCTCTTCAATATCGCCAACAGAGAGATCGAAATTATTGGTTAGCAGTACAACGGATTTCTTTTTATTCTCACACCATAATTCTACTCGTCTGGACTTATGTCGCAAGTCTCCTTTCTGAAAGATGATGTGTTGGTCGGTATGTGTTACCAAACCTTTGGGATTGACATAGGTTGTAGATTTCAACACTTTGTATGTCAGGTTATTCTTCATTTTTGTAACATAGCAGACGCCCTCTTCTGTCAATCGTTGGAATTGTGCATAGTCAATATAGGCACGATCCATGGCAAGAGTGGCATTTTGCGGCAAATGAACTTCTTTGAGCAGATAATGGTCGTGCTTGGCTGCGGATGTCAGTTGAACCACCATAGGGACACCTACTACATAGCGCATTACAGTGTGGACTTTTAGACCGCCTTTCTTCTTTCCGCTTTTGGGGTGACGACCAACGCCCTTGAGAATATTGTCAAACAGGCTGATTGTAGTAGAATCCATCATAAAAAGCAATCGCTCCCAATCTTTCTGTTCTTTTCGTGGGCGGCTGTCCGCTAAAAAAGGTCCATATTGTTCCAACAACATAGAATAGACGTTGGCAAAAAACTCCTGAGAGCGTCTTTTATTTGCTTCTGCCAGGGTACTACGCCTAACCATGTAATCGATTCCAAGATGTTGCAGCTTATTTGCTTCCGCAAGCATTCCAATCTCCAGTTCTCGCAAGGAATCAAAGTGTTTGAGTACACCAAAAAGCATAACCACAAGATGAGTATAGCCGTCCAGGCTCTTGACATAACGTTCGCACCCCATTTTTCGACTTAAATCTAAGGTTTTTTGCTTATCGATGAATTTTAATAGCTGTGAGAGAACCGGCTGTCCGGTAAAATTCATACTTTTGCCCATGTCTATAAGAATTTTTTGGTCGAAACGAATATAGACAATTTGGGCTGAATTCTTTGATGAACTCAGCCCTTTATTTTTTCGACCTAAAAAGTTTTACCGGACAGCAATAATTTAAATATAACCAGTCAACTCTAAAAAGGGGGAAGAACAAATTTAGTCAACCTTTATCAGGTTATTACAAACCTTTATCAGGTTATTACATAATCCTTTGACTTTTTTCTGTACACCCGGGTGTACCAACCCCTTACACCCGGATCTACAGTTAGCCTACACCCGGGTGTACCAAATTTGTACACCTGGGTGGATGAAAAAAAAGTGCGGGAAAGATTACTCCATCCCGCACTTCATATTTATTTTTTCTGACTCAGATTATTCCTTAACCGGTGTTTGTTCCAGCGTTGCAACAAGGAATTCATAGAATTTCTTCACTGAAGGAACGAAAACACGTTCGTCTGGTGAGTGAGGAGAACGCAATGTTGGGCCAAAAGAAATCATATCCAATCCTGGGATGTTAGCACCAATGATACCGCATTCCAGTCCGGCATGAATCACTTTCACCGCTGGTTCTTCGCCAAACTGAGCTTTATAAGAAGCTTTCATGGCATGAAGAATAGGAGAATTCACGTCTGGCTGCCATCCTGAGTAAGCGCCTGACATTTCTACCTTGGCTCCTGCCATGTTGAAACAGCATTCAATACTGGTAGTAAGGTATTCTTTCATAGAATCGGAAGCACTTCTGGCAAGAATCTTCACCTCTGCCAATCCGTTTTCAACCTTAACAATTGCAAGGTTTGAAGATGTTTCTACTGTATCAGGAATAGAAGGAATGTTTCTCAATACACCATTTTGGCAAGCAAAGATGGAGTTGATTATATCATCCTGTATCTCTTCTGGAACAAGTCCCTTAGGTAAATCTGTTCTTTCTGCCTTGAAGCTGATATTTTCTTCGATACCTGCAAATTCTTCATTAAACAGATTCTCGCAGTATTGTACTAAGTCTACCAAATCTTCCTCGTTTTCAGCAGGAATTGTAATGATGGCATGCGCTTCACGTGGAATTGCATTACGCATGTTACCGCCTTCAAGGATAGCCAATCGGGCTTCGTAACTTGCAACAGCCTCACGAAGGAAACGGATTATCAGTTTATTTGCATTACCACGTCCCTGATTAATTTCCAAACCAGAGTGTCCGCCGCGCAAACCTTTCAAGGTAACTTTTACAGCAATATCGCCTTCTTCTGCAGGTACCTCTTTATACTGGAAAGTTGCAGTAACATCTTCACCACCGGCACAGCCAATGTAAAGTTCACCTTCGTCTTCTGAATCGAGATTCAACAGGATTTCTCCCTTGATACTTTCTCTCTTCAAAGCAAAAGCACCAAACATACCAGTCTCTTCGTCTACAGTAATCAATGCTTCAAGCGGACCGTGTGTTAATGTGTTGTCTTCAAGAACAGCCATAATTGCTGCAACACCCATTCCGTCGTCGGCACCAAGAGTGGTACCTTTCGCCTTCACCCAGTCGCCATCAATATATGCTTCAATAGGATCTTTCTCAAAATCGTGAGCAGTATCGTTATTCTTCTGCGGAACCATGTCCATGTGTGCCTGAAGAATCACGCCTTTTCTGTTTTCCATTCCCGGGGTAGCCGGTTTTCTTATAATAACATTGCCTACTTCATCTGTAAATGATTCCAGGTTCAAACCCTTTCCGAAGTTAAGCAAAAACTCTGTTACAGGTTTCATAAAACCCGAAGGACGAGGAACTCTGGTTAAAGAGTAGAAATGTTTCCATACAGCCTCGGGAGCTAATGATTGAATTGTTTTCATACTGTTTATTTTTTATTTGTAATCGGCAGGGCTACTAACCCATATATACCTAGCAAAATTAATAATAATGTTTGTATTCCATGCTTTATTAAAGCAAATATTCCCGCATCGGTAGCATCTACTCCGTAAAGCACCATCATTGAGATGATAGCAAAATGCCACGGCCCGGCACCATTAGGCGTAGGAACAACCACAGCCACACTTCCCGCAGCAAATAAAACCATTCCGGCCATAAAGCTTAAGTTTGAAGAAAAATCAAAGCAGAAGAAGGTCAGATAGAATTCCATAAAGTAACAAAACCAGATAAGGAAAGTATATAAGATGAAAAGAGGCATATTCTTAACATGTTTCAGGGTTAAGATGCCTTCCCATACATTCAGCACAATTCCTTTTACTTTTTCAAAGAATGAAAGTAATCGCATGAGCTTATAAAGCAATATGCATACACCAATTACACACAATGTGATAATGTAGAACTCCGGTGAAAGGAATATCTGCCCTATAGAATCAAGATTGGTTCCCGTCTTGGCAAAGAAACTTTTAAATATACCCAGTTGGAGGAATAAAGTTGTTCCTGTAATAGCCAACACCATTATTGAATCAATGATTCTTTCAGTGACAACCGTGCCAAGAGATTTGGAGAATGATACGCCATCATATTTGGAAAGTATGGTGCATCTGGAAACTTCTCCCACACGGGGTAATACCAGATTGGCGGCATACGATATAAAAATGGCATTCACACAGTTGCTTGATTTAGGGTAAGCATCAAGCGGTTCAAGCGTAAGTTTCCATCGCCACCCACGAAATACGTGACTGAATATTCCAAAAACCAATGAAACTAACATCCACCAGTAATTCATCTCATGAAAAAGGACATGACCTACTTTAGAAAAATCAAAATCCCTATAGACCCAAACTAATATAATACTGCCCAGAAAAAGAGGCAATGCTATTTGAAAAGTCTTTTTTATTATCTTTTTAAACTGAGGTGCTCCCAAAATTATAATTAAATGGATTATTATTAATACCTTTGCAAGCTGCAAAGATAATAGCTTATCTGTAAAGAGCGAATGAATAAACAATTAAATTAACAGAATGAGAGCAGTTAAACCAAAGAAATTTCTCGGACAACATTTCCTTAAAGACCTTAAGATAGCTCAAGATATAGCAGATACGGTAGATGCCGTACCTGAACTTCCGGTATTAGAAGTGGGACCGGGTATGGGTGTTCTCACTCAATTTCTGGTTAAGAAACAACGACCGGTAAAGGTTGTAGAGGTTGACTATGAATCGGTTGCATATCTTCGTGAAGCTTTCCCTTCACTGGAAGATCATATTATTGAAGATGATTTTCTGAAAATGAATCTTGAAAGAACATTCGAAGGGAAACCGTTTGTACTGACGGGTAACTATCCATACAACATTTCAAGCCAGATATTCTTCAAGATGCTTGAGAACAAGAATCTTATTCCCTGCTGCACAGGTATGATTCAGAAAGAGGTTGCAGAAAGAATAGCAGCCGGACCGGGAAGTAAAACTTACGGTATTCTAAGCGTACTTATTCAGGCTTGGTATCATGTGGAATATCTCTTCACGGTAAGTGAAACAGTGTTCAACCCACCTCCCAAAGTTAAAAGTGCAGTCATTAGGATGACTCGCAACGAAACACAGGAGCTAGGTTGTGACGAGAAGCTTTTTAAGGTAGTGGTGAAAACAACTTTCAACCAACGCAGAAAAACGTTAAGAAACTCCATCAAACCCATTTTAGGAAAAGATTGCCCTCTTTGTGCTGATGTTTTATTCAACAAACGCCCCGAACAACTTTCTGTAGCAGAATTTATCAGCCTGACCAATAATGTGGAGAAAGCATTGTCTGAACAGAAACTAAAAGTTGTTCAGGAATAAATGCATTCCTAAAATTAACGAATAACAAGGTAAAGGTGAAAAAATATTCCAAAACATTAGAAAATTAAGAAATTATTTTATTAATTTGTGAACTAATGTAATGAAGGGACTAAATCCTATACCTAAAAACGATTGAACAAATGATGGACACTCAAGACACTAATCTACCTTTAGAAGAAGGAAAATTAGAAGAAGAAAAGAATGTTCCCGAGGTTTCTGAAGTAAAGACTGAAGAAACTCCAGAGGAAACTACCGAAGTAAACACATCGACTGCCACTAACCTGCAGTCAAAACAAGAAGTAATTGACAGACTGAAAGAGATTTCTGCTGATGCTGAAAATGCTCACAAGCAGGAATTAGACTCTCTTAAACAGACCTTCTATAAAATTCACAAAACAGAACAAGACGCTGCAAAGAAAAAATTCTTAGAAGATGGCGGAACTGAAGAAGCATTTGTTCCTGTAACAGATACTTATGAAAGTGAGTTTAAATCTATAATGGCTGCTATCAAGGATAAAAGAAGTGCGTTTAATGCAGAACTTGAAAAGCAAAAAGAAGAAAACCTACAGACAAAGCTAGGCATTATTGAAAAGCTTAAAGAGCTGGTTAATTATCCAGAGGATGTAAACAAGGCTTATAATGACTTCAAGAAACTTCAGCAGGAATGGAATGAAATTAAACAGGTTCCTCAGGCTAAAGTGAACGACTTATGGAAAAATTATCAGGTGTATGTAGAGAAATTCTACGACATCATTAAAATAAACAACGAATTCAGAGACTACGACTTCAAGAAAAATCTGGAGATTAAAGCAAGACTTTGTGAAGCTGCAGAAAAACTGGCAAATGAACAGGACGTTGTTTCTGCTTTTCACCAGTTACAGAAGTTACATCAGGAATTCCGCGATACCGGTCCGGTAGCTAAAGAACTTCGCGATGAAATCTGGGCTCGTTTCAAAGCTGCTTCTACTGAAGTAAACCGCCGTCATCAACAACACTTTGAGGCATTAAAGGAGGCAGAGCAACGAAATTTGGATGAGAAAACTGTTATTTGCGAAATTGTTGAAACTACAGAATACAGCGAATTAAACTCTTTCAATGCATGGGAAAGTAAAACCCAGGAAATCATCGCCCTTCAGAATAAATGGAAAACGATTGGTTTCGCTCCACAAAAAATGAATATCAAGATTTTCGAGCGCTTCCGTGCTGCCTGCGATGAATTCTTCAAGAAAAAAGGAGAATTCTTTAAGAGCATTAAAGAAGGAATGAACGAAAACCTGGAGAAAAAGAAAGCATTATGTGAAAAGGTTGAAGCTTTAAAAGATAGTACTGACTGGAAAGAAACTTCAGAGATTCTTACTAAGCTACAGAAGGAATGGAAAACAATTGGTCCTGTATCAAAGAAATATTCTGATCCAATCTGGAAACGTTTCATCGACGCTTGTGATTACTTCTTCGATCAAAAGAACAAGGCAACTTCTTCGCTTCATTCTGTAGAAGTTGAAAACATGCAGAAAAAGAAAGCACTAATTGAGAAATTGGCAACTATCGACGAAAGTATGGAAGCTAACGAAGCAAGTAATCTGGTTCGTGAGATAATTAAAGAATGGAACACTGTTGGCCATGTACCTTTCAAGGAAAAAGACAAGCTTTACAAACAATTCCATGAGTTAGTTGACAAACAGTTCGATCGTCTGAATGTAAATGCTGCCAACAGAAAACTAAATAATTTCAGATCTAACATCAGCAATGTAACTGGTCAAGGCGAAAAAGGCGGTATGCAGACACTTTACCGTGAACGCGAAAAGCTAGTACGTGCTTATGAAGCAATGAAGAATGAGATTAAGACTTACGAAAACAATCTTGGTTTCTTTAGCTCTTCATCTAAAAAAGGAAACAGCCTGGTTACTGAACTAAACAGAAAAGTTGAGAAACTAAAAGCCGACCTGGAACTTACTCTTGAAAAGATTAAAGTTATTGATGAGTCTGCTAAACAATAAGCAGATAGAACCAATATATTATATAAAAAGAGCCTCTTTATTGAGGCTTTTTTTATGCCAGTAACACATTTACAGTGAGGGTAGCACCATTTTGTGAGGGTTCAGTGATGGATAAAAATGCTACCATCACGGGCCACACTACTGGCCTTCAACTTATTATCAAAAAAAGTGAGAGAGTGAGGGATGAAAACGCAAATTCATGAATGAAAATGAATTTTGAACTAAATCTGAAAACAGACAACAAAAAAAAGAGCGATAACAATTAAATAATTACTATCGCTCTTTTTTTGTTGGGCTATAAGGATTCGAACCTTAAATCTCAGATCCAGAAACTGATGTGTTACCATTACACCATAGCCCAATTCTTAAATGCGGTGCAAAGATAAGGTCTTTTTTTGAGAAAAGCAAAACTCTTTGCCTACTTTTTTGTTTAAAATTTCAGAGATAAGTGAAAAGGTATTGATTATTTTTCTAAAAAATCCAAAAAACAATAGAGATTTTCACTTTTCTTTCGCTGATACAATAAATCGACGTATATTTGTAATTTATTGTTTTACAGATAGACTGAAACAGGTCATTATTAATCTATTCATAGAAATTAAATGAACGAAACACAAGAATTAGTACAGAAAATAGTAGAAGGAATTCAAGAGAAAAAAGGATATAAAATAGTAGTGGCAGATCTAACCAGAATTGGTGATACAATTTGCAAATACTTTGTAATCTGCCAGGGAAATTCACCAAGTCACGTAAGTGCAATCACAGACAGCATAAGAGAATATGTAAGAGAAAACACAGGAATAAAACCGATTGGTGCTGATGGATTAACTAATGCTGAATGGGTTGCAATGGACTATGCGGATGTAATGGTTCATATCTTCTTGCCAGACGTGAGAGGACATTACAACCTCGAACATCTTTGGGCCGATGCAAAGTTAACTATGATACCAGATCTTGATTAATTTGAGAAAAGAATGAGTAACAACAAAAAATCGAATAATAAAATGAATGTACCGAAATTCAGCCTTAACTGGATGTACGCAATTATTGCGATGATGCTAATCGGGCTCTATCTCTCCAGTGAGGGTGGGTCATTGACTAAACAGATCAGCTATAATGAATTTCAGCAGTATGTTCGTAACGGATATGCTACAAAAGTGGTGGCTTACAATGATAACACGGTAGAACTTTACGTTAAACCTGAGCATATCCGGGAAGTATTCAAACAGGATGCTTCGAAGGCAGGAAAGACTCCTATGGTAACTACCAGAGTTCCTTCCAATGAATCACTAAGCCGTTTTCTGGAAAAGGAACGCGACGAGGCACGATTCCAGGGAACTGAACAATACGAAGAAAAGAGAGATTACATAAGTGCATTCTTATTAAACATTTTGCCTTTTGTTCTCCTTATCGGTGTTTGGCTCTTCTTCATGCGCAAAATGGGTAGCGGAGGAGGATCAGGCTCCAATGTGTTTAGTGTAGGAAAATCAAAAGCACAACTTTTCGAAAAAGGAGGTTCTGTAAAAGTTACTTTTAAAGATGTAGCAGGACTTGCAGAGGCAAAACAGGAAGTGGAAGAAATTGTGGAATTCTTAAGAAACCCACAAAAATATACTGAGCTTGGAGGTAAGATTCCTAAAGGTGCATTGCTTGTAGGCCCTCCGGGAACTGGTAAAACATTGCTTGCCAAAGCGGTAGCCGGCGAAGCAGACGTACCATTCTTCTCTCTATCAGGTTCCGACTTTGTAGAAATGTTTGTGGGTGTTGGTGCTTCACGCGTAAGAGACCTATTTAAACAGGCAAAGGAAAAATCTCCTTGTATCATCTTCATCGATGAAATTGATGCTGTGGGACGTGCACGTGGAAAGAATCCAAGTATGGGTGGTAACGACGAGCGCGAGAATACACTGAATCAGTTACTTACAGAGATGGATGGATTTGGCACAAACAGTGGAATCATTATTCTGGCTGCAACAAACCGTGCGGATATCCTTGACAAAGCATTGCTTCGTGCTGGACGTTTCGACCGTCAGATTCATGTTGACCTGCCAGACCTGAACGAAAGAAAAGAAATCTTCGGAGTACATTTACGTCCTATAAAAATAGACGAAACTGTCGACGTAGATCTTCTTTCCCGCCAGACTCCAGGCTTCTCAGGAGCTGATATTGCAAATGTATGTAATGAAGCTGCATTGATTGCCGCTCGTCATGGAAAAACATTTGTTGGAAAGCAAGACTTCCTTGATGCCGTAGACAGAATTATTGGTGGATTGGAAAAGAAGAGCAAGATTATGACTCTGGAAGAGCGCAAGACTATTGCACTTCACGAAGCCGGGCACGCAAGTCTTTCATGGTTATTGGAACATGCCAACCCATTAATTAAGGTAACAATTGTTCCTCGCGGACGAGCATTAGGCGCTGCCTGGTATTTGCCTGAAGAGAGACAAATTACCACCAAGGAACAAATGTTTGACGAAATGTGTGCCACTCTTGGAGGTCGTGCTGCAGAAGATTTATTTGTAGGTAAAATTTCTACCGGAGCAATGAATGACCTGGAGCGTGTAACTAAACAAGCATACGGCATGATTTCTTATCTTGGAATGAGTGATAAATTACCTAATCTATGTTACTATAATAACGAAGAATATTCTTTCAATAAGCCATACAGCGAAAAGACTGCTGAACTGATTGATGAGGAAGCTAATCGCTTTATCAACGATCAATATAACAGAGCTAAGAAAATTCTTTCCGAACATAAATTAGAACATAATACTCTGGCTAATTTATTGATTGAAAAAGAAGTGATATTTGCTGAAGATGTGGAACGTATCTTTGGAAAACGTCAATGGGCTTCACGCTCTGTAGAAATTATGGCAGCAAACAAACCTGCTGACAAGGATGCTGAAGAGAGTAAAGAAACTGCTCCATCAGTAGAAAGTAACCCTGAAACTAATCCAAGTTTATCTAAAAACGAAGTAGATCTTCCTGAAAACAGTGTAGAAGAGGAAAACACTACGAAATAAGCTAGTAATGATTAAAAATAACTTTATACTACGTACAGTCACAGGAGCATTGATAGTAGCTTTGCTCGTGTGCTGTATAATATTTGGCCCCCTGCCTTTCTCTATTTTGTTTGCTCTTGTTTCAGCGCTTGCTGTGCACGAATTCAGCAAACTGGTTAATCAGAATGAGGGTGTAAGTACAAACACTCTTATTAATGCTCTGGGAGGTGTATACCTCTTTTTTGCTTTTCTGGGCTTTTGTTTAGAGCTTACAGGTTCACAAATTTTTATCCCTTATCTTTTTTTAATAATCTATCTTCTTATTAGTGAACTTTATCTGCAAAAAGAGAATCCGGTAAACAATCTGGCCTACTCTATGCTGAGTCAGCTTTATGTTGCCTTGCCATTTGCCTTACTAAATGTCTTGGCATATCAGGCAAATAAAACCGGAGGTGTTACATATAATTATGCGATTCCATTATCCATCTTTATATTTATCTGGCTGAACGACACAGGTGCTTATTGCTTCGGTACCCTGTTTGGTAAGCATCGGTTATTCGAAAGAATCTCGCCTAAGAAATCTTGGGAAGGCTCTATAGGTGGTGGTCTTCTAACCTTGGCAGCAGGTTTTGCATTTGGTTCATATTTCCAATTCATGTCCTCATTTGCGTGGGCAGGACTAGGACTGACCGTTGTTGTATTTGGCACATGGGGAGATTTAGTGGAATCACTAATTAAAAGACACATGAAGATTAAAGATTCCGGGAATATTTTACCTGGTCATGGTGGAATACTCGATCGGTTTGATAGTGCGCTAATAGCAATACCGGCAGCTGTTATTTATCTTTATGTAATTACATTACTTTAAATAGCACCAATATTATAACAGAAAAAGGAAGTCGATATGACTTCCTTTTTCTGTTTAAAGGAGAAAATAACATTGTATTTTCTCATCTGTTCTGTCTAATTAATCTTTTCACCAACAGCATTCGTTAGTGGTGCAACCGATGCAGCACTTTTATACTTGTTACTAAAATCAATCGTGATAATCTTTTCACCATTCACTGCCGAATTAATTCGAATTTTCACCCCATTCAAAGGAAGCGTATTCATAGTTTCCAGACCAAGCCTGAAAGAAACAATGCTACGGCCAACGTAATTTGTAACATCGTCCATATCATTATAACGGTATTCAAGATGAATATATCCATCATTAGGATATTCCTTAGTGGTATTCCTAACCAGATTAACCCTATGTTTCTGAGTGCTCGGCAAATTCATATCAAACTCTACATTAATATAACCGCCACTCATCCACAAATCGGTTATTCTCACCGGATCATCACCAATACTATCTTTATTAGCCTCGGTAAGATTAATGATATCCTTTGTTAATACAGTGGAATAATCGTTCAAACGGACAAAATGATCATAGCCATTCTGTGTATTACTCAATAGAGTAAAGTTCCCTATTATACGTGTCCCATTATTTAATTCTTTATATGGAACAAGAGAAGCAGCAGGCCATAAAGTTTCTCCGTTATCCAAAACAAAATAAACAGAACTTTTAGCGTCAACTTTCACTGTGGCCATAGCTATCGTATAATTATCAAGTGAATAGCCATCGTCATCAAGATCGCAAGACTGAAGTGCTGGAATTAAAGTCAGCACAAATAACAATAGATACAAATTAAACTTTTTCATAGCAACTTTATTTATTTACCTATTACATAAACAAAGGCGCAACCATTTTACTGCATTGCGCCTATTAAATTATGCTTAAAAAAGTTTTTAATATCTTGTAAAGGAGGAAATTATGGTTATTCGCTTCCCTTTTTTAGCAGGTTAAACATTTCTCTGGCTGCTTTTTCTGAAGCACCTGCCGGACCTAGAATCTGAATCATCTGGTCGTAATCATCAAGCATCTGCTGACGCTTCACCTTATTATATAGAATAACTTCCAGTTCGGCCTCTATATTTTGCAGAGTCATGGTGTCAGCTACTAATTCACGAACAACTTCTTTCCCAGCAACAAGGTTAACAAGTGAAACAAATTTCACTTTCAATATTCTCTTCTTCAGAAAAGCAATGACTTTTCCTATCGGAGTGTGATAGCAAACAACCTGAGGAATACGGAAAAGAGCTGTTTCCAGAGTTGCAGTTCCTGAAGTAACCAATGCAGCAGAGGACTGTTGAAGCAAACGATAAGTCTGACCAAAAATAATATTCACCTTGGTTCCTTGTATATACCTCTCATAATATTCGGGAGAAATACCAGGAGCGCCAGCAAGCACCAATTGATAATCAGAGAACTTTGAAGCAGCTTTCAACATATCAGGCAAGTTATCTTTTATCTCCTGCTTACGGCTTCCGGCCAAAAGTGCAATAATTGGTTGACTCGTCAGACCATTCGCAGTTGTGAAAGCAGCGAAATTCTCCGGATGATTCGCACGGAAAGTTTCTACTGCATCTACAGTAGGGTTTCCCACATAATGTATTGGGTACTGATGGCCATGGAAAAACTCTACTTCAAAAGGAAGAATAGAGAACAGTTCATCTACATATCGCTTGATGTTTTTAATTCTATATTCTTTCCAGGCCCATATTTTGGGAGAGATATAGTAGTAAACCGGAATCTTTGTCTGTGTTTTAACAAACTTCGCAATAGAAAGATTAAATCCCGGGTAATCTACCAATATTACCACATCGGGAGCATAAGCAACAACATCGTCCTTACACCTTTTCATATTGGAAAAGATTGTGCGAAGATGTAGTAATACGGGAACAAATCCCATGTAAGCCAGTTCTTTATAATGTTTTACCCGGGTTCCTCCCTGAGCAGACATCAGATCTCCTCCAAAGAAGCGGAACTCTGCTTCCTGATCCTCTTTCTTCAGTGCCTGCATCAGATTAGATGCATGCAAATCACCCGAAGCCTCACCTACTATTAAATAATATTTCATCTTTAGATTATAGGTTCCACCCCTTTAACTGATCAATCATTTCATAAGCTGTAACATCAACCTTTGTTGGAGTAATAGCTGCATAATCGTGATTCAGAGCCCAGTTATCGGTATCTTCATCTTCTGGTTCGTGGTTTTCAAAGTCACCCGTAAGCCAGAAATATTCTCCTCCGTTGGGGTGACTTCTACGCGCCCATTCATGTGTCCACTGCCCTACTGTCTGGCGACAAATTCTCACTCCTTTTATTTCAGGGCATACAGGAAAGTTCACATTCAGACAGATTCCTTTTGGCAGTCCATCCTCTATCACTTTTTGAGTGATACTACGAATGATTTCAGCGGTTGGTTCAAAATCGGCATCATGGTTATGATCACAGATAGAAAAGCCTATTGAAGGTACTCCACTAAGACAACCTTCGATAGCAACCCCCATTGTGCCTGAATAATGTACGTTGACCGCAGCATTATCTCCATGATTTATTCCACCAATCACCAAATCAGGCTGACGGTCAAGGACTGCAAACTTTGCCAGTTTTATACAGTCAGCCGGAGTACCTGAGCATTTATAAACAGTGAGCCCAGGTTCTTTCCTTATCAATGCATATTTCACCGGACGATCTGCAGTTATAGCACAAGCCATTCCCGAACGAGGTGAATCCGGAGCCATTACAACAAGATCTCCTAGTGGACGAAGATATTTAATCAATTCGTTAATCCCTTTTGCCATATACCCATCATCGTTAGATATGAGTATCAGAGGTTTTTCGTTTTTCATCCGTTAAACTTTCTTTTATCAATTACTTACCGCAAAAATAAAGAAAAAAGAGGGATAAACAAAAGAAAGACTATAAAAGCATTCAATGTATTTTCCCTGATTAGACGAATAATATTAATATCATTTTGTACAAAATATCATTTTCTTTTGTACAAAAGAATGCAAATTCATAGAGAGACGATACAAACATTTGTACAAAATAACAAAAATATAAATCAGATAAAAATCACATCTTTTGCCAGCCCCTCAGTAGTTTACAAATCTTAATGTTATGCAAGCCGGTTTAAAAAATGGAAGTTTATTGGATAGAAATGTATATCTTTGCAAGGTGGGAGATCAACGATCTTTTGATATCAGCAAGACAGATGGTCTGATAGTTATTAACAAAACAGGTGACTTATCAACAGATTTTGCAATGTTTTGCATTTTTAGTAGGCGCTCTTAGTTTTTATTACTTATTTCGCCTCAACAAATTAAATGTAGTATGGGAAAAATTATCGCTTTAGCCAATCAAAAAGGTGGAGTCGGAAAAACAACGACAACCATCAATCTTGCCGCGTCTCTTGCGACGCTGGAAAAGAAGGTTCTTGTTGTTGATGCCGACCCTCAAGCTAATGCCTCCTCTGGTCTGGGAGTAGATCTTAAAGAAGTTGAATGCAGCATTTACGAATGCATCATTAACAACGAAGACACAAAGGAAGCTATATATACGACAGATATCGAAGGACTTGATGTTATTCCGTCACATATTGATTTAGTGGGTGCGGAAATTGAAATGCTCAATCTTCCCGAACGTGAGAAAGTTTTAAAAAAGATTCTTGAACCAATGAAAGCTGAATATGACTTTATTCTCATTGATTGTTCACCTTCACTTGGACTTATAACTGTTAATGCCCTGACTGCTGCTGACTCAGTTATTATCCCTGTGCAATGTGAGTATTTCGCATTGGAAGGAATCAGCAAATTATTGAATACCATAAAGATTATTAAATCAAAACTTAATCCAATGCTGGAAATAGAAGGTTTCCTGCTTACCATGTTTGACTCCCGATTGCGACTAGCCAATCAAATTTACGATGAAGTTAAGAAACATTTCCAGGAATTGGTATTCAAAACCGTTGTACAGCGTAACGTTAAGCTAAGCGAAGCTCCAAGTCACGGACTTCCGGTTATCCTTTACGATGCCGATTCTACCGGTTCAAAAAATCACTTGTCCTTGGCACAGGAAATCATTAAACGAAATAGTAAGTAAGATAAGACATGGCAGTACACAAAAAATTTAATTTAGGCAGAGGATTAGACGCCCTGATCTCGATGGATGAAGTGAAGACCGAGGGCTCATCTTCCATTAATGAAATAGAATTATCCAAAATATCAGTCAACCCTTCTCAGCCACGCCGTGATTTTGATCAGGCGGCTCTTGAAGAATTGGCTGATTCAATCAAAGAGATTGGTATCATTCAACCCATAACTCTGAGAAAAATTTCAGATGACTCATATCAGATTATCGCCGGTGAGCGCCGTTATCGCGCTACTCAGTTAGCAGGACTTCCTACAATCACAGCTTATATCCGCACAGCAGATGATGAGAACGTGATGGAAATGGCTTTGATAGAGAACATTCAGCGTGAAGACCTGAACTCTCTTGAAATTGCACTGGCCTACCAGCATTTGATAGAACAATATAACCTGACTCAGGAAAGGCTTAGCGAACGTGTAGGCAAAAAGAGAACAACTATTGCCAATTATCTTCGTCTGTTAAAACTTCCGGCTCAGATACAGGTGGCTTTACAGAATAAAACAATCGACATGGGCCATGCCCGTGCATTGATTACATTGAACGATCCTAAGTTACAGGTGAAGATTTACGAAGAAATACTTCAGCACTCTTACTCTGTTCGTAAGGTTGAAGAGATTGTAAAAGCACTTAACGAAGGCGAAACAATAAAAAGCGGAAAAAAGACCTTGGCAACAAAAGGGAATAAGTTACCCGAAGAATTTAATATTCTAAAGAATCATCTTTCCGGATTCTTCAATGCCAAAGTGCAGCTTTCTTGCACTGCTAAAGGAAAAGGAAAAATCAGTATACCGTTTAACAATGAAGAGGACCTTGAAAGAATCATGGAAATCTTTGATAGTATAAAGAATAAATAGACGAATTGATAGTTAATAAATTTACATATCGTATACTTTTTGCCCTGTTGCTCTGTATTTTTCAGGTGACAGGGATTAATCTGCATGCACAACAGACAACTTCCCGGAAGGATAGTGTTATTAATGTTCCGCAAGCGAAGAGACACCGTATAGAATCAAGTAAATCTAAACAAGAACTTTCAATAGCTGATAGTCTTGAGATGGTGAACAAAAAAAGCATGAAAGAGATTGGGTCTCCTGTGAAATTAGATCCATCGGCAATGCAAACGGATTCTCTTTCACTGGCCAAGCAGAAGCCAGTATTTATACCGAATTCATCAAGAGCAACATGGTTGGCGGCAGTCTTTCCCGGAGGAGGACAAATCTACAACCGGAAATACTGGAAGTTACCTATTATTTATGGAGGTTTTGTTGCATGTACATATGCTCTAAGCTTTAATAATAAGTATTATAAGGACTATTCACAAGCCTATCTGGACCTTATGGATAATGATACAAAAACAAACAGTTACATGAATTTTCTTTCTCCTGGCTACAAAATTGAAGGAAAAGAAGATTGGCTTAAAAAAGTATTCAAGCAAAAGAAAGATTCCTATAGAAGGTACCGTGACCTCAGCATATTTTCCTTTATAGGTGTGTATCTGGTATCCATAATAGATGCTTATGTAGACGCGGAATTATCCAACTTTGATATTTCACCGGATATCGGTCTACAGATTAATCCGGCTGTAATCAACGATAATCACTCGTCAACGAATGCACTTGGTATTCAATGCAGTATTAAATTCTAAAAAAGTACATGAAGAAATTTTTATTAATCCTTCCTATCCTACTCTTTAGTGTTTCATTGGTAAACGCACAGAGTGTTAATGTGACAGTCAATAAGAACGGAACTGTTCACGAAGAAACAATCGGCTTACCTCAAAGCATGACATACGACATAGACAGTCTGCTTAATGATTGGCATTCAAAGAATTCCCTCTCATTAAATAATGACTGTACAATGAGGAATGAGAATCCTACATTCTCTGATTCCGTATATATTGACAGATTGTCTCGCATTCCTGCAATAATGGAACTAACATACAACGACGTTGTACGAAAGTTTATCGAGTTATATTCCGGAAAGCTCCGCAAACAAGTCTCTTACATGCTTGGAGCATCAAATTTTTATATGCCAATCTTTGAAGAAGCACTCGATGCGTATAATATTCCTCAGGAATTAAAATATCTTCCTATTATTGAATCAGCGCTTAACCCTAAAGCAACTTCACAAGTTGGTGCTGCCGGACTTTGGCAGTTTATGATTGGGACTGGTAAATTGTATGGCCTTGAATCAAATAGCCTTATTGATGAGCGCCGGGATCCAATCAAGTCAACCTGGGCTGCGGCTCGATATCTTAGAGATTTATATACAATCTACAAAGACTGGAATCTTGTAATTGCAGCCTATAACTGTGGAGCAAATAATATCAATAAAGCTATCCGTCGCGCAAACGGAGCTCGTGACTATTGGACAATTTACAACTATTTACCACAGGAAACCAGAGGATATGTGCCTGCCTTTATTGCTGCAAATTATGTGATGACTTATTATTGCGATCACAATATTTGTCCAATGGAAGCTGATCTGACTGATAATACTGATACGGTTTTAGTTAGTAAAAATCTTCACTTCGGACAGATTGCTGAAGTTTGCGGTGTAAATATCACTCAGCTAAGAAGTCTTAATCCTCAGTACAAAGTTGATATTATACCTGGTACCGCTGGAACTTGCACTCTCAGATTACCTCGTAATTATATAAATACATTTATTGACAGCAAAGATTCGGTTTACAACTATCATACTGATGAATTCTTTAGTAACAGAACAACTGTAGAAGTTCCACAAAAAGAAGAGGTAGAAAAAACTGTAGTAACTTCCCGTCACCATAAGACATCTGCTTATCATCAATCAAAAAAGAGCAAGTTACATTCAAAGCATAAATCCAGTGTTTCCCGAGAAAAGAAAAAAAGCAAAACCCACAAGAAAAAGGGTTCATCTAAAAAGAGGAGCAGATCGCGTCGATAAAATAAATAATACATTTATTAAAATTGCTTGTCGGATAGGGATTTTTGTTTATTTTTGCATGGACCACAAAAGAAGAGGAATAAACAATGGATATAGACAAGAACGAGCAGATGACAGATGAAGAGATGATTGAAAAAGGGTTCCAGGAGCTCTTGAACGATTATCTCGGAACCAGACATCGGAAACGTGTTGAAATAATCACGAAAGCGTTTAATTTTGCCAATCAGGCCCACAAAGGAATTAAGCGCCAGTCTGGAGAGCCGTATATTATGCACCCTATTGCTGTTGCAAAAATAGTTTGCAACGAAATAGGGCTAGGGTCAACTTCCATTTGTTCGGCTCTGCTTCACGATGTTGTAGAGGACACCGATTATACTATTGAAGATATTGAGAATATCTTTGGTCCAAAGATTGCTCAGATTGTAAACGGCCTGACTAAAATATCAGGCGGAATATTCGGGGCAAATGCTTCAGCACAAGCAGAGAACTTCAAGAAATTATTGCTTACCATGTCTGATGACATCAGGGTTATTCTTATAAAAATAGCCGACCGTCTTCACAACATGAGAACATTGGGTTCTCTTCTTCCCAATAAGCAATATAAGATTGCCGGAGAAACATTGTACATATATGCTCCTCTTGCCAATCGTTTGGGACTTAACAAGATCAAAACAGAGCTTGAAAATCTAAGCTTTAAATATGAGCATCCTGAGATTTACACAGATATTAAAGGTAAATTAAAAGCTACGGAAGCTCACCGTGACGAAGTATTCAAAAACTTCACCGCACCAATCCGCTCTCAGCTGGATAAAATGGGGCTGAAATATGAGATTATTGCACGCGTAAAATCTATCTACTCCATCTGGAACAAGATGCAGACCAAAAATATCCCTTTTGAAGAGATATATGACCTACTTGCCGTCCGTATTATTTTTATCCCAAAGAATGAAGAGGAAGAATTGAATGAATGCTTCAATATCTATGTTTCCATTTCCCGGATTTACAGACCACACCCCGACCGATTGAGAGATTGGGTGAGCCATCCAAAAGCAAATGGTTATCAGGCACTACACGTAACCCTGATGGGAACCAACGGGCAATGGATTGAAGTGCAGATTCGAAGCGACAGGATGAATGAGGTGGCCGAACAAGGATTCGCTGCACACTGGAAATATAAAGAAGGCGGAGGCAGTGAGGATGAAGGAGAACTTGAAAAGTGGCTCAGAACAATCAAAGAAATTCTCGATGATCCTCAACCGGATGCGATAGACTTTCTTGATACCATAAAACTAAATCTTTTTGCTTCTGAGATATTTGTCTTTACTCCGAAAGGAGAAATAAAGACCATGCCTCAGAACTCCACTGCGCTTGACTTTGCTTTCTCCATTCACACGTTTTTAGGAAGTCATTGCATCGGTGCAAAAGTAAATCACAAGTTGGTGCCACTCAGTCATAAACTGGAAAGTGGAGACCAGGTGGAGATTCTTACGTCACGTTCACAAAGAGTTCAGCCGTCATGGGAGAACTTTGCCACTACAGCAAAGGCTAAAGCTAAAATATTGGCGATTCTTAAAAAAGAGCAGCGCACTGCACAGAAAGAAGGTGAAGCTCTCTTATTGGAATTCTTCAAGAACGAAGAGCTTCGTCCCGATCCATCAAATATTGAAAAACTGTGTAAGTTACACAACACTGCCAATAAGGATGAATTTCTTACCAGTCTGGGAAGCCAGAAATTTATTCTAGGTGAAACTGACAGAAATATATTGGTTGAAAAGGCAGGAGCAAGCTGGAAAAAATACCTGACGTTCTCTTTTGGAGCAAGCAAAGATCAGAAAGAAAAACTGGAAGAAAAACAGAATGCTGAGCCTATTGACAAAAAGAAAATATTAAAACTCACCGAAGACACTATACAGAAGAACTATAAAATTGCAGCTTGCTGCAAACCTATCCCTGGAGATGACGTACTTGGATACGTTGATGAGAACAATGAGATTATTATCCATAAGCGTCAATGCCCTATAGCCAATAAACTAAAAAGCAGTTACGGGAATCGTATCATTGCAGCCGACTGGGATACTCACAAGACCCTATATTTCCCGGTGCTTCTTTATGTAAACGGCATTGATTCTGTAGGTATGCTTAACCAGATAACTCAGATCATTTCACAACAATTGAACGTAAACATCAGAAAGTTAACAATTGAAGCAAATGATGGAATCTTTGAAGGAAAGGTTCAATTATATGTTCACGACGTGGAAGATGTGAAAACGATCTGTGAAAATCTTCGAAAGATCAAAAATGTGAAAGAGGTAAAACGTATTGAAGAATAATTGAAGAACAAATATTATCACATAGCAAGGGGTTAGAAACGGTTTAAACCGCATCTAACTCTTTTTTTATACTAAGCAATTCTTCTTTTATTTGCCCCAAACGGGTAACAACCTCAAAAGTCCTTATGGTTTGTTCCTTATTGTCTTTAAGTTTCTGACGGGCACCCGGAAGAGTCATCCCTTTTTCTTTCACCAAGTGGTAGATCAACCGAATATTTTCAAGATCTTCCTTCCTGTACTGTCTGGTCCCCTTGGCATTTTTCTTCGGTTTAATAATTGAGAACTCCTTTTCCCAAAAGCGCAATAAAGACTCATTTACATCAAACATTGCCGCAACCTCACCAATGGAGTAATACAACTTCAAATCTTTGTTAGAATTATATGCCATAATATCCAAATTAAACATTACTTATCGAACTCAAAACCCGGAATTGCAGCAACTAAAATCTATTAAAAGTAACCCATCTTCCCACCTTTTAGTAGTTTTTAATGAGCCAGCCATCAATATTTTGCGCAATAATAGGTACAAAAATAATAAAACGAGCTATCTTTGCAAATCATTTTTCGGAATATTAACTTGATAACTATATAATTGCTTATGTTGACAGCAAAAGAAATCAGAGAATCATTCAAAGCTTTCTTTGAATCCAAAGGGCACCAGATTGTACCTTCAGCCCCAATGGTAATTAAAGATGACCCCACATTGATGTTTACCAATGCCGGGATGAACCAGTTTAAAGACGTTATCTTAGGCAACCACCCTGCCAAGTATCATCGTGTAGCCGACTCGCAGAAATGTTTGCGCGTTAGTGGTAAGCACAATGACCTTGAAGAAGTGGGCCACGATACGTATCATCACACTATGTTTGAGATGTTAGGAAACTGGTCTTTCGGAGATTACTTTAAGAAAGAAGCTATTGAATGGGCATGGGAATACCTGGTTACAGTCTTGAAACTGGATCCAAATCTTTTGTATGCCACAGTCTTTGAAGGAAATCCTTCGGAAGGATTGGAACGCGACAACGAAGCAGCTGCTATCTGGGGGCAATTCTTGCCAGCGGATAGAATTATCAACGGAAACCGTCACGATAACTTCTGGGAAATGGGCGATACAGGTCCTTGCGGTCCTTGTTCAGAAATCCATATTGACTTACGTTCTGAAGAGGAACGGAAAGCCGTAAGCGGTCTTGAACTGGTAAATCAATCTCACCCACAGGTTATTGAGATATGGAACCTTGTGTTTATGCAATTTAACCGCAAAGCAGACGGAAGTCTGGAACCACTTCCTGCACGTGTAATCGATACAGGTATGGGCTTTGAGCGTCTTTGCATGGCTCTTCAGAGAAAAACATCAAACTATGATACCGATGTATTCCAACCAATCCTGAAAGAAATCGCTAAGATGGCCGGAACAGAATATGGCTTGAATACACAAAACGATATTGCAATGCGCGTAATTGCGGATCATATCCGTACTATTGCATTCTCTATTACCGACGGTCAATTGCCATCAAACGCAAAAGCCGGATACGTAATCAGAAGAATCCTACGCCGCGCCGTTCGTTACGGATATACTTTCTTAGGTCAGAAATCTGCCTTCATGTACAAGTTACTTCCCGTGTTGATTGACAATATGGGTGACGCTTATCCTGAATTGGTTGCTCAGAAGGAATTGATAGGAAAGGTTATCAAGGAAGAAGAAGAATCATTCCTTCGCACACTTGAAACCGGTATCCGTCTGTTAGACAAAGCTATCGCAGATGTGAAAGCCGCAGGAAAGAACAGCATTGAAGGAAAAGACGCATTTACTCTTTATGATACATTTGGTTTCCCATTAGACCTTACAGAACTTATTCTGAGAGAAAACGGACTAACTGTAGATATTGAGGGATTCAACGTTGAGATGGAGCAACAAAAAGCACGTGCACGTAACGCTGCAGTTGTTGAAACTGGCGACTGGATTACTTTGAAAGAAGGAACATCTGATTTCGTTGGATATGATTACACCGAATATGAAGTGGAAATCCTCCGCTACCGTCAGATCAAACAAAAGAATCAGACTCTTTATCAGTTAGTACTGGATCATACGCCGTTCTATGCTGAGAGTGGTGGTCAGGTGGGCGACACTGGTGTAATTGTAAGTGAGTTCGAGACTATCGAAGTTATTGCAACTAAAAAAGAAAATAACCTGGCTGTTCATATTACAAAACAACTTCCAAAGAATCTGGAAGCTCCTATGATGGCTTGTGTTGATACAGATAAGAGAGCAGCTTGTGCAGCTAATCACTCAGCGACTCACCTACTCGACCAGGCTTTGCGTGAAGTTCTTGGAGAACACGTAGAACAAAAAGGTTCTCTTGTTTCACCAGACTCTTTACGTTTCGACTTCTCTCACTTCCAGAAAGTGACCGATGAGGAAATTCGTCAGGTGGAACACATTGTTAACGCAAGGATTCGCCAGAACATTCCATTAAATGAATATAGAAATCTGCCTATTGCCGAAGCAAAAGAATTAGGTGCAATTGCATTGTTCGGTGAAAAGTACGGAGATGAAGTTCGTGTTATCTGCTTTGGCTCATCTGTTGAGTTCTGTGGTGGAACACACGTGGCTGCTACAGGAAACATCGGTATGGTGAAGATCGTTTCTGAAAGTTCGGTTGCTGCCGGAGTTAGAAGAATTGAAGCTTATACCGGAGCTAAGGTGGAAGAAATGATGGACAACATTCAGGACACCTTCTCTGAACTGAAAGCTCTATTCAATAACGTTCCCGATCTTGGTGCTGCAATCCGCAAATCAATAGAAGAAAATGCCGGATTGAAGAAACAGGTTGAAGATTACATGAAGGAAAGACAGGCTGTTATCAAAGATAAATTGCTGCAGAACGTACAAGAGATCAATGGAGTGAAGTTAATCAAACTGATTGCTCCGATGCCTGCTGAAGCGGCTAAGAACATTGCTTTCCAATTACGTGGCGAAATAACCGAGAACTTGCTATTTGTAGCTGGAACAGAAGACGGTGGCAAGCCAATGCTTACTGTGATGATTTCTGATAATCTGGTTGAAGGCGGACTAAATGCCGGCAAACTGGTTAAAGAAGCTGCCAGATTAATTCAAGGTGGCGGCGGTGGACAAGCGCACTTCGCTACTGCCGGTGGAAAGAACAAAGATGGTCTTGCTACTGCTGTAAATAAAATCGTTGAACTTGCAGGAATCTAACTCAGTATATTACTGAAATAATTAAATAAAACTGAAACCGTTATCAACCGCAAGGTTGGTAACGGTTCTTTTTGCCTCATACTTTCACTAACAAAAAGCGTTATCCTCTTCTATCCCCTTCTTAATCAGGCTTATTAACCAACAATAGTCTATGAGCTTCAACAAGTTATCAACAGGTTCTTTCACAATCTTTCAACAGGGTTTCAACAAACAATTAACAATCCTTCAATAAGTTATCAACAGATATTCAACAGGTTGTTAACAGGCATTTAAGAGAGGATAATCCATTAATCCTAAGTCATCAACTGCTCTATCAAGGAACTTTAGCTAATGTTACCAGACAATTAAGCCAAAACTATTCGGCATATTAAAATAAAAGCCTATAGCTTTTTTAAATAAACTATAGAGCATATTATTATAAAGTCTACACCTTACAACAATATACTCTACAGTATTTATTCAATAGCTGGTGATAAAAAGTATTAATAGACTAGTAAGATTACCTAACCTTACCTGTAACATTCACTAACTGTAGAAACAAGTCTGAAAAAAATCACCAATTACTCCACCTGATCTTTGGGATAGTTGACCAGGTACAACGTTTCCGTGGCACGGGTAAAGGCGGTATAAAGCCAGCGGAAGTAATCGGGAGTGAGCATTTCGGGTGAAATGTATCCCTGATCAAGAAAAACCTTTTTCCACTGTCCGCCTTGAGCTTTATGACAAGTCACCGCATATCCGTACTTCACCTGCAAGGCATTGTAATAAGGATCGGCTTTCATCTTTTTCATACGCTCACGCTTGGTGGAAATAGTGGAATAATCTTCAAGAATCGCATAGAATAGACGATCATTATCTGCTTTGGGAAGAGCCGGAGCATCGGTATGCAGAGTATCAAGAAGAACGGTTGCTTCCAGTTCATAATCGTTATAATCGGGAAGAGTGAGCTGCACATCGGCAAAACGAAAGCCATACATCTCACGCGTTCTCCTTACACGGCGCACCACCGCCATATCGCCATTGGCTATAAACTCAATCTCCGCAGATTTCTCCGTCCAGAAATAATTATTCTTCGCCACCATCAGCAAGTCTCCCCCACTAAGTTCATCTTCTCTATAGAGAATTGTGTTACGGATACCTTTATTATAGATATTTGCCCGCTTATTAGAGCGGCACACAACGATTGTTTCATCCATTCCTACCTTACCGTAACAACTACTGATCTCTTCAATCAACTCGTCGCCCGCCAATAAGCGAATATCCGGAAAGCCTTTTACCCGGATCTTAGGCAGTGAATTGGCATCTCCCTGCGCTATCAGGTGACGCAATGCCGTGGCATTCCACAAAATGCCCGAATCACCAAGCTGACGAACCACCTGAGTTAAATCAATCTCCTTCACAGACAGCCCGTATCCTTTAAGAACATCAGCCGTAAGTGCCGGACTCTCCTCCTCTCCCACTGGAGGAAGCTGAGCTGTGTCGCCCATCAGCAGCAATCTGCAGCCTTGACCCGAATAAACATACTGAATCAAATCATCGAGCAGGCGGCCCGATCCAAAAACAGAACCGGAAAGTCCGTCGTTAGAAATCATGGAAGCCTCATCTACAATGAAAAGCGTATGTTGATGCAGGTTATCATTCAGCGAAAAATTAGAGAGTTCGTTGCTGAAAGACTGTTGGCGATATATTTTTTTATGAATGGTAAAAGCAGAATGGCCGGAATAGACAGAAAACACCTTGGCAGCCCGTCCGGTAGGTGCCAGCAGAATAGCCTTTTGATCAAGCTTCATCATTGTTTTCACCACTGCAGACACAAGCGAAGTCTTCCCAGTTCCGGCATAGCCTCGGAGAATAAATAAAGTATCATTTACCGGTGAAAGCAGAAATTCCGCTAGTTCCTCTATCGCAAAGGATTGCTCGGAAGTAGGTTCATGAGGGAAATTTTCCTTTATTTGCCCAACCAAATAGCTATTAATCATTTTTTGTTTTTATATTTGCGCTACGAATATAAACTAAAAAAAGAGATATTCCGTGCCACGCGCCAATAATCTTTCTTTAAATGCCAGAACATGACTGAAGAGTTGAGCATATCACAAATTGATTTTACAAAGACAGAGCAATATACCTTGTCCGTTCGCCTTAGTTCGGAAGAGTTCTATTTTTCTATCTATAATCCTACCAAAGAAAAGGCGTACAGTTTTATATCAAAGAAAACCAACGAAAATCTTTCAATGGCAGCCAATGTAAAAGAGGTCATTAAAGAAAATGATTTCCTGAAGCATCGGTATAAAAGAGTCAATGTAATGGTTATCACAAAGCGGTTTACGCTGATCCCTTTTGAACTTTTTGAGGATGAACAGGCTGAGGCTATTCTTTATCATAATCATACCAGGCACGAGAATGAAATTGTTCTGTACAATATCCTGAAGAACGCTAACGCAGTGGTGGTCTTTGCTGTAGATAAAAGTGCATACCAGCAACTTATTGATCAGTTTCCGGGAGCGCACTTCTATTGTCAGGCAAGCTCACTGACTGAATATTTTTCGGGACGCAGCAGACAAGGCAACAGCCTGAAGATGTATGCGTACCAAAGAAAGAATTCTATAGATATCCTGTGCTATGACCGTGGACGGGTACAGTTAATAAATAATTTCAAATGTAGCGAAACTGCCGATGTTATCTATTATCTGCTTTATGTATGGAAACAGCTTGACTTTAATCAGGAAAGAGATGAGCTTCATCTCACCGGAGAGCTCCGTGACAAGGAGTCCCTGGTAAAAGGATTAAAGCAATTTGTGAGACAATTATTCGTAATAAATCCACTTTCTGAGTTTTCATTAAACGGAATATCGAATGCGAAAGAAATTCCGTTCGATTTACAAACACTATCATTATGCGAGTTATAGGCATGTTAGACTAAAAGATTAGAATGTTACCCTTTTTTTCTCTTTTCTTTTACTCATTTTTATTTCTTATTACTATTCGATTAAACGCTTTCAAAGTTTCTATTTATGGAAACATTTCGTATCTTTGCAGCGTTCATATAATACAAACATGAATATAAAAGAGAAGTTTAAAGTACTCTATTATACTGAAGCTTTAGAGTTTCTGCAAAGAGTAGAACCTAAAACCAAAGAAAAAATAGTCTACAACATAGATAAAGCCAGATATACATTAGATTCTAAGCTATTTAAAAAGCTTACAGGTAGTGATATATGGGAATTTAGGACATTATATGACGGCAAACAATACCGTTTATTGGCTTTCTGGGATAAAACTAAGGATGTAGATGTATTGGTAGTTGCCACTCATGGCTTTATCAAGAAAACTGATAAAACGCCCTCTAAAGAAATAGACAGGGCTAAAGAGATTATGAAAGAATACTTTGATCAAAAATAAATTAGTCATGAATAAAAAGAAGTTCTATACACAAGATGAGGTTAAAGATGCCTTGATTGGTAAAGTGGGCACACCTCAACGTGACAATTATGAGAATAATTTAGAGATGTTCCTGATTGGTGATGTAATAAGACGTACCAGATTAGAAAAAGAACTAACGCAAGAAGATTTAGGCAAATTGGTAGGAGTTCAAAAAGCTCAGATTTCAAAAATAGAGAACGGCAAGAACCTAACAATCTCAACCGTGATTAAAGTTTTCAGGGCAATGGGAGTTAGCGCCAAACTTGAAATAGGCAATGGTGAACAGAAAATCGCTTTATGCTGAAACAATGAAATAACAAAAAAGCTACAATTTAAATGTTTTCTATTAATTTTGTTACCATTTTGTTACCACCATTCAATAAAGCAGCACTTACACAGTTATTAATCAAGTAATTAGAATACAGACTATCATTATGCGAATTATAGGCGGAATATATAAGAGAAGAAGATTTGACGTACCCAAAACATTTAAGGCACGCCCAACAACAGACTTTGCAAAAGAGAACATTTTCAATGTACTCTGCAATAATTACCTGGATTTTGAAGATGAAATTACCGCACTCGACCTGTTTGCAGGCACCGGAAGCATTAGTATTGAACTTGTTTCACGCGGATGTGACAAAGTGATATCCGTAGAAAAGGATGCCGCTCACTATTCCTTTATCTGTAAAGTAATGGAATTGTTAAAAACCGACAAATGTATTCCTATCCGTGGCGATGTGTTCAAGTTTATAGGCTCCACCCGTGAAAAGTTCGACTTTATCTTTGCCGATCCTCCTTATGCTCTGCCTAATCTGAACGATCTTCCCCGAATTATCTTCGAGGAAGATTTACTTAAAGAAGGTGGTCTGTTCGTATTGGAACATGGAAAAGATAACAACTTTGAGGAAGATCCCCACTTTTTAGAACGAAGAGTATACGGAAGTGTAAACTTCTCTATCTTCTCTAAAGCAACGGACTGAGCACGCGAACCACAGACTCTTTCACTTTCTGGCGCCAAGGTCGCTTTTCCCAGTTTTTAAGATAAACAGAAATGCAGTCGCGCTGATCCAGAAGAAAGATTTCTTTCATGCGCAGTGCTGTTGGTTCATCATACATAAATGCGTTCACTTCGAAGTTATGCTCAAAACTCCGAAAATCCATATTGGTAGATCCCACAGTACACAGCGCATCATCCGAAACCATCAGTTTGGAGTGAAGGAAACCTTTTTGATAAAAGAATACCTTCACACCAGCCCTTAGTATATCTTTCAGGTAAGAACGGGAAGCCAGGTGCGTAATTGTAGCATCGGCATGTTCAGGAAGCATAATGCGTATATCCACACCTGCCAGAGCTGCTGTTTGCAACGCAGCAAGAAGAGGTTCTGTTGGTAAGAAATAAGGTGTTTGAATATAGAAATACTTTTTAGCACTGTTAATAGCCAGGCATAAACCTTGCATAATTTCTTTCCATTCGGCTGTTGGTTCACTTGTTACAATCTGAACAAGAGATTCTCCGACAGAATCCAAGGCCGGGAAAAATCTAGATGAAGTAAGCAATGTCTGATCTACAAAGTACCAATCCAGTAAAAAAGTGGTTTGAAGTCCATGAACAGCCTTTCCTTTAATCATCACATGGGTATCTCTCCAGATTCCCCAATCAAATCCCCGTATATATCTCACGGCAATATTCATTCCGCCAACGAATCCCAGGCAACCATCAATCACAACTATCTTGCGGTGGTTGCGGTAATTCACTTTACTTGTAAAAACAGGAAAACGAACTTTCAGGAAGGCTCTGACTTCAATACCGGCCTCAATCATCTCTTCAAAGAAACGGTTAGGCACATGCCAGCAACCCACATCATCATATATCAGGCGAACCTCTACCCCTTCACGGGCTTTGTCTATAAGTACATCACGCACGAGCCTGCCCACTGGGTCATTCTCAAAAATATAGTATTCCATGTGAATGTGATGCTTTGCCTGCATCAGCTCTCTGATAAGAGCCTGTAATTTTGAGTAACCGTCTGTAAAGATCTCCACTTCGTTACCTTCGAAAGGCAGAGCCTGATTGGTATTCCGGAAAAGTTGGGCAACCTGATACTGGTCGGCAGGTAATTCGTACGATTCCTGAGCCACAAACTCAGCCATCGGCTTTTTCATTAAGCGATTATAGCTTTTTTTACTGATAATTCTTTCGCGACGGGTACTTCGCCCGAAAAAGAAATAGAAGACTAAACCAACAAAAGGAAGGAAAGTAAGGATAAGAACCCATGCCATAGTCTTTACCGGGTTGCGATTATCGAGAATGACAAGAATCACCATTCCGATAATCACACCAAAGTAAAGTATATTATAGATTACTGAAAAAAGATCATTAAATATGCTACTCCAATCCATACTAATCAACTTCTAGTTTGATGAATAGCAAAAATATACAAAAATAAATAAACTACGGCATATCTAATGAAAAGAATAAGATATTACATCATTCCGCCGGGGCCACCACCAGGGCCAAATCCGCCACCACCATATCCGCCTCGTCTTTCACGTGGTCCATCACTCGGTCCATGGTCATCAGGGCCAAAGCGTCTTGACCTTGGAGCCTTTCCACCAAGAGTATTGAAGCGATACACAAAGTGAACCATAAAGTAGCTACCCAATGTGTTATATTCAATATCCTGCATCATCGTTTCTGAAATGGTACGACTCAGGTTACTCTGTTGGTGAAGAATATCATATATCTTGAAACGTATCGTAGCATTGTTTTTTGCCAGGAAGTTTTTAGATAATTGCGCATTCCAAAGAATTTCATTTTTCTGAAGAGCATCAGAATATCCTCTCTTAATATTATAATTCACATCAGAAGAGAGGAAGATACTCCATGGCAGATTTATATTTGTGTTTGCACCAAATAAGTAATTAAACGTCTCACGATTACTTTTTTGGACATTATTCTTTGCCAAAGAATAATTGATTGCTCCGTTTAAACTGAAATCAAAAAGGTCTGATCGGTAATTACCAGTCATCCTTTGACCAAGATTCAAATTATGCGTTGTGCTTTTTTGTGGATTACTTACATTATTCAGACTGGTAAAACTAACAGCATCACTATAAGAAGCATTAGAAAATGTGCTCAGTGTAAATTTCTTGTTGGGAAATGGAGTATTAAAAGATAAGAATCCTTGCGTATTCCAGTTTCCATTTACATTTACCAGATTTGAGATCCAAGCACCAGTATTCTCATTATATGTCCTTTTACTGGCAACGCTATTCAATGTATTGTTAAAGGAAAGATTCATCATTACACTCCGTTGACTTTCCTGCATATAGTTATTAAAGAACAACATAAAACGGTTACTGTAAGACGGTTTTAAGTCTGGATTACCATTTCTTATATTCAGCAGATCTGTGTTATCAATCACAGCCTGAAGGTTGTTTATATCCGGAGCAGAACTTCTTCCACGGTACATAATACGAAGCTGTTCCTGTTTCGAGAAACGATAATGAAAATCAAACGTTGGTGAGAAGTTAAGAACATTCTGAGATATATCCTTTCCCTTGTTCGGGCCAACAGTTGTATTACTCTTTGACGTCTGAGGTTCAAGACTAAAGCCGATATTATACATATACTTAGTACGTATCGTTCTCAATGAAAGCTCAAATTGATGAGTCATATAACGATTACTCAGAGAATTACTTAACAAGTCAACATAATCACTATTATAATTCTTGTTATCGAAAGCAGTTTCATAAGGATAATCGTCCATAGCATTATAAGCATACTTATCAGAAGCAGAATAACTATTTTGGAAGCTATATCTCAATTGAAGGAAACGTTTATTAAAAACAGGTTCAACATAAACCATTTGCAATTTGTAATTATAACTATTACCATTATTATCAATATATTGATCTCTATGGTCTCCCAGACTTGCACTATCGTTTTTATAAAAATACGTATCAGAATAAGAATAGTTATCCGAGTTACTCTTATTATACCCTGACTCAGCTCGCAAAGTTATGCTACGGCCTTTGTTATTCAGCTTTCTGTTAATCTGAATATTACCTCCTAAAGACATATTATTGGATATACCGTCAGATTTCGATTTTCTATCATTTACAGATGCATGGCTATTATTAAAAGTAGCAGACACACCATTGCTAAAACTATTTGTATGTGAATAAGATATATTTGGGCGGAATATGATATTTGTTAATGTATCAGGTCGCCATTCCAAACGAAAATCGCCATTCACATCATCTCTAAAACGTCTTGAAGCGTTTTCTGCAGTACCAAAAGAAGAACTCTGACCTAAGAAGTTCTCAGTAGAACTTTTCATTCTTGCGTCCTTATCTGATTTGCCATATTTAATATTTCCACCAACTTCCAGTTTGTCTGTACTTTTAGCAAAGTTCATTCCAATCGATTTTGAAGCATTAATACCCGATCCGGCATTACCACTCATCCCCTGACCGGCATCACCGAATTCAGAGAAGCCCTGATTATTTGTATTATTGGCTGATCCAACAACTGTAAACTGAGAATTATCCTTAAACTGACTTGCCATTGCTCCGGTTTCATACCTATTTTGGCTACCTGTACCTGCAATAAGGTTACCAATTAGCCCCTTTTTCATTCCCTTCTTTACAGTCAAATCAAGAACAGTTTCTTCATCTCCATCATCAATCCCTGTAATTCTGGCAAGATCAGACTTTTTATCATAGGCTTTCACATTTTCAATCATATTAACAGGCAAATTCTTCATAGCCACTTTAGGGTCAGAACTAAAGAATTCTTTTCCATCCACCATTATCTTCTTGATTTGTTTTCCATTGACAGTGATTGATCCGTCAGTGCCAACTTCTGCACCCGGAATCTTCTTTACTAAATCCTCAAGCATTGAACCCTCCGGCACACGATATGCCGAAGCATTGTAAACCATTGTATCTTCCTTAACCGTCACAGGAGGAGCCTCGGCAGTAACAGTTGCACCTTTCAGCATTACAGCATCAGGTTTCATTGGAACCTCACCAAAGTTAACAGACGGTTTAGCAGATGTAATCTGAAAAGACTTAGTCAACGGAGCATAACCAATGAATGAGATTTTCATCACATAGCGTCCTTTTGTCAGACTTGCAATGGCAAAAGACCCGTCCTTCTTACTAGAAACTCCGGTTACAAAAGAGCTGTCCGGTAAAGATAGCACGCGAATAGCCGCTTGTTCAACCGGAGTTTTAGTCGTGTTGTCAATAACCTTTCCTGTTACCAAAGCACGATTCGTTTGTGCTTCCAGAGAAAGGATGCTGAATAAGCACAGCATCAATAATGTCAGTTTGTGTTTCATTTATTATTCTATAATATAAATTGTTTGCTTATTTATGACAAGAAAAGCCGTGAAAGGTTTAATCTAAAAACACATAGAAATCAATGTAAATAATTAAAAGGTTTTGCATTTCAACGTTTTTAGCGTAAGTTTGCAACTAAATAAGAAGAAAAATCAACTCATTTAACACCCAAGGATATGAATAAACAAGAGGTAATTCTTTGCAATGAATTAGAGAAAGATCTGCTTGGTGCAATGGAAAGCAAACCGTTCGACAAGTTATTTGTTCTTACAGATGAACACACAGCGCTTCATTGCCTGCCAGCCATAAAGGAACTATTACTCAAAAACAATGCAATCTCTGTTACCATCCCCGCGGGAGACATAAATAAAACACTGGAAACACTGGCCTACGTTTGGACACAACTCAGCGAAAAGGGAGCAACCCGCCACTCATTGCTTATCAACCTGGGAGGAGGGATGACTACCGATCTTGGCGGTTTTGCAGCATCAACATTTAAACGTGGTATCAGATATATCAATATCCCCACTACCCTTCTTGCAATGGTAGATGCATCTGTAGGCGGAAAGACTGGAATCAATTTCAACGGACTAAAGAATGAAATAGGAGCTTTTGCACCTGCTAGCAATGTATTGATTGAAACTGAGTTTTTAAAAACGCTTGATCAGGAAAACTTCTTTTCCGGTTATGCAGAGATGTTGAAGCACGGACTAATAAGCAACATAGAACACTGGGCAGAACTGCTTAACTTCCCTACTGACAAACTTGATTATGCCAAGCTGAAAGCCTTGGTTGGAAAATCAGTGCAGATCAAAGAAGACATTGTTGAGCAAGATCCATACGAACAAGGTATTCGTAAAGCGCTGAATCTGGGACACACCGTTGGTCACGCCTTCGAGAGTCTCTCTTTTGAAGAAGACCGTCCGGTGCTTCACGGCTACGCAGTAGCATGGGGAGTAGTTTGCGAGCTCTATCTTTCTTCTGTTAAAACAGGCTTTCCAACAGATAAACTGAGACAAACAGTTCAGTTTATAAAAGAGAACTACGGATGCTTTGCTATTGATTGCAAAATATATGATAAGCTTTATGCATACATGCTTCATGACAAAAAGAACACAGCAGGAATTATCAATTTCACTTTGCTGAAAGATGTTGGAGATATATGTATCAATCAATCAGCAAATAAGGAAGAAATTTTTGAGATGTTCGATTTTTATCGCGAGTGCATGGGGCTTTAAGCGCCAACACAAAGGATTTTTGCAATAAAAAAATCATTATTTATTTGGGGTATTTAAAAGTATTTGTAACTTTGTGCCCGATTTCGGGGTGTAGCTCAGCCCGGTTTAGAGTACGCGTCTGGGGGGCGTGTGGTCGGAAGTTCGAATCTTCTCACCCCGACTGAAAAGGATGTAAGTGCCTATTTATGGGCACTTACATTTTTTAATTGTATATTTCTTATTTCCATAAATGTATATAAGTTTTGCACGTCAATCAAAACAAAAAACAATTATGGCAAGAAAAAAAGCAATTATGATTATGCCTCGGTTGCACGATTGCTCCGGTGACATTAACAAGAAATGGTTCGTGGAATATTCTTGTAGGAATCCACGTACTGATGAAATGAAGAGATTCAGAGTATATGAAGGCTTACAACTTACAACTCCTGAAGAACGTTATACTGCAGCAGATAAGATAATTGAAGAATTATCCGAGATGCTGATCAATGGAAAATCTCCTTTTTCAAAAGAGAAAGTTATATATGAAGATGATCTAATGTATGATCATGCTGCAAGAGTATACGGTCGTCTTAAAAAAGATGTTGTTTGCATACGTACATATCTTAATGAATATCTTTTGATGAAGAAAAAAGAAGTTATTCATCATTCATACCAAACATACAAATCAAAACTGCGTATTTTCGTTATGTATCTTGATTCTAAAGGTCTTCAAGATGTTCATGTAAGTTTTATCACTCAGGAAGTAGTCTCTGATTTTATCTATTTTGTAGCAGAAAATAATAATGCTAGTCGTAGAACCGTAGTTAAGTATCAACAGATTTTAAAAAACTTTTTCAATTATCTTATTAACACGAAGAAGCTGTTGCTTAGAAATCCGGTATTCGGGATGCCTAATGTAGGAGAAATTAAAGATGAAGCTGCAATTCCTATACCAGATAAAGAACGTGAAGCCTTTAAAATCTATATGCAAAAAAAAGATCCTCAATTGTGGTTAGTGTGTATGATGGAATTTTATTGTGCGATTCGTCCACATGAAGAATTAAGGCATTTATTAATTTCTCATATAAACTGGGATAATAGGACTATAACGATTCGTAAAACTTTAGCTAAGAATAGGAATATGCAAACAGTAGATGTCCCAAATCAACTTTTTGATGAAATGATTAATATATATCACCTTAATGAATATCCAAGCGATTATTATGTATTCAGTAGAAATGGAATACCAGGTAAAATTTTATTAGGTAAAAATTATTTTAAGACTCATTTCGCCAAAATAAGAAATGATATGGGAATGCCACTTTCTTATAAATTGTACGGTTTTAAGCATACTGGCGCATGTAAACTGGCAGATGCAGGTGTTAGTACGTGGGACCTCCAGAAGCATATGCGACATGCATCTATATCTACGACTGAAGCATATATCAATAAAAGGATAGGAATAAAGAGTGATACTATTAAAAATAATTTTCCAGATATATAAAAACAAAGCCCCGGAAATAATATCTCCGGGGCTTTGTTTTTAATTTTAAATTACTCAGCAAAAAGTAAACCTACAATTCCTTTGCACACATCTCTATATGTTTGCATTGCTTGGAGTTCTGCGGCATGCTCTTCCGCTTTGTCATCATTCACTTTATCCTTGTTTAGAATAATAGCTAACTGAGATTCCTGAGAGTACCTCAGCTTAACTAAACCAGAAATGAATTCTTCTTCAGTATCATTTTTTGCTTCAATGATCGTTCCTCCATCTTCCAGATTACCGGAATAAGCATACGCCGTTACTGGATCAGGAGTTTGTTCTTCATGAGACTCTGGAACATAATCCGGAATAATCTCTTCATTAAGATATACCAAAAACTGTGAATCGGTATATCTAACATACTTTTTTCTTTCTAAATAAATTTTTCTATTCATATCTATGTAAATTTAGTAAAATTAGCACCTTTATTAGTTTGATATAATGTGATTACTGTGGCAATAGGAAGGTCTTCTTTTGAAAAGTTATCTTCAGCTTGTTCAATCATAATTCTTGATCCTGAAAATGAATACCATTCCTCCTCTTTCCATTTATATTCTTTGTTCCCATCAACGGTATCAATACGATCAATTACTTTGTATCTGATAGCAATACATCTCCTTGGACTTCCATCTTTTTCTTTTTCAATAGCACTGTTTTCTATCACAAAATCTTCAAGTAAAATAAGGAATTCTTCTTCTTTACCTCTCCTGCTCTCTGGTAATGTAGTGTCATAAATGATCTCAGCAATTTTTTTCTTATTTTCATCCGTTAGTCCTTCAAAAGGCTTCCTCATACGCCTTTTCCTGATTAATTCTCCTAGTCTCTTTTCCATTTTTAAAGTTCTTATTAAGTTTTTAGTATTCGCATGACTTGCATATCCTATTCTTGATGCAGCCTTTAGTCTCACTTCATCATCAGTGAAGCCTTTTTTTCTGAGAGATACAACCTGCCGACATAATGCTTGCTTATTTTTTTTGCTGAGTTCTGTATGGTCTTGATAGAAATTATAACCTACATAATAAAACCCACGAGATGTAATAGGAAATATCTGATAGTTATGTCTAATTTCAAGCTTTAATTCATTACCAAGATACATTCCGGACCACTCCAAAACATGGTGAAGAAAAACTTTATCTTCGTGCATTACGGAGAAATCATCTGCATACCGATAATAAAACTCTATATTATTTAGAAATTCATGATATTTGTTTGCCAGATAAATAGAGCCTTTTGCTAATTCATTAAAATCAGAAACAGTTCTTGCCTGATCTATTTTTTCCCAAATGTATCGTTGAGTATAATGCGCTACTAATTCCGGATTATTCTTTATATAAAAGCAGTTTTTTAAATCGAAATCAAATAATGACAAAATAAGATTAGCCAAGAGTTGAGCTATTTTTGTTCCGATCGGAAGACTTTTGCTTTCTCCTTTAGAGTCAATCACTTCATCAAACCATCGAAGTAGCTTTTTATCTTTGATTTTTCTCTGAATCATCCTTTTGACTATCTTATGATCAACTGTATCATAAAACTTTCGGATATCTCCTTTGAAGACATAAAATGTTTTATTCACGTCATTATTATAAAGGTCCTTCTGAAGACGGTGGAATAAATCATGTGTCCCTCTACCTTTAATACAAGAAAAAGTATTTCGTATGAATGTGCTTTTTACATAATTCTCAATGACATTTAGCACAGCCCAGTGCATTACATGGTCCTCGTATGGAAGTTTACTTATTTCACGTGGTTTAGGTTCAAGTACTGTGAAGTATGTATATTCTGATGTTTTGAAAGATTCTTCAATATATTCATGAAGAAGATTGAAAAGGTTTGTTTCCAGGTCACGTTCAAATTCAACTATATCAGGTCTTCGATGTTTTCTCTGGCTTGAGCCTTCAAATGCCAACCTAAAATTATCTATTGTCTCAATACGTTCTGATAACTTTCCTTTTCTCTTCATCATAACTGGGTCTTTCCGGTGCCCTTCGGTTTCTGTTTTAATTGGTTCTTTGGTCTGCTTTGTCCTGCGGGAACATTCGGTGCAGCCTACTAGTACCCTCCTGGTTGTATTTTTTTCGCCGGATTAAGTCATATACCTAAATCCTCTGTGGGGCGAGGTTTCTTTCAAACTTATATTTTACCGGGATATCAAACCAGACCCGGAAACAAAGTGTAGGGGGGACGAGACATTCGCATTGGCATCAGAGGGCCCATTGTTCGCATTCGCATACGAAACGCCCGCATTGCCATTGTTGTTCGCATTGCCACCACGATTAACGACACGGACGCCAGAAGAAGCGTCTGTCCGAAAGACAACCTAGAAAAAGAAAAGTTCTTTATCATTTTGCAAAAGTAGAAGAAAGTTCTATATATTGCAATTTAATACAGAACTTTCTTCAATATTAAATGGAAAAGATTTCAAAGAGCGATTTATGGACACATACGGCGCATCCGCGCCGGGGTCTCTCTGGTTACAATGATTACTTTTCGCGAGTCCCGGCAGCAACCATGGTTATGAAGGACGCTGCGAAAAGAGTATATCCAACCCAAGAACTGAACCACGGGGGCATTGTTATCGCATTACTTGCTATCAATGTATAGCAAGTTGGAAAACATGACGTTATTGCTGCTGCTATATTTCTAACGCATTTTGCAATTTTGGGTGTCTCTGCTTTCCATTTTCTTGGAATATCTCTAAAAAGCGCAATAATCTTTTTCATCTTATTTATTATTAATGTATCACTTGAAAGACGGACGGCGCATCCGCGCCGGGGTCTCTCAGGTTGCACGATTATTCAGCCAACATTGGTTCCGGATTGCATTCATCTGCGAACCAGCAGAGGGGGGACGAGACATACGCATTGGCACCAGAGGGCCCATTGTACGCATACGCACACGAAACGCCCGCATAGCCATGGTTGTTCGCAAGGCCACCACGATAAACGACACGGACGCCAGAAGAAGCGCTACCGTAGCCATAATCATTATAGTAAGTTGATTCTGAACCGGCATAAGCTTGTGGTAATAAACATCCGTTCTTGCGGAGCATACTAGTAATATAACCTTCACCTGTAGCCCAATTCCCAACTAATACTTGTTTAGCTAAATCAACCGTACTTGCAAGTTTAGTCCTTATTGATTTATTGATGTACATTTGAGCAATAGTACCATTACTTGACACAACGGCATCAGTAGTCCAACGAGATAGATATCCGTAGAAATTCTTCAGGCCAAAAAAACATGGTATCGAAGCGGTATATAATGTTGTAGCTCCATTCATAACAGCATAAGAAGATAGCCCGCAATTGTCTGCTAGTTCAACTCCTACGGAAGTTGGAAGGAATGGAAATGTTCCAAAATCTGCACTCCAGTTTCCATAAGTTGTAACTCCAGGGCCAAATCCTCCTTGTCTCAATCCATTCGCATCGAGTGCAGCATTGTATGTTGCCTGAACGTTGTTTGTTCCATAAGTCAGCACGAAAAGGTTAGCAATAATAAATGCCATTCTCTCAGTGTGAGCGTTAAACCGGTCGTCACCCTTGTTCTTTGAATAAGTGGAAAAGTCAAGAGCGGATATCTGTGTAGCGGCCCTTCCTAGTTGAGTTGTGTATAATGCATCTTTAGCTGCATCATTGTTACCTCCTCTATACTGAACGCTGTTATTTATCACGCTTACCAGCTTGCTGTTAGTCCTATCCATAACGCCTATTCCGAGTGCCGAAGTCATGAACTGAGGAATATACCAGTTATATTTTCCAGGAATCGGGCTTAGCGAAGCTGCTAAATATTCATAACTTCCTTCAATCCAATATGCTTCATAATGTGCATTTCCACCCCACATATAGTCGCCCATGCTTCCGTCAAGAGCTGCAGTAGCTCCATTGACAAAATTATAGTGGTTTGTCGAACTCAGTTTGCTTGCTACTCCTCCGTTAAGAAGATAACAACCTAGATTTAACAATGAAGGAAGATTCTTCAAATAATCAAGATCGCCGTAAGGTTCCCATGTAGAAGAAGCATTTGATAAATTTCTTCTTCGGCACGCATAGCGATAACTCTTCAATAGGCTGGCCTTAACATATCCAAATGTCTGGCCTGAATTGCTAAAACATAATAGTCTATCATCCGCATTAAATGTTGATAGATCGGCTGGAGCTCCTGCAGCTCCTGGTTTCAATTCAATTGTTTCCATATATTTTATTTAATAAATTATTAATTCCAATCGTTATCAAATTCACTAACCATGAACCATCCTAAACCTAGCAGATTAGAGGCAGGTACAGGATACATAAAACCTGAAATATTAACCCATAGCCCCGCTTTACCTCCAACTATTTGCCAGTCTGCTCCATTTTTATATATCCAAACATTGTTATTATCATCATTGGCATTAATAAGAATAAGTTCCTTAGATATAGACCCGATGATATTGTATCGGTAGCTCCCTGACGTTTTAATTACTAGTAAATCCACCGCGAATCCTGCATAATCTAGCGCGGTTCCATAGAGAGGAATTTCATAATAAGTTCTTCCGGACGAATCAGTCTTAGCAGCCAGGTCTACATATGTTCCAGCACTATCAGGTCCTTTAGTATAGTAATATGCGTAAGTGCCCATTACTACCATCATGTTCCGTTGACGTGATCCAAAGCTTCCACGGCACCACACATCAGATGTATAATTGCGATATCCACGGCTCTCTTGAGAATTATATCCTTGATGATACATGTCTCCACTGAACCACATTTTACCGTCTGCGCCAAAATTTATTCCGCCTACAATATCTCCGTTATCATTTACACATGATAGGTTTTTGAATGATCCGGATACTGCTTTAAGTATACCTTCAAACGAGCTGTTACCGGTTGCATGCAAGTTGGCGCAATTGATTAGGCCGGTTAAAAAGTCAATAAAGATGTTAGGTATGAAGCTGCTTGATGAACCAACATTATCAGGGTCAAAAGATTTATAATCGCCTTCCGATTCTTTAGCTGCTCCAGTACCTGTTTTACCGTATTGACTAAGCATATAGTCTCCGGAAAATATTGCAGAAGCAAGTTTACCAAAATCACTGAATAACATCTCAGTAATAACATACTTGAACATATCGAAAGGAATCCAAATGGCATTCTCACCGTTGGCCGCATAGTCATCAGATGGGTCTACTCCTTTAGACGTTCCTTCCTTATCCATCACATAGTAAATAGCGCCATCTAAAACATAAGGTGCCACTCTATTTGTGCACTTATATTCTATATTAGGGTCATATTTACCAGCCGGATAAGCTTTTTGTCCACGTGGACCAGTTGCTCCATCTTCCGGAGCTGGTTCTAATGTTTCGGTCGTTGATATCATCAGAATTGCGTTATATTAGCTGAAATTTGAACGGTAACTCCTTTGCTTGAACTAACAAGAGCTCCTGTTACAGTATGCGAAGCTACATTCGTATCAGTGTCAACCACTACTCCAGCGTTGGTGCGCATTGTGAACTTGAAGTAATATCCTGTAACTTCAGAATTATCAGACCGTTTACGAACTTTCGGAGTATAGGTCATATTCTCTGTTTTTTTAAGGATAGTCCCGGCGCTTGATTTGCCTTTGTCAATATAATAAGGATCATGAGTGTCGCTGGCAACAAAACCTTTCATATATGCTTTACCGTTATAAGTAGCGCATGCATAGTATTCTTCCTGACCTTCTACTGCTCCGTCGTATAGCGTTAAAACATTCCCATTAATTTCAGTAACACCGGCTACATTTGCAACGCTAACTAATCCTGCATCGGTAGCTTTCTTCCAGCTCCATGCTGCAGCATCAAGGTTAACGGCTACCCCAGCATTTGAGAATCCGGCTGTTGCTACAATCTTATCCGTATCATTATCTATAACAAAGTCTCCGTTCAGCGCTGTAACGTTGATATCGAATGAATCTCCTGTACTTTCTCTTATGTATATAGGGAATTTACAAGTGATTGTTATCCCATTATATGTAGATACAAAGTACAAATTCATTGTGTTCAGGCTGGATGCAGAAGCAAAGTTCCCAATAATCTTTAAAGCTGGATATGTTACTCCATCTGCTTCGATGGTCGTTTTTTGCACCTTCGCAGCCCAGTTGCTCTTGACAGCTCCGTTCGTATCAAGGATAGAACCTGCATCAGTAATTGAATTCGCATACCATTGCATCCCGATTGAATCTGGTGCAACATGTTTGGCCTCCAAAGAGCTGAAAGGTCTAGGATATATAATAAACTGATTGCCGGCATTGCTCCAGTCCGGTGAGCATGCTTGCGTACTTGGGTTGTAATATTGTTCGGCTGCTTGACCAGGTGAATTAAAACTGTATCCGGTATCAGGAACTATCGTGTCTCCATCAACGTAACTCTCAAGTGATTCTACTGCATATAATTGTCCCATCTTATTCTAATTTAATTGTTTATACTATTCATTAATTCTGAAGCCTGTTCAGTACTGATGATCTCAGCTCCTTGAGCTATTGCCTTGTCTCTCCCATAACTGTTGATATCGAAATCAGACAATAGGTATTTCCCGGAGAATTCTTGTCTATATTCAGACAATCCTATTGCATCTGCAACATTCTTCGGTACCAGATAATAATTAGGTTTTGTTATCATATCATAATGGTTTTTGAATGCATAAAGCTTTTCCGTTAATTGTTACTGTCTTACCATTTATAGTGGTAGCTCTCAGCGCACTAAGAGGTTTTACCTCTATTCCCCATATAGGCTTAATATTGGGGTCATATCCTATTTTTCTTCTTGTCATGGAGAGTGTTTCTCCATATCCAATACTTTTAAAAACATCGCCTGCAGCTGTTGTTTTATAAAAGTATTCGATGTTGAAATACTTAGATGGACTGGCAATATTACCTTTAGGCGTCTCAATCGTAGTTAGAATCTCAACTGATTTTGTTTCATATCGAATGTATCTACCAGTCAGGAAGTTCATTTTATCTTCCCATAATCCATAATCACGATATAGCTTGGTCCTAGCATATTCTTTTCGAGTTGGTTCAGCTATGTGGTAAACTTCAAGCATAATAAACTCTTTATCAATGAATCGCCTGTCTATTGTTAAAGATTTAGTTCCTTGCCCAGATACATAGAATATATCATCTGAAGTGATTGCACGATATACCTTGCTATCTCCTGATGGTACCTGCACCTGCCATTCATAATGCGCATCTGAGTCGGCGATATCGGTTTCTCCATTTCTAAAAGTTGCATTGATCACACGAGTTGTTAGATTCTTGAATGGTGATATCGGAATAACCAGTGCAGCATCAAGCTTCACGCTTAAATTCAAATCGCTGACAGCAACGCTCACTAGTGCCAATTCCTGTTCTCCACCGAAAACTTTATGTGTCCTGGCATCGGTGAAATTCCAGCAATATTTTAATTTAATCGGAACATCTGGCTCAGCATTGACCGCAACTACCAGCTCTCCGTTATTTCCCAGAGTATATCCAGGAGTTATAGAAAGTATTCTTTCATTGTTCACAAACCATCGGTGATTGAATAATGAAGAAGTAAAGTCCGCCGATTGAGTTTTAGAAGTAAGAATACCTTCAGGGTCTTTAACCCTGAGTTGAGGGCGAAGAATAAGAGAAGTTGTTGCTCGGTCCGGAGAGAATAAACCTGTGAGCTTATCTTTCTTCTGGTCGAGGGTTCCTCCAAGTTCAAGAATGCTGAAGCTTACGCTCAGCGGATCATACATTATAAAAGCATTATTCGTTTTCATCTCACTTATCTATTAATAGTAAATTCGTCAGTAATATCTTCCCCGTCTCTAAGGTAGCAACTGCATTTAAATGCAACCTTTCTGCTTTCAAAGTAGTTGCTTGGCATATCGCCTGGCGTTATGTCTAATGTATTCGTTATGTTAGAAGCATGCAATGTATTCCATGCAGTGTCTTCTTCTATCATACCACTTATTCTTGACCAGGTGTAACCATCCACAATATCCGCCGTGATATCATCGGTGCCAATAGATACTTTTGACTGTAGAGTTGTATTCTCCTGACCGAATCGGAATAGCTTACCGGCACTTGAAGAGATAGCCATTATAGCCGACTGGTCTCCGCTTAAGTTAATCCATTCGTTATTGTTCCATTTTGGTGGAAGACCTTTAGTGGCCTGAGCTGTAATGCAGCGCCATTTGCAAGACTTATAATAACAATCGTGCTGCTCATTCGCGCCGTTAGTATATGGCCAGTCATTTCCTGCGTCGTCTTTTGGATCGGCGTTCCACAACCCACGATCTACTATTGTTTTAACGATTTGCCCATGATAGTTAATTCTTATAAGGTCCTGAACAATCAACCCGCGAGCATAAACATAAGGCTGTTCCGGATTGATTGGTAATCCGTCAGGAATTGGAAGATCAGTTGGAAGTCCAACTACTAAAGCCCTATTTGTTTTCTGAACCTTATAAGAATTAACTCCTTCTAAGAATACGATCTGTCCATCGTAGCTTGATATATACCAGCTTGATTGTCTTGATGTATCAAGGAAGTTACCACGCCGTGAGATATTCATACCGGCGCATGGTGGATAATTGATTCCACCAGGAACATCCGCATTTGCACCAATATTCACAATCATGGAATTCTTGACAGTATCTATGCTAACAACTTCCATATATGAAGTGAAAAATCCGCCCGTTTGTTTGTAGATGCCATACACGATATCGTGACTTGCAAATGCCAGGAAGTCTTCTTCGTATTTTTTTCTTATGGTCAATTCATAAGCACTACCTCCAAGATATTTAATAGAATCAATGGTTCCGCTTTCAGAGAAGGAAAAGTCACCTTCCATTGCGGTAAGGCGATTGCATATTAATTCAAGGAACTTTGCGGCACCACGAATTTCAATACTTTGCGCCTGAATTCTTCCATCTGGGAATATGCCGGCTCCTGAGCCAGTTGTCATTGAATCTGTGAAGTTGCCAAATGTGGCACCAGATAAAAAATTAATAAGGAATTGAGCTATATCAGGACTTGTTTTTGAAAGCTTATTATTGATAAGCGATTCTATTTCAGTTATAAGTTCAAATATAGCTGTTTGGTCGTCTGTTAGCTCCTTAAAATTGAGGCCAATCTTTTCAAAGTTGCGCTGCCATTTTAAACGAACGTCATACCCGGAGTCATTCGCTCCATTCCATGGGATAATATTTTCAAAATTAATATTCATTGTCCGAGTATGTTAATTCAATTCTAATTCATTTCCATCAAATTCAAGAAGCAATAATTGCCAACAGCTGCGATATTCAAGTGTATCCATATCAATAAGATTCAGCATATAATCAGCAAAACGATTGTCTTCTTTATGGCTCTGCTGACGCAACTTAGCATGCTCTATTTTAACAATGCCTTCAGACTTATTACGATCATAACTATAGCTCATAAATGCAAGGGCGAATGTTTCTCCATATTCGCTCTTAGCTTTCATCTGTCGTATTGCTTCATATATATCCATATCGCAAAAATACATTCAAAAAAGACCTCAAAAAAGGACATAAAAAAAGCCTCGCTATCTTCACAGACCGCGAGGCTTTGTCATCATGTAATTACTAATACCTAAAAAAACTGTTTAAAAAATGAGAAAATTAAAGGATGTTTTTTCTTTATATATAGGACGATAAAAAACAATGCGGCTAATATAACTGCAGCCCATATTATTGATGGCATTATTTCTGTCTGAGTCTTATTCTCTTTACTTGATTGATTTGCAGTATTTTTTTTAATGGCAGCAGCACTGTCTTGTTTCTTTTTATCGGAAGAGCTACTTTTAGAGAACTGCTCTTTCTTATTATCTGATTTTAATCTACCAGAGCTACGAGATTTTAATGCTGTTCCTATAACATTACCTGCTTTATCAGATATAGGAGCATACTCCTCGTGGACCCATTCATAAAGCGTATTGTTCGTTAAAACGATCTTACCAATAGAGTCACTTTGTTTTTCTTGTAGCATTAAATTATGACCAATGCTATCTATCTTTAATGTGCTTTTGCTTTCGATCTTGCAGCTTGTTTTACATCCAAAGCAGAGCATACTAATGATTATTAATACAATAATACCTTTCATAATAGGACTTTTTTTGCACGTAATAAAAAAGCTTTTCTCTCATTCAGGCCATTTACTCCACCATTAATTGTATGTGTAATGCCATCTATATCGTCCTTGTCAGCTAGGGTATTGAGGCTTTTCTTATTCCAATACCATCCAGCTACTAGCATTGCAAGTGCAGGCTCTTCCACGCGTTCTGGATGATTAAGAAGATCATATTTTCCTCCTGTGAATTTGTCAAACATCTCATAGTTGCTTTTCCCGGTTAGTTGTATATACCCTCTACCTTTATATTTCTGGCCATCGCCATCAGCAGCCGGTGTATTACCTAACTTAGCTGCCAGTCTCCCGGTATCATAAGCAGCCCCACTTGCTATTTCTTTAACGTATACAAACGATCCGGTTTCATGTGCAATCTGCGCGATAAAATGCGCAGCCCGCAATGTCGTGTTAATGCAGAATTGTTGCATAACCTCATTAAGAGGATTAATTATTTTGTTGATTGTCCCTATCGACGCAAATGGAACTATCATTTTTAATTGTTTTGTTGTAATCATTATCTTCCTCCTTTCTTTTATGTCTTACTCGTGACTCGCATATCGTTTTGTAACAACGTATACTCCTCAAATATGTATTCTCTACTTTCAACTCAGCGACGGCTGTCTGTAAGTCTCCTATCGTTCTTAGATGACTCTGGATGGTAGAGAATAGACCTATATAATCAGTCTGTAATCTATTCAGTTCATCGGTTACCTTCTTCATTTGTTCGGTAGAGAACTCTGACTCATTTTGTCGTAACGATTGTTCCTTACCTTGATTTTCTAACTCAAGAGCTGCGGCCTCTGCTTCCTTTTTCCTTTTCTCATTTCTGTAGAATAGAAATTGCCAGACACTGGTACCACCAAAAACGATTGCCACTATAGAACTAATATTATCCCAATTCATAAGCTTTTTTTTAGTAATGGGGGTAAGGTGTTTCACAACAGCTCCCCCCCCAGGTATGTTCAATCAACCAACAAAAAAACAGTATGACAAAAGTATACCAGATAGTGTGCCAAAAAAAGGACATCATCTGTTGACATTCTGCTCTAATTTTTCAATTCTTTTTATTTCATCTCTTACATCCTTAGCGTTAACTTTTAAATCCTTAACACTTATAACTTTAAGTAACTCTACACTTTCAGACATAAGTTTTATTACTCTTTCTAGAGATAGATTATTATTCCCTGGATTGTTTATAGATATCCCGGTACCGGAATTAGAATCATCCAATGAAGTATATCCACCGCTGTACTTTCCTGTCTTAGTTCGTATCTGCTCAAGAATTTGCGTTGTATTTATCATCCGAATACTTCCGTTTTTCTGAGCAACGTCAAAAATATCAAGGAATTGCCGTACATGAGGATTAGCTACAGCATTGTGGTTAGCTACAAATTCACTCTTATGCACCGGGATTGCCCCAGCAACGTCATCCGGATTTCCTGATTTAGTATACCCATCTACATAATCATCGGAATATCCACCAGCCTTTAATCCTTTTGCTTCATCACGTTGTTGTTTAGCAACTGCAATCTGTGCAGCTCCTGCTGCAATCGCTGCTCCTGCTGCAGCGGCTCCAAGTATAGGACCAACACCTGGTATCCATGCCAGTGACGAATATGCAAGCATAGCTGATAATGCAGTTGTAGAAATAGTTTGCAGCACATTAATAGCAAACTGCATTTCTGCATACTTCTTTTTGACGGCTGCTACAGACTCTTCCTTTTCTTCCTCTAGTTTAGTCGTATCCTTGCCGGCTTTCTTAGCTGCTTTAATTTTTTTATCATAAGCATTTTCTGTTTTTGATACTTCAGCATCCTGAAATCCTTGTACAGCACTCGACACATTACTAAGAACTTCGTTAAATGCATCAAAATAGACCTTATTCGCTTGAATCTTATCCTTTAGATAATCGTTGAATATCTTATTTTTAGCTACCTCATATTCCTTTTCTCTTAGCAAGCCTTGAGCATGCTCTTCTTCCAGAGCTTTCAACTTTAAATTCTTATTCTCTTCTGCTGATTCAAGGCCATACTTTTTAATGACTTCCTTCCGGTCTTTTGCATAGTCATCAGTAATATTCTTCTTTGCTTCTTCGTATATCTTAGTAAGATTAGTTGCATCAATTCCATTCTTTTCTGCGAGTTCTAATTGCATTTGGTAGAATATCTCTAAGGAACTAAGAGTCTCATCCATTGAAGCCTTGTAGTTAAGCTTTCGATATTCTTCTCCAAACTTCTCTATTAGGTCTGAACTACTATTAGCAATTTCAGCACGTTTCTCGTTGATTTCTTTTTCTGCTGATATAACAGCAGCGCCTGATTCTTTTACTACGGCTGCTTTCTTCTCTCCATTTTTGAATTCAAGACCAGATACGTCTTCTTGATAGTCCTTTAAAATAGCAAGTCTTTCAGATGAAGTAGCAACTTCCAGTGCTGCAATACGATTTTTATAATCTTTCTCTTTAAGTTCGCCTTTCTCATATTGCTTTGAAAGTTCTAATTTTATGCCTTCTTCTCCGCTTTTTACTTTTTCAAGACGTTTATCTCTATATTCTTTCAATAGAGTAAGTCTGTTATCTTCCGATTTTTTAAGAGAATCGTATATAGCAGAATTAGTATCACTCTCGAGTTTGCCAAGTTCTGATTTTGCTTTTTTATCTGTAACTTTGCCCTGGTATTTATTAATGATGGATAATTTCTTTAACTGAAAATCAGTTTCTTTTTGGAGAGCATCCATTTGGTACTCTGATTCAGTTTGCCCACGCTTATCAGAGGATTTTTTTAATAAAAGAAGCTGCTCATTATATGCATTCTCAGCTGCTTGTATTTCTGTATTCCATGGCTGCTTGTCTTTACTATCGCTGCCATTTACAGAACCTCCATTACCTGCGTTTGCATTATCTTTAGTTGTGTTCCTGGATAGACTTTTCTTAATGTTGTCCTGGAGCATATCAGTAAGCTGGTTCTCTTCTTTTGCCAGATTTTTTAATTTCAATACATACCTGTTAGCCCAGCTATCTATTGTTTCATCTGCCCAGTTGTCTGTTGTGCCTTTCAGTAATGTTGATGCTTGATTCACCATGGTGGCAAGCCCGGCTTTTGAACCTTGAAATATTTCATTAAAATTCCCACTAAGGAGATTATCCAAGAATCCAGGATTCTTATTCATATCGCCCATTACTGAAATTTTTTCTTCTGTGACTTGTTTCAGTTTTGCCCGTATAGCTTCTGCTTCCGCCAAAGCATAAATGCTCTGTGTATAATCTCTAACGGCAGCATCAGCTTCTTTGGTACCTATCTTTTCAAGCGTAAGATTACCGAAATATTTTGGAGATATTTCATTCAATTTTCGAATTGCCGCCTCTCTCTCTCCTTTAGACAGTGTTTCATCTCTAGATATTGAAAGATACTGTTCTAGTTCTTTCGACTCAACAGCAATGTTTTTAGCTGCCTCATTTTTTATTTCATTTGTCCTTTTTTGGATGGCTTCAGCTTCTGTTAATTCTCTATTATAATCTTTAAATACAGAGATTAAAAGAGCGATAGAAGTTATTGTTGCAAGATAAGGATTAGCCATCATTGTTGAATACATTGTTCTCAATGCCACAACGACCTTGTCAGTCCATAATACCTGAAGCTTATTCATGAGTATGGCTCCTTTTGTAATAGCAGTATATGCAATAATGGCAATCGTAAGAACTGTAATTGTATTTCTGTATTGCAGAAATATGGATACCATTGAACTAAGCATTTTAATAGTCATGCTTCCTCCACTGATCATGTACTTCATTGCAGGGAGTAATTTTTCTCCTAGTTCAATCCTAATCTCTTGAAATTGTTTTTTTCTCTTATCAATTTCTCCTTGAACAGTATTATTTTGAATATTATATTCCTGGATTATACTCGTTCCTTCTCTATAGCTTTTGTTTGCAAGATTTTGTGCTGCACGTATATCGTCAACTTTCCCTGCCATGGTACTTATTACCCCGCTTGCTCTTACACCTTCAAGCCCCATATCTTTAAACATGGGAGCGAGCTTGTCAAGTCCACCTTTATTGTTCAGTACTTCTAGAAACCGAAGGATCGCTTCATTAGCATCTGTTTTAATTAGATTTGTAAACTCGGATACGCTTTCTCCAGCCATTTTAGCAAACTTAGCCGGGTTCTGATACATTTTAAGCATTAAAGTCTGGAATGCAGTTCCTGCCATTTCCTGCTGCTGCATATTTTGGTCTAGAACAGAAGCATATCCTAGCAGACTTGTTTGTGATACTTTAGCCTGATTTGCTGCTCCTGCAACTCTTGCAGTAAATCCAACAAGATATTCTTCCGCGGCACTTGAGCTTTGTGCAACGGCATTAATGGCGCTACCGGTTGCTAGCATAGCACCTCTTAGCCCCATCTTTTTGTCTTCACCAAACATCTGAGCCAGCTTACCTATATTTAGAACTGCATCTTTCCCAAGGTCTTCACCAAGAGAAACCTTTATCATATTAGCAGCATCAACGAACTCAAGAATATTTTTCTTACCAGTTACCCCTATTTTACCTGCTTCTCCAGAAATTTCGTTGAGTTGTTCCCTAGATGTTCGTGTGTCCATCTTTTTAAACTCCTCGTTCAGTTCCTTCACCTCTTGAGTCGTTAATCCAGTATATTTTCGCATCTGGCTCTCAGCCTCTCCCATCGCTGCAAATTCATCAACGCATTTTCTTGCAGTAAGAGCAACCCCAGTCAATGAAGCAATAATACCTGCGCCCATGGCGGCATACTTATTGAATCCGTCCGCCAATTTACCTATTGAGAATTTGGCCTCGTTGGCATTTCCTTTCAGTTCTTTTATCCTGGCATTGACTTCCTTTAATTGATTGCTATATTGCTTGTATTCGGAACTATCTCCTGGTAGATTTTTAATAATGGCATTCAGCTCTTTCTGTCTATTCCCAAGTTCTTTCAGGCTAAGAGAACCAATCCCTATTTTTTCGAAAAGACTGTCGTACTCTTTCTGAAGTCCCTTCAACTCTGCAGCTTTTGCCGCATACTCTTCCGTTCCTTCCTTTAGCTTTTTCAACTCCTTACGTGTATCACGCATTTTGTCTTCAAGCTGAATCATTTTTTGTCTTGCTGTGTCCTGCTGAATCACTATCTCCAGCTGAACTCTATCAATTTTTAAACTCATAGTTTCCCAACTAATTAATAATAGACAAAAATAGCTCCTTACCATGCCTGCAAAAAGGACACAAAAAACCCCGGCAAGTTTTATCTTGTCGGGGTTTTGCTTAGTCTAACCATCTTCCATTATCCAGCCATGCGCCTCCATTGCGCCACTTTCCGTCCGCCAATATCCATCGTTGATAAGAATCTATATCGCTTATTTTGATAGGATGAAAGATTCCTTTCCATGCTTCCTTTCTCCCTTTTGATGTTAAGGTATAATCCATTTCCCGGCAAACATATCTTTTATTACGAATTTCAAAGATTCCTCTTGTGTCATAAACATTAGGGTCGTAGCTTGTAATTGTTATCCGTTTGGTTTCATCAATTTCATATACACCGCTATACAATGCCTTCTCGAAATTAGTGATGCGCAATGTGGCTCCTTCGGCATTTGTTGTTTTTGGCGCTCCAAATTCATCCGGAATAATATCATCAGTAAAAGCCATCGGGAATGAATTATTCGGAACCCATGTAGGACCCGAATTGTTAAGCCCCCGGTGAAATGCAAGGAATATTTTGCCTTTCGTTTCTGTTGCATCAGATACACCATTGGTTATCTGTGTATCAAGGTCGCTTTCGGACGTTACTGTTTCCTCAGTAGTAGTTCCTTCTTTATCAATAGTAGGTACCCACCATGGCGTATATGTACCTTCTACCCTTGCGTTGTTTTCGTACATATGCCACTGCCACATACTTAGCTCTACCGGAATTATCTCAAGCTCAATATCAGAACTGGCATTATCACGTTCTATTGATGCAAATTCATTCACTGAATGATAAATAGGGTTTGGCAAAATACCTTCAATCACTTGCTCAAAAATATATTCCTTTCCCGTAGATTCGTCGTTATAGATTGTATTCTTATCCTGATTAGCGGCGTCACAAAACCAGAAATAAAGATAATTAAGGCCTCCGGCTATATCTGCATAAGCTTTTGGAATCGTTACTCTTTTTGCATTTTTTGAAATAGTAGAAGGCAAACATCTATGCCTGTAGTAGCTATTGTCCGGAAGAGAATATTTAATATTTGAATTCTGGTGAAGTTGAGATTGATCTCCTTCCTCTACTTCTGCCTCATACTCATCTATAACCATCTGCACATGTTTCATCTCAGTATTGATGTAGAAACTGTTATTCAGAATTAGTTTTGCGGTTTTTTTTCTACTATCTATAATAAAACTAGCATTGAATAAACTTTCCACTTGCTCAAGGAAATCTTTAACTGTCCATCCCGGCAACATTTCTCCCCATTCCCTTGTTTCATTCAAATGGCAAATAAATAAATCTTTCCACACCGTCTTATCCAGATCATTCACCGTTAGTGTGTAGCCAATTGCAGTAAGCAACTTCTTAATAAATGCGCATAAAAAAGGCTGTGAAATATAATCATAGTCACTGAAACCAGGGCTATTTCTTAAATCGTAAACGCCCGAAGTGGTGTTTTTATTAAGAATCCATTCATTGACCATTGCCCCGGTTGTTCGATTGAGTATTGGAGATAAACACGCATCGATATCAGGATATAATTTTGTGATCATATCTTTATTCGGGGTAGTGCTTATTGGAGAATCAGAACATAATTTTAAAAAAGAAATTTTTAAATCACTCCCGATAAAGTAGTTCAACTCAGAATTACCGCTGGCAATCTGAATGCTAACCGTTTCATCAGTCCATGCTGTTACTATTTCGGTACCGTTACAATATACCCGGTTATCCGCTATTAATATGGCGTTACGTTTTGTTTCTACTTCGAAAACAGAATTGAGTCGATTAAGGTGCTTGTACAATTCAGCATTAATCTTATTACTAAGATTTAAAGTGATATCGTATGTGTATTCTCCATTTTTTGTAAAAAAGGAGTTTTCTCGTTTCACCTCGTCGCTCATGTTATCTGGAAGTACAACTCTTATTCCGTCAATATACAGTTCAGTCATAATCCTCCAAAGTTAGTGCAATGCTCAATCCGTTAAAGCCTCCATATACATTATACTCCCACTCTGTGCGTATCTTATGGCCAGTTCTTAATTCGTCACAATTAAAATATCTTTGGCCAATGATCTCTTTTATTTTTTGGATTATGGTCTGCATTTTTGCATAATGCTGCAGCTCCTGTTCTTCTGTCTGCTCTCCTGCATTTACTTTTTCCAGAAGCATCAGAAGTATTATATTGTCTTCTGAATACTTATCTGCATGTTCGCGCTGCATTTCAGCATCAGGGAAATTTGCACAAAGAACAACTCCTGGCATGTCCGTTATTTTTTTTTGAAGATGGTCTTCTTTTACAGCAAGAACACACTTATCAATCTTATCCTCAAGCTCGGCATTAGCCTGTGATGAAATCTCTACTAAGATTTCTCTGAATCTCTGAATTCCTATCATATCTCAATCAAATTATTTTGTTCCGGATCAGCCATCTTAAAACTGAAATCAACAGCCTTTAGTGAGCTCTTCCGGAAGTCACGTTCATAAGTATGTTTTGAAATTATAATTGAATACCAGGAACCATCAATTAATATCTGAACTTCCTGAGCATTCATCATGTTATGCCATAATTTATAATCTGATGGCAAGAATATAACCCCACTATTGGCGGTATATTCATCTGTGACTTTTATGCTGAATTTTCTTTCTACAGCATACATTTCGGCCGTATCGCTTTCGTTTGAACCTTTAATGCTTAACGTTCCAACTGTTGTGAGCGTTTCGGGCATGTCATATACATTTTTATAGCGAAAGATAAACGTTTCAAGGTATTGCGTGTGGTCTATAAAGCATTTCATCAGATCACTCCCTTTAATGATCTCATAACTTACTATGTCACTAGCCAATAATGTAGGAAACAAAGCAAAGATTACATCGGGGGAAACATCAAGCGTGACAATGGCCTTATCGCTTGTGTGAGTATACAGCGCATCGTGTGTCATTACTATACCATCATCGGTGCGGATGGTGATAATCGCTTTTTCTCCGTTCTGGAATACCCCACTGATATATTCTTTCCCGTTTTCCCTAACCATTTTATCCCGCACTTCACTCAGCCATCCCGGTGCTGCAGCTTTTTTTTTTGTCATTAGCCGGCTGAACATCACATAGCTTTGTGCATCCTGTACACCATTAATCAAAAATGTAAAAAGGCCCGCTGCCGGAGACTGATTGCATGTGCCAGTGTCACACCATATACCCCATAATGCCTTAGCGCAAAATTGGCCTAATTTACGCACTTCAACTTTAAAATTATAATCAGGCGTATACTCTTCCTCAAGAATAGTTTTACCTCCATATTTCACGGAAAATGTTATTGTACTATCCGTATCAATAATATAATCCTTCATTGTTGCGCAAAATTCCTGCGCATCTGGCCGCTGAATAATGTTCATAATCTGCAGAATTTATTAGCTGGATCATTATTTGGCAAAATCTGATAGGTAACCACTCCTCCATCGCGCTCCTTCTTCATCTCATCAAGCCACGTCATTGCATCGTCATTCATCCATTGAGACAGCAATTTAATATCTTCATAACTTGCAGGCTCGCTATTCATAGCACCGCTTTCGGCCACGTACGTACGTATCACTCCTGCAGGAATAACTTTAACCTGAAGCCTTCTCATCGCAAGGCTCATTGCCAATAAAGCGGTTGCCTTGCATGCAGCAAAATGTTTTTCCGTTTCAGCCTCTACTTTTTCCTGAAGCAATTCTTCCCAGTTTAGTGGTCCATAGGCTTTCTTTACATATTGTATCTGAGCCTCTTTGATGAATGGAACAAGCAACATATATGTGCGCTCACTCTTCTCGATAGGGAAATAAGAGTCAAAATCTTCTCCACTTTTAATAAGCAACAGTTGAGACATCTTGTAACTACGACTATTCTTCCATGCTTCTATAGAGGATACATTCAGCGCACGGATGAGAACGTCTACAGCTTTGTAATAATCTTCCAGATGTTGCGCATCGTCTCTGTCGAGCTGCCACTCCCAGGGTAATTTTTCATTGTCAGCTGAAATCTTAATCTTACGGCCGCTATCTTCATGGCTGACGTCGTTTTTCTGATACATCCTAAGCGTACCAAAAATAGCTATTGGACGTTGTACTTTCCTTACCAACTCTTTTTTTGCAGAGTCTTCTGAATTGCTGGTATAATAACCCTCAATCTCACTATAAACTTCCTGGCTGATTATATTCACCAGCTCATCTGTAGCAGCGGCTATTTCACCGGTTACTTTTTCGAACTTGTTATTGGCAAAATAATTGCCGGTAACTTCCCGGAGTTCTTGTGATCCGTTATTGCTCTTATTAAAAATCATAGCATTCTATTTTTTTGTGAGCATTGCATCTGCTCGTTGTTTATCATCCAGCATTTTTAGCATCACTTTCAGTAAAAGTGTATTGTCAGTATCTTCGGCATCTCCAAATATTCCTGTCTCGGCAACAGAAAAGAGAATACTGTTGAGCCCTATGTTCTGTGATGAAGTTATAACTTCTCCATCTTCTTTCTTTTGCCGTTCAAAAATAGGAGAAAAGCAAATTGCAGCTCCATCAATAATGAAACTTCCGGTAAGAAGATATTCGCAGAAGTTTGCAAACCATGCATAGATGCCCCACTGGATATGTTCTGGTATACATTTCACTCTTGAGGCATAAAAATTAATTCGTTCCTGGAGAAAATCTTCACGATACTTGCCATCAAAATCAGCTTTACCAATTTTCTTTCCTGGTCTTCTATATAAAATCCCAACTAAAGCCTGCAACATTTCAGGTTCATGGCTCTCATTATACCCATTCATCATTGTTACTGCATTGCGAAACTCACCGAACGTCATATCACTGCCATGGCTTAATGGTCCGCGTAAGTTTTTCCACTCCGGAAGAAGATTCTTGGTACTGCTATATATCACCTCCACGCTTTCATCTTCTTCATTTGCTCTCCACATCCAATCCAGTGTTTGTGCTAAATCATAAATCAAAAGATAATAGTCGCTCTTTCCATGAGCGCGCATTCCACGATTTGAAAGCACAAAGCGGCACCATTCCATTTTAATATCGGCAAGTGCAATACCTTTCTTACTTATTAACTTCTTCCGTAGCTTCAATAGATACATCCACTCTGCAGGAAATAATTCCTCCCAACAGTCAGGGAATTCAAGTTCTTTATTTTTCATGTAATTGTTATGCTTGGTTAGTTGCTCTGTCGGAGGCTGTTACATTATCTTCTTTATTAATCACCTTTCGGTACATTCCAAGGAATATTCCCTTCTTTTTCGGGAAATTAATACGAATTGCATCATTAATAGCTTCAAGGGATATCTCTTCCGGAATCTGAGTATCGGCTCCATAAAATATTTTCAAAGCATACAGCATTTGTGAACCGCTATCTCCTTTACCATCAATAATAATATTAGATAAAGCAGGGTTAAGACCGAATCCGCTAGTCGTAGAACTATCTGCAATACGTGATATCTTTGCTTGTGCCGTGATATATTTATCTACATTCATCTCAATAGGTTCTATCTTCCATTCCTGTTTGTTTCCGTCAGGATCAATAAAATCTACGCATGTGAAGAACTTGCCGGCATTCTTCCTTCCAGCCATAACATTAGCAATAGTCTCTGTTATTTTGTCTCTCTGAATTTCCATTTCGGCCTCTATCTTTGAATCATCCCATTCCTGATGCATAGCCATTATGAGTTCACGCTTACGCACCCAATATTCATCAGGTTGATGCACAATGTAAGCAGCTGCAATCATATTTTCATTCAGGTACCGGATTATTTCCGGAAGAGTATTCGCGTTTTCCAACCATGGTACCGAACCATAGAATGAAGATATCGCATACATGTTTCGGCCAAAACTTCTCATGCAATGATATTTTATAGCAGTCTCTGTTGAAACTGGATTCCATTTATCAAAAACCGGATAGACCTTTAGGTTTCTAGAATAAAAAGAATCAAAGTTACCATTAAGGATATTGGTAACGTCTTCTAATCTACGGCTATCATTCGGAGGCCATATAAGTAAGCATTCGGCAGAATTAAGACATTCCAATTTACTTACCCATGGTTTCCCTATGCGGACAAATTTACCAGAATAATACTTTGTAAAGTGGCCTTTCATGTGAGTGTATTCTACAAGTACATCACGGATATACTTTTTGTAATCCCAGGAGTCCAGCCAATCTTGAATTTCATTGTCCTGAACCCATTCTTGCGTGCACTCGTTATTCTCAACTTTAATTTTATATAACATTGGGCCTTGGCCATATAAAAGCCCGGCTTTTCTTTCTAAGATGCCCGGTCCAAGGTTGTTTTTTTCCAATATATTTCTGATGGCAGTAGGCATGTTATTATCACGCCCCCATGGAACAACCTTTACTCCAGCAATATTTACAGGATCACCATCCCAATTTGCCGATGAACCATTAAAGAAAGAACTCATAGGGTATTCCGTACTCATATTAAGAGCGAATGTTCCAGAACCAGTCTCCACAAAACTGGTACCGCCAATCTTTTTATTAATCTTTGCCATATTTTAATTTAATAGATTTATGTTTTTAACTTAAATGCCCTCTGAATAGTGGAAGATCATAAGCTCCTCCAGTTGCTCTGTTCTCAAGAATACCCTTTAATCTAGCTATTTCCACATCAGAAAGTCCGTACATCACTCTTGATATTAGCCTGTTAAGCCCTCCGTACATATTCCTTGCATACCATTGAGTATTTTTCTTCATTACATTTCTGTTCTTTTTTTGTTTCCATATCATTTTGTTGGTATCAACGGAATGACGGTTTATTTTTTTTCTGCCGGCAATTTCAAAAGCACGACCATAGCTAAAGAAGCTAACTCTTAGCCCTGGATTCTGCCCTTCTGTGAATGTTTTATAGTCTACGCTCTCAAGCAAGTTCTCCGTGCGCATAAGCCCGCGTTTTTCAATAGCTTCAGAAAGCACATCCACCAGCCATTCGCCATGCTGTGAAAGCTCCTCCTGTATGAACAGTAGCTTTAATTCATCACTCTCATTACTTACCATCTTTATATCTATGTATTTTAAGCAAAAATACACCCAAAAAAGACCTCAAAAAAGGACACAAAAAAGCCCCGGCTAACGAATTAACCGGGGCTTTTCTATACATAAAAACTACTAAACTTCTTTGAATCCTTCTGTTTTACAGAATAATACCATATCAACAACTCCAATTTTATGGTATTGATTAACTTCTTGGCCATAATCAACTTTAATCAGTACATCCCTTTCAAATGGAGGAAGTTCTTTTTCAGAGCGTTTCATGTCCAGGTAAAAAGTTAATGCTCTCATTAATTTTATTAGTCCTTTATTTGAAAATGTATGCCATATCAGATAATTGATAGTGATATTTGGCACATCAATATCAACAGAAAGGAGGCCTTTTTTAGCCCATTCATCTAAGGCGAAAATCTTATTTATAGCATTATTTAAATGCTTCTTGAAAATTTTCTTATTTTTTTTCATTTCTGTTTATTTTTGAATTCTCAATTTTAACATATTCACTCTTATTAATTCCTGTGCTACCATTGATTCCATATGATATAGAACCACCGTTGCGAAGTATTTGTAAAACTTCATTTTTAGCATTTTCAGCCTCACTATAAGTTTTATAGCTCTGATGTCCTAATGGATATTTGCAATAAGTTCTTCCACCATCTAGCATAATGCCTATGCCAAAAATATCTTCATCTGTTTTCCTATCATAGTTAGACTGCACTCTTATTTTCATAATGTTTCAGTTTGGTTAGTTCTGATTTAATTAAACCTAGGTGGCATATCTTCAGAGAAAACAAAGTTTTCAATTTTAGCATCCCATTTTATTTCCTTATCGCCTTCAAAAAATCTAAAAAACATATTATGCTCATCCTGCAGTGCGCACAATCCTATTTGAGTTGTTGCATCCGAAACATAATTTTCGTTATTGTAAGCTTTATATGCTTCCAAATCTGAAATTACAGCAGAAAGAATATTCTTTGTTTCTTCATTTTCGTAAACTTCCATATATAAGAATTCACCACTTGAATACATATCCCGATCTGCTACTTGGTTTTTGCTTACTAATTCATTTAAAATATCAAGTGTTAATTGAGGGCTATTATAAAAATCCTCAGTAAAAAAAGTCTTCTTTTCCATAATGATTATTTATTTAAATTTAAAAAATGTGATTCAGTTTTAGTTATTTTTGGATTAAAAATAAACAGACTGTAATAGTCATTATGGCAGCATAACAAAATAGATATATGTATTTTATTTTGTTTACTCTGGCTCTATGCTCCAAGTTAGCAACTCGCTTGCGGAATCCTATACAATTTCTTTCAGTGATGCCTTGATCACGTAATTTTTTATCGTAAATAGATAAATTTTCATCCATCCATGCTCTTATTTTAGGTTCTAACTCATCTAAATTATTATCTATCTCACTTGCATTAAAACCTCTTGAAAAAGAAATTGGCGCTAAAAAGTTCTTATTGTTTCTGTATTCATAGAATTCTATCTTCACAGGAACTATAGTTCTTTTCAATAAAGTTTCTTCAACTTCTTTTTCTATTTTTTCATTAGTAGCATTTGCTCTAGATACCAGTTCGTCATAATCAAATCTATCAATTACGACTATATCATTAATTTCGTTTGCCATTCCGTTCTTTTCTTTTCTGGTTAAAATTTAATTAGTCTGCAATTACCATTGGCCCTTTTAATAACTCCTGAAATCTTTTATCTCTTGCTGATTTTGTTTCAAACTTTTCAAGAGTTGTCCAGGACTGAAGGGTAGCACCTTTATACTTAATGCGAATGTTAGGAAAATCATCAGTCCGGATAATCATAAATCCGGCTCTAATTACTTTTTGTTGACTTGTTGAATCCATCTTGTATTATATTTATTTACACAACAAAATAACAGAAAAATATTATTCTAAAAAAGGACTTGTAAGCACTACTCAAGAGTGCTTACAATAAGATTACGAGTTATATATTCCTCTTCAGAAATGCCTCCTTTGCTAAGTTTTTTAAAGTCAGATTTATTATACCTAACCTTTTTACCATTCTCTAGTAAGATATCTTCCGGTTCCATACCGGTGATATTCTCCATCTCAGAAATAACATAAAGCGTTTCTTCAAGACTCGCATTCATAATGCTGTAAGTTACTTTTTTATTCATTATTTAAGTCCTCCTTTCTTGCAAGAAAGTAACGCTGTACATAGCCATACCAGACAAATGATAGTGAGAATAACAGAGAAGGAAGCTGCAATAAGCATTACAGAAAAAGAGAGGATTGCATTTGTTATGCGAAGAGAGTTTTTAACTGATATCTCCTGTTCCAGGATAGAAGATAAAAACTGAGAGTAAACTACTAGTTTAGCGGATACTAAACTATTCAATCCTTGTGCAAAGGATGGGCGCATCGATTCGATGCTGATTACTTGTTTTTTCATAACTTGTGATGTTTTAGCATTATGGCAGAAAAAAAAGAACGGCTGCCATTTCCCGTTCGCTAAAACATCACAAGTTTGCACCGAAGAACAAAATTGTTGGGAAAGACAGCCGCCATTTCTTGATAAGAAACGTCTACTTTTTTATTTCGTATATCATTTTCGTGACTTCACGAAGATGGTCTGATTTAGGCATAAAAAAAGCCCAATCCGTGTTGAGCATTATCCGTTACTCATCGGTACAATTTACTTGTAATGTTTTAGCTGGTGCAAATATTGAAATAATATTTGGAACAGCAAAATTATTCAAAAGAAATATTATATAAATAAATCAGGATACCTTACCAAGCTTCCTTTTTATCTAAAATAGGATTATCTTCGGAAGTCACAGCTTTTATATCTGTAATCGTTTTTTCTGAAAACACTTTGCATGTTTCTTTTAGATCTGGCCATGTTTTAACATACCTTTTATCCTGCAATCCTGTTTCTTTGAATTTTTCTCTATTAGTTATCATCCCAAAACTCCATACATTCCCAAATCTTGAATCACTCGATTTATGGTTGAAATTATTCAATGTTACTTTATATCTTCCATCTCTGATTTGAATTTTCAATGTAAAATCAATGTAACCATCAATATAACGATAAGTAAACCCACCAGGTGCACGGTAATTAATTACTCCTTTACATATAATAACTCCATTTACAGGATCATCCATCTGTATTACCTTTTGAGAGTTTATAAAACTCGTTGCTACCCATGCTTTAATAATAGGATAAAGTTCTTTCACTTGCTTTCCTTCTTGCTGTATTACAGCATCAAATTCAATTGGCTTTTCTTCTTGAGAAAATGTTCCCAATGAGAAAGCTAATAGACAGAATATTACTAAAATTCTATTCATATTTATTTGTTTTTAAATTTCCGTGCAATTTAACAAATAATATACCATAGACAAAAGATATATTCATCAAATGCATTAATTAGGCGAATGCCTTATGCAATTATTGCCCTTTTTCTAATATAATATTGAATTGTCCAAGGGGTTCCAGCAGGGTTCGGAAATTCAATATTATATTAGGAAGTGGGCTTCCATACATTCGTCACTTTCTGCAGAGTAGAGAAACGAATCGAAAGAGTGTGACTCTGCGTTGAACGCTATCGAATACTCAAGGCTTTGCCTTACCTATTTCCGTAAAAATCGGGCGGGCGTTGTTGTATTTCTGTTCACAAAGTGTACATAAGGAATACAGCTCGCCCGCCCGATTTTTACGGCGCGCGCAAAAAAGGCACACCTAACTACCCGCTAGATGCGCCTAAAGCTACATAAAAAGCCCTCATTCTAACAATTATAACCAAACTTTACATATCCTATATTCGGGATTATAGGCGTCGGAATCTCTTTTATTTCAAGTGGCTCGTCTATTTCAACTTCACGTTCTGTATCTTCTTTCTTCGTTAAATCAACTTCATAAATAAATGGAACTTTACTAATAGAATCAACTATAACAAACCATTTTCTCCATAATTTATTTTGGAGGCTATCCATATAAAGAACTTCTCCACGCATAGAATTTAAACACATGTTTATTAACGTCATATAACAACAAGTTAAAGAAATATCCGCACCAACAAAATACTTATTTCGGTCTATCTTTGCAGAAGATAATAATAAGCGACCACTTCCACAAGTTGGGTCGCATATGCGTTTATCTTTTTCCTCTCCTGTCTCACTCCCTGCCATTGTTATTTGCGCCATAAAATCACAAATACACTCAGGTGTAAAAAATTGGCCGTTCTTATCATTTGAAAGAAATTCTTCAAAATATGCGCCGAATATATCTTTCATTCCTTGCCCTTTATTATCCATTTCCATGACCAAAGCAGAAAAAGCTTTCACAAAAATTACCGCTTCACCTTTAGAGTATTTTTTTATCGTTGATAAATAGATATCTTCTTTCTTTCCTAGAGATAAACAACATACTACAAGCGTTAAAAAGTCGTCAAATATTGTCTGTCTGGAATGCTTTACCGAAAGTTCCTCTAAATAAATAGAAAACTTTTTTAATTCGTCCTGTTTCATTGTACCTGCAAGTTAGAAAAAACATAGCAAATAGGATAAAAGTCTAGTTTATCCACGTTCGTATCCTCGCACTGTTCGTTTTTATCCTCTTTACATTTAGGAGAGCCCCATAAACAAAGTGCTTTCTCTCCTTTTTTAATGCTTTTACCATCTTTCTTCCACTGGTTGAAAGTCTTCAAAATAATATGGCCTTCAGATTTATAAATAGTTTTAAGCCCAGCATTTACACTATCAATCTTTCCGATTTTTGAAAGCTCTTGCAATGGCTTACTTAACTTTTTTAAAATTTCTCTTTTTTGCTGAATTGTCGCTGCAGATTCAAATATATTTCCCATCTTTGTACTGTATTTAAAAAATAAAACATCTGTTTTTATCCCTGCATTGGTACGAACAATGCAGGGATTTTTTTTTAAGCTTCTAACTGTTTACGCATATCAATTTCCACATTCGATAATGCACTGTTAAGCTCTGCCATCCAGTCAATTAATAATTTCCCTATGCTTGTTGGATTTGATGTTGTAATTGATGCCCCCTTTGCATCTACTAAAGTTAATTGGGCGTTGTTTTGATCGTGCGAGATAGAAAAATTCTCTAATTGTTTCCGTTTTTCCTTTACTTCCTGGTATTTTGTTCTTAGTAAGTGGAGACGTTCGGCTTTGTCTGTAAGTTCTTCCATGGTTAGAACTCTTTTTTGTTCCTGCTGAATTGGCGTTTTAGGTTCAGATTCTTCCGGAATAGCTTCTTCTTTCTTTTCTTCTTTAAACGGAAGGATAACTAACTTTTTAGATTCTTGACTTTCAGTATTTGCAAATGTAGATACTGGATTTAAGTTCTTGGCTGCTGCGCCTGTAGTACTTGGTTTCATAATAAAATTGTATTTAAAAAAATAAACATTAAAAAGGGCATAGAGTACGAATCCGTTTCCCTTTTGATTACATTACAAATATACAATATTTTTTTATGCTGTGCAATGGTTTTAACGTTGATAAAATACTGAATATCAGCATACTAAACACATAATCATTGTACAAACACATTAAACGATTAATGTGCTATTATCTTTATTTTTTTGAGTCCAGACTAAAACGCGGGCGTTATTTTACAAATTTGGGGCGTTATTTCAATCAAAAAACTCATTATATTTATTTAACATTCTGATAATCAAGCTTTAAACCTATTCCGTATTGAAAAAAGCCGAGATTATAACACAGTTATGCCCGACACGCGCCGCCCTCGTCGTGCGGTCGCAAGCCCTGCCGTGGGGGGAAATGTGACGAAAAAACATTACAATCCCACCATACACGCACAATTCATATAAGAATGTCATTTGGATGCTCAGCTGATGCTTAGATACGACAAAACCCCGCTATCTTCACAGACCACGGGGCTTACTAATGAGCACAGATTTATTCTTAATGTAATATAGATATTCTAATGAGGGTCCATACCAGTACCAGACGATCTACGGCCGAGCTGCCATATACGTATCCACTCCTTTCTTAGTATAAGATACTTCAGCGCATCTGTTAGGTTGGTAGACTCTTTAGGTAAACGATGTGTAGGTAGCTTATCACCGGTCTTTAGTTTCACAATCATACCACTGGTGTCTCTACCTGTTGCCACCTTAGTCTTTGTTACTTCCATTTCACTCTTTAAGTTAGAACAGTTATACTGATCAATCTCCAACTTAAATAAGTTGCGTTCAAGATTACCACTTAGTAAGTCCATGAACACACGGTACTCTAGATTACTACCAATGTTGCCCTGCCCTAATGACATGAGCTGCACTGTCCATCCAGTACGAGTACCATCAGCATAGTATTCAATGTTTTTCTTTATCTGGGTAGCCATATCGGCACCAACCTTTTTGTAATTGTTCATTGACCGGTCATAATACAACTTGAGTATCTTACGGTGGTGTGGCTTGAAGTAAGCAATGAATTGATCTGCTAACTCACGTGGCCCTGATGGTGGTAGAGTGCACAGTTCTTTCAGTACCTTATAGGTCTTTCCTTTTTGTTGCCCGAATACAATTGATAACATATTACCTGAGTCCATACCTGCCTCAAGTGGCCTAGACGTATCCAGGTGTTTTAGTGAAGTACAGTCTTGCACCCATCCAAACTCATGCTTATCTATTATCTCATTAGCAAAACCATCTGCATAGAAGTGCCGGGATGCTAAGTTGCAATAGAACATCTGCCCTGCTTCGAGCTTAGGAATCATTGAAAGGATATTAACCAGAATACCTTCAAGACCTTCAGCAAATTCATCACTGAACCAATCAAGCCCTAATATGTCTGCATTGACATAAGATGAAGAGATGAAGAAGAAAGATGTACGTGAACGTGTTTTCTCCCATCGTTGCTGCCATCTCTTCATATTGCGTCCTGCAAGTTCAAGAGCACGCTGAGATTTATCGAACTCTGTTTTGAGCGACTTATCTGTGCGATATGCAGCTTTTATTTCGTTGTATTCCTGAAGAGTTGCTACATAGGTTTTCTTTGTGTCATTGTAAATGAAGCTAGCCTGCAGCATCAACAATATTTTGTTCTTATCGTTCTGCTTAGCCAGTTTCAGCACCCAATCATATTCTCCGATATGGTTAGGGTTAGGCATATCTGTAGTAAGAGTTCTACTTCGGTACCATACGCAATTTCCATATTTAACACGGAATCCACGAACGGCTTTAAGTAAGTTAGTGAACTTCTCTTCTGGGAAATACTTTACCTCATCACCAAATATTCCTACATAAGAACGACCGGCACCAATTGAAGGGCGGTCAAGTGAAATAAATGTGAAGTTGAATCCGGTATAGAATACCATTGTATTCTTCCAGTCTGTACATACATTGTACATCCTGTCTTTCCATTCCTGCGGTGGTTCTTGGTTAATTACATAATGTTTTCCTAGTTCCCACCCCAATAATGAAAGGCCATCAATAAGAGACGGTATAACGTTTTTGTGTAAATCGGAATAAGTATCAGCAACCCATGCGAATGGTGCTCCCGGGCAATCCTGAGCAACTTCCTGAACTCGTTCGGATAATACCTGAACAGTTTTAGCTGATGCACGTCCTGCTATCCAATAGAGTGACCATGGCATCATTATTGCCATAAGCTGGGCCATCCAATTAGAATAGCGCTGCTCTATATCCTCACTCGTAGTCTTTAGTTTTTGCTTCCTGGTCATCTATCATCTCTATTATATCAACATCAATCACCTGAGCATCACGTTTAAGGCGAACTCTTTCACGTTCCGGAATATCTGGTATAGCATCAATCTGAGCCGCCAGCTGCTGCCGGTCAATTTTAGGAATACCAACAGACTCAGTATCCAGCATATATATCTTAATGTTCTTATCTTTAATCTCTTCACGTTTTTGTGGATCAGGTTTATCCAGCAGTTTTATTTTAAAAGCTTGAGCTGTAAGATTGCCATATACTTCCATATCTTTGCTTGATTTCGCTGTAGAAAGAACGACCTGTGCAGCTTTGATAAGATTGTCATACATCATATTCCTGTGAGCATTGTTCTCTATTGTGTCGTCAGCAAAAAAGAGATTAATAGCTTCATTATACATCTCACGTGCGCGTTGCCTCTTCACGTTAAAAGGGTCGTGCATAAGAAATGCAACTGCATTATCCTTGCCATATTTACGCTGTATGCCAATCATAGCATATAGCGCATTATAGTAGTCTAGTTCATCATCGGTAAGCTCTACGCTACAACCAGATGCGATGTAATCCTGAAGCTGCTCAAAATAAGAACTCTCAAACATTATATTATATCCCCATAGAAAATGTTACTAACTGCATTTTTAAATTCAACCTCTCTGCGAAGTTTATCCAGGCGTTGTGCCTGAGTTACATTCTCGCCAGTCTCGGCACTGGCTGTCATTGCTAGACCTTCCTTAGCTTGTTGCACTAATTGGCCGCGATCATAATGATATCTTAAAGGTGAACCTATTAAGTTATAATACCAGTCAAAATCATTGAATGGAATCTTATAATACATAGCAATTTGGCGCGGAGTATAGCCGATGGCGGCTAGCTTCTCGTATTCTTCAAAATTTATTTGGTCAAACCATTCCGGCTTTTCCTTCCATTGAATGATATTATTTGCATCTGAACTCATACACTTTTTTATTTTTTAAAAACACATATTGCTCTTCAAGTGCATTCTCACCATAATTACCACTGCCTTCTACAATAAAATTACCTGCAGATGTTTGCATACCGGTTATTTTTTTGTGTGTCCAGGCAAAACTTAGCTGGATAATGCCTTCATTATGTAATTGAGTTAACCGTTCAAAGATTTTTGGCATACGGAACTTTATAGTTTCCGATATATGAAGATGTATGGTGCCAATCATTCCTCTTTCTTTCCATCGAATAAGTGCGTTTATAATCCGTTCATTCGTTGAATAAGTGGCAATATACAAGTTTTCAATCCTTCCTGTTTGTTTCATTACATAGACAATAAAAGTGAATGCAGTAAAGCTTTTCTGTGTTTCAATAAAGAATATCTCACCATCTTCCGGCAAACGACCACATAACTCTTTCAAATTATTCACCTTGAAAGTAAGCATCATTTCAAACCGTTGTGAATACATCCTCGAAGCACGCATTTCTTTTCTTAGCTCATTCAAGTTGAAATAATAGCTCATTCAAGTAATCTTTTAACTTCCTTGAGTTCTGCTTCATAAGACAATAATCTTTCTTTTCTTTCTAACTCTAAATGAGGTTTATTCCCTTTTTTAAGTTCATTATTAATTCTCCAGATATTATTCTCAATTTTTTGTTGTCGAAAGATAAGTTCTTTCACAGAAAGAGATAATAACTCTTTTCTGCGTGAGAACTCAATAAATATTGGATGTTTCCCAAGTAATTCTCCATGCTTCTGATAGTAATTAAGCTCATCCCATATCAGTCTGTTCTCAATATAATTATCAATAAGTTCTTTGCTGACCTTAGCGCATTCTTCCAGGCTGGTGCAATCTCTAAGATTACGATGCATAGTTGTATAAGTATGGTATCTACCAAACTTTCTGGAAGCTAAAGCTTCTAGTTCTACCGGGCAGGAATCGGAGTTTAAAAATGAGAATTCTTCCCGGAACGGTTTTATTTTTGCCTGAAAGGTTATTTCAGGAGCTTGCCAGTTTAATGTATAATTGTCTTCAATGGCATATTTCTCACAAAGGAATCTAACCATCATCCTTTTATTAGCCGGAGGATTAGCATTGATAAGGCGCAAAGTCAAGGGGCGGGCACCTGCTTGTTTCATCAGGTGCGCTCCCTCTTGAGCGTTTGCGCCATTCCTTAGCCATTCGATGACTTTATCTCTCATTACTTTTCCAAGTCAGATTTGTCCGGAAAAAGATCGTTTAATCTCTTAATGAGATTCTCAGAATAACCACTTTCGGCATTATTCAAAAATTTCTTTTTCGATATCAGTTTATTGAATACATTGATATCCCATCCCTGGCTTACAACAGGCAATAAACACTGGTCTTCTTTCCAATCTAGAACCATTGGAATGAATGATGGGAACAATACGTTAAAATAGATAGAAGATATCAGGTAACCTCCAGTGCTTAATTCCGGGTATCTTTCAAAAAGAGTAATCAGCTCTTCTTTTTCGAATATTATAGGAGTATGAGTTTCAAAATCAGGAACTTCACCGCCTCCAAGTAAATCAATTGTCCTAATCATATTTTCGCGATATGCTCCTCTGAATGAATCAGGAGTTAAGATACCCTTAACCTTCAGCACTTCAATATCAGCCAATAAAACAGGAGAAATGAAATAGATATCATCGTTGGACCAGATAAATTTATCACTAACCAACTCAGAATCTATAGCAATCTTCAATTTTTCGATTGTATCAATCTGAGGATTATCAGAAACACGAGTGTGAGGTATAACAATCACTTCATCGCTGAACCAGTCTTCACGATCTCCGATAATTACAATTTTACCAGGGAAGTGTGAATTCACGCAAATAGAGCGCAATGCGTACAACAGTTCCTTTCCCTGCGCCAATTCTTTAGCATAAGGAATAACGACTGAGATAGGTTTTATCTCTTCTAATACTTCAGGAGCATTACTAATACCTTCTGCAGACTCAGGATTTATATCTTGAGGTTTTTTTTCTTCTTTTTCTGCCATTTGTTTCAATTATTAATTATTTAATGATAAGCAAAAATACCCTCTAATCAGGTAATTCAAAAGGACACAAAAAAAGGTGTAAGCAATACGCCCACACCTTTTAACCTTGAATATATAAAACAAACAGACTAGATTCCAGCACCTCCACTACCAGCTGCAGGTAATCCAAGAGCAGCATTTGCTTCCTCATTATCCGTTGAAGGAATAAGAGATTTAGCAATAAAGCCAAGAGTATTACCCCTTAATGCTGAAGCCAAATTGATAGTAGTCTTATCGGCGTCTTTGTTGTCTTGTGAATCAGCCTTCACCATCTTTAATGGTGTTCCTGGTTCACCTGCTATCTTAGCATCAACAGATGCAGAGCAATCAATTACGATTGCGCCAAGGTCCTCATTAATGTTATTATTTGAGAACTCCGTAATTTCAACCTCGGTACCAGGATGCTCAAAATCTACTTTATGAATAAAACCTCTTGCATCATCATCACCCTCACTGGTATGATACGCGTTAACTGTACTACCTGTTGCATATACTGCAATAGGCTTCTTGCCTGGTTTAAAAGTAAGAGCAGAGACTCTTACGCCTCCTTCGTCACGCGTATAAGTCGCGATATCCGGCCATCTGAATATTACTATAAACTGTTTTTTGCCTTTTGGGCGTCCGGCATTGGACGCCTTTTTAGGCACTGTTGCAAATACATAAGCTGTCATATTTTAACCTCCTATTAAATTAAATTAAAGCCCACCTCCGGCTGATGTTGAACCAGTAGGAGATAATTGCGCTACAAGAGCAGCAGGAATGTATGCAAAGATTGCTTCTGCGATCCAGAATCCTACGCCTTCTCTCCATTCTCCGAAAATCTTAGCAGAATAGTCTTCTGACTTCATTCTCAATTTCTGTTCCTGTGGATTACGGCTGATCAAGTGGCGGAAGTTCTCTTTCGGTGTAATGATGAAAGCACCTGTTCCTCTCATTCCTTCAAGTGGCGCAAAAGAAAATTTGGTGTAGTCAACTTTAACTTTCTCACCATCCTCATTCTTAGAATTAGGATATTTATCTCTGTAAGCACGGCTATACTTCAATACAAGATCAGGATCACAATGAATAAACATTGTTTTGTTCTTGTAGACAGCCTTAACTTCATCAACTGCTGCTTCAACGTTAGTAAGTAAAGTATTACCGGTACCGAGATCTTTACCATCAAAGATAAAGTTAACACCTTCAGTATTACCGCCCTTTTTAATATCGCACAATTGAGTCAGATAGCCATTACATACCTGATTAGCTCCATTTGCTAAATAATTGCCATTCGCATCTTGGGTTGGTTCTTTAAATCGACCAATTGCAAATGCGATTTCGCGTTCCTCGTCAAGTGTTGGTTTTACCAAATTCTCAACGATATATTTAACGATAGGCATATCTGCAGGTTCCATACTTTCGTCGTACATATAGCCAAGAACCTCGTCTATGATATCAGAAGGGATTACTTCAACGTTGATCTTCATAGGGAATTGTTCCAACCATAACGGAGTAAAGGTTGTTTTGCCCTTGGGTGTCCAATGTGGTACGAAAGATTGAAGAACAGAAGTGATATGAGCAGTTGAAGCCTTTACCTTGAATTTATCGGTAATTACAGTAGTCATATACTGCAATGAATCAGTTGTACAAAGCAAAGAACGGAATATTTCCATTTTTTCAGATGAAATATAACGTCCAAATTCTGTCTGCAATTCTTGAGTATCAACAGTTGTGTTTCCACCGTAAGAAGCTCCAATTTCACCTTTTAATACAGCATTAATATGCTGATTAAAACCAAGATTCATATCTGGTTTGAATTTTGTTTTCACTCCGGACTCTCCTACTACTTTAGTACCGGAATCTGGTACCGGTTTTTTCCCTAATGTTTCAATTTGTGCCTGAAAATCTACTTTCTCAGCTTCAAGCTTTTTAATGCGTTCATTAGCAGTATTAAGTGCCGTTGCATCTTTCTCTTTTTCTGCCGCCATTTCGGCTTTCAATTCCTCGGTTACTGCACTCTCTGCAGGTTTACCATCTTTTTCATATTCTGAAAGATCTTTTTTAAACTCTTCCAGAAATTTCTTCCCGTACTTGCCTTCTAGCTTTGTTTCCTGTTCTGCACTTAATAAAGATTTGCCATCTTTACCCTTAGCAAAAGAAGAGATGCTGAAGTAGCCAAATACAGCTGCTAATACTTTTTCAAACATAAGATCATGATTTTGAATTAATATAGTCGTTAACTAACGCATCACTGCGTATTTCTCTCACACGTTGAATAGCAAAGTCTCGATTCCCAATAGAATCGATTAAGCCATTTTTTTGGGCCTGTTCAGCATAGAACATACGCCCGGCAATGATCCCTTCAATTTTGAGGTCAAGTTTGTCACCTCTTGTACACTTAACGGCTTCTTGGAACCGTTTTGCAAGTGGGTCAAGTTCTTCTGATTTAATTTGTTCATATTCTCCTTTTTTAGCTGCTTCAAAAGAAGCATTTTTATAATCAGATAAATTACTGTAAACAGTATGCTGTTTAATTCCAGCAGTTTCATAATATTTAGCATAATCTACGAACGACATCATTACGCCAATGCTTCCAAACTCTGAAGAGATTGTATTATCTGCTATTATCTCATTACAGTGGCAAGCTACGTAGTATGCAGCCGAAGCGCATAAGTCGCAATTAGCTACAACAGGTTTACCTTTACTTTGGGAATATTTAATAGCATTAACTAGTGGAGCAATAGCGTCAACGGAACCTCCACCAGAATCTATATCTAGCAAAATGCCTGATATCTTAGGTGAATTAGCGGCATCTACTATCATATCAGCAACTTCAGCGCATCCATAAGAACAATAATTTCCATATTTAAGCATAGAGCCATGAAGCTGTATAATAGCTGTACTATCTGCTGGAGCGTCTGAAAAATTTGAACCTGATTTCATTTCTTTTCCATCTGTTGCAAAAGCAGGAATAGGTTCACGATCTGATAACTTACCGTCCTCATGATCTGCATTATGTTCAAGGAAGGAATTAATAAGCATCTGATTTGCGTCAATTTCAGAAGGTAGTATTAACCACTTTCCGCGCGTAATTGAAGAATATAGATGTGAAAATGCCATCGTAATTAGTATTATTGTTATGATACAAAATTACGATGGCAAGTAGTGTATTAAAAGGACTGTAATAGTTTGGATAGTTCTGGGGAAGAACGTTTACATGATAATATGATAACAGCCGGTGAGCCACTTTTTTCATATGCTAAATGAATCGGAAATTTATCGGTACCAATTACTTTTTCAATATTATTGGTATAGGAAAAACGAATTAAGCCATATGATGAAACAATCTTTTTAATTTCAGATTCTTTATCTGTACTTACATCTGTTATTATTGCTGACAGCTCTTGTTCACACATTACACCGGGAGATTCTTCTATTTCCTTAAAATCTGCCTTACTAATATTTAAGTTAATCCACTCACCGGATACTCTTATAATATTCTTACCAGGAATATTTTCAACTTCTGCATTTTCTATATTTAAAAAATGCATTGCACTTATTTGTGCTCTTTTATCTCCATTATTCATATCGTAAATATTTGATTTATAGTATTATACTTACATTTGTAAGTAAATAATTTAGAAAATTAACAAATTAAATTACGCTTTAATTTGAAAAAATAATTAAGCTATTCAAACAGAGATAATTGGATATCTTTATTTACTTCTTTTACAATGCGTTTTCTATTTCTGTAGTCAAACTTCTTCACAGCATCGTAGTTTATAGCGTTATTTTTGATATTATATGCCATAAGGAACGCTTTTATTATCTTATCTTGTTTATATCCTTTTTCATATCCAGCAACAAAATATTCTCTGATTCTTATCCTATAGCTTGATTCTATATATTCCTGCAGCATTCTTTGTTTCCATTCCGGAATGAATATGAAGTTCTCAATTAATATGCGATGATTCCATTCAGTGATTGGCAAAATTAAGGTAATAGGATTATCTTTCAAAGGAATCTTAGGTGGACGGTCGTTAACCGTTACCATGGCTTGTACCATCTTACCAATATCATTGCTGCTATTAATCATAACCCCACCATCTTTTCTACTATCAAATTCATGATACAAAAAATCATGAAGATGAGGAGCTAATTCAATTGTAATACTCGGTTTTGTCATATTATTATTTGTTTTTTAGTTATGTACTTACAACCTACAACGACAATTTAAATATCTGTATTTCAATATATTATATAACTTTTAATGGTTGTATGCTGCCATTAGGTTGTAAGAGGTTGTAAGGCGGTTGTAACCACTTTTAATATTAATACTTACAACCATTAAAAGTCTTATAATCAATATTTTAAATACAATAAAAATATAGGTTGTAAGGTTGTAACCAAACTTTTTATTTATTTTTCTTTTATAAGTTTTTTATATATTAGATCATAATAATCTAATATAACATATAAACATATAATAATTTAATACAGCTGTACTACCTTATAACCATATCTGGTTCCCATTCCAGGTAGTTTCTTTCCAATTCGTTCATAACCTAATGCTCTTAAAGCTTGCCCGATTGTAATATCATCTATGCGGCTCATAGAACTTGTTATTTTGCGAGCCGCCTTCATGTCTCTAACTATATCCATTGGCATTTTAAAAATTGTCTCTTCGTCTTCTGTAGGCTTCTTATACCATTCTTTTACGAGCTTATATGCTGTTGTCTCTATTACATATCTAGAATTATATGAATTAAAGTCTGAATAATCCTCTTTGTTAAAAACGTAATCATAATCTCCTTCAAAGAGTGTTACGGCTTCTGACCATAGCTGATCAACGTCAAGTATCTTTCTATAATCCTTAATTTCATCTATTTCTATTGCCGCAATTCTTCGAAGAAATCCTGAGTCACCATTAAATAGAAAGCCTCCCTGCTCTTGAGTTTTATTACTAGAAAATGCACAGGATGCAATACGCTGTACTTTTGTAGTAAAGCTCTCTCCTGGAAGTTTCATATCCAAGTGTGTTCTACTCATATTATTTTTGAAAGCGTTTTCTGAACCTTTATTTAAGCCAACAAATTCATCGAAGTTTATTATTAACTTCGTGGCAAAACAATCAGTCATTTTAAAAATGCGTTCATCTTTATCAGATATGATATAATATTCTTCCAGACATTCAGGAATGATATTACCTATAAGGCTTGTTTTCCCTATTCCTCCTTGTGCGTTAATAAACCCTAGTGCAACATCATTTTGCCTCTTACCATACGCGCATGCTACAACTGCAACCAGCCATTTCTTGACTAGATACTTCATTCTGTTTTGATAGAAGTCGTTTCCCTTATCTCTAAAATCATGTGCAGTCATGTAAGAGCAATATAGATTAATCATGCTTTCACCTTTCCACTTCTTTTTAAGGCTATCGAAATATTCAAGAATAGGGTTATAAGGAGTCATCTGATTAGGAGATGATAGTATTGTTTTTAATAGAGATTTGCTGCAACTGAGCCCATCATCTATTGCATGTAAATAGATGTCATTCTCTCGTATAGATGAATTATACTCTTTTACCTTACTTTTTATATATGATTTTGAAGGATCAAAAACGTTCAGTTTTATCTCATAATTAAGGTCCAGCCATTCCTTTACAGCATGTACCTTCCCGGAAGCCTTATTGCCTGTAGTAGTTTTTATCAGTTCTCTCTTTGCCATGTTATTTCTCCCACTTCATTCTACGGTTATCTCCTGGTAACTCTACGATATTAAACATCTCATCCATTCTCGTTCGGATAAAATTTCCATATCTGATTTCTTTAATGTTTCCATTCTGATCTCTTGATCCTTCTAAAGTATCAAGAGTAAAGTTAGATGTCGCATAAGTCCTTCCACCCCATTCATACCTAATGGCAAATAAGTCAATTACAGGCTTTACAACATTTCCGTAATCTCTCATTTCCAAATTCTCCCTTCCCATTTCATCAATGAATAAAGGTTGACTTTTTAAAGAGTCAATGCCATTCCTTGTTATGACATCTATTAATTGCTTGGCATGTATGGTAGTTGTTATCTTATGTGTTAATGCATCCTGTAAAGCCAGATATGCATACATTAATACGCTCTTTCCACATCCAACTTTTCCCATCAAATAGATTCCTTTGTTTATATTCCATTTACAAAGATTCTGATCGCCGATAAGGTAATAATATAATTGTCTTATCACATATTTGTTGTGTTTGTCAATCTCGAATTCTCTTATCATACCTCTCTGGGCGAATATTTCTTGAACTTTTAATTTAAGAAGTTCAAAAAATGATCTGTCTGATATCTCTGGGTAATGATATGAATTAAGTTCTTTTCTTAATTCATCTTGTTTTTTAATGCTACTTTGAATAAAGTTGCTAACCAAAGTCGGAGTCATGTGTTAATTCTTTAGGAGGGTTAGTGTAATTTTTATCACTTATCTTAAAAAATTTCGGATAGCTTCCAGCCATTGCAAAATTCAGGAATTTAATTGCTGTATCCGGACTTCCTCCACTAAGCTCATCAAGATAGTCAAGAACCTTCTGCTCTTCTCTGCTCTTATATGTCTTACCGAATGATTCCAACCGGTATTCTTTCCAATATTTCCAGACTTTTTCAAATTCTTCCTCATCGAATGGAAGCTTTATATCAATAGGGTCAATCGGGTTTTGCATCTTATCATCTAGCGACATAGCTATTTCTTTGAGCTTATCCCATGATTTAATGAACTTGCTCAACTTTTGTTGAGCGATAGCAGGCATACCACTATCCATTGTATTATTGAGATCATCTGTTGCTGTCTCAAGTTGTTTCCATAGATTATTCCAGATTGTTATCATGATATCGTTGAATTTATAATATCACACATAGTAGTATTAAGCAACTCTCTATTTTCTGGTTCATAAGTTATAGCAACGTTTATGCCATCTTCAACTTTATCTCCAATCTCTATTTCAAAAGGAAGTCCTTCATCGTGTACAAGTGCTATAAGGTTGTTGGTAAATGTGCAATCTAGAGTGTATTTTTCTGTTTTTTTCATTTCTATACAGCATTAGGTTTATTTTTCGTTAAAATAAATACAGGAATACACATCAGAGCTTTCACCGAATCTTACCCTTACACACATTTCACAACTACATATAAATGGCTTTTCGCTCGTTATTACGCCTACAAGCCCAGTATTTTTATCAATTACCTGTTCTCCCTGAACCATTTTATCCAGTTTATCTTTGAACTTATAACTGGTAAATACCTTCAGCTCTTTGCCGTAAGACTCGTAACCTAATAATCCTGTTTGAAGCCCTTCAACTAAAGCTAAAGCCTTATCTTCAATATCTTTCCGAGATAGAATATGAATAAATGTTATTTCCTGTACACATACGTCTGGAAAACTTTTCTTAAAATCTTGCTTTTTCATTTTATTTAGTCATTATCAATTTCTACATCTTCAATCTCTATATCTTCAATTTCACTATACTCAAATGGATCGCTGAGATCAAGTTTATTACATAGTATATTCCAAACTTTGTTACTAACAAGTTCACCATCTTTATTTCTCTCCCATTCTTGTACGCAATCGCCCTCATTTTCTAAATAATCTTCAATGATTTTATTTTCTTTTTCAGTCAATTCAACCTCTTGGACGAATATCATATTAATTGTACACCTTATATTCTTTTTCATTTTTATTTAATTATCTAATGTTACTAAATCCAGTTTCAAACTTATGTTTGACTTCCTCAGCATATGCTTTATTACATTTATTTGGATTTACCAGAATAATTGTTCTATGATCTATTCTAAGAGGAACTTTATGCATGGCCTGATCTCTTCGTTTAACTTCTTTAAGTTTTATTTCTGCTGTGGAAGAGTTCTCGAATAGGTCAGGCTTTCTTTCTTCCATTGGAGCTTTTTTTGCGATTGTCTTTATTCTCATCATAATTATTAGAATTAATTGGAAACATGTTATATTGAATTGAGTATCCTAATTTCTGTATCTCTCTTTCTCTACGATGGCTTTCCATACATATATCAGGAGGTCTTATTACAGTCATTGTAATGCTATCAATATCATATCCTGCTTTTTGCATTCTATATTTAAGATTGATTAGCTTTCTATTTAGCTTTTCATCTTTCATAAATCAAGTTTCTGTTCTTTATCCCATTCCAGGAGAACATAGTCTAACAACTGGCTATTCCAATTGATCTCCTTATTCTTATACATTGTCTTGATCATGTTGACAAATGCTCCTGGAGGATATCCTGTATCAAGGTAACTTATAAACTCATTTACTTTATTGATTGGGAATCTTCTAATCCCTTTGCAGGTTGCAAAACCAAGTATCTCACCTTTTAGCTTAATTTTGTATTTTCTTCCAAGTACATATTTATTAGGATTAGCCAGCCGACATGTGGTAAAAGCTTTATTTTTTAGCTTATTATTCCAATCTTGGTTAAAACTGATTTCCAATATCATGACTTTTCTCCTTTAAAAATGATGTTACTAGGTTTCTGACATTCAACGAAATCAAATAAATCATTAGGTAATTCTTCAACTAATAGGCTCAAAGAGTTATCCTTGGTGAGTTCTATTGCAATTCCACTTGTATCTCCATAGTCATGTACGGATAATACGTTAACATACTCATGCGAATTAATATGATCCACAAATTTAAGATACTTCAGCGCATTAAAATTTAATAAGATATTCACCCGATGATTAACAGGTTTCCCTATTTCAATTTCATACTTCCCATCTTTGCTTTTAATAGCAGCAAAAACATTTTTTCTTTCCATAATATATTAGTTTTACACGTCTTTATCTTAGGTTATGTTCGTAACAATATGCTACAAGTTGAGATATGGTTTTGCAACCGGTCTTTTCAAGTATAGTTTTCCTTCTGTTATTGATAGTATTTATTGATCGGTCTAGATTTAATGCTATTTGATCTGCAGTCATTTGTTTATATACAATCATTTTCAGAATATACTTATCATTCTCAGTCAAACTATTGCTAAATTCAGGAGAACATATTACACCTTCATATTTACATTCTCCTCTTAATGGACAGTCTGTAAATTCAAAGTGAAGGGTTCCATTTTCATCTATATCTAGCCTTCCGTCATACTTTTGAAAGTTACATTTGCAAAATCTTCTAACATTAAGAAAATCAAATTTTATAGCATTAGGCTTTGACTTATGATTCCATTCACAACAGCCTTGCCATGCTTTCTGATAATCATTTTTTATTAAAGATTTCATAGGAACAATGAATTCTCTTTTTCTTTCATCAAGTAAGAATAACTTTCCCTCAGAAGGTTTTATTAGTATCTCACCTCCTGGTTCCTGATACAGTTCTATGCTTATTAAATCAAGTTCACTGTTCATTCTCTTTTAAATTGAAAAGTTCTTCTACTGTTTTACCTGTAAGTGAAGCAATTTTTTCTCGTTTCAGCTTATCAGGTACTGATTGACCGTTAATCCATTTATATACGGTTGAAAGGTTTACTCCGCACTCTTCTGCTATCTTGGTTAGCATCATAGTTCTTTCTGTTGTTCTCTTGTCGCTTATCGACAAAATGTAGTCTTTAAAAGCCATCTTTTGTTATTTTTTAATGTAATATTTGATGTTAAATTCTTTATTACTAAATTTGCACAACGAGAAAGAACTTTATTAATTTAGTGCGTATTATAAATTATTACGCACATTTTAGAACTATATAATTACGTGAGTAATTGATAATTGAATTGGTTACTACTTAATTATTAGTTTTCTTTTGTTTTATTAAAAATATAAAGTTCTTTATCACATTGCAAATATAGAAGTTTATTCAATATGTAACAAAAAAATATAGAAGTTTTTTCAATAATTTTTATAAAAAATGGAAAGAATTATAGATAGGTTTGATAAATACATGAAATACAGGGAGTTGAATGACAACCAGGTTACTGTTCAACTTAATGCTTCAGTTGGATGCTTAGGAAAATCTCGTGGAGAAAAAAGAGATTTAAGCAGAAGAATGGTTAAACTTATACTAAACTTCTATGTTGATATTGAAGAATCATGGTTATTGACTGGACAGGGAGAGATGTTGAAGGAAGAATTTAAAGGAAAAAATATTGAATTTTCAGACAATGGTATTGAACTTTCAAAAAAACGCATTGAAGAAAGCGAAAATAACATTGAAAAACAAGATGATTCTTGGTATAAAGATTTAATAAAAAGCCAGCAGGATGTGATTGTAAGTCAGCAAAAAGCGATATCAGACCTAACTTCTATGATATCTTCTCAAAAAACGGAAAATCATGTCCATCCGGACACAAATGCAGAATGTGTTGCTGCCGCTGGGTAATCGGGAATAATTTAATTTATAAAGAAAGAAAATAAAAGATATACAATGATATACATTTATGTACATATACACGAATATACAATAAACAATGAGTTGAAATTCAATGCATTACAAGCTAATCGGATTTCTTCTCACCCCGACTGAGTGGAAAGGTTAATAATCAAATGATTATTAACCTTTTCTATTTTAATCAAGAGATCCTTTTCAAGCCTTAATCCACACCTTGACAAATACATTTTATTTTAAGTCTGTAAATTCCAGGCATAACAATACTGTAAATTAGGAGAAATTTGAATGAAAAAAGAGAAACTGCTGAAAAGGTGTATCATTTTAGTTATAGGATTATTCATAATGGCTATTGGTGTTGCTTTATCTATAAAAGCCAATCTGGGAACATCACCTGTTTCATGCGTACCATACATCTATAGTCTAGGTTTTCCAATGACTGTAGGGTTATTATCAATCATTGTCAATGTGTTGATAATCCTATTGCAGATAGTATTACTAAGAAAAGAGTATCAACTTATACAGCTTGTACAATTACCAGTAGCTCTTATATTTGGTTTTTTCATCGATTTCGCCATGTTTCTGACATCGGGTATTCAAACATCAAATTATATATATCAATGGATTCTTTGTTTGCTTAGTTGCGTAATTATTGCATTCGGCGTGTTTCTTGAAGTAAAAGCCAATGTTACATACCTTGCCGGAGAAGGGTTATCAATTGCCATCTCGAAGGCTTTTCACAAAGAATTTGGTAAAGCAAAAGTAGGCGTTGATGCTTCATTGGTTATTATTGGGATAGTTAGCTCTTTTATACTGCTTCACCGATTGGAAGGTATACGTGAAGGAACCATTGCAGCAGCTCTGTTAGTTGGTACCATTGCACGATTCTACAATAAAAAATTCAAGTTCATTGATTCACTGGTTATCATAGAAAAGAAAGAGATTGGCGAACAAGCCATCACTGTCAGTCAGGAAAAGAAGATCATTATTACTATTGCCCGTGAGTTTGGTAGTGGCGGTCATGAGATTGGAGAAATCATAGCTAAAGAGTTAGGCATCTCTTTCTACGATACAAAATTGATTGATCTGTCAGCAGCAGAGAGTGGCCTGACACCAGAATATGTAAAAGAGCACGAACAGAAGCTAGCCAACAACTTATTGTTCGATCTTTACGAACAAAACTATGCTTATGTAAATGAAGAAATGCCGCCACTCGACACCTTATTTATGGTTCAAAGCAAGGTTATCAGAGACATCTGCAATAAAGAATCATGCGTTATCGTAGGGCGTTGTGCTGATTACGTTTTAAAGAGTGATCCAAACTGCTTCAACACCTTTATTCATGCCGATAAGAATTTCAGAATTGAGCGTATCATCAAAGAGTATGGCATTGCACCCGATATGGCTGAAAAAGAATTGGAAAGAAAAGACAGAGACAGAACCAACTATTGCAAACACTATACTCATAGGGTTTGGGATAAAGCAAGTAATTACAACTTAACTGTTGATAGTTCTTTGTTTGGTCCTGAGAAATCTGCTAGGCTGATTATTGATGCTTTAAATAGATCTAAATAATGAACAACTCTTTCTGCTTTTGATATGATTAAAATAGCTTTTTGCCATTTAAAATATTAATTCCAAATTCTTTTGCTACACAACTCTGCTTGAATGGATTGATTTTTTGAACTGCGCCGTCATATTTTAAAAGCGAACCTGTGTTTTTAAACCAAAAGGTTATTCCTGCTTTAACACATTGCTCCCGAATATCTAAAACCCAATCGTAATTACATATACGAGCTTCTCGTCCGGTTTCACCCCCTACGGTAACATGCTCAATTCCGTCAAGATAAGCCGATATATCAATAGCACCCAAAAGTGGTGCAGCTGCTATAAATCTCCTTTTAATGGGGTAGGATAGAAACAATGGCAGTCGATAATCAGCTGATTCCTGATTTTCAATTGTGCACCCTATATTCACATTATCATATCCATCACCCCAATCGTTTGGGAGAGAAATGTTAAAGCGGTCAATGCGCTTAGTTAAAATCAAAAAGTCAAGGTCAGGTCGTTTCTTTATCATTGCCCAAGCTTCTTTACGCCATTCATCAGCTTCTGCAATAAAAAAATCGCTTGCGAAACAAGTTGCAACAATCTTTCCACTTTGAATTTTATATATACCTTTTGTCGTTTTAGCTATAGGTTTATCAAATTCGTTCGTTTTATGTACATTATTTTGTCCGCAACGTTTTGAGAAAGGACCATAGAAATAGCAGTAAGTGCAACCATCGCTTATTTTATAACAACCTGTCCACGGCTCCCAATTCATATTACTGTGCAGCTAAAGGTGTAAAAAACTCAATTAAATTTTCTTCCGGGTCTCGCAAGTGAACAAATCTCATTCCCCAGTCAGGCATATCAGTCGGCTCATTAATAAAGTTAATACCTTTTTCTAAAAATGCTCGATAAGTATCATCAACATTCTCTACTTCAAAAACAATCATTGATTTTTCTCTATAACCAATCGGTTGTGCTTTTTCGTCATTTCCAACAGCTGAAGCCATAAAATCAGAAACAAAAATGGCAAATCCTTCAATCCCGTCTGCCACTTTAAATGAAGCATAACATCCGTTTTCATCTCCCCAAACGGGTTCTAATCCTAATTGTTCTGTATAAAACTTAAAGCATTTTTTGTAGTCTTTGACTAATAATCTTACGTTACTAAATTTCATAAATACTCAATTTCAATTTGTTTCTATTATTTTATTTAATGTTCATTTTATCAATTTATTATACGTTGTAAAACTTCTGCTTGCCGATAACGCTTGCGTCTATGAAACGTTTTGCATTTCGAAGCGTTTTCCTGCATAGTTACAACTACTTTTGATGCGAGCTGTACCGTTCTATAATGCACTTGATTGCCAAATGTTTTATATACGTTGTTATGGGCTAGGGTTTGTTCAAAATAGACTTTTTATCGATGAAATTAAACCTATTAGATTCCCTGCGTTTTTAAACACTCTTTTTACTTTTTTTACAGATTGTGTCGACTCTACATTACTTTCAAGACAGTCAAATATTTCTTTAATATTTCCTCTATTCTCAAGGGGTATTTGCTTTAGTGCTTTAACAGAACTTTTTAAATAATCTTTCAATTCTAAAAATGCTGGCTCAATTCTTTCTTCTTTCAATTCAATTAATAGAGAATCTATTACACTTTCATTGTCAACTTGGAAAAACAAAACTGCTGGATATTTAACTTGAATTTCATCACCGAAATATTTTGAAATCAATTCATTTGTCCCTTTTGATGGGTTAAAATTCGTAGGTATATTTGTTAAAAATTCAAATCCGCCAAAACTATTACTTTGTCGCTTACGCTGAATAGGTTTTTTACTTTTTTTACAATTCAAGCTAAATACTGTTATGTATTCACCTGAAATTTCATTTAATGACAACCAATATTCATTATCGTTTAATACTTTCCATAATTGAGGGTTCTCAAAATCATACAAAATAAATGCAAAAGCTAATGCACGTTTTTCTTTTCTATGCTGATTACAAATTTGTATCATTTCTTCCTTAAACGACTGAAAATTGTGCCCCTCATCATTTGAATTGTGGTAAATCGTATACATAAATTATCCTTTTTTAAATTTCTTGATTTTTACTCGGATTGCTTCATATCTTTGAATTTCTTCATTCAGATTTATAGGTTCAGGTTTTTTATATGCGTACTTGTCGCTGTGCGTATGACCTTCCATATATCTACAACATTGAGCAAAACTTTCTGACAATTCCGCAATCAATGCTTCATCAAAGTATACGTCTTTCAAAGATTCCATACTCACTCTTTCGTTATACCGTTGAACAACATCTTTGAAAAGCCCATTGATAACTAAAACTTCATAGCAAGTTCTCAAAGCGGTGAAACCTGTTTTTACAAGAAACTCTCTTTGTGCAGGTGGGCAGTCATCTTTGTTTGCATCTGCATAATGTTTTTTAGCAGGTTCCGCATTGCGATATTCCTTTTCATAAGATGGTGAATTCTTCAACCAAACTTGACCAGCTTTACCGCCTCTATTCTCAACCCAATGACAAAGAAAAGGAAGAGTGTTTTCTTCTGAAAAGGTAATCATGTTTGATACAAAAATTAAATCGTGTGTAAAAACAATAACTTGTTTGTTTACTGATTCTTTGATAAGTCGGTAAGCAATATCTTTTTTTCTTCCCTCGTCTAGTGAGCTTACAGGGTCGTCAAATATAATTCCTCTGTTTATATCTGAAAGTTGCATTTCTGAAATGAAGTCAGCTAATGCAATTACTTTTTGTTCACCTTCACTTAGAATTACAGCAGGGTTTCTTCCTTTCAAAGTCAATCGTCTGAAAGAAGTTCCTGCCGAACCTGTATGGCTTACTTCAATTCCAAAATTCCCATTCAAGTCTAAGCATTCTTGGTTGAAAATGTCAATGTATTTTTGATTGAAATATTTTCCTGAAAGGTGTTTTTCCCAATCCGTAATTTTTCTTTTTTGAGCAATCCAATTAATTGCATTTGCTTTTAAAATCCATTGTTGATTATGAATAAAGGTTGTGAATTTTGTAAAGTGAGTATTGAACTTTTCCTTATGAGCAAGATATGTTTTTGCTTTTTGCAGTTTCATTAGCTCTATACTTTGTGAATCTTCTTTAAGAACTTTTATTGATTCATCAATTGCAGAAACAATTGTGTCATGGTCGACAACACTTGTTTTAATTTCTGTTCGTTTGTTTGCTGTTTTGTTTGTGATGTCAGCAACGATATTTGTTGTAAGTGTTTTTTGTGCTAAAAGATTTTCTTTCAGAGATGCTAAAATTTTCGGATAGTTTTCAGACAACCAAGCCGTCAAAATATTATCAACTGAAAATAAATCAAAAGGAAGTTTTTCAAAACCTGCTTTTATCTCATTAAGAGTTTTCTGTGATTGTATTGCATTTTGTTCTGCAACACTTTTAATAAAAGTCCAGTAGTTCCGAATTAGGTTTTCTGCGTCTTTTGAAAGTGGTTGATGGCAAAGCAAGCAGTTGTCTTTGCTTTCAGGATAAACTGCTTCATCTTCTTTTTGCTGTTTCGAAAATTTTTCGGCAGCGACAATAAAATTCTTCCATTCGGCTGTGCCGACGTTTTGAATTTTATCTGTCTTGAAATTTTCAATTCCATCTGCTTTTGCAGTTGCTTCTTTTTCTATACATTCAGTTATTGAAGTTTGAATATTTGAGAGATAAGCAGAAGAACAGTAAGTATTGATTACTTCAATAGTTTTTTTATTGTCGCTTACATTTCTCTTTATGCTTTCAAGTTTCAGAATTTCTTTCTCTTTGTTTTTTGATGCAAGCGCAAGTTCATCATGTTTTTTTTCAATTGCGGCTTTGTCTGTTTTATCTTTCTCTGAAAATGGTGTGTGTTTATTTAAGTCTTCAATGCTTGTTTGAGCAGTTAAACCCTGAACCAAAGTTTTGATTTCCGATTCTCCATCAAACCAAACATCAAAGTCATTTGGTGTTTGCTTGTTTGCAATTTCTGAATTGAGTTTTACCTCAACTTGTTTTATTGCTTCTGTAAAGTCAGCAAAGAAACTTAGACCTGCTGGACGAAATTCAAATTCGTTTTTGTGGTCAAGATGATGTCTTACACTTCCATTGTCAAATACTGCATATTGCTCAAACTCTGCGCTAGCGGAGTTTGTAGGATAATTCAAAGGAATATCTGAACCTGCTGAATGAAAAGTAAAGTTTGCAGAAACTGGTTTGTGTCCGCTTGCTAAATGAATGTTCTGAACAATTTCTTCAGGTGTCTTTGAGTAGAAAACTTTTTTCAGTAAACGAACATAGCCAGATTTTCCAGAACCATTTGCACCATAAATGATTGTGAGGTTAGGACTAAAATCAATTACTTGATTTTCTGTTAAGGCGTTTACACCTTCAATATTTTCAAGTTTGTTGAAAAGCAAATCAAGTTTGTAGTTATCTGAATTTCCGCCGTTGTAGTTTATTGCAATGTTGGGTTTGGTTGTAGTAGGAGTGAGAGTAAGTTCTTCAAGTAAATAAGCGTAAGCTGTATTTATTTCTGTCTCTGTAATTGCGTTGCCAGACAAAATTTTTTCTGCCAAATATTTTGCCCAATAAGAAAGTCCGTCAGCAAATCCTTTGACTTCTGTATCAAGAGTTGCAACTTGTTGTTCTACTTCAGTTATATCAATTATTTCGTCCATATTGTCAGTTGGTTAATATTTACACTATCGATCTCTTAGCCTAGCCCATAACACCTGTGCAGAGGCCATCGTATGGCGGGTATATCGGTATTATTTGTTTTTATATTTGTTTTATATTGTTGAATATAACCTATCTGCGATCTATTGAGTTTTTGAGTGTATGGAGTATATTCAACTTCACATATTATTTTTAACCCTATATTTATTGCAAATCACAATTTAGATTTTAGATCATTTATTATATGCAATATGTTATAGAACTTCTAATCTATCCAATGGATTTTTTTGATTTTATCAAATCCTTTGGTGGTTATATGCGTATAAATTTCAGTTGTTCTATTTTTTTGCACCCCAAAGGTAAAAACATTATTTATATTAACAATATCTTTTTTGAAAATCAAAAAACAAAATAGATAGCTGAGTAGTTACCACTACCCAAACAAATCACAAAAAACAAAAAGTTACTGCCACCTGCTACTAAAAAGGCTGAAAGTACTTACCAGTAAACCTTTGCGGCGGTAGCAGATAAAAATTCTCACCAATTCATCTGCTACTAAATGGCCTCATCTGCTACCAAAATTCAAATTTAGTTACAACTTTCCACCATAAAAGTATCCATCGTGGTTCTTTATAGAATACAAAATCTGTCCAGAGCCTCAGAACAGAGCAATTATTGCATCACTCATAACACTCATTGGCAGGCATATATAATCAAACATCCATTAGCAGATAAGCCATTTTCAAAGGAATACTAAGTGAGTCTTCATCTGAGAACCCATGGGTTCACAGATGAAGACTCATGGGTTCTCAGATGAAGTCCCATGAGTTCACAGCTGAGAACTCACTTATTATAAAAGAGACAACTACTTATTATTAAGTAATTAGTGTTCTATCTTCCTCATCGAGGTTCTAAAGACAAAGAGATTTATTACCGAAAAAGAATCATACGCCGTAGCTTTAAAAAGGGAAAGCCATTATCTGTGAGAATGGTACACTTCGGAAAAAGAAACAGAACCGGTAGCAGATGATGCCATTTAGTAGCAGATAAATTGTAAAATAAAAGTATCTGCTACCAAACTATATCATTGAATATAAACACATTATGCACAGTTTGGTAGCAGGTAGCAGATCAATCTGCGTTTTTTAATAACCAGAGAGATAAACAATAATGCATTTTTAAACATTTCACCCTTCTATTTGTTAATATTTATAATATCAACAGCAAAATCTCAAAACCGGATACATGGATTGACATTTATAAATTGGAATTATGAAATTTACTCCTGAAAGATATTCCATTGCTGATGAACGAATGAAACCGTTTATCGACCCTATAGAGATATGGGATTATATTTATAATACCCGACCATCAAAAAAAAGTGTACGTGAGATTATTGCCAAATCTCTTGCCAAGCAACGGCTGAATCTTGAAGAGGTGGCTTGTTTGGTAAACGCAGATAGTCCTGATTTAATTGAGGAGATTAAGGAGGGTGCAAAAATGCTTAAACGCTCTATCTACGGAAACAGGATTGTTTTATTCGCACCGCTCTATATCGGGAACAAATGTACAAACGATTGTCTTTATTGTGGTTTCAGGATCTCGAACAAGGAGGCTATCCGAAGAACGCTTACGGATGAGGAGTTGGTAAAGGAGATTGAGTCTTTGGAAGACAACGGACAGAAAAGGCTGATTCTTGTTTATGGCGAACATCCGGAATATAGCCCGGAGTATATTGCTCACACCGTGAAGATTGCCTACAGTGTAAAAAAGGGTAATGGCGAAATAAGGAGGGTGAATATCAATGCGGCTCCTCTGGATGTTGAAGGGTTCAGGATTGTGAAAGCTGCGGGAATTGGTACGTATCAGATATTTCAGGAGACTTATAATCCCGAAGCATATAAAACATATCATCAGCAAGGCAGGAAGGCCGACTACAGTTACAGGCTAACGGCACTGGACAGAGCGCAGGAGGCGGGAATTGATGATGTGGGAATTGGTGCTTTGTTTGGTTTGTACGACTGGCGCTTTGAGGTGCTGGCCCTGGTGCGTCATGCAAATCATCTGGAGGCTTGTTATAATGTGGGGCCGCATACCATCTCTTTCCCAAGGGTAAAGGATGCATCGGGACAAAACCTGAAGACCGGCCATTTTGTAAGCGATGAGGATTTCACTAAGCTGGTTGCAATCTTGCGGCTTGCTGTGCCATACACGGGAATGATACTAACGGCCAGAGAACCTGCTTCGCTGAGGGATGAAATAATTCAGTTCGGCATTTCACAAATTGATGGTGGTACTAACATTGAAATAGGCAGTTATGCAGAGAAATCTCTTGTTGAAAAGAACCTGAACAGGGGACAGTTCCAAATTAATGACGACAGACCGCTGAATGAGATCATTGATGAATTGCTTGATCAGGACATGATTCCTTCTTTTTGCACTGCCTGTTACAGGCTTGGCAGAACGGGCGAGCATTTCATGGAGTTCTCCGTTCCGGGATTCATTAAGCGGTATTGTACTCCTAATGCTATTCTTACGCTGGCGGAGTATCTCATTGATTATGCGCCTCAACATACCGCCGATAAGGGATGGAGGGTAATCAACTCTGCCATTGAAAAGATGGAGGATGAACAGATGAAGGCATCAATCCATGAGAAAATCAGACTATTAAAATCAGGAAAAAGAGATTTATATTACTAATTCTTACTAATTATGGGCAAAGATTTAAAACCGCATATTGGAATTTTTGGCCGGAGAAATGTGGGCAAGAGTTCACTCATCAATGTTCTTACGGGACTTGATGTTGCCATTGTGTCTGAAATTCCAGGCACAACAACCGACCCTGTAAAAAAGTCGATGGAGATATTAGGAATTGGGCCCGCCATTATTATTGATACTGCCGGTATTGATGACAGTGGTGAACTTGGTGAAAAAAGAATTGCAAAGACTCTGGATGTTATCAAACAGATTGATTGTGCCATTCTGCTGATTGCTGATAATACGTTTGATGAGTTTGACGAAATGCTGACCCGGAAGTTCAGCAAATATAATATTCCTTGTTTGATTGTGCATAACAAAATCGACGTTGAACCTTTGGTAAATAGTACAATCAAAGAAATTCAGCAGTATACAAATAGTCCGATTGTAGAGTTTAGCTCAAAGACAAAGTCCAACATCGACTGTGTTATTGAAACGCTCAAAAGTCTCATTCCCGAAACGGCTTATCAGAATCCATCTTTATTGAAAGGAATTATCAGTCGTGGAGATATTGTTTTGCTTATTACTTCTACAGATTCAGAAGCTCCTGAAGGACGACTGATTTTACCTGAAGTAATGGCTATTCGTGATGTGCTGGACAATGGAGCCATTAATATTGTCATAGAAAAAACAGAGCTGGAGTTATTTCTGCAGAATACTGCCATCAAGCCAAAACTGGTTATTACCGATAGTCAGGCTTTCAAGTTAGTGAATAAGATTATCCCTCCGGATATTCCGCTAACCGGATTTAGTGTGGCTTTCGCTCACATGCGCGGTCCTTTTGATGAATATGTGAAAGGGGTGAAAAAGATTTCAAGCCTGAAAGACGGTGACAGGATATTGATTCTGGAATCGTGTACCCATCAGGTGAGTTGTGACGATATCGGACGGTTTAAGATTCCACGTTGGCTGAAAGAGTTTACTCATAAGCAGCTGGAATTTGATGTGATTGCCGGTTTAGATGAAATTAAGAATCCGGTAACAGATTATGCGTTAATCATTCAATGCGGTAGTTGCATGATTACCCGAAAACAAGTTTTTAGTCGTCTGTCTGATGCCATTGAAGCGGGTGTTCCGGTAACCAACTATGGATTGACTATAGCCTGGATAAATGGAATTTTTGACAGGGCTGTTGCTCCTTTTATGAGTTGATATATGATTGCTGTAAGCGAAATATTAGAGAAACAGGTACTTTCAAGGCAGGATATTATTCGTTTACTTTCAATTACAGATAAAGGCGATCAGGAGCTGTTAATAAAGAAAGCCTATTCTATAAAAGAAAGTACCATTGGCAGGAAAGTATATCTGAGGGGGTTAATTGAGTTTTCTAATTATTGCAGAAAAGATTGCTATTATTGTGGCATAAGAAGCGGGAATAATAAAGTTACCAGATATTCACTTTCCGACGAAGAGATTCTTCGGGTGGTTGAGTTGGCACAGAAGAAGCAATTAACAGGGATTGTTCTTCAGTCGGGAGAATTAAACAGTGAGGATTTTATAAAAAGGATAACGGCATTGATTACCAAAATAAAGAGTGCCACTGATCCTGAATTCCGCATCACGCTCTCTCTTGGAGAACAATCTTTGGAGACTTACCAGAGATGGTTCAACGCAGGTGCTCAACGGTATTTGCTGAGAATTGAGACAAGTAGTGAGGAGCTTTACAGGAAAATACATCCGGACAATGAGTTGCATAGTTTTAATGTACGACTGAGGTGTTTGGAATATATTCAGAAAGCAGGATATATGGCGGGTACAGGTGTAATGATTGGGTTACCTTTTCAGACAATTGAGAACCTTGCCGATGATTTATTGTTTATAAAAGAAAGAGATTTTGATATGGTGGGGATGGGGCCATATCTTGAACATGCTGATACACCATTGTACAATCACAAAGATTTACTGATGCCTGTAACTGAGCGGTTCAACTTATCCATTCGCATGATTGCTGTTTTAAGGATAATGATGCCGGATATAAACATTGCATCGACAACGGCTCTTCAATCTATCGTTCCTTCGGGAAGAGAGGCTGGACTTAAAGCCGGAGCAAATGTTGTAATGCCTAATCTGACTCCGTTGAAATACAGAAGGAGTTATCTTCTTTACGATAACAAACCTTGCATTGACAAAGAGGCGGATGACTGTCTGGAGTGTCTGGAGAGGAGGATTAAAATGATTGGTGAAGAGATTGCATACAATGATTATGGTGATTCAATACATTTTATAAACAGGATACTAATAAAGTAAGCTATATGGTAACCGAAGACGAAGGATGCAATGTTCGTTTGATGACGGAGGAAGAAAAATATAATCTTCTCAGGAATGTTATCACTGATTACGAACGGAAAGAGAGTAATCTGATTCAGATTTTGCATATGGCACAGGCTATATTTGGCTTCCTTCCCACTGAAGTTCAGCATTTTATTGCCGAAGAGATGGGGCTGTCTGTTTCGAAGGTAAATAGTGTGCTGTCGTTCTACTCCTTCTTTTCAACAAAACCCAAAGGGGAATATACTATTTCTGTATGTTTGGGAACGGCTTGCTATGTTCGTGGCGGCAAAGAGGTGCTGAATAGATTGAAAGACGAACTGGGTATAGATGTGGGCGAAACTACGGAGGACAAAAGGTATTCGCTTACTGTGATGCGTTGTATAGGTTCTTGCGGCCTTGCTCCGGCAATGACCATCAATGGCAAGGTTTATAAACAGGTAAATCCCAACAGAATAAAGCGAATACTGGGGATGCTGAAATAGGACTGGAAAAAATCTAATATCTGAATCTATGAAAATCAACACTCTCGCTGATCTCGAGTTGATAAAGAACGATTTCCTTAACAAGGAGAAAACATATCAGTTCACCGCCCATATCTGTTATGGCGCGGGGTGCATCTCTTCTGATTGCAAGAAGTTCAAGGAGGCGTTTGAGCAGGCATTGGAGCATGAACATCTTCAGTCGAAAGTGAGAATAAACCTGACCGGATGTATGGGCGCTTGTACTTTGGGGCCGACCTTAATAATCAATCCGGGCAATACGTTATATTGCAACCTGAATCCGGCAAGTGCTTCAGTGATTGTAAACGAGCACATCAAGGAAGGTAGAATTGCGGAGAAGTTCTGCTATAAGAACAGGGAAACAGGTGAGATTATACCAAATTTAAAGGACATCCCATTTTTTAAACATCAGAAAAAGATTGTACTACTGAAATGCGGAATCATTGATTATGCATCTGTAGATGATTATATTGCTCATGATGGATATTTTGCATTGGCTAAAGTGCTCGCAATGGAGCCTGTAGAGGTGATTGACGAGATTAAGAATTCAGGGTTGCGAGGCCGTGGCGGCGGTGGATTCCCTACCGGCTTAAAATGGGAAATGGCCAACAAAGAGAAAAACAATCAGAAATATCTTATTTGTAATGCTGACGAGGGAGATCCGGGTGCGTTTATGGACCGCAGCTTGCTTGAAGGCGATGCTCATTCGGTAATAGAAGGCATGATGATTGCGGGGTATGCCATTGGTGCTTCCAAAGGGATTGTCTATATAAGGGCTGAATATCCGATTGCGATTGAAAGGCTTACTATGGCTATCAAGTCGGCACGTGAGTTGGGACTTCTTGGGGATAATATTCTGGGAAGTAACTTTTGTTTTGATATAGATATTAGAATTGGTGCCGGAGCTTTTGTTTGCGGAGAAGAGACTGCATTGATGGAATCAGTGGAAGGAAAAAGGGGCGAGCCGCGGCAAAAACCGCCATTCCCTGTACAAAGCGGACTGTTTGGAAAACCAACGGTAATCAATAATGTGGAGACATTGGGTAATATTGCCCAAATCATATTAAACGGGGCAAAATGGTTCTCGTCCATCGGAACAGAGAAGAGCAAAGGTACAAAGGTATTTGCCCTTGCCGGAGATATTGTTCACAAAGGATTGATAGAGGTACCAATGGGAACTACTCTTGGTGAGATTCTTTTTGATGTGGGTGGAGGTGTTCCGAGAGGGAAATTATTCAAGATGGCTCAAACAGGTGGTCCGTCGGGCGGATGTCTGACTGCTGAACATCTCAACACTCCTATTGATTACGAATCTCTAACCAAACTTGGTGCCATTATGGGTTCGGGTGGCTTGATCTGTGCCGATGAAGATACCTGCATGGTGGATATCGCCCGGTTCTTTATGGACTTTGTTCAGGATGAATCATGCGGAAAGTGTGTTCCATGCCGTATCGGAACAAAGCGGATGCTGGAGATTCTGGAACGAATTACCTGTGGAGAAGGAAAAGAAGGAGATGTGGAACTTCTCATTGAACTGGGTAATGCAATTAAAGATTCTGCCATTTGTGGTTTAGGACAGACTGCTCCCAACCCGGTACTTAGCACCATTAAGTATTTCAGGCAGGAATATGACGAGCATATCAACCATAAATACTGCCGCGCCGGTGTTTGCGGTAATCTTTTCCTTGCTCCTTGTCAGAACGCCTGCCCGGCAAAGGTTAATGTGCCGGGATATCTCGCCTTGATTGCTGCAGGCAGAGTGCGTGATGCCTATAATCTCATTCGTCAGGAGAATCCATTCCCGTCTGTTTGCGGTAGGGTTTGTACTCATCCTTGCGAGAGCAAATGCCGTCGTGCTCAGATTGACGAGTCTATAGCCATTGCCGATCTGAAACGTTATGCTGCCGATTATGTGCTTAACTCAGGTGAGCCATTGGTAAACCTCAATTACCCGAAAAACGGAAATTCAGTGGGTATCATTGGAGCCGGTCCGTCGGGACTGACCTGCGGGTATTACCTGGCAAGACTTGGTTATACGGTTGATATTTATGAGGAGAAAAGTGTTGCCGGCGGAATTCTGGCTTATGGAATACCGGAATATCGTTTACCCAAAGAGGAACTGAGAAAAGAGATTGACTCCATTATTCAGTCGGGAATAAATGTGATTTACAACACTAAGGTTGGAAAAGATATCATGTTCAATGAGCTGAAATCAAAATACAATGCAATCTATATTTCAACAGGAACGCAGCTTTCACGGAAAATTGGTATCGAAGGGGAGGAAAAGGGTGGAATATATCACGGGCTCGACTTCCTGACTGATATTAACATGAATAAAAAGGTTCGGGTAAAAGGTATAGTTGCAGTGATTGGTGGTGGCAATACGGCCATTGATGCAGCAAGATCGGCTCTTCGCCTTGGTGCCAAAGAGGTACATATCCTTTACAGAAGGAAAAAGGAAGAGATGCCTGCCGACAAGAGAGAGATTGAAGAGGCGATAGAAGAAGGAGTTCTCTTACATGAATTGGTTGCTCCCATTCGTTTTGTGGGAGATGGAAAGATTACAGGAATTGAGTGTGTGAGATTGATTCCTGGAAAATTTGGAAAAGATGGTCGACGGATATCGGTAGAGGTGCTCAACTCTAAATTTATAATGGATATTGACATGGCGATTCCGGCTGTGAGCCAGTATTCCGATTTACCTTTTATTCCAAAAGGGGAAGTAGGAATTACCGATTGGGGAACATTTATCGTTGATGAAGATACACAGATGACTACACAACCCGGTATTTTTGCCGGAGGAGATATAGCTCGTGGCTCTGACGTGGTAATTACAGCTATTGCCGATGGCAAGAATGCCGCAAGGTCAATTGATAAATATTTAGGTGGAACAGGAACATTGAACATTGGCGAACCCATCAAGATTCCAACTGAAGGGGTTGACGAGGGAATTACGGTTGAGCATGAACGATTCCCGATGCCATCTCTTGATCCGAAAGAGCGGGAAGGCAGTTTCGACGAGGTAAGGCTGGGTTACCATAAGCTCAATGCAACGGCCGAGTCAATGAGATGTTTACGCTGTTCAAGACGTTTAACTCCTGAAAAGTAAAACACTATGGTAAATCTGATCATAAATAATAAAGCAGTTCAGGTCAAGGAGGGAACCACCATTTTTGAAGCTGCAAAGCAGAACAGTATACTAATCCCTCACTTATGTTATATGGAGAACGTGCACAAGATTGGTTCGTGCCGGATTTGTGTGGTCGAGGTCGATGGTGTAAAAAATCTGATGGCCTCCTGTATGACGGAAGCGAAAGAAGGAATGGTTGTTCACACCAATTCTGAACGGGTTCGCAATGTGCGGAAAATAATCTATGAGCTGATGCTTTCCGATCATCCTAAAAACTGCCTTACTTGCTGGCGAAATCAGAATTGTGAATTGCAGCAACTGGGCAATTTGATTCAGATTGATGAATACAGGTACGAAGGAGCAAAATCTAAAGACTTTATAGACAATTCCAGTCCGTCAATTGTTCGCGACAGTTCTAAATGTATCCTTTGCCGGCGGTGTGTCACGGTATGTAATCAGATTCAGGGAGTGGGTTTAATGAATCCCCATCACCGTGGTTTTTCTACCTCTATCGGTCCGTCAGAGGATGAGCTTTTAGGTGAATCCATTTGTACCAATTGCGGACAGTGTGTTCTGGTGTGCCCTGTTGGAGCATTGAAAGAGAGGGACTCTACGGAACAGGTGTGGGAAGCGTTGTACGATAAATCAAAAACGGTAATTGTTCAGACGGCTCCGGCTGTACGCGCATCACTTGGAGAATTATTTGACTATGAACCGGGAACACTGGTAACGGGTAAGATGGCTTCTGCCTTACACGAAATTGGTTTCAAATATGTTTTTGATACCAATTTTGCCGCCGACCTTACTATTATGGAAGAGGGTTCGGAATTTCTTGAAAGGTTAAAAGATACTTTTGCTTCAAAGGGGAAGCCAGCTGTTCTTCCAATGATTACAAGTTGTAGTCCCGGTTGGATAAAATATGTTGAGCACCAATATCCCGATCAGCTGGATCATCTTTCCAGTTGTAAGTCCCCTCACATGATGTTGGGTGCATTGACCAAAACCTATTTTGCCGAGAAGGTTGGCATTGATCCGAAAACTATTTTCATGGTTTCGGTAATGCCTTGCACGGCAAAGAAATTCGAGATTATCCGTCCTGAAATGTATAATGACGGATTGGCCAATGTGGATGCTGTAATTACCACCCGTGAACTGGGACGAATGATCAAAGATGCAGGAATTGACTTCCGGAACTTACCCGATGGAAAGTTTGACAGTCCGTTAGGCCTCTCCTCTGGTGCGGCAGATATTTTCGGGACAACGGGTGGTGTAATGGAAGCCGCTTTACGTACTGTGTATGAACTAGTCACAGGACGTGAACTTCCCACGGAAAAGCTTCATCTAAAACCTCTTATGGGTCTTAACCGGATTAAAACAGCACAGCTGAAGATTGAGAAACCGTTGCCTGAATTCGGGTTCCTTGAAGGAGTGACCTTGCAGGTGGCTGTTACCAGCGGACTGATTGGGGCGGCAGAACTGATGGAGGAGATAAAAAATGGCACAAGTCCTTATCATTTCATAGAAGTAATGGGTTGTCCGGGCGGATGTATCAGTGGTGGCGGACAACCACGCCCTGTCAATGATGCCATCAGGTTGGAAAGACTAAAAGCAATTTACAGGGAAGATGAAGGAAAGGCCTTGCGTAAATCACATGAGAATCAGGATATAAAGACGATTTACAGCGAGTTTCTCGGAGCACCTCTGGGACATAAGTCGCACGAACTGCTTCACACTGTCTATACACCACGAAACAAGAAGTGATGTATGGCTTTATATTGCTAAAGGAGACTTTCTGAATTGCTGTTTAAGCTTACAAATATGATTGGTTTAAACTATGAACGAAAATAAAAATTGAGATTTGTACAGCCTGTTAATAAGTAGCCTAAAGCAGTAAATTTTAATTCTTTAGATGTTTATAGTGAGTAAACCGCAGTAATGGCTGGGGTATCTTAGTTAAGAAAACTTATCATATTACCCTATTGAGACTATTAACAGCAAATTTGCTGATTTAAAATTATCTTTTTAAATTCTTTTTTAAAGGAACTATTTTTATTAAATTTGTGTCAACTCAAAAGATAAAAGAAGATAATTAAAAAACTATTTCCAGACAGATGCCACTCTTTTATAATGGGATTATATATAGATTGGCCTGATCAACAATTCTTTATCTGAGTAATTCACTATGTGAATAGTGAAACTATAATAAAGTGATTATGAAAACAAATGTTGTAGCTGGTAATTTAAACGCTCTGCTCGAGACTCAGAATAATATAAATACGGTTTTGATTCTCACCGGAGAGATTAATGGGAATGATATTGACACCATTCGTAAAGTGGTTAATTTGTCTGTGCTTAATCTCGCAGATGTAAATATTGTAGAAGGAGGAAGCTTTTACAATGAAGACAAAGAATATGTTTCTATAAAGAAAGATGAAATACCGGAATATATGCTTTCCGGACTGGATACCATCGCCTCTGTTACTTTACCTAACAGCGCAACAACCATCGGCAAAAAAGCTTTTTCAGGATGTATTGAAATGACTTCTGTTACTCTGCCTGAGAAGCTGGAATATATAGGTGTTTATGCTTTTGACGGCTGCACCGGACTAACTTCTGTGACTATTCCCTGTGGTGTTATTGGCAAAAATGCTTTTTCAAATTGCACCGGACTTATCTCTCTGAAAATTGGTGAGGGGGTTACCGTTATTGGTGAAGCAGCATTTCTTGGCTGTACCGCTCTAAAATCTATTACAATACCAAAAGGTGTGATCTCTATTGGAGCTGAGGCTTTTAAGGATTGTGCCGTGCTGGCTACTGCTACAATATATAACGGAGTAATTTCCATTGGCGATCAGGCTTTTAGAAATTGTACCGAGCTAGCTTTGGTTTCACTTCCTGACAGTCTGATTTCTATCGGAGAGAACGCATTCAGAGACTGTACAAGAATTACAGCAATAAAGGTTCCTGATAATGTAAGCAAAATTGGCGACTGGGCTTTCTTTGATTGTTCGGGACTTAAAACCATTAATTTACCGGAGAGTGTTACTTCCATTGGTGAGGCTGCATTCTTTGGCTGTTCAGGATTGACATCCATTGCAATCCCCAACAGTATTACTAACATTAAAGAAAATACGTTTAATGATTGCAAGGGACTGACTTCAATAACCCTTTCAAAGAGCGTAACTTCCATTGGCGACTGGGCTTTCTGGGGATGCAATGCAATGGAAGAGATACATTGCGAAGCGCAAACTCCACCCGCAACTGCCGATTCATTGAATGGCATTGATAAAACAAACTGCAAACTGTTTATTCCTAAAGGAACTCTTGCTGCATATAAAAATGCTGCCGGTTGGGGTGAATTTACAACTGTCACAGAAGAATAGGAACAAACAAAAAATATTTTCTACCATCACTCCATCACTTTTTACGATAACGCGCTAATTATAAGACAACTAAATAGTGATGGATGAATTTTCATCCGTCACTTTACCCTCACTTTTAGGCCCATCCCTCACTCTTTTTTAATATTCGGACACAGAAACACAGCCTTTACAACTGAAATCGTTATCTTTGTAACATCATTGAGACTATTTTTTAACCAGCATATTGCTTTTTAACAGACCCACCATGCAAATCAAAGTTTCAGCTCCTGCCCGTATCAATGCCGAGATTCAACTGCCGGCTTCAAAAAGTATCAGTAACCGTGCTTTAATAATTAATGCTTTGGCCAAAGGCGCTCATACGCCGGATAATCTTTCCGACTGTGACGACACGAAAGTGATGATTAAGGCACTGACATCTCTGGATGAAACGATTGACATTATGGCAGCGGGTACTGCTATGCGCTTTCTTACCGCTTATCTTTCGGTTACGGAAGGCACAAAGGTGATTACAGGTACTCAGCGAATGCAGCAACGCCCTATCGAAGTGCTGGTTAATGCGCTGAGAACTCTTGGAGCAGATATTGAATATGCCAGTAACGAGGGATATCCTCCGCTGCGTATCAGTGGAAAACCGCTGGAAGGCGGAGCGGTTTCTCTGAAAGGAAATGTGAGTTCACAGTATATCTCGGCTCTTCTGATGATTGCTCCTGTTCTGAAAAACGGACTAAAACTGACTCTTACCGGAGATATTATTTCCATACCATATATCAACCTTACGCTGCAGCTGATGAAGGATTTTGGTGCAAAGGCACAATGGACAGCCGATGATTGCATTGAGGTTCTCCCCCAGCCCTACACATCTGTACCGTTTACGGTGGAATCTGACTGGTCGGGTGCTTCTTATTGGTACCAGATGGCGGCTCTTGTTGCCGAAGCTAAGGTTGAGTTGCTGGGATTGTTCCCTAACAGTTACCAGGGAGACAGTAAGGTAGCTCAGTTATTCATTGCTTTGGGTGTGGAAACAACCTTTACTTCCCGTGGTGCATTGCTAACAAAGACAGGTACTTGCTGCGAAAGAATGGATTACGACTTTATTAATGAGCCCGATCTGGCGCAGACATTTGTGGTAACCTGTGCCATAAAAGGAATTCCTTTCCGCTTTTCGGGCTTGCAGAGCTTGAAGATTAAGGAGACCGACCGTATGGCTGCACTGATTGCCGAACTAGGAAAACTGGGATATGTACTGAGAGAGGAAGAAAACTCTGTGCTTTCATGGGATGGCGAGCGCCAGCCTATCTCAGCAAATCCAGCTATTAAGACCTACGAAGATCACCGAATGGCAATGGCTTTTGCGCCTGCCTGTCTGGGATTTCCTTCAGTCACCATCTGTGATCCTCAGGTGGTTTCCAAGTCTTACCCGTACTACTGGGATGATTTAACCAAGGCTGGTTTCTCTATTGAGAAGGAAGACTAATCGGATTCCTGTTTTTTGATCCGGATAAAGGTGAGGATGCTTTAACAACAAAAGCTTTCTCTTTCTGTCAGCACCCTTTTGTTTTTGCAATGGGTAGGCACTGTTCACATAGGAACGTCCGAAGAGTTGTTAGTCAACAAGTTTGTTATTACAATAGGCTTTGCCACTGTTACGTGATTGCAAGCCATACCTAAGGGATTTCCTCGCGGGAGTTAAGGGAAAACAAAAGGAGATGTTTTCAAAAAGACCTACAACTAATTCAAATAAACAGTAGACTAAAAACATGATAGGTGTACACTAAAATAATATTCAGTGTACACCTATTTATATTTTATTCTACACTATTCCAAAAAGAACAGGGCAGAAATGAGCTTAACTCCGGTTAGTTATGAACATAAGTCCCTATATCTTCTCCCTCAATAACCTTTTTAAGGTTACCAACAGTATCCATATCGAACACAACGATAGGCAGGTTGTTTTCCTTGCACATAGTTGTAGCAGTAAGGTCCATTATTTTAAGTCCGCGGGTATAGATTTCATCGTAAGTAATCTCCTTGAATTTTGTTGCAGTCTTGTCCTTTTCAGGGTCGGCTGTATAGATGCCATCCACACGCGTACCTTTAAGCATTACATCGGCTTCAATTTCAATTCCGCGCAAAGACGAACCGGTATCTGTAGTAAAGTAAGGATTTCCTGTTCCTGCCGAGAAGATTGCCACCTCTCCGGCTTCCAGTGTTTCAATCGCTTTCCATTTGTTGTAAAATTCACCAATTGGTTCCATTCTCACAGCAGTAAGCACTCTGCTCTTTACATGAACAGATCCGAGGGCAGAACTCAAAGCCAGACTGTTAATAACTGTTGCAAGCATACCCATCTGGTCACCTTTCACACGATCAAAACCTTTCGATGCTCCGCTCAGTCCACGGAATATATTTCCACCGCCAATAACGATCCCAATCTGAACGCCAAGTTCGTGAATTTCCTTGATTTGCTGAGCATATTCACCCAAACGCACTTCGTCAATTCCGTATTGCTTCTCCCCCATCAGGCTCTCGCCGCTCAGCTTCAGAAGAATTCTTTTATATTTAATCATATTTACAAATGTTTATTTTCGGCAAACTTACATAAAATTCTCCATTTACCAGATACTTGTCATCGAATAATTTATATCTTTGTGATAAACCTAACAACAGACTAAAGATGAGAATAAACTTTACTATTCTTCTATTCTTTTTAACATTACTCTCTTTGTCTCTTTCAGCGCAGACGGCAGAGCAGATTCTACCCAATATAACAAATGCTTTGGCACAACAGCATTGGGAAGAGGCTAGCAATTTGTTCCGATTGGCCGTTGACAAGGATCTTTATAAGTCTGAAAAATTTTTCCAGGAGGAGATCAGCGCCGACTGTCCGGCACGTACCGAAATGATCCATCAATTAGGCTTTTATTGTAAAGGTAGCCGAAACTATGAAAAGGCGTATGATTATTACAAAGAGCTGATAGAACTGAGACCTCACGAAGTAATTTATCTGATATCTTTTGCTGAGCTGCAGGTTATTTTAGGGAAAGAGAACGATGCGTTGAATACTTACGAGAAAATTCTTTTAATAGACAACAATAATCTTGCTGCCAATATATTTATTGGTAATTACTATTTCTTCCTTGCGGACAAAGAAAAACGTATACTGGACAATGATTTCAAGAAAACGGAGTCTCCTACACGAATGCAGTACGCAAAATACAGAAATGAACTGGCGCGACTTGTATCCAATGAGTATGACAAGGCAAAGACTTTCCTTGAAAAGGTGGTTCATCAGTTTCCTTCTGTAGAAGCTAAAAAGACGCTGGACAAGATTCAGGCTGTTGAAAATGAATCAAAGAAATAAGTTATAAAACGCAGTGCACTTCTTTAAACAGGTACCCTCTTTCTTCACCGGTTTCTGTGCATAAAATCAATCTTCCGTCGGGCTCAATCCGTACAATCCGGGCAGAGAACTGACCATTATTGTCTGCATAAAGATGAAAACCTTCTCTGCGGAACAATGAATCGTGATATCGTTTACTGATGGCTTCCGTCTCTCCTCTTTGCAACAATTCGTAGTAATAGGAAAGCAGATGAAGCATACTGGCAAGCACATCACCACAATCATGTGTTTCGCCCGTAATGTTTTTCAGTGAAACGGGGTTAGGTGCGTTACTTATAAACGCATCCTGATTGATATTAACACCAATTCCGGGAATACTTTCCGAGAGCATCCTCCCTGCCAGATCGTTTTCAATGAGCATGCCACTGATTTTTTTCTCATTCCAGTAGATGTCGTTAGGCCATTTAATACTGAATCCGTCAGCAAACTGGTCTAAGGATTCTTTTACTGCCAGACTGGATACCTGCGAGATAAGGAATTGCGAACGAGCCGGAACGAAATGTGGTTTCAGCAACACGGAGAAAAGAAGATTCTTCCCCTCTTCGCTCTCCCAGGAATTGCCTCTCTGCCCTTTGCCCGACGACTGAAATTCAGTGGTAATAACAGTAAACTCGGGCAGTTTTTCCCTTGAAAGCAATTCGCGAAGATGATTATTTGTAGAATCGGTCTCTTTTAATCGGATGATAGTAGGCTTCATGTTTCAAGGCAATGCATCATACTCCGCACGCAGTTTCCGTGTAAATTTCTTAATCACTTCTTCGTACGAATGATCTATTAGTTTCTTAATCAGGGCATCATCAACACTTCCGTCGAAAGACACCTGATTCCAATATTTCTTATTAAAGTGGTAAGCACCCTCAATGCCCGAATATCTTTCCCTTAGCTCAATGGCATATTCAGGGTCGCACTTCATTGAAATACGATCCGGCTTTTCCAGATCCATCAGAACAAACATTTTATTCATTACCCGAATAACCAAATTCACCTCGTCAAAAGGGAAATCTTCTGTAACCCCTTTCTTTTGCAAACAATATTCTCTGGCTGATTCTATATCCATAACATAATCTATTTAGATAAAACCTGTGATGCAAACTACCAAACGGGAGGATAAAAAGCTTCTTTAATATGCTCAACAGTAAAACTGCCCGCCTCTCCCACAATTGTGATAATATCAAAACGTACCGGCAGGTCTATCTGGAATAATCGCAGATAAGCATCCGCAGCCAATACCGTTCTTCTTATCTTTAGCGGAGTAACGGCATCCTGTGGCTCGGCAAAAAGATTGTTTCTTCTGGTTTTCACCTCCACTATTATCAGCTCGTCTTCCTTCTCGGCCACAATATCCAGCTCCTTGCGTCCCCGTCTCCAGTTACGGTGACGGACAGTGTAATCATGAGAGATAAGATACTTTACAGCCTCCTCCTCACCATTTTTTCCAAGAATATTGTGCTCTGCCATAGATTGTTTTTGCAAATTTACTGAATTTATTCTTTGATTTTACAGAAGTAAAAGTAATTTTGCAGTGGATATGGGAACAAATGACAGAAAAAGAATAAAAACGCCGGCAAACTTGCCAAAACGTCAGCAACACATCACCTGCTCACTGAGTGAAGAGGAGATGCAGATTGTGGAGCGCTATCTTTGCAAATATAAGATAGAGAATAAATCCCGCTGGCTGCGCGAGACTGTTCTTCAGTTTGTTTACAAGAATATGCAGGAAGATTACCCTACCCTCTTCGGCGAACACGATATGAGACGCTAATATGCTGGACGATACTTATTTCATGAAACAGGCTTTGGTAGAAGCCCAGAAAGCGTTCGACAGAGGTGAGATTCCTGTCGGAGCCGTTGTGGTTAGCAAAGAACGAATTATTGCCCGCAGTCACAATCTTACTGAAACGCTTAACGATGTAACCGCCCATGCTGAAATGCAAGCCATTACTGCTGCCGCCAATATCCTTGGAGGAAAGTATCTCAATGAATGCACCATTTATGTTACTGTAGAACCTTGCGTGATGTGCGCCGGAGCAATAGCCTGGGCACAGACAGGTAAATTAGTTTTCGGAGCTGAAGATGAAAAAAGAGGCTATCAGAAATATGCTCCTGAAGCGCTTCATCCTAAAACAGTTGTTGTTAAGGGAATACTAAAAGAGGAATGCGCTACTCTTATGAAATCATTCTTTCAGAAAAGACGCTAGTAACTTTTATAGAAAGCGAGTAGCTTTAATAGAGAGAAAAGGTTATTTATCTTCTTTTATCTCCTCGTACTCAACATATTCTCCATCCTCCTTATCAAAAATCTTTTTATGTTTAGGTTCCGGTTCTGCTTTGTGAGCAGGTTCTTCTCCACCAAAAGAAGAGCTATGGAAACCCGCTTTACGTCCAATGCCAAAGAGAAGGCGCAGAATTCCGCTGATTATTGATAAGCCAAAGACTATAACTAGAATAATTATGAAAATAAAAAAGCCAAATATAGCACCCATGAGTAATAAGTTTATTTATAATATAGATGGCAATACAACAAGCGTGCCAGAAATATTGTTTACTTCTTGTTTCTTGTAATAACAGAAAGAAGAATATACCAAACAATAATTGCAGCAAATCCGGCTATTCCTAAAAAGATAAGTAGCGGAATGCAAACCAAGAGAAATATAAAACTCACTTTATTGTCTTTCCAGGAAAGATTCTTGAATTTTAAAGAGAACATAGGTATCTCTGAAACCAGAAGGTAAGAGAATATAACCACAAGAATAAAAAGGTATATAGCATTAAAACTATCTGAAACTAAAAAAGAATGTGCTCCAACAACCAATGATCCCCAGAATAGCGCATTCGCTGGTACCGGAAGACCAATAAAAGAGGTGGTCTGACGTTCATCAACATTAAACTTTGCCAGTCTTAAAGCCGAGAAAACAGAGATGGTGAATGCTAGAAAAGGAATAGACTCTTCCACACCTGTCAGGAATGAAGGGTACTGAACCTCTTTAAATAAAGAGAATATCAATACTGAAGGAGCAACTCCAAAGCTTACATCATCAGCAAGTGAATCTAAATCTTTCCCAATTTTTGAATAAGCATGAAGAGTACGTGCCAGCATTCCGTCAAAGAAATCAAAAACCGCACTTAGAACAATAAAAAGCATCGCCAATTCGTACTTTGCTTCAAAAGCCATCACAGCAGCAATGCAGCCGGAGAATAGGTTTAAACAAGTAACAGAGTTTGGAATGTGACGAGTAATAGAGTTTGCCATCGCAATATATTATTTCAATTTAGCCAATACTGTCTGGTTTCCGGTAGTCAACTGTCCCATCTTGACAAAGATCTCAGTACCTAACGGAAGGTAAACATCCACCCGTGAACCAAACTTAATGAATCCCATATGCTCATCAATATAACATTCTTCCCCAGCTTCTGCATATGTTACAATACGTCTTGCCATTGCACCGGCAATCTGTCTTACCAATACTTCTACTCCTTCAGGTGTTTCAATTACAACCAAAGAACGTTCATTGTCAGTACTTGCTTTAGGCAACCAGGCTTTCATGAATTTCCCGTCCTGGTGTCCCACTTTCTTAACGGTACCATCTACCGGATACCAGTTGGCATGTACATTGACTACACTCATAAAGATAGAAACCATGATTCGTCTGTCGTGAAAGTATTCGTTTTCCTCAACTTCCTCAACAACAACAATCTTTCCATCAGCCGGAGCTACAACTATCTTTTCAGTCTCTTCGCCAAATATACGAATAGGACAACGGAAGAAGTTTACCATTAGTCCATATACAAATGTACTTACTAACGCTAAAAGATAAAACGGTAATTTACAGTCAAAACAGAAATATACTAAACTATTAATTGCAAGAAAGAAAAGCAATCCTGCCACCAATATGTGAGTTCCTTCTCTATGTAGTCTAATTTTCTTTAACTTTTTTAATCGGCCCATGAGTCCTTTTTAATGAATTATCTGGCAAAAATAATCTTATTTTGAAAAGCCACCAAGTAATTCTTCATAGAAATGAATAAATTTAATGTATTTCTTTAAAAAAGCACTAATGTTGATAACTTTTAGCTATTTCATTTTTTTGGGAATACAAAGCGAAGTATCTTTGAAAACTGATTTTAGAAGAGACTCGTTATTTTTAAAAACTATTAGTTATTATGCAAGATTTTGTTCATTTACATGTCCACTCACAATACTCAATCCTCGACGGACAGGCTGCTGTCACGGCTTTAGTTGATAAAGCAATTGCCGATGGAATGAAGGGAATTGCTTTGACCGACCACGGAAACATGTTCGGGGTAAAAGAATTCTTCAACTATGTAAAGAAGAAAAATGGAGGTGCTAACGGAGAAATAAAAGATCTGAAGAAAAAGATTTCTAAAATTGAGGCGGGAGAACTGGAGTGTGAAGATAAGGAAGCTGAAATAAGAAACTGCAAAGAACAGCTGGAAGCAGCAAAAAAGAAATTATTTAAACCAATTATAGGCTGCGAAATGTATGTGGCCAAACGGGCTCTTAATCTAAAGGAAGGAAAACCCGACCAGGGAGGTTACCACTTAATTGTACTTGCCAAGAATGAAACAGGATATCATAATCTGATAAAGCTGGTTTCTAAAGCATGGACAGACGGTTTCTATTCCCGCCCGCGTACTGACAGGAATGAATTAGAAAAGCATCGCGAGGGACTTATTATTTCATCGGCTTGTTTGGGAGGTGAGATTCCCCGGAAGATCAGAGACGAAAAGATAGAAGAAGCCGAAGAAGCAATTCAGTGGTATAAAAGGGTTTTCGGTAGTGACTTCTATCTGGAATTGCAGCGCCACAAGGCTACTGTAGCCAGAGCCAACCATGAAGCATTTGCCTTGCAGTCTATTGTCAATGAACAAATTATAAAGCTTGCTAAAAAGCACGATGTTAAACTGATATGCACCAATGATGTGCACTTTGTGGATGAGGAAAATGCCGAAGCTCACGACCGTTTGATCTGTCTAAGCACGGGAAGAGATCTGGATGATCCTAATCGTATGCTCTATTCCAAGCAGGAATGGATGAAGACTAAGGAGGAGATGAATGCAGTTTTCGCTGATGTACCGGAATCTCTTTCCACAACCGTGGAGATATGCGACCAAGTGGAATTCTACACTATCGACCATGATCCTATTCTTCCAAACTTCCCTAAGCCACCGGGCTTTGATAATGATGATGACTATCTTCGTTACCTCACTTATGAGGGGGCAAAGAAACGTTGGGGAGAGATGAATGAGGAACAGAAAGAGCGGGTTGATTTTGAGCTTTCCACTGTTAAACACATGGGATTCCCCGGATACTTCCTTATTGTACAGGACTTTATTGCTGCTGCAAGAGAAATGGGTGTATCTGTTGGGCCGGGACGTGGTTCGGCTGCGGGATCTGCCGTGGCTTACTGCCTTGGGATTACTCAGATTGACCCTATTGAATATGATTTGCTTTTCGAACGTTTCCTGAATCCCGACCGTATCTCACTGCCGGATATCGATATTGACTTTGATGATGACGGCCGTGGTGAAGTGCTTCGTTGGGTAACAGAGAAATATGGCAAAGAGAAAGTGGCACATATTATTACTTATGGAACAATGGCTACTAAGCTGGCCATCAAGGATGTGGCACGTGTGCAGAAGTTACCGTTATCTGAATCGGACAGATTAACCAAATATATTCCCGACCGTTTACCGGAAGTCAATGGAAAGTCGCCAAAGATTAACCTGAAGAATTGCATCGCGGCAATACCCGAATTGCAGGAAGCATGTAACTCTTACGATCCTTTGATACGCGATACGATGAAGTATGCCCAGATGCTGGAAGGAAATGTCCGCGGAACGGGAGTACATGCCTGCGGAACCATTATTTGCCGTGACGATATTACGGACTGGGTGCCGGTTAGTACGGCTGATGATAAAGAAACCGGAGAGAAAATGCTTGTTACCCAGTATGAAGGTTCGGTTATTGAAGACACAGGGCTGATCAAAATGGACTTCCTGGGACTCAAAACGTTATCAATCATCAAGGAAGCAATAGCAAATATAAAATTGCACCAGGGAATAGATCTGGATATTGACACCATTTCTACAAAAGACGAGGCTACTTATAAATTATATAGTGAAGGAAGAACCGTTGGAACCTTCCAGTTTGAGTCGGCCGGTATGCAGAAATATTTAAGAGAGCTGCAACCTTCCACATTCGAAGATCTTATCGCGATGAATGCCCTTTACCGTCCGGGACCGATGGATTATATCCCTCAGTTCATTGACCGTAAGCATGGTCGCGAACCTATTGTATACGATATTCCTGTAATGGAAAAGTATCTTAAAGATACGTATGGTATTACGGTATATCAGGAACAGGTGATGCTTCTGTCCAGACTTCTTGCGAATTTCACCCGTGGACAATCGGATGGATTACGTAAGGCAATGGGTAAAAAGCTGAAAGATAAACTGGATCACCTGAAGCCTATGTTCATTGAAGGTGGGAAAAGTAATGGTCACGACCCTAAGGTTCTGGAAAAGATCTGGGCCGACTGGGAGAAATTCGCCTCTTATGCGTTCAACAAATCTCATGCAACCTGCTATTCGTGGGTAGCTTACCAGACTGCATACCTGAAAGCCAATTATCCATCAGAGTATATGGCTGCCGTTCTGAGCCGAAACATCTCAAACATTGTGGATATCACAAGATTTATGGATGAGTGTAAAGCAATGGGCATTCTTGTTCTGGGGCCGGACGTAAATGAAAGTAATCTGAAGTTTACGGTAAATAAGCAGGGTAACATCCGCTTTGGACTGGGAGCCATCAAGGGTGTTGGCGAAAGTGCCGTGGCAGCAATCATAGAAGACCGCGAAAAGAACGGTCCGTTTACAGGTGTTTTTGATTTTGTGCAACGGGTAAACTTAAATGCCTGCAACAAGAAGAATATTGAAAACCTTGCACTTGCCGGAGGATTTGATAACTTCCCGGAACTAAAACGGGAGCAATACTTTGCACCGAACACTAAGGGGGAAACATTCCTCGAGGTACTGGTTCGTTATGGGAATAAATATCAGCTGGATAAATCGGCTGCAGTAAATTCTCTTTTCGGTGGAGACAATGTCATTGATATTGCCACTCCGGAAGTTATGCCGGCAGAAAGGTGGAACGACCTGGAACGTTTGAATAAAGAAAAGGAACTGGTGGGAATTTACCTTTCGGCTCACCCGCTGGACGAGTATTCCATTATATTGAAAGATGTATGCAATACTCACATGACCGATTTCTCTGACAGAGCTTCGCTGGTCAATAAGGAATTAACCTTCGGAGGAATTGTGACCAACGTGCGTGAAGGGATGGGTAAAACAGGAAAACCGTTTGCAATAGTCAAGATTGAGGACTTCTCCGGCTCCAACGAGTTGCCCTTCTTCGGCAATGATTATATAGAGTGGCGAAACTTTCTGTCAGTTGGAATGTTCTTATACATTAAAGGACGCTGTCAGCCGCGGCAATGGAAGCCCGATGAGCTGGATATCAAGATTACATCCATGGAGCTATTGCAGGAAGTAAAAGATTCCTTAATTGAAAAGATGACGATATTTATCCCATTGACAGCTTTGAATCAGCAAGTTGTGACAGAACTTTCTATTTTAAGCAATGAAAGTCCGGGAAAAACGGAGCTTTATTTTAAGATCTTTGATGAGGAGTCTAATTTTTCCGTTGATTTTATGGCGCGTTCAACCAAATTATCAGTAGGAAAAAAAATAGTCAATTATATAAATGAACATCCCGAACTTGAATATCATATTAATTAATACTATATTTGCATCAACATATATATAAATATAAAAAAGAATATAAGTTATGGCATTAGCAATTACCGACAATAATTTTGAAGAATTACTTCAAAGCGGAAAACCATTAGTAATAGATTTTTGGGCAACATGGTGTGGTCCTTGCAAACAAATAGGACCATCTATTGAAGAACTGGCTACAGAATACCAGGATAAAGTAACAGTTGGAAAATGTGATATCGAAGAAAACGATGATCTTGTATCAAAATTCGGAATCCGTAATGTTCCTACTGTATTGTTTATTAAGAACGGAGAAGTTGTTGATAAACAAGTTGGTGCAGCTGCCAAGTCTGTTTTTCAGGCAAAAATTGATTCTTTACTGTAAATCAATAATAAATTAATAAAGACTCTCAAAACAAATTCAGATTATGGGCTTAGAAGATGATTTCTTATTGGAAGATGAAGACGACGAAAAGACTGTCGAATTTATTAAGAACTTTTTGCCACAAGACTTGAAAGACAAGTTTACTGACGATGAGCTCTATTATTTCCTTGACGTGATGGTAGATTATTATTCTACCAGCGGATGCCTTGATGTTCAACCCGATGCAGAAGGCTATGTAAACATAGACCAGGATGAAATCGTGGATTACATTGTGAAAGAGGCTAACAAGGATGGCATGGGAGAGTTTAGTCCCGAAGATATTCTCTTTGTTGTTCAGGGAGAAATGGAATATGGGAATTCATTAGGTCAGGTTGATTAACCTCACTTAAAACTATTCCTGAATCCAGATTAGCAGGATAAAATACATTTCAGTCCGTTGCAAGGATAAGCTTGCAACGGACTGTTTTTTATATTGGAAATAGTATTAGTCCCCCCCACTAGAAGTATTACTTTGACCTCCTTATTTCTGTTGATTAACTTCACTTGCAGCTTTAATCCGGGCATCTCTATGGGCAGCATCTTTACCTATTTGATAAGAAAAATTTTTATCTGATCTCATATTAATGCTACATTTTTTGAATTAATTATTCATTTAACTGTAAGGTTGCCGGAGTTGATCCATGAGTGATTATCCAGACCTACACATACCAAACACGAATAATGCTTTGGAAGCCTTAAACTTAGATTTGAAAGCAAAACTTAATCTTCATAAAGATATTTCTAAAGAAACAAATTCTATTTGCGAAAATACTCTATTAATTCCTGTTATTCATACATTTTTTTGTGAGCCCCAAGCTATTAGGCTTAGGGCTCTTGAATTTATTAAGAGAGTTATTTTTTATAATCGAAATCGTAATGCCAACTACTTCTAATTACTTCTGCCTCAGGAGTTCGTTCCTTACCTTGAGGTATTATACATGAAACACTTAAATATAGAGGTACCGTATCAACTTCTGCCTGTAAAGTCTTTCCCTTTAATTTAACGACTACATTCTTAGGAACTTCACGATTGTATTTTAATCTATATAACACCCCAACATAATATGAGCTATCTATTTTGTTATAATAATTATAACACAACTCTTCTTTTAAATGATTCATATAATTACCTAAGCTATCTAGATCTCTAACAGAGCGAACAGTGGGAGTAACATTTTCAACGCACAAAAAACCCAACGGAACGTTTTTATACCTATCAACACCCTGGAATACTGAGGATATATTCTTATTCTCAAAATCCATAACCTCGATAGATTCCACTTTTTCTGCAATGCCATCTGCAAAAGGTGGAATTATACCCATCCACCTTCGTTCTGGATTGCATTCCTTACATTTAAGGGTTAAAAGATAGGTCTTGCTGCCACAAGCAGAATCATCAAGCACAACTTCTCGCATATCTACACTTTCTATCCTAAAATTGTGATAGTATGTCCAAAAATGGTAATGATACCAGTATCCTATGATTCCACTAATCACAACAATTACAATAAGAACAATTATAATAAGAACTTTTATAATTGACGATATTATTTTTTTCTTATTCATATATTATTATTTTCTTTTCACTATATAAAGAGTATAAATATTTGAATTCTCAGAAATAAGTATTCCACCATTAAAATAATATTCTACATTACTACTACCAGTTGCGTTTGTAATTTAAACATAATGTGCAAATGTACAAAATAAAGAAATATAATACATATATCTAGTAAAGATTATTATTATTTGATATTATTGGGACATATTAGTATAAAAGAACTTTGTTGATCAACAAATTCCAAACATAATTTAGGATGCTTAAGAAATGGCTTGTCTCTTTGTACAAAAATATATAAACAGAATTCCTACATTACAACTTACGCAGACATCTGAAATGAGCAAATAATGCTCGAAAAAGTGAGGGATGACCCATTTTGTGAGGGTACAGTGATGGATAAAAGCTCTACCATCACTCATTAGTTCTTTTATATTCAGCATATTACAACAGAAAGTGAGGGAGTGATGGTAGCTTTCTGCTTTACCTTTATAGTTTGCAAAACACAAAGAAAAAACAGAAAATCAGATTCCCTGAAAAACCATTCACCAATCATTCCGGATTTATTCTCCAATAAAATTCAGCCATTCACCAATGGATTTTATTTATTGGTGAATGGAATAGCTAAGTTGTCAGCAGTAGAATATTAATCGTCTAGATAAGATGGCGGGATTTAATCTCTAAATACTTATTTATCACGTCGACCGACAACTTATCGGGCGTAGTGAGTAATGAATAAACGGCATGTTGTTTCAGGGTAGAGACCACCAACCGTTTCTCGAAAGCAAACTTTTCGGCTATTGTTTGCTGATAATACTCCTCAGTAGTGCCTGGATTCTTCTCTATAAAGGCATTTAGCTCGGCATTCTCAAAGAAAACAACCAGTACCAGATGCTGACGCGCCAGCTGACGAAGGTAGCTCAACTGCCGTTCCATGCCCACAATACTGTCAAAATTGGTATAGATAATCAGAAAACTCCGCTTGCTAACGTGTTTGTTCAGGTGAATGTAGAGCGAAGAGTAGTCACTTTCGCCAAAAGTAGTGGTTTGGTTATACAGATTCTCAAGTACTTGCTGCATCTGCCCTTCCTTTTTAGAGGCAGGAACAAAGGAGTCAAACTGTTGCTCAAAGGTTATCAGTCCGGCTTTATCGTCCTTATGAATGGCAATGTACGAGAGAACCAGTGAAGCGTTAATGGCATAATCGAGCAAAGTCATGCCCTGAAAGGCCGATTGCATCACCCTCCCCTTGTCAATCACATTATATATCTGTTGCGACCGCTCGCTTTGAAAGGTATTTACCATTAGCTGATGCCGGCGTGCAGTGGCTTTCCAGTTGATAGTACGGTAATCATCTCCCTTCACATACTCCTTTATCTGTTCAAACTCCGTGTGATGTCCTATCTGTCTCACCTTTTTAATCCCAATCTCCGTGAGCTTGTTCGACATCGCCATCAGCTCATATTCATGAAGCATCAGGTATGACGGGTAAACTTTCACGGAAGCAGGAGTACCGCAATTATATCTGCGTATCACCAATCCCAAAGAAGTGCTGGCGAAAATGCGGATCACTCCGAAAGAGTACTCCCCTCTTTTCACCGGACAGAGGTTATACTCTATCGTTTTACTCTTATTTGCATCCAGACTCAGGTGAAAAGCCACATCGCGACGCTGAAAAATGGCGGGAATCTCATCAATCACTTCCAGATTGACGGTGAATGGGTAGTCACTTTCAATATAAATTTTCACCGGATTATCGTCTCCATTAGAGAAGCGTTCGGCACAAGAGCGCGAACCATTTATTGAGCTTCTCCGGTAAAGCTGCCAGATATCAAAAAGCACCGCCAGAAAAAGGGCGAGCACACCGATCTGTGCCACAAGGAGCAGACTTGTAACCATATAGCCCGTTCCCAATAGCAGAATAAGGACAATGCAAAACAGATAAAACCTCTTAGTCAGAAACATAAGCTTTTATTTCGGGACTTCCACTTTATCAATCAATCTCCGGGTAACCTTTATGGCAGAGTAGCCTTCCATTTCAGCCTCAGCAGTAAGCAAAAGACGGTGATGCAGTACCGGAACGGCCACAAACTTAATATCCTCAGGCGTTACAAAATCTCTTCCCTGCAATATGGCGAAAGCCTTTGCCGCCTGAAGCAGGCAAACAGAAGCACGGGGAGAAGCTCCCAGATAAACAGATTTGCTGGTTCTTGTCTGCTGAATAATCAATGCTATATAGCGAAGCAGTGTGGCATCCACATATACTTTTCGCACCAGATTCCTTAATGACAGCAACTCTTCTTTCTTCAGCACAGGCTTCACGCTACGCAATTTCACAAAGTCGGCTTGCTGATGATGCCTTTCAAGAATGGCCACTTCTTCTTCCAAAGAGGGATAATCAAGCGTAACCTTCATCAGGAATCTATCAATCTGTGCTTCGGGAAGTTTATACGTTCCCTCCTGCTCCACCGGATTCTGGGTGGCTAGAATAGTATAAAGATCGCCCATCTGAAAGGTCTTTCCGTCAATGGTAATCTGGCGTTCTTCCATCACCTCAAAGAGAGCCGACTGAGTTTTTGCCGGAGCACGGTTTATCTCATCCACAAGAATCACATCGCCAAAAAGCGGTCCGCGGTGAAAGTCGAAGGTGTTTGTCTGCATATTAAAGACAGTTGTTCCCAGCACATCCGAAGGCATTAAATCCGGAGTAAACTGAATGCGTGAGAAGTCGGCGTCAATTAATTTTGCAACAAGTTTCGCCAGTAATGTTTTGGCAACTCCGGGCACTCCTTCTATAAGAACATGTCCGTTTGCAAGTATAGTGGTAAGAATTAAGTCCACAGCCCTGTCCTGCCCCACAATAGTCTCCGCAATGCAGCTTTTAAGTTCACGAATCTTCTCCGAAAACTCAGTCAAGTCTATCCTGCTCGTTGTTTCTTCCATAATCTGTTATTTATAGGAATTAGTTATAATTTCATTCATTCGGTCAATATAATCTTTCAAGGTCTTTTCATCAATAGACGTTTCATAGTCCAGAAGCTCCAGATCTCTCAGCATTCTGTAAATCTTTTCGGCCTCCATTCCTGTTTTGTTGGATAGTCTCTGACAAAGATCCATCGTTAGTTCCTCCTCTTCAATATCAATGTTAGTCTCCTTTTTGAGTGTCATTGCAAAATACACCTGCTTTTTACGCAACAGTCCAAGGTGATCTTTCTTCTGATAATACAATGTACCTATCAGCTTAACAAAGTCAAGAGTGGCATTCACCGGAGGTTCTATCACAGGAATAACCCGTTGCCGCCTTTTTGCAGTGAAGCGCATGAAAAGAATCAGGGCAAACATGGCTAAGTAAAGGCTCCATCTCAAAGGAGGCTGACTTAAGAAATAGCGAAGTGGTGATTCTTTTTCCCCACGATTGGTGCCAGAAGCATCGTAACGCATCAAAGGCATTCCTTTCATGTGGGAAAGCAGACTAAATACATAACCGGCATTCCCCTGATCCAGCATCCCGTAATTGGTAAATAACAAGGGAGTTGAGACCAGAAACAGCTCTCCTTTTCCAATCTTCTTACTAAAAGCAACCGGGAATCCCTCATTGTTCTTTGCCAGAACGGTAGAAGGTATCCTGGAAATCCAGGTATGTTTCCTTTTATCTTTCGATTCATCCTTCAGCTTTGGTTCAGCAGGGCTGACTTGTGAGAAATAGTCCGTGCATAGTTGGGGATAAAATCTGAAAACCTTGCGAGACAAAGTTGAGTTACACAGAAACAATGGTACTCTTTGCTTTATCTGTCGCGTCATCGCCTTTAAGTCATTGTCACTTAAAAAGGAATTATGAGCAGTTATTCGCAATGAGTCTATTAAATGAGGCGAAAAAGTGGAAGATACAAACATAACCTTGTTCCCCTTTCTCAGAAGACTGATCATTGACCGGAATTGCAATGAGTCCATAAAAGCATAATCTGCCAAAACTAAAATAGCCTTCGGCTTGCCCGTTGAGTCATTATTCAGCTGATAGAAGGTCTTATCTGAAAGTGAATAGTTTCCTTTCAGGGAAGAAGACAACACATCGTCAAAGACAAAGCATCCAAAAGGCTCTTTGTCGTTTTTGCTGAAAGTGGCATTCCACGAAAATTCCTTGGTAAAGCTTTGTTCCAAAAGAAACATTCCAAAAATAAGGAGCAGAATAAAAACAATAAATTTAAGATTGCCTTTCACCGTTCTCCTCCTTTCCATATTACCTGCTGCAGACTTCTAACCGTTTGATAAGTAGATTCCGTTGCTTCAAAATTTCCATAACGAACCATCAGGAAACGGTTGGTCAGATGACGGAATTCCTCGCTCACCTCTTTGCGTTTCATTTCATACAAATACTCGGTCGGTGTTTTATATGTCTGCCAGTCTATGTATTTGTAGTCGGACAGATACTTTAATGTCTGCAAATAAACCAGCCTTACTGCCAGTTGATAATCATTTCGGCTCACAGCATTGTTTATTTCACTGTTAAAGTCAACCCCGTAAATGGTTTCTTCCTCCACGTTATATTTCAAAGGCTTCTTCTCTCTGTAAAAAAGTTCGGGCCTTTTTTTATAAACAAAGAAGATTAACAGCAAAATGAGCAGAACAAAAACTACAACCAATATTGTTCCGGAATACTTCTCAGCAATTGCATTTCCAAAGAGGTGCTGAATCAGCTCACGGAACCAGTTTACAATTATATCGTATAAACTAAAATTCCGGTGAACCAATTGTGAGTTATAATCAAAATGACTATTTGCCTGATAGCGTGCTATCTTTGCAGTATCATAGAACAAAGTATCCGTAGTGTGCATCTAATAATTATAATTGCTCAAAATTATCAATGTCATCATTTACAGATACCGAGTCTTTGGCCTCCAATGCACTGAAATAGTGAAAAGCTGCACCAACAAAAATGAATATTCCGGCAAGATAAGCGCCAAAAGCCTGAAGAGCAGCAAGGACATAGGTAACAAAATCCATCCAGACTGAGTTTGATGTCGCTACTCCACCGCTTACCTGACTCATTATTTTACTTACAAAGAAAACAATGTACCAAGGCAAAAGAGTAACTGTCTTTATTATACTGCTAACTATACCTAAAACAAGAATCAGCAAAAACAGAGAACCCCAGGTAGGAAATCCCAATCTAAAAGATTCCTTCAGCGCATTATTCGTGCCGCTTCCTTCACCTAATATATAAGCCGGGAATATAAGTGTCAAAGGAATAATCAAAGCTACCGTTCCCGGAATAATTAAAATCAGCAGATAAGGGAATAAATAGGCCAGAGAACCTACTATTGCCAAATATCCGATGGATATAAACATAACATATACCATCAAAATAAAGCATTGCTTCATGAATGATATAAAATTATCCTTGATATCAGCCAGAGGATACTTTTCTGACGTTTCACTATTCTGATATTTCTGCATCACAGTATATACAATGGCAGCAAGAAGACTATGACCAACCGCATAGAAGAGCGCCAATAAAATGTAGTTTATAACAATAGTAGGACTATACCCCCATAAGGAAGCTGCAGTAGTAGGAGGATACATTGCAGCATCTACCGCAGCAGAGGTAAAGTTGTTCATAAATACTCCCTGCACTATTGACAAAGGCAGCAAAACGTATAAACACAACTTCACGATGGGCTTCCAATTGTCTTTTAAAAAGTCGAATGTAGCCGTTATATTTTCTCCTAGAGTTCTTTTCTGATAAAAATTAATCTTTTGTTTCCGATAGTTCATAACGTAATGTTTTTGGTAAATAGAGATAATAATAGAGAACAAATATGAGTGAAAGCAGGATAATTCCTAACCTTAGTAAATCGGGAAGATGAGTGTGACGCGTGATAAACGATTCAAGGAAACCCGCAATAACAAAGATTGGCAGAGTACCAATTACTATTTTCAGGCCCCGCTTTGCTCCTTTCATAAAAGCCACTTTGCGGGAATAAGTGCCCGGGAACAACCAGCCATTTCCAAGAGTGAGCCCCGCAGCGCCGGCCACAATGATGGCTGATATTTCTAATGTTCCATGAATCCAGACTGCCAGCATAGACTCTCCCAGCAGCCCTTGCTGATAAAAGAATGCCTGAAATGCTCCAAGCATAACGCCATTCTGGAACAAGAGATATCCTGAACCAAATCCGGTTAATAAACCCATAGCAAAGATATACAGCGAGACACCTATATTATTTAATGTGATTCCCAAAAACATAGGAAATTCCGGCGATCCGTTATAAACAGCCATGGGAGCCCCGTTCTTAATATTATTCAAAGTCATGTCCACATAGCCATCGCCCAGAATCAGGCGAATAAAAGTATCATCGTTCATGGTTGAAACAACGCCAACAAATACACTTATTGCAAAAATCAGAAAAGAATAGAACAATTCCTTTCGTGAATTGAGCATTACAAGAGGAATCTCTTTAGTCCAGAACGTAATGATACGGGATCTTTTTTCCTTCTTGTTTTTGTAAATGGAGTTGTGAAGTGCGAAAGCCAGATTATTCAGATAGATAGTTATCCGCGAAGTGGGATAATGACTCTGGGAAAATGACAAATCGGATGTTATGTCTGTGTAAGTCGTTGCAAGGTGATCAGGATCAATATCTTCTGCCTGTTCAACAACCTTTTCAACTTCTTTCCACTTTTCTATATTCTGTCGTATAAAAGAGACTTCTTTCATCCGTTTTAATTGTCTTTTTAAATTATTAGATATCTATGATAACAAAAGTAATTATAAATTATATATTTGCAACTTAATTATCAAAGTTTTTCGGACAACATGGCAAATACAACAATTATTACAGGACAATACGTTCGGATAAACCAGACTTCTGCAAGTGTGGGCGAAAGAATCATTGCCCGACTCATAGATATGGTAATCATTATCATTTATCTGTTTGCCACCATCTCGTTTTTTACGAGTATTCATTTTTTTAATAAAATCAATGGTTCATTTGAAATATTCTTTCTCTTGCTGGTTTATCTGCCTGTTTTTTGTTACTCATTGCTGTTCGAAGTGTTCAACCACGGCCAGTCTATCGGGAAAATGGTTATGAACATACGGGTTGTTATGGCAGACGGCACTACTCCTACCTTTGGGGCTTATTTGTTACGCTGGTTGCTCTACCTGATAGACTTCACAATTACCGGAGGATTAGGCGTTATTTTCATTTTGCTGACCAGGAATAGTCAGCGAATTGGCGATCTGGCAGCAGGAACCATGGTGATAAAGCAAAATGATTACCGCAAGATTCAGGTCAGCCTGGATGAATATTCTCATCTGGAAGCTAATTACCATCCGGTATTTCCGCAGGCAGGCGACTTGTCTCTGGAACAAATCAACGTAATAGAGAAGGCGCTTGGTGTGAACGGAAAGGACAGATACAATTACATAGGCCAGTTAAGTGGCAAGATTAAGGAATTACTGGGTGTAAACACCCAAATGAGTGATGAGAAGTTCCTTGAAACACTGATAAAAGATTACCAGTACTACGCTTATGCAGACATATAAAAAATCAGCCATTCACCAATGGATTTAATTTATTGGTGAATGGTTTCCGAAGATGTAGCCTATGGATTTAGATAAATAAGCAACATCAATGCGGTGAAAAGGCAGAGCATACTTTTATTGATTAGCAAGAAACCAGACGAGTGCCGTCTTCCTGTTCCTCAATGGTCACTTTTACACAATCAAACGGCAAAAGATCATTAATCAGTTCCGGCCATTCAATGAAGCATAGCGCGCCACAGTAGAAATAATCCTCGTATCCAAAATCAAAAGCCTCTTCAACCTTGTTGATTCGATAGAAATCAAAGTGATAAATAAGCTCACCACTTGCCGAGCGATACTCATTGATGATAGAAAATGACGGAGAGTTTATCACGTCAGTCACACCCAGACATTCACAAATTGCTTTGATGAAAGTTGTTTTTCCGGCTCCCATTTTTCCATAAAAAGCAAAAACCGTACGGTCGCCCATCGCTGCTATAAATTCACGGGCAGCGTCATGGATATTGTCTAAAGAATTAATTTTAATTTCCATATATATAAAGTTCTATTATCGTTTTTTACTCTGCATGCCAATTAACGGGATAATCATCTCTTCCATAGAGATGCCACCATGCTGAAAGGTATTCGTATAATAAGATGCATAGTAATTATAATTATTAGGATATGCAAAAAAGTCTCTTCCGCCTGCAAAGATATAAGAAGTACTTACATTTGGGCTAGGAAGCTGCGCCTTTTTGGGATCTTTTATCTCAAAAACCTGTTTGGGATTGTAGGTAAGATTCTTACCCAGCTTGTAACGCAGGTTGCTATTCGTGTTTCTGTCGCCAACCACCTGAATAGGATTATCTACCCGTATGGTTCCGTGATCAGTGGTGATTATTATCTTATAATCGCTATCCGCCAGTGCTTTAAAGAGATCCTTTACAGAAGAGTGTTTGAACCACGAAAGCGTGATGGAACGGTAAGCAGCTTCTGTAGCAGCAAGCTCACGCACCATCTTTGATTCCGTTCTTGCATGAGAAAGCATGTCGATAAAGTTGAGAACCACCACATTCAGATCGTTACTTTTCAACCGACTGAGATTACTTATCAACCGTTCGCCACCTGCGGAATCGTTAATTTTATGATAAGAAAAAGTATGCTTGCGGCGGTAACGCTCAATATGTGTCTGAATCAAAGGCGCTTCATTCAGGTTCTTTCCTTCCTCCTCATCTTCATCTACCCACAGTTCAGGAAACATCTCGGCAATCTTGTTCGGCATCAATCCGGAAAAGATGGCATTCCGTGCATACTGCGTGGCAGTGGGAAGAATACTGTAATAGAGTTCTTCTTCAAAAGTGAACGAATCGGCCAGTTCATTACTCAGCACCCTCCACTGATCATAGCGGAAATTATCGAGAACAATGAAGAAAACTTTCTCACCGGCATCAAGCAGAGGGAATATCTTTTTCTTAAATATATCGGGACTCATCACCGGTCTGACCTCAGGATTGGCAATCCAGTCGAGATAGTTCTTCTTCACAAACTTCACAAAAGCAGAGTTTGCCTCCATCTTTTGCATGGCAAGCATCTCTGTCATGCTGCTTTCAGAGCCTTCCAGTTCCAGTTCCCAGAACACAAGTCTTTTATACACCTCCATCCAGTCCTTATAGGTAAAGGAATCGTTGATCTGCATTCCAATCTTTCCAAAGTTCTGTTGGTATCCCGTGTTGGCCACTTCGGTAACAATCTCTTTTTTATGAAGGTTCTTTTTAATGCTCAGCAGAATCTGATTTGGGTTGACTGGCTTTATAAGATAATCGGCAATCTTTGAACCGATAGCCATATCCATTATATTCTCTTCTTCACTCTTGGTAATCATCACAACCGGAACGGTGGGACAGATTTCCTTAATCATAGAAAGAGTCTGCAACCCGCTAAGTCCGGGCATATTTTCATCCAAAAAAATAAGATCATAGGTTGTTTCCCTGCAAAAGTCGAGCGCATCCTGTCCGTTGGTAACCGTGCTCACTTCGTATCCTTTGCTTTGCAGGAATAGTACGTGCGGCCTCAACAGATCTATTTCATCATCCACCCAGAGTAACTGATCTTTCTTCATCTTTTGTTTCCTTTGCTTATTTATTGTTCCTGGCTTTCATCTTTTACATCCTTTTCCTCCAAAACCGGTTCATCAAGGGTATACCCTTTAATCTGCAGTTCCGGAATTCCCGAGAAGTGTTTTTGATAGAATGCCTGATAATCGTCAAAGCTATAATATTTTGAGAGCAATTCATAATTTTGTCGGGAAATAATGATTGCCCGCATTCCGTTTAACCTCTTTGCCATCTCTTTATCCTTGTAAAGCAGATGCGCATACTGGTAAGCTTCATCGAAGTTTGTAAACTCCTTTACCTGAAGCATTCCAACTCCATGATCTTTCACAAAGGAGAGATCAAAGTTTCTCACAATAAAGTTTGAGAAGTTATAACGAGCCACTTCATATAACAACAAATTCTCGTTGACTTTTCCCTCTTCATAAGCCAGAATAAACAGATAAGAAGTATTCCTTTCCGGGCTAAACTGAGGCATTACCGTGTCAGTTCCCGCAACACCCTCGCCCTGTTCAGCCTTTCTGCGGTTCCAGATAGAGCCGAAAGAGGTGCTTCCTTTTGCCAGAATCCTGCCATCCTGAAGCCCTTTAATGATGTTGGCAGCCAGTTCGGTTATTTCATTCTTCGGATATTTATCCACAATCTCTTTCAATGCAACCATAAACATCTTCTGTTCTCCAGTTTGCATCAGACTGATGGCATTGAGGAACATAAACTTAGGAATGTGCTGCCCCATAGCATATCTCTTTTGGGCATACTCATAATTCTTCATCACCTTTGCATATTCACCCTTCTGGAAGGCAGCGTAAGTGTCCACATACAAAGAGTCTTCCAGATGTTTCCCGTGAGTAGCGTTGTATGCGTAATCAGGATCGCCTATTGTGACAGCGTACTTACTTTTGGGGAACTCTGATATAAGCTTCTCTTTATAAAGCCCAGCCTCAGCCTCTTTCTTCCATCTGGAATTCATCAGATAAAGGTTATAATACACCTCGTCCAACTGTCCGAAGGTTGGGAATTGCGTATAAAGACGCGTAAATGTCTTTTGTGCAAGTGAAAAGTCCTCCAGCTTATCCTTGTAGATTAGCCCCATATTAAACAGCCCATCAGATAAGATATCGTTGGACTCCTTCATTGCTGATTCCGTAAGCGGTATCTGCTGCAGATAGAATTCAGGATTTTTGTTATCGGTGATTACCGAATCCGCCTTAAGAGAGCCGGAATCTTTCCTCGACACTTTAGAGGAATCACCTTTTGCTATAGTTTCATCATTGTAATTTGTCTCCGCAAATGCATTATTTGAGACCACCGTTTTATTCCTTCTCCGCCAGTTGTCCTCCAGTTTACGTCGTCCCCATTTACGCTGAAAATCACTTTTTCCCTGTTCTACAACCTGAGGATTATAAAAATACCACGACTTATCACCGCTATCCACCATTCGCTGAGTAGTTTGCCTGTTTGGCCGGTTCATGGGCTGGTTTACCATTGTCTCATCCCGCTTTTGCATCAGTTCCTGACGCTCGGCTTCCTTGCGGTCAGCCTGTTCTTTTCGCTTCACCTCCTGAATAATCTTACTGACCACCAGCCTTCTTTCGGCATCGCTTAAAGAAGTCAGATGTTGCAGACTGTCCTGTAACTGCACATTCACCACATGCTTTACCAACTCATCGAGCACTTCAGAACGTTTATTCAACTTTTCGTAGCCCGGAAATTCCTTATTGATTAGCCCAATAGCCTCTTTATATGCTTCCTGCGCCTTTACATAATCTGTTTTATTCCAGTAAATATCGCCAAGTTTAAGCAGCAGAACACCTTTTTCCAAACCATTTCTTGTGCTTTCCTTTGCACCTTTTTTGTACTGTTCAATGGTGCGGGCCGTATCTTTCACCGACAAATAGACATTGCCCAACGCATAACAGACCTGATCAAGGTAATCCTTGTTCTTGCTGCTGCGAGCCATTGCCTGCAAGTTCTTTATCGTTTTGTGAGCATTTGAGGGCGGCACCACCTCGGTTTGCTTTATCCGGGCATTAAATTCCAGTTCATAAGGTGGATTTTGTCCGGGCACCTTGCCGTAAGCAGCAAAGGCATTTGCATTGTCGCCCATTTCCTGATAAACCTGCCCTAACAGATAATACTCACGTGCCTTTTGCTTCTTCTTTTTCTCGTGTTTTATGATAGATAACAAGTAAGGAACAGCTTCCTTAAACCTTTTTTGCCGGAGCAGATAATTACCATACGCAGCAGAATATGCAGAAACAAGGTTGGAAGGCAGACTGTCGTTATTCAGTTTAGAGAGTACATCATCCGCATCATAGAACCAGTCCATCTCCGTATAGCAGCGGGATAACCAGATTTTTGCATTGACAGCAACCTTAGGATCGGTATTGTATAGACGAGCAATATAAGAAAAAGTGGAAGCCGCTTCCAGGAATTGTCCTTTGTAAAACTGAGCTTTTCCCATCAACATCCATGCATTGTGCAGGAAAGGGTTATATTCTTTCTGTGACAGCCAGCGTTTCTGCTTTTCACTCTTCTTTCCCGGCTTGCGAACCGGTTTTTTCTTTATGGAATGCAGCTTAATGGCTTTCTGTGATTTCTCAATAGCGCGGTCAAATTCACTGCTTCCCAGCCCTATTGTTTTCTTATTCTCAATAGAATAGAGAGGAATCATTTCCAGGTAGTTATCTTTATTTCCGGATTCAATGGCCTGAGTTCCCTGTTTATATGCCTCATTGCCATTAAAATAGACATTATATCGGGTAGTAAAAGAATGATAAAAGCGGGAACCAGCTGTATTCTTTTTCACAGAACAGCCTGCAAGTATAATCAGCAAAAAGATGCTTCCGGTAAAATATATCCCTTTATTATTCAATCTGCCAGTCAATTAATTTGTTCCACTTACAAATAAAACAGAACTTCAGCCATTTTATTGTTTCTGCAAACGCATAAAAATGCTGCAACCAAACTTACATGTTGCATAAATAAGAATAGAGAAAAAGATGATTGACGCCCCTGAAGGTACATTCATATAGTAAGAGATAAACAATCCGCCAAGGCATCCCAGGTATCCGATAACAATTGAGAGCCAGATAATTCGCTTAAACTTGAAAGTAAACAGGTTGGCCGTCATCTGTGGAATGGTAAGCAGAGAGAGAACCAATACGATTCCCACCATACGCAGACAGGCAACAATGGTCAAGGCAATAAAAATCATCAGTGTGTATTCAATGAATGTTACCGGAAGTCCCTGCGAACGGGCAAACTCTCTATCGAAAGCCACATAGATAATGGGGTGAATAAATACCAGAAAAAAAAGAGCCAATGCCATGGATATTGAGGCAAGCATCAAAATGTCAGTTCCTTTAACGGTAAGGATATTACCAAACAGATAAGCAGAAAGATCGGGTGCGAAACCGGGTGAAAGGAAAGTAAAAATAATACCCAGCGCCATACCCATAGTCCAGAACACGGCAATGGCAGAATCTTCCCTCATGTCTTTGCGCTTACTGAGCCAGTTCACTCCAAGGGCCGACAGTACGGAAAAGATGGTTGCCGAGAGAATGGGCGATATACCTGTATACAATCCCAACCCAATGCCCCCGAAGGATGCATGCGTTAGTCCTCCGCTGATAAATACCAGTCGGCGGGTTACAATGTATGTGCCGATAATGCCACAGGCTATGCTTGCAAACAAGCCTCCCAAAAGCGCATTCTGGAAAAAAGTATATTGGAGTAATTCTATCATTTTTTTATTATTTTAATTGATTTTAAATAATGTGTAACATTCTATCTGACAGCTTACTAAAGGCAGGCCATTGTTAACAAAGAATAATCAAACACATTTTTTTATTATTTCTGCAAAGTTACAGATTTAATTGTATTTTTGCACACACAACATAGTGAAAAGCATGAATAACAACAAATACGGCACGTACAAATTCGGATTAACTACAGCCTCAGCCTTTGTCATAGCGAATATGATTGGGACAGGAGTTTTTACTTCTCTGGGATTTCAGCTACTTGGAACTACAAACATGTCCTCTATTCTCCTGCTGTGGCTCATGGGTGGAGTTATTGCCCTATGCGGTGCACTTGTTTACGGCGAACTTGGCGCAGTGATGCCACGCTCTGGCGGTGAATATCACTATTTACGGAAAATTTACCATCCCATGCTGGGCTTTATGGCCGGATGGGCCTCCTTAATTGTTGGGTTTGCTGCCCCGGTAGCCTTAGCTTGTATGGCATTAAGCGGATATCTGACCAGAGTATTTCCAGTGCTCAATCCTATGATGGTGGGAATTTCGGTTTTAACCCTGATCACCATCGTTCATGCTTACGATGTAAAGATAGGAGGCACCATACAGCGATACTTTACATTTTTCAAGATTCTGGTTATTGTGGGATTCATTGCCTGCGGACTGGCTATGCCGGTTAAGTATCAAAGCATTACTTCCTCGTTCTCAAGCTTTTCATTGGATGATATTTTTTCAACCGGCTTTGCAGTTTCGCTGGTTTGGGTGTATTATGCTTACTCCGGCTGGAATGCATCGGCCTACATGGCGAATGAGATTAAAAACCCGCAACGGACTATTCCCCGGTCACTCTTTATCAGTACGCTGGTGGTTACCGTACTTTACCTGTTTCTTAATGCCGTATTCTTACTTTCTACACCGGTAGCGGAAATGACCGGGCAACTGGAAGTGGGATTAATCGCCGCACAACATATATTTGGCTACACGTTAGGTAACATGATGGGCCTACTCATTGCCCTGCTTCTGATATCAAGTATCAGTTCCATGGTGTTTCTGGGTCCAAGAGTCTCTCAGGTTATGGGAGAAGACACCTATATTCTCCGTCCTTTAGCCAAAAGATCGGAACGTGGTACACCGTACGTTGCCATTTGGGTGCAATATCTAATCAGTGTATTGCTTATCATCACCAATTCCTTTGAGCTGGTAACAAAATATACAGGGATAACCTTGTCGTTTTTTGCCCTGATGACGGTAATAGGTGTATTTGTGCACCGCAAACGTTACCCGAATGTGCACAGACCTTACAAGACATGGGGATATCCATTCACCCCGATTATCTTTATAATGCTCATTATGTGGTCAATTGCGTACCTTGTGCGTGAAGATTTTATCCAGACCTTCGTGGAAGGCAAACAGGATGTTATGTGGATGAGCCTGATGAGTGCCCTTACTCTTCTATCGGGTGCATTCATTTATCAGTCAAACAGATGGATTGTTTACAGAAAAACAAATTATAAACTAAGCTATAACAGAAAATGAACATTAAGTATGTAATGCTTCTTGTTGCGGGAATGGTATTAACCTTTTCCTCTTGCGAACAGAAAAAAAAGAATGCAAATATTGTGGTAACCGAGCTTTCCAAGGCTGATTCGGTTCAGGATGCAAATGCTCCCAAGCTTAAAGGGAATAAAGAGCTGAATGAAACCGCACGCTTCGTGGCCGGTATGCCAATAGAAGACAAAAAAAGTAAGCTTTACACGCTTACCCAGACACCCGAGTGGAAGAAACACAGCAAAAACATGGATCAGATTTGGGGCTCTTTCCTGCAATCGGCCCCTAAAGTTATGGCTTACTCACAAAATGAACTGGGTGCGGTGAACGATCAGTGCAAAACTCTTTTCTATCCGTTCGGTGGTCCCGACTATCTGTTCCCGAATACCTTCTTCCCCAATATGGACACCTATTTCCTCATCGGACTGGAGCGCGCTGGTAATGCTATAAAAGTGAAGCATCCATCTGCTGCCACTTACCGGTTATACCAGAATGCTGTTTCAGACATTCTGAACCTTAGCTTTTTCCGCACCGTAGATATGAAAACAGAACTCTCCAATGATACCATTGACGGAGTTGTTCCAATCATCACCATGCTGATGGCTCGCTCTGAAAGAGAAATTGTCAGCATTGAACATAAAAGAATTAACAATGAGGGTGAGATTGTAGGAACTGAAGAAGACGGCACGCCGGTTAACAACCAAAGCAAACTGGTGGAATTCAAGTTTTTCAAGAAAGGAACAAGCCATTTGCAGACGCTCTACTTCCTTTCAACCGACCTGAGCAACGGCGGTCTGTCGGGCAAAAATCCGCTGATGGCTTACATTGACAAACTGAACAAAGAAACAACAGCCTGTTTCATCAAGTCGGCCTCCTACCTGATGCACATGAGCTATTTCTCAATGATCCGCAATGCAATCCTTGAACATGTGTCGGCTATCATGCAGGACGACTCGGGCATTCCATGGCGTTATTACGATCAATCGAAATGGGACATCCAGCTTTACGGTGCATTTACCGAGCCTATCAGCATGTTTGCCAAATATCCGCAGACAGATTTACGCGATGCCTACCAGACAATGGAGCCTAAACCCATTAACTTCAGAATAGGTTATGCCCGACAGTCTAATCTGCAACTAAGCATCTTAAAAAAACAAAACGAAGATTAAGTCAATCTCTGGCGGGTAGTTCATCAATAGACCTACTCCAATCATAAAAATAGTGTAGACCTAAAACTATAAAGGTCTACACTATTTTCATATTAGCCCTACATATTCCATAGAACTTCCCGCCTGAAAAGAGACTAAATATGCTGTTACCTCAGCTTAAACAAGAAGGATAAAGCACTAAACTGTTGCAGGTTTTCAAAAAATCAGCTATTTTTGTTCATTCGAAACTGAAGAAGTAACAAATAAACTATAAAACCAATAAGACGATGGACGTAAACAGTTGTATAAACGACTCAAAAGATAAGATGGACATGGCCATTATGTATCTTGACGAATCACTGGCACACATTCGTGCCGGAAAGGCAAACACTAGAATTCTTGACGGAATCCGCGTAGATTCTTACGGAAGTATGGTTCCTCTTAGCAATGTGGCTGCTGTCACTACACCGGATGCGAAAAGTATCATAATCAAGCCTTGGGATAAAGGTATGTTTAAAGTTATTGAGAAAGCAATCATTGATTCAGAAGTAGGTATTATGCCTGAAAACAATGGTGAAGTTATCCGCCTTGGAATTCCACCTCTTACAGAAGAACGACGTAAGATATTGGCTAAGCAATGTAGCAAAGATGCTGAAACTGCAAAGATCAGTATCCGTAACGCTCGTCGTGAAGGAATTGACCACCTGAAGAAATTACAAAAAGAAGGTTTGGCTGAGGACGAAGAGAAAGATGCTGAAGTACGTTTACAAAAGGTTCATGATAAGTTTATCAAGAAAGTAGACGAAATGCTTGCTGCAAAAGAAAAAGAAATTATGACGGTATAAAAAAACGAATCGGGGAACTGACTTTACAGAGTTTAGTTCCCTGACGTTTTCAACACCGAAAAACTAAAATACAAGAAGTGCGAGGATTAGTAATAAAGAACACAGGAAGCTGGTATCAGGTAAAAACCGAAAACGGCAATTTGGTAGAGTGCAAAATAAAAGGCAATTTCCGCCTTAAAGGAATAAGAAGCACCAACCCGATTGCTGTGGGCGACAATGTGCATATTATAATGAATCAGGAAGGCACTGCTTTTATCAGTGAGATTGAGGACAGAAAGAACTACATAGTCCGCCGTTCCTCCAATCTTTCCAAACAATCGCATATTCTTGCGGCCAATCTGGACCAGTGCTTACTGGTTGTTACCGTAAATTATCCCGAGACATCCACCATCTTTATTGATCGTTTTCTGGCTTCGGCCGAGGCTTACCGTGTACCGGTAAAGCTAGTCTTCAACAAAATTGACGCATACAGCGAAGACGAGTTGCGTTACCTCGAGGCACTTATCACACTCTATACACAAATAGGCTACCCTTGTTTTAAGATTTCCGCCAGAAACGGAGACGGACTAGAGGATATAAAGCAAGCTCTTGAAGGAAACATCACCCTTTTCTCGGGACATTCCGGTGTAGGAAAATCTACCCTGATCAACTCTCTCCTACCCGATATAGACATAAAAACCGCAGAAATATCAACCTATCACAACAAAGGGATGCACACCACCACCTTCTCAGAAATGTTTCCCGTTAAAGGAGACGGATACATCATTGACACTCCGGGGATAAAAGGTTTCGGTACATTCGACATGAAAGACGAAGAGGTGGCCCATTACTTTAAAGAGATTTTCGTAACCTCTGACAAATGCAAATATAACAACTGCACCCACCGTCACGAACCAGGCTGTGCCGTTCGCGAAGCTGTGGAGAAACATCTCATCAGCGAATCGCGCTACACTTCTTATCTGAATATTCTGGAAGATAAAGAGGAAGGAAAATATCGCTCGGCGTATTAGGTCAAACTTTCCTTCGTTTTTCTTCGAAGCATCTTCTATATCTATTAATTTTATTCATTCTCACCCCCCATTAAAGGCCTCAATTTAGTGGATAATGATTTTATTAATAAGAGATAAAATAAAATACCCCGACCATTCTTAAAGAACGTCGGGGTATCTTATTTTATTAATCTCTGTAATTACTTACATCCACCTACGCAAATTGGTTTGATTTGTTTGAAGAAGTCGTTACCCTTATTATCAACCAAGATAAATGCAGGGAAGTTTTCCACTTCAATCTTCCAGATAGCTTCCATTCCCAATTCAGGATATTCAAGACATTCTACCTTTTTAATGTTCTCCTGAGCAAGAATAGCAGCTGGCCCACCGATACTACCAAGATAGAAACCGCCATGCTTTTTACAAGCATCAGTAACTTGCTGGCTACGGTTACCTTTAGCAATCATAATCATGCTTCCGCCGTTTTCCTGGAACAGATCAACATAAGAGTCCATACGTCCGGCAGTAGTTGGTCCGAAAGAACCTGAAGGCATTCCTTCTGGAGTTTTTGCTGGTCCGGCATAATAGATTGGGTGATCTTTAACATACTGAGGCAAGCCTAAACCCGCTTCGATACGTTCGTTCAGTTTTGCATGAGCAATGTCACGACCTACAATGATTGTACCGTTTAAAGACAAACGTGTAGAGACAGGATATTTATCAAGTTCTTTCAAAATATCAGCCATTGGTTGGTTCAGGTTAATCTGCACAGCATCGCCTTCGCCTGCATTACGCAATTCTTTAGGAATATATTGACCAGGATTATCTTCCATCTTTTCAATCCAGATACCGTCTTTGTTAATCTTAGCCTTGATGTTTCTGTCTGCAGAGCAGGAAACACCCATACCTACCGGGCAAGAAGCACCGTGACGAGGCAAGCGGACAATACGGATATCGTGAGCAAAGTATTTACCACCAAACTGAGCACCTAAGCCCATGCGTTGAGCTTCGAGAAGTACTTCTTTCTCCAGTTCAACATCACGGAAAGCCTGTCCGCCTTCATTTCCTGAAGTAGGCAGGTTATCATAATATTTAGCAGAAGCAAGTTTCACAGTCTTCAGGTTTGTTTCAGCAGAAGTACCGCCAATACAGAAAGCAATGTGGTAAGGAGGACAAGCCGCAGTACCCAGAGTCTTCATCTTCTCAACAAGGAACGGAACAAGTTTTGCAGGATTAAGCAAAGCCTTTGTTTCCTGATATAGATAAGTTTTGTTGGCAGAACCACCACCTTTTGCTATGCAAAGGAATTTATATTCTGCACCCTGAATGGCATAAAGATCAATCTGAGCAGGAAGATTACATCCTGTATTGATCTCTTTGTACATATCCAAAGGAACATTCTGAGAATAACGAAGATTTTCTTCTGTATAGGTTTTATAAACACCCTTTGAAAGAGCTTCTTCATCGTTTCCTTCAGTCCAAACCTGCTGACCTTTTTTACCTACAATAATTGCAGTACCAGTATCCTGGCAAGTAGGAAGCTGACCTTTTGCAGACACTTCTGAATTCCGGAGGAAAGTCAGAGCCACATACTTATCATTCTCACTAGCTTCAGGATCAGAAAGAATCTTTGCTACTTGTTTCTGATGTTCGGGACGAAGCAAAAAAGACACATCGCGAAAAGCAGCATTAGCCATCATAGTTAAACCTTCTGCATCTACCTTTAGGATTTCTTTTCCTTCGAATTCACTTACTGAAACATGTTCTTTGGTAAGCAAATAATACTCAGTCTCATCTTTTCCCATTGGAAACGGAGCCTGATACTTAAACGGGGGTGTTGCCATATCTTTATTATTTTAAGTAAAATTTTGAACCGCAAATATACTAATAAAACTCCTCTTTGATTGTTGATAAAAGGATAATTCTTCTTAACTGGAGTAAAAAAGGATGGTAACAAACTCATAAATAAGCATATAACACTTTTTAACTCACATTTTCTATTTTGAGGGACAACTTATAAGGTTGTTTTCTGACAAGACGTTTTACTTTTCGAGTTAACTATTTGATTATAAGCCGCGGAAAAATTATATCCACCCCCTATAAAAACAAAAAACACCATCTGTTTTTCCGCAAAGGAAACAGATGGCATTTTCCGTTATATTTCAACCAACAACTTTGGGATATCTGATTAGTATCTAAATTCCCCTAAACTCCTGAAATGTTTATCATCAAGATAAATGAGTGATTCGGTTAATCAGCTCATTTCCTAAACTTGTTTTTTCTTCTATATGCTTAAGCACAGCTGTTACAAAAGGATTGCTTTCAAAGTCGCCCCGTACCTGTTCAAAATCAAGTTCCTTATCTTCACGATTTCCGTCGGCACCAAACCCGGTCATTGCCGATAGAGAAAACTCTTTCTTGGCATCAGCATACACCATTTCGTCGAGTCCAACAACAGATTCTTTCCACTTGTTTACAATATTAATAACATCATTTGCTGTTATTTCATCGGGATTCAATTTGTAGAATTCCTGAATTTTATTATATGCCCATGTCCATTCATAGGTATAGTAGTTATTATGCATAGCCTCAAAGCCACTATTGATATCATCTAACCGGTTAATGGTTCCGTTTTCTATTCCGTCGAGCAGTTTATCAATCTCACTTTTGGGAGCTATTAGTCCGGAAATATCCACCCACTCTCCTACTCCAATCTCGGTCTCGGGTTTTAAACGGGCACGTATTTCCTCAGAGTTCTGAAAGTTAATACCTTCAAGACGTTTTATAATGGAGTTGCCTAGAAATTTATGAATAGCTATCTCATAAAACTTAATACCTTTATTCAAAGAGCTATTTTTAATTTTGGCACTTTGAAAAGAATAGATCTCTGATGTCTCACCAGAAACACGTTTTAATTCTTTCAGAACCGTCCGTCCTTTAAACATTTTCTGGATAGTATACGGGCTAAGCAGGTTATAATTAATAAAATCGAGCTTATTCGGATCTTTCCGTTTATCACGTTTCGGCCACTTCTGTGCATCACGTATTGTACCTACACTCCGAAGATTGACCCCGGGAACAAGATAAGTTGTATTTCTCTGTTCAATCAGATATGAGAACGGCAGGTTAGATGTATCAGCATGGTTCACATGGCGTCCCATTACTAAAGAGAAAGCCCCTACTCGTGCAGGCCAGAGAATGTATGAATCAGAGGTCGTTTTAGCACCACGTTCCAGAGTTCCCTGATGGATTGGGCCCAGCTTATACATGTGGTTACTTTGATTGGAACCGGAACCTGCATTCATGAATGAGAACATACCTGCAATAAGTAACGTAGACTTATGGTGAGTAACGGTAAACGGACCTGCAAAGATAGCACATGCTTCACCATTCTCTCCCTGACAATTGCTAAAGAACAATGAATCGGAAGCTGAATAGTTATGTCCTAACTGACAAGCCTGCCCCACAAAACAACGTGACAACATAGCTCCATCGTCCACATTAGAACCTGAAGATATAATAAAGTCCTCACAAATCACACCGTAACCTATATGAACTGGTGCATCAGCATTACTATTAATGCTACCGTTCTTCAGTCGGCAAGCACCTTCAATATGACAATTATCACCTACACGAATATTCTTGATTGACCCGGTATTGACAATCATCACATTAGAACCAATAGAACCAATATCCGAAGCATGCTTGTTTGAATAAAAATCGGTAATTTCCTTCATCCGGCTTATCAGTTCCGGACGATGACGATAAAGAGCCAGAATATATGCCTGATGAGCAGACAGCTTATCGTTAATGAGTACTTCACGGCCACCGGTTTCATTTAAAACAGCAACTTCCACCCCATTTCCAAAAGTGCTTAATCCATCTACCAGGATAATATCTACATTCTCTATAAATGTGTGGTTGCCTATCACGTAGTTTGCAATGTAATTCTGAATGTTTTCAATGCAGCAACAATCGCCGATAGTTACATTGTGAAGCGTAACATGCCTTAGTCCGGAATGTTTCTTTATTCCACCAGCCAAGGTAAATTCCCCGTCGAAAGACCCTAGTTTTACATCCCCCGAAAAACGTGTATGATGTATATATTCAGTTTTAAAATTCTCCGACACAAGTACTTTATTCCAATCGTCGGCCAAACAAGACTGACTCTTTAGCTGAAGAACTTCATCCTCAGTAAGTAAACGGTATGCTTTCATGTTATTATCTACTCTATTTATTCATTCGTATCTTCATCGTAAATCTGGAAAAGAAAATCGTTATAAGGGAAACGTTGCACATGCAATTCCTTGACCCTGTTATAAAGGAGTTCTTTCAACTCTTCTATATTCTCTTTTTCACGTGCTGAGATAAAAAGACAATTCTCGTTAAGCTTTGCCATCCATGTATTCTTCAGCTCTTCCAGCGTTCTATTCTCTTTTGTCTTAGGAGTAAGATCATCCTCATCTTTCTTCACATAAGTATATGCATCGATTTTATTGAAAATAAGAATGCAAGGTTTGCTACCTCCACCTATATCATTCAATGTTTTGCTCACCACCTCAATTTGCTCTTCAAATCCCGGATGAGAAATATCCACTACATGCAATAGAAGATCCGCCTCCCTTACTTCATCCAGTGTTGATTTAAACGAATCAACCAGATCGGTTGGTAGTTTGCGGATAAAACCGACTGTATCGGTAAGCAAAAAAGGCAAATTATTAACAATCATCTTCCGGACAGTAGTATCCAGTGTAGCAAAGAGTTTATTTTCAGCAAAGACCTCACTTTTAACCAGCAAATTCATTAATGTAGACTTTCCTACATTGGTGTACCCCACCAATGCAACACGGATCATTTTCCCTCGGTTCTTGCGCTGAGTTGCTTTCTGCTTGTCAATATCAAGAAGTTGTTGTTTAAGGAGGGACATTCGGTTAAGGATGATCCGCTTATCCATCTCGAGCTGTGTTTCACCAGGCCCACGAAGTCCCACAGAACCTCCCTTACCACCACCAGAACCACCACTTTGTCTCTCCAAGTGGGTCCATAAGCGGGTTAAGCGAGGCAGCATGTATTTATATTGCGCTAATTCTACCTGCGTCTTGGCATTAGCCGTTTGAGCGCGCATAGCAAAAATATCGAGTATCAATGAAGTACGGTCAAGTATCTTTACCTGTAATTCGCCCTCTATATTACGTATTTGTTTGGCAGATAGTTCATCATCAAAGATGACCATCCCAATTTCATTTTCTTCAATATATTCTTTTATTTCCTGCAATTTACCCTTTCCAACGAAAGTCACAGAGTTTGCAGTATCAAGTCTTTGCGTAAAATTACGCACCACTTCCGCCCCTGCCGTCTCAGCAAGAAATGCCAGTTCATCAAGGTATTCAATCGTCTTTCGCTCATCCTGTGTCTGAGTGATTAGAGCCACCAGAACAGCCTTCTCTGTTTGCGCTTCGGAAATTACAAATTCTTTCATTTTCTGTATTTATATAAATGTGCACAAATATACATGATTAAATGATTATAACCACACAGTCGTTCAAAAATGTATTCATTACCTTAAATTATTCGGACAGCATAAAGTATATAACATCTATCTGTATAGAAAAGATCATTAGTGGTGACAAACTTATAAAATAACTTCTTTTATATGTCTTGTGCAAAAATTTGTCACCCCTGCTACCAAAGGGTTTCAGAAGGAAGTGTCCTGTTACCCCCTAAAAAACAACTAGAAGTTTTTTAGTTTTTCAAGAATATTACGTTCATTATTCATCCAGAAGCTAAACAGTTGGTTATCTTTCAGTTGCATATATTTTAAATCATTAAATCCACTTTCTATAGAATTACTGGACTAATGCTATTGTACGAATATGTTATTAACAAAGAGAGAGACTATCCATTTACTGGATAGCCTCTCTTATAATGTAAATATGTAAAGTCAAATAGATGGAGACTACTGAACGCCTGAACGAGTATCCCACCACATTTTCTGGCCCCAGAAATCATCCACAACCTTAGCAACAGATGCTGCAGAATTAGTACCATTCAATGATGTTTCTGTTGCAGGATAAGGGTATCTTAAAGGTGACACATTATGTCCTGTGTATGTAGACGCAGGAGCTACATAATTTGTAGTTGGAACACCTGTTCTTCTATACAATGACCATGCTTCCATACCTTGCTTAAATAAAGAAATCCATTCTTGCAAGTATAATTGGTTATTGGTACCATCGTATAAAGCAGGACCAGCCAAATAAGTAGCTATTGCAGCATCTGCAACACCATTCTCTTGCAATGAAAGAGTTACAGCCTTTTCGTATGCAGCTTTTGCTGTAGAGCCCGTAGCCCATCCTAGTTTTGAAGCCTCTGCAATATCAAAGTATGTTTCACAAGCACGGAAATAAGGAGTAAAGCCAGCAGCATTCTCTCTGAATCTAGCACCAATACGTGATATTGTTGTTAAATTAGGCTGAGACTTAGCACCAATGGTAAACCCTCTGTATTGACCATCAGAAGTTGCTGGTAAAGCATAAACTGAAAGACGAGGATCACTTAAAGAGCTTAATGTATTGATCATTACATCACTTACTCCATGGTCATCACGTCCAGTTGAGTATTTGTCTGTATACCATGGTTCCAAATAAGGTTTAGAACCTGGCCACATGTAAAATGCATTATCATCATTCGAGCTTATAACCGGATACTTTGATGGATTAGCTAAAATTTCTTCTACTGTAGCTTTAGCCAATGAAGCGTTAACGCCAGATATACGCATAGCTAAACGTAAACGTAAAGAGTTGCAATATTTTTGCCATTTAGCAATTTTACCATTGTAAATAGCATCACCTGATGATAAAGAGCTCACGTTACCACTACCAGCTTTCGCCAATGAGTCTGCAGCACTTTTAAGTTCTGCTAACATTCCCGGATAAATAGTCTCTTGGGTATCATACTTTGAAAGTAAAACACCATTACTTATCTTAAGTGCATCAGTATATGGAACATCTCTCCAGGTATCAGTTGTGATTTGCATCATTTGCATCTCAAAAACTTTTGCAATACCGTATATTCCCGGTGAATTCTGAGCAACAGCTTTAGTTTCTACTATACGAAGATTATTCATGGTTCTGTATAGGTAGAACCACTTATTCTCTACTACAGAAGGACGGTATACATATTTAGCTTCATCGATATACTGTATTTTAGCTAATTGTCCGCTATAAGTACTTGGTTCGTTCATATCGCACCATGGATCAAAAAGATTCGTTGATGCATATTGTAAACAAAATGTAAGGATATTGGCAGCCGGTGCATCGGTTGAGTTATCTGGATCTGAATTAACTTCATCAAACGAGCTTGTACATCCAGAGAATAGGAATGCAAGCAAAACCATTGATAAAGAAATATTTAAACTATATTTTTTCATATCAATATTTTTTAGTAATTAAAATGTTAGACCAAGTTTTATACCAAAACTACGTGAAGGAGGATAAGAATTAGATTCAAGTCCTACACCCGCATTTCCGTTAGATTCAGTTGACTCAGGGTCAATGTGTGATTTGTTCGAAGAAGAAACCCACAGGATAGCAAGATTACTTCCAATAAGAGACACATTAGCTGCTTTAATACATTTTGTTTTAGCTAACATTGATTTTGGGAATGTATATGTAAGATGCAATTCACGCAATTTCAAGTATGAACCATCAAATACACTTAACTCATGATTAGAATAATATGATTCATAAAAATCTTGTGCAGATACACCGATAGTATTGGTCTTACCATCTGCTGTAACGCATTTATACCCTGTCATTACGTCTTTACCAACTACGATAGCTCTTTCACGGATATCACCCTTTGCTGTAAAGTCTAATATACCGGTGTAAGCTCCAAACATTTCTGATACACTGAACATGTCACCACCTTTACGCATATCAAGTAAGAAACCAAAGCTTAGATTTTTGTAAGAAAGTTCACTACGTAAACCACCTGTCCAATCTGGAGCTACATCTCCTAACTTCATATTTGATTGCAATTTAGGAAGTCCGTTAGTGCCGATTACAACTTCACCTTTATCATTTCTAACCATTCCCTTTGCATAAATACTTCCCCAGCCTTGTCCAGGAATAGCATAAACGTAGGTACTCCAGTCTGATCCAAGAGTATAAGACTGCAAATCTCCATATAGGCTATTGATCTTACTTCTATCCTTTGCCCAGTTTAAAGATACATTCCAGTTTAAGCCTTTCGCATTTTTAATAATGTCTCCACTTAACTGAATTTCTAAACCTTTGTTAGCAATTTCACCAGCATTGATTAACATTGAGTTATAACCAGTAGTTCTGGAAACAGCAACATTCATAATCTGGTTAGTTGTTTTCTTTGCGTAATATGCCATATCAAGAGTTAAGCGTTTCTGGAAGAAAGCAGCTTCAAGACCTATTTCCTTTGTTATAACACTTTCCGGCTTAAGATTTGTTGCTGGATAAGTTGTAGGAAGATGGAATTGTGAAACTCCATTAAATGTATTATCCTCTGATGTATAATATGCTGCAGTTCTATATGCTTCTGTAGCAGAACCAATTTTAGCCCAGCTTGCACGTATCTTCAAATAATTCAATACATCAGACTGTAATGACCTAAATGTTGCAGTAGGAATCCAGCTTGCACTAACTGATGGATAGAAAAATGAATCCTTGATTGTTGAACTCCAGTCCTGACGAGCACTCATGTCTACATAAGCCATTCCTTTATATCCTAAAGAAGCCTGTCCGTAAACACTGTTTGAACGAATCCAAGAATGGTCCATAGAATTAACAGGACTACCTTTTACATTTGAAATAGTGTACAACTCTGGAATAGTCAATGCATCAGCACCTAAACCAGCAGATTGCCATTTTACATTTCGGTAATTAGCTCCAGCCAAAGCATCAACTGATAAATCACCAAATGTTTTATCAAAGTAACCAACGAAATCAGCATTTATCTCTGACTGAGTTTGATTATATAATCTAAAATATCCATCCAGATAATCAGGACTAGAAGCTACTACTGAATTTTGTTTAGTATCATAATAATCAAATCCTAGTCTACCTTCAAATTTCAAATAACTTAGAGGTTTAACATATAAAGATGTTTTTCCAAACAAACGATTACGTTCATAACCATTCGTATTCTTGTTTACAGTCCAATATGGATTAGCATGATATGCTGAATTCCAGTTGTAATGATTACCATCAACGTCATAATCTTGCCAATGAGCCTTAAGATCTTTGATATCTACCTGACGTCCAAACCACTGAAGCAAAGATTGAAGTGGATTACTAGGTCCATAACCAGATACAGGCAAGTTATCACTTTCTGTACGAGTATAATCCATAGACAAGTCATAACTTACATACTTATTAAAGTCCATTGTTGTCTTTAACTGTCCGTTATATCTTTTTTGGTCCGTATTTGGAACTGTACCTTTCTGATCACGATATCCCAAAGATACACGAGTAGAAGATTTCTCTGTTTGTGTTGCAAAAGAGACATTATGGTTCAAAGAATAACCTGTTGTAAAGAAGTCTTTCACATTATTAGGATGTGAAACCCAATCAGTAGCAGTATATGCGCCATTCTTATAAGGTGAATTATACTGAGGAACTTTTAGTCCGATATCTAAACGAGGACCCCAGCTCTCATCCATTTGGTTATTTACACCATTATAATTAAAACCAGAACCAGAATCATATCCACCTATAGCATAGTCCTGATAAGTACCTTTATATCCGTCTGCTTTAGCTTGACCATAAAAATATTCATCACCTAAATATCCTTGTCCATACTTATTTTGCAAAGGCATAATATTGTAAACCTGATCAACACTAAAATTCCCATCATACTGAACAGTTATTCCTTTATCCTTTTTTTTGCCACTTTTAGTAGTAATGAGAATTACACCTTTACCAGCACGCATACCATAAAGAGCAGCAGAACCACCTTTCAATACAGAAACAGATTCTATATCATCTGGATTAATATCATAAAGTCCAGAACCCATATCAACAGATCCACCTCGTCCGTCACTATTCATTTTATTTGAATATTGATCGTTAGCGATAGGCACTCCATCAACTACAATTAAAGGTTCATTGCTACCAAACGAACTATTACCACGTATTGTTATACGTGATGAAGCACCAATTGCACCTCCGGTAGAAGCGATTTGCACACCTGCAACTTTACCAGATAATGAATTTGCAACATTCATTTGCCCAACTTTCGTCAATTCCTCTGATTTAACTTCCTGTACTGCATAACCAAGAGATTTCTTTTCACGAGAAACTCCCATTGCAGTTACAACAATTTCACTAACAACTTGCGCATCTGATGCAAGTACAATTTTTAGTGTTGGTTTGATTGCAACTTCAGCCGTTTTCATACCAATAAACGAAACAACTAAAGATTTAGCCGAACCAGGAACATTAGACAAAACAAATTTACCATCAAGATCAGTAATAGACCCTACAGTTGTTCCTTTCACTAGAATAGACGCTCCAACAACAGGTTGTCCGTCTTCTTGTGAGACAACAACACCTGTTACCCGTGAATTTTGAGCGGTTACCAGACCTATGCCTACAAAAAGGCATGTCAATAACAACATTAATTTTCTTTTCATAAATTCTCTCTTAAAGTTTAATTCCATAATTATACTTACTTTACTCTAACATTTTGCAAAGGTATGAATAAAAACTAAATAAAAAACTATTTTCCTTAATTCACGGTGTTTTACTTTCATTTTAACACATAAATAATACATTTAAAAACATAAAATTCAAAATACAAACATATTTTTATCATAAAAACATATATACATTAAATTCAAATAATTATCAATGCAATAAGTATAGGTTTATTGCTTTCGTTTTGATTAAATATACACCAATAATACATCTTTTTGATTTAAAAAAAAAGATATTAGAACTTATGTTTTTACAAATACAGATTAATCAGGATGAACTTCTTTAGTAATAAAAACAAATAAGAAAGTTATCAATATAAATCATTGAAAATCAATGATTATATAGAATTTACATTTTAATAAATAAAATATTTATTTCAACAGCAATAAATCTAAATTCTCCAATAATAAAAGAATATAAGAATATATTATTTTATATAATTATTATAAAAAGAAAGGATAAATAAGGGTAGATCCTACAACTTTAATATTAAAAAAAGACAAGGAGTTCTTATGTTTTTAAGGAATTTATATTTCTAGTTAAATAAAGTAATAGAAGTCATATCCATAGCAATATTTTGACTTAAATGAATTCTGATAATAATCTCCTAAGATTAATTCATCAGATTAGTTAAAGAAAGTAATTGTAAGTATTCTAGTTTAATTTTCGGTTAAATATTTTGTAATAATATCTATTTTTAAGTATGAATTATAAAAATAAATATTTAAATGTTAAATATTGCACACCAATTATTACATAAAAAGAAATATCCATATTTATCTTCTTTTGATAACATCTTTCATATATTGACATGAATCTCAACACAATAGATTTATCCGAATGAATAAAAATAGCTTTATCATATGGAGCTGTAGTCAACTTTATAAATAAAAAAAGAGAGAACCTATTTCTAAGTTCTCTCTTTCATTTATATACCATATAGCTAATTAATAGCCAATTTTCTCATAATCATCATATGTATTAGCACGATGTCCCTTAAGAATATAAGTATTATTTGGATCGTCTTGAAATTTAACTTCCATATAAATGCTATCATTCTTAATTATTTGTCCTTTGGATACAACTATATTTATAGCATATTTAGGTACTGTTGAAATAGAGCCTGTAGTCTGGAAAGTATTACTACTCATATCAACAGCTGCTTTAATTTTAAATTGCCAAAAGGAAGGCTTACCACCAGAAGAAGTAGGAGTACCACCAGCATAATCATCAAACCAAATAGAATCTTGCCCCATTGAGGTATTATAGATTTTAAATTGATACGGCCCCCCAATAAGCTTTTCACCTACATAGGCCTTACACGCCCAGTCACCTGCAACAGGATATGCCCAACTATATTGCTTATCGTAAGTTGGTTGACAAGATGTTATTGACATACCAACAAATAATAACACGATTATAAATTTCAATATTCGCATAATTTTTCCTTTTTTACTTAGTTAATGTTATATTAAACAGCATAGTTTTCGTATCTGTCATATTAGTATGAAGCGTTATCGTTTTTGTTGTCGGATCATACAAAGAAACATCCGAGAACTCAACAGGAGCCCCAAAAGCTGTAGGAGTTGCACTTTCAATTGTGAAAGTATTATCTGCATTAAGTTTAACAACAGCAGGTCCAGCGTAAGCAGCACCATAGTTTGAACCAAACCAATACCAGCCACCCAATAAATCTGCAACTAGATATTCATTTGGAGATATGCCTAACAATAATATAGAGAATGGACCACGCTTTGCTATTGTTCCAGCATTGTTACGAACGATGTTAGAAGTCCAGTATCCTGTTAATGGAGCTGTAGGATCATATACATGAACGGTACGAGAAGTATTAGCAGCATATCCATCACTGTTTACAGCTTTGTAGTTTATAGTATATGTTCCACCTTTCTTAATATCTAAATTAGATGTTGAAGTAACTGTTACATTAGTACTACCTTCACTAGCAGTACAACCAGGATCTACAAAAGGTTTATTAATAGGCCAGAAAAGTTCTTGGTCACCACTCATTGAAAATGTACAATAAGTAGTAATAAAGGAAACTCCTTCAGAATCTTTACTGCAAGAACTAAGCAGTGTCACGATTGACACAAATAATAATAGTATTTTTTTCATAATAAATTGCATTTAATTATTATTTTCCCCACCAAACTTTTTCTGTGAGAGCAACTTTCGCAGGAACATTAGAATTTGATTTCTGTTCGCCTGCAGGGAAGAAAAGACGTTTAGGTCTTTGATCTCCAGAAAAAACAGAAACAGCTGAACGAACTAAAAAGTTAGGGTAACCTGTACGATTTATGTCAAAGAAAGACTCAATAGCATTTTTATTAGTTGCCGCAATCCATTTCTGTTCAATAATAGATTGAATTCCATTATATGGGTAAACTATAGCATCTTTACTCAAGCCAAGACTAACGAGAGACATTTGAACACCAGAATTAAAATCGGCTTCAGCATTTGCTGCACTTCCATATCTAGCTTCTGCTTCTGCTTTCAAAAATTGTACTTCTTCTTTTGTAAAAAAGTAAACCGGTGCTGTAGGAGCAACATTTGGCGTACAATAATTTTTGATGGTTTTACCTGCTAAAGCAGAATAAGCTCCCTGTGGCACAGCAGCGTATGTACTACCTGTTGCAGAAGCAATAAAGAGCTTAGAAATTCTCGGATCACTATTATTTTGTAGAAAAGATAATAAGGTATTACTAGCTACAACATTCCCGGATAACCTTTTAATAAAAGTTCCATAGAAAGGATTATAACTATTTGCTTCATCTTTAAAAGCTGAAACAGCAGCATCAGATGTCAAGAAGTTATTTTCGTTAAGAAGAGCCTTGATTTCATTTGCATATTTAGTCGGACTAACATTTACATATCTCATATAAAGTTTCAGCTTCAATGTATTTGCAAAAGCTTTCCATTTGTTCATATCTCCACCAAATATCAAATCTGAAGCTCCCGGATTTGTAACAGTGCTATTTGTAAAATCTTTCGACATTGCATCATCTATGCGAACGAACAAACTATCATAAACCAAAGAACCCTTATCATAATGTGGTTGTAAATTCGCAGTTCCTTGAAAAGCCTCTGTGAATGGAACCTGATCATATAAATCAGCAACGACTTGCAACGTATATGCTTGCATTAATGTAGCAATAGAATAATATTTCCAATCTTGAGCCTTTGCAGCAACCTTACGCGTATAATCTAAATCAAGTAAAGAGCCTGCATATAACAATGTAAATTGACGATCGTAATCATCTTCAGTCAAATTATAAGATTCCAGATCACCCCATTGTGAAGCACCTGGAGATTGAGCATAATGCTGAGACCAGAAACTTCCAAGTGTTTGATAATATCCACCAACTACATAAGCACTGCCTGAGATTCCACTTGGTAAAACAAATTTAGGCGTTGCTCCAGCTGGATTATTGGGGTCTGTATTTATGTCAAAGAAATTATCTCCACAACTACTTAAAAGTAGCATTGCACTTATTAATGCAAATATGTAATTATGTATTCGTTTCATATTTATTCTTTTTTTTTATTAAACTAGTTAATACTAAAAGCCTAGATTTATACTAAAACCGAAGCTCTTAGTTGTAGGTGTAGCACCATACTCACCATAGTTTGCTTGTATTTCATTTCCGAAAGTAGTACTCTCTGGATCAACAAAAGAATTAGAGTTAGGTGTCCACAAGAATAAATTTCTACCAATCAAAGCAAATGATGCAGACTTAATAAAAGTCTTATTTAAAATACTCTTTGGCAATTCGTATGCTAGCGTCAATTCACGTAACTTAAAGAAAGTCTTTGAAAGCAGAACATAGCCTCCACCAATACCTGCATTATAAGTTTGATTATAATACTTATTTAAGTTATTATCATAACCTGCAATTGGAGTTGTATTTTCAACTGAGTTACCACCAACTATCTGAACAGAGTTTGGTACAATAAATGGTTGACGGTCATTATCAGTTGTCTGAGGTGCATTTCCTGTAAAGTACATCATTTCTGCTGTACGAGAATACATTACGCCACCATTACGATAATCAAATGTTGCACGTAAAGAAAGTCCTTTATAGGAAAGTGTTGTTCCACCACCGATACGGAACTTATTTTGAGATTGACCTATAATTTCCTTTTTATCTGCAAAAACAGGCAAGCCAGTTGCATCTACAACAGTATGTCCTTTATCATCTTTTTTAACCACAGTTCCTTCAAATAGACCTAATTCATAGCCTGGTTTAGAAACAAAGCCAACAGAAGAAGTACCTCCCAAACTAATTTGATCTAACCCTTGAGTTAATTCAACAAGTTTATTTTTATTTTGTGTAAAGTTTGCATAAACCTCCCATTTAAAATCTTTTGTTTGAACAGGAATTGCAGAAAGGCTTATTTCAATACCCTTATTTGTAATTTTTCCGATATTCATCATCTGTGATGTGTATCCTGTTGCTGCAGAGATTGTAACCGGTTGGATAAGATCCTTTATTGCTTTATTATACACAGCTAAATCTAAACCGATACGATTACCAAAGAACTTAAGTTCTAAACCAAGTTCTGAATCTGTTGAAATTTCAGGCTGCAACATATTATTACCAATTCTATTAGAAACAGTAAAGCCATTGACACTGCTTGTTCCATTTGTTAATGGATAATTAAGTGCTGCATATCCATCATCATGAACAGTTTGAACCATTACCGGATTAATCATATAAGGATCTGCATCGTTACCTGTCTGAGCAACACCAAAACGAACTTTTCCATAAGATAAAATAGATTTATCTTTTAACAATTCAGTAAAAAGGAAACTAGCACTCGCACCTGGATAGAAGAAAGAACGATTATTAGAAGGCAAAGTTGAAGACCAGTCATTTCTTCCGGATAGATTTAAGAATATCATACTCTTATAACCAAGATCTACACTTCCATAGGCACCAACTAATCTACGTTTTGAGATACCATCTGTTACAGTAGGCTTCGAAGAACTATTAGCTAAATTATAATATCCAGGAATATCGAGCCCTATAACTTGTGAAGTTTGGTAACGATAATCACGTTGATTGAAGTTATGTCCAAGAATAACATCTAAAGATAAAGTCTCACCAAAATTTTTCTTTGCATCTAAAGTAAAATCAGTGTTAAGTTCTGTATTTCTATATGAACTTTCAGAAACACGACCAACTTCATCATTATAAGGAGATGGAGTAATTGCTCTCCAAGATTTTAATGTACTATTGGAAGCATCAGTACCTAATCTTAAAGTTGCAGTAAGCCAATCTAAAGGTTGAGCTTCTAATGCTACATTACCATAGGCACGATCTTCCTGAAATTTGTTCCCATGTTCATTCAGTACATAATATGGATTTTGTGCGTAAACAGTATAATAGTTCGCAACATTGTTAAATTTATTATTATAGTCTTTCATGTCTACAACACTCATGTCACGTGCATTTTGCCAAAGGCCATCAAGTACTGATTGTTGTTGTCCTGTCGGTACAAATTTAGAGTCTTTACGAACATAATTCAAAGACGTAGAAAATTTAAATATCTTTAAGAACTTAGTTGATCCGCGAAGGCTAGCATTATTTCGCTTATATGAGTCAGCATCTGTTGGCATAATACCATTACTAGAGATATTAGCCAAAGAAAAATAATAACTTGTATTGTCATCTCCATTTGAAATATCAATAGAGTTATTATATGCAACACCAAGATCAAAAAAATCTTTAATGTTATTTTTCAAAGCAGAATAAGGCTTAACTTGTTGCTGATTATCAACAACATGTCCCCAAGGTCTATTAACACCATCCAATTTTGGACCCCAACTTCCATTTTCTTCTAAGTCTGCAGAGACTGTACGATCATACCATCCTTGACCGTATTCATTCTGCATTAAAGGCAAACGTAATGGAGTATCAAATGTAGTAGTTGAAGAAACATTTACTTTTGCCATTCTATTTGATTTCGAACCATTCTTTGTTGTAATGATAATAACACCATTAGCAGCTCTTGATCCATATAATGCAGTACCAGAACCACCCTTTAGAACAGTCATACTTTCGATATCATTAGGGTTAATATCATTGGCACGGTTACCAAAGTCAACACCTCCATTTATATCTGTCTGATTTACCACTCCATTGTTAATAGGAACCCCATCAATAATATAAAGAGGCTGACTACTTCCATTCAATGAAGAAAATCCACGTAAAACAACGCGAGTAGATGCACCAGGAGCACCCGATGCTGAAGTAATCTCTGCGCCAGCAATCTTACCTTCAAGAGCATTTAGCGCACTACGATCCCCTGTTGCTGTTACATCTTTATTAGTAACAGTGGTTGCAGCATACCCTAAAGCTTTTTGAGATCTTTTAATACCTGCTGCAGTTATGACAATTTCATCAACTAACTTCGCATCAGATTTTAATTTTATTTCCATAATTGGTTTAATCGAAACTTCTAACTTTCGCATACCAATGTAGGAAACTACTAAGGTTCTTGCCGAGTTTGGAACTTTAGGCAATAAAAATTTCCCATCTAAATCAGTAACAGTACCTAGAGTAGTACCTTTTACTAATATTGAGGCTCCAACAACAGGTTGCCCATCATCTTCAGAAAGAACAACACCTGTCACTTTCTGATTTTGGGCAGTTACTAAACCTATGCCTATAAAAAGACATGTCAATAACAGCATTAATTTTCTTTTCATAAATTCTCTCTTAAAGTTTAACTTTACATTACTTGTTTTTCTTTATTCTAACAATTTGCAAATATATGAATAAAACTAAAAATAACAACTATTTTATTTAAAAAACCTTGCAATTATTACAATTTGTTATTTTATGCTGCGAATACATTCTAAAAAACATATATTTCAATATTAATTTTAGTGAAACAAGCCTGTTACACGAACACAATGAAAGATCAAAATGCGATTTAAATGATTAAAATAGATATTTATAGATAAAATATGCCTCTAAAAGATATCTTTTTGACGAATTATACAAAAACTAAATTAATAACAATTAATATAGAAAAGCACATTAACAATAACAAAACTAAAATAACAAAGTTTAAAATTATAACGATTTAAAACTTTTGCGGAAAATAAAAAAAGACAAAATGGAGAATATTACAGTAATCATTATTATCAATGATACTATCTAAAGAATAGAAGAGGCTGTTTTGCGAAGAAAATTAAAGAATACTTAAAACGTCTTTTAAGCTTTTAATCATATAAGTAGGTTGAAATGACAGATTTTCCCGTCCTGAATGGTTATAAAACATCTGATGCATGCCAATGCCTTTGGCACCAACTATGTCAGCTTCCCAGCTATCTCCAATCATCAACGATTCGCCCAAAAGAGATTGCGTACTTGAAAGAGCAAAATTAAATATTTCAGGATAAGGTTTATGAACCTGAATATCGTCAGACAGGATCACTTTTTCAAAATAATGAGAAATGCCGGAAGAATGCATTTTCTGAAACTGAAGTTCACGAAATCCATTGGAAAGAATAAAAAGACGGTATTTTTGAGAAAGATAATCAAGCACTTCTTTAGCATAAGGCAACAATTGGCTCTTAGTAGGGATCACAGAAAAGAAATCATCTGAATATCTTTTAGCCAGTGCAGTATCAGACACTCCTACCGCTTCTAGTGGATAAAGGAAACGCTGGTTATTCAATTCTTCTTTAGTAATTTTACCATCGCCATACTCAAGCCATAGTTCCTGGTTCCTTTTTTGGTAAAGGGTATAAAAATGGTCAAAAGAATCAAAATAACGATTAAAACTGTACTTTACATACATTTCATTAAATGTATCATAGGCATTTGCCTTAAAATGCCAAAGAGTATCGTCCAGATCAATAAATATACTTTTATACATATAAAGAATAGTTCTAAAAAAGGGGATCGCGTCTTTTATTTGCCGCAATCCCCTGTATACTATAAATAAGCAGGTATTATTTAACCTGAATTACCAAATACTTAGATACGCTCCAGAATTCTTTTGGATTCGTGATCTTCAACGTAAGTTGTCCTTTTTCATCTTTATCTAAAGAATATGAGCTTGCAGGATGACTAGTCAGCATCTCAGCATGTTTTGAATAAAGCTTAACTTCCTTTGTAGTACGAATATCGATTTCTGTAAAGTAGTCCTTGTTGAAATCAGCAGTTTTCAACACTTGACCGCTCTTTAAAATCTTCTGAGCTTTCAATTCTGCTTTTGTTCCAAATACAAACCAAGCAGTGTTGATGGTTTTATCTTGTTCAGACAATGTCTTGCTCTTAACAGTAGTTTCTTCAGTAAGAGTCTGAACATTAGCATTTAATCCGGTTACAGCCTCATCTAATTCCTGAATACGAATATTTTTAGCTGCAAGTTCAGACTGTAGTTCCTCTATTTGCTTAGCTTTTAATTCCAATTCAGCAGTTAAACCTTCAATGGCCTTCTTTAATTGAGTAGAATTAGTCTTGCTACCCTTCAATTGTGATTTCAATTTAGCTATCTGAGCCTTATTTGCCTCCATTGTTTTAGAGATAAACTGAATATCAGAAGCAATCTGAGCTTTTGCAGAGGCAGCATTTTCAGCAATCTTACCTTTCTGCAAGTCTACACGACTTTCTGCAGCATTAATCTGACGGAAGCCTTCCTGAACTTCATTGAAAGTTCCCATCATCTCGTCCAACTCATTATTACGTTGGGTCAATTGCATTAAAAGAGAATCATTTTGAGCTTTAAGTTGGTCATTACCACCACTTTTTTTGCCATCACAAGAAGCCAACATGGCTACGCATAAAGATAAAAATAATAGTTTTTTCATACGTTTTTTGTTTTTAAGTGAAGCTATTTTTAAGTTTTTAGTTATCTATACCTCCTAGCACTATTACGATCTCACCCCGAGGTTCAATATTTGTAAAGTGTTCTATTAGTTCTGCCAAGGTTCCACGCACTGTTTCTTCGAACATTTTAGAGATTTCTCTTGAAACAGAAGCATTGCGATCTACTCCAAAATACTCGCCAAACTGAGTTAAAGTCTTTAGCAAGCGATGCGGAGATTCATAAAAGACCATAGTTCTTGTTTCATTTTGCAGAGAAATCAACCGTGTCATACGTCCTTTCTTCTGAGGGAGAAATCCTTCAAAAGAAAAACGATCATTAGGAAGGCCCGATGCCACAACTGCTGGCACAAATGCTGTTGCACCAGGTAAACATTGAACTTCAATTCCATTTCTTACACATTCTCTAACAACCAGAAACCCCGGATCTGATATACCAGGCGTTCCTGCATCAGAAATTAATGCGACAGTTTCACCCGCCTTTATTCTATTAATAACGCTTTCTACCATTTTATGTTCATTAAACTTATGGTGAGATTGCATAGCATTCTTAATTTCAAAGTGCTTCAGCAATATTCCTGAAGTACGTGTATCTTCGGCAAGAATCAAATCGGCCTCCTTCAGAACTTTGATCGCCCTAAAAGTCATATCCTCTAAATTACCAACTGGTGTTGGCACAACATACAATTTCCCCATGCCTGAATATCTAATATTATATATTACACTCCTTTTAACTTAATATCAAAAGAAGTCAATTCCATTTTTAACATCTGTGACTTTAAACAAATATACGATCTTGTCGCAAATGTAGAAATAAATAATATGCAAAACACAAAAAAAGTATTATTTTTGTAGACTATTAGTAAACAGTCACCAAAATTTTAATACGTCAAGGCATAATGGTAATATTTTCCGAAGATCAAATATTGGAAACACGAAGAAGAGGCCGGATTGAGGTTATTTGTGGTTCAATGTTCTCTGGCAAAACAGAAGAACTGATACGTAGATTGAAAAGAGCCCAGTTTGCCAGACAGAGAGTTGAAATTTATAAACCTGCAATTGATATTCGTTACTCAGAAGAAGATGTAGTGTCACATGACAGCAATTCAATATCTTCCACTCCGATAGAATCATCCGCCAGCATTTTGTTATTTTCAACAGACATCAATGTAGTTGGAATTGACGAAGCTCAGTTCTTTGATGAAGGGCTTGTTGACGTTTGCAATAAACTTGCAAACAATGGAATCAGAGTAATAATTGCAGGACTGGATATGGATTACAAAGGAATCCCGTTTGGCCCTATCCCCGATTTATGTGCAATAGCCGATGAAGTATCAAAAGTACATGCTATTTGTGTAAGATGCGGACAGTTAGCTTATATATCGCACCGCATTGTTAAAAACGAGAAGCGCGTTTTGTTAGGCGAAAAAGATGAATATGAGCCTCTTTGCAGAGAGTGCTACGCAAGGGCATTGAGGGAAAGTTCTGAATAAATTAACATTAACCAATTGAGTTTATGCTTGAAAAGAAAATCACATTCGATAGTTTTATCCGATTTATCTTTGGCTTAGCCATCGTCTTTGGGATATTATTCTTATTCAATCAGCTAAGTGCTGTATTGCTACCTTTTTTTATAGCCTGGCTCATTGCTTACTTTATGTACCCTTTGGTTCGGTTCTTTCAGTATAAACTAAAACTAAAAAGCAGGGTACTCTCCATTCTTTGTGCCATTTTAACCGTATGCGGAGTACTCACCGGATTATTCGTATTACTTGTTCCCCCAATGATTGAAGAGTTTGGCAAGGTCAATAATCTAATTATGACTTATATTTCAGGTGGATCGAATATGAAAGTATTTCCTCAGGTTATTACAGATTTCATAAACAAAAATCTGGATGCCAACGAATTGAGCAAAGTATTCAGCGAAGAGAACATTGCCAGCCTCACAAAAAATGCTCTGCCTAAACTATGGACATTGCTATCTGAGTCTCTGGATATTCTATTCAGCATTATTGCTTCATTTATCATTCTTCTATATACTGTATTTATTCTTCTTGATTACGAAGCCATTGCCGACGGATGGATTGAGCTCGTTCCAAGCAAATACAGACATTTTGCTTCAAATGTGACCAACGATCTAAAAAAAGGAATGAACCGTTACTTTCGTGGACAAGCATTTGTTGCCTTATGCGTTGGGATACTTTCAGGCATTGGATTTCTAATAATTGATTATCCATTAGCCCTCGGACTTGGTCTTTTAATCGGTGTACTAAGTCTGATACCTTATATGAAGGTAATTGCCCTATTCCCTGCATTCATTTTAGGATTACTGAAGGTTGCCGATACAGGAGAAAGTGCATGGATTGTTCTTGGTTCAGCTTTAATAGTCTTCGTAATTATACAAGCCATTGAAGATTCATTTATTGTGCCCAACGTTATGGGAAGGATTACAGGACTCAACCCCGCCATCATTTTACTATCTCTGTCCATTTGGGGATCCTTACTTGGAATACTTGGAATGATCATCGCCCTTCCTACTACAACTCTTTTGCTATCATATTACCGAAGATACGTAATTCATCGTGAAAGAATTATTGATTCTAATAACGCTGATTATCAGAAAGAAACGGATAAAGTCAAAAAATAGAACTAATATTTTTATAGAAAAAATTTGGAGCGTAAAGAAAAAGCTGTATCTTTGCACCCGCTAAAGAGAACTAAGCGTAACGATTCGCTAGCTCAGCTGGTAGAGCACAACACTTTTAATGTTGGGGTCCTGGGTTCGAGCCCCAGGCGGGTCACAGAAGTTCATCTCTAATGTAAAAAGCCTTCTAAATTCAATTTAGAAGGCTTTTTTATTTCTACCACTTATCATTCTTGCCACTCCAGAAAAATTTAACATTCCTACAAGAATTCGGACTAATCCCCGAAAAACTATATTTGCCGGATGCTAATAATGTATTATGAGAATTTGCGCAAGTGCGTAGCTTTCAAATTTAGCAAAAGTACATATTTGTAATACAAACCATACTTTCTGGAAAATCACTCCAGAGTATAGCAAAACTCCGGTCTGCTTTTTTAAATACCTCTAGACTCATTTATGAATCCTTGTACAAAAGAATGCATTCTTCTGTACAAAACAATTAATTCTTTTGTACAGAAGAATTAATTGTTTTGTACAAGATAACACAAACATCATTCCTGAAGAATAAAAAACGTCTCGGGAGAAAAAATAAACCTCACCGCATCTTTATGAAAAGCGAAGGTGGTCTGCGTGGCTTTTATATCTCCGCGTAGCTTTTTTCATAAAGCCACGCGCTTGTATATCGTTTTCTATCAACCACTTAAAGCTGTCACGCGTAGCTGCGTAGCTTTTTTAAAGAAACAACAAATTTTCTGGGATGTTTTATAGTCCAGAAACAGGGTATACACATTAAAATAATTAAGTTTTCATGATTTTAGCCAAATATTCCTCCTCATCAAAGTAAATCAGATCAGAGAGAAAGTATGCTCAAAGAAGTAAAAGATTCACAGACAAAAGGATTTAGCATTAATAAAAACAACTAGAATACTACATAGTGCAAAGCAGACTATTAGGAAATACGATCTGATAGGCTATTATGTTAAGGAAGATTTCAACAAAGGAAAAGCTTGAAAATATTTTTCTAGAGGTTCGGGGCATGGGATTTAAAGAGGAATTGATTCTTAAACCTTAAAAAAGAAAAATAGTCCTATACCACAGGGGTTCCTTTACATAAAAAAGACAAAGGGTCACCATATTTAGGACAGTACATAGCTTCAATATATTCCATTAATTGTCAATGCATAAACTTGCGTAATCAATATTTCTACATAAATAATCAAAACTTCTACACTGCTTCTTGTTTTAATCTATACATTTGCCTTTATTAACGGTTTGGTGCTTATTAAGCCGTTATACCTTAATGTTATTAATATAAATATAAAAACTATGAATCAAAAAACACTTGCCAGGAAGGCAATTGTGACTCTTTTTTTGAGTCTGTTTTGCCTTGCTTCTTTTGCTCAAGGTGGGCGTACGGTTTCCGGTATTATAAAAGATGCCATGGGTGAACCTATGATTGGTGTGAATGTATTAGTTAAAGGCACAACAAATGGTGTAATTACGGACCTTGAAGGTAAGTATGCTATTAAAGGTGCTACAGACAAATCTACATTGGTCATTTCTTTTATCGGATACGTACCTCAGGAAATCATTGTAGGTAATAAACAAGTAATCAACGTAATTTTAAAGGAAGACATTAAATCACTCGACGAGGTTGTTGTTGTGGGTTATGGTGTTCAGAAAAAGAGCGACTTAACAGGCTCTGTCGGCAGCGTAACAGCACAAAGAATAGCTTCAGTCGGAACATCATCTGTATTGGGTGCATTACAAGGTGCTTCTGCCGGCGTTGATATTAAAACAAATTCAACTCGCCCTGGTGGTTCTTTCAGCATTCAGGTACGTGGTCAGAATTCTATGTCAAGCGGTAGTCCTCTTTATGTAGTAGATGGAATTATTGTTGGCGATATTGACTTTCTTAATCCTTCGGACATTGAACGTATTGATGTTTTGAAAGATGCTTCTTCTACTGCAATTTATGGTTCACGCGGATCTAATGGTGTTGTTCTTGTACAGACTAAAGGTGCAGGTTCTGCTAAATCAAAAATCTCAGTTTCTTATGATGGATACTATGGTGTTCGTAACATAACACGTATTCCGGACTTTATGGATGGACGTGAATGGACTGATTACCGTACTTCCCGTTACTATACCTGGGATGCTCAGAATTCCGCATATGCACTTACTACTGCAAATCAGGCTGCTGTAACTCAGAACTCTAAATTAGTTAATACATCTTTGTATAATCAGGATTATACAGACTGGTTGGATTTGGGTACACAAAGCGGTTCTCAACAGAATCATTATGTGAATATTTCCGGTACCAATAAAGATATATCATACAATATCGGTGCTGGTTATCAGAATGAGAAAGGTAACTTCTTACTGGAAAATATGGAGAAATATGTAGTTAAAGGATCTGTTAACCATAAAGCCAGTAACTTTTTCTCTTCAGGGGCAAATTTCACTTTGTCTCATCAATTAGTAAATTCTGGTTCTCAATATGGTTATCGTGATTTACTTCGTATTCCAAATGTTTTGAAAGCTTATCGCGAAGATGGTACACTGATTGAACAGCCAGGTATTAAGGCAGAGATTGAAGGTGATGGTAATTTTACATCTGCTGCCAATCCGTTAATTGAGATCCAATCGGGATCTGATGAAACACGCAGATTTGATGTTTTAGGTAGTTTATTCTTAGAATTTACTCCATTAAAAGAACTAACCATAAAAACAACTTTCTCTCCACGATATAATAGAACCCGCGAAGGTTTTTACCGTGAGAAAAACTCAAACCGTACAAACAATCAGGCACAGAATGAAAATAAGGAAACTTTTGACTGGACCTGGGATAACGTAGTTAATTTCAATAAGACATTTGCAAAGAAACATGCAGTAAATGTAACCTTAATTAATTCTGTTTATAAATCACAATATGAATACTTAAAGGTATATGCTGAGAATTTTCCTTATGATTCACAATGGTATAACATCTTTAAGGGAACTCTGGCTTTAGGAAACTGCGGAAGTTCATATTCACAAACAACAATGCTTTCTTATGCTGCCCGTGCTAATTATGACTATGCAGGAAAATATCTTGTTACAGGAACAGTTCGTTATGATGGTAGTTCCAAACTTGCTGAAAGATGGGCTGCATTCCCATCAGCAGCTGTGGCATGGCGTATGTCTGAGGAAGGATTTATGAAAGATATGAGCTGGATTGATAACATGAAACTTCGTTTAAGTTATGGTTATTCAGGTAATAATAATGGTGTAAGTCCTTATGGAACTCAAGCTGCTCCTAATACATCAAGTAATGTATATTATGATTTTAATGGAAATCTTGTTTCCGGTTACGGAACAGGTGCACCAGTAAATACAGCATTAACATGGGAAAAGACTCGTGAATGGAACTTAGGTTTGGATTTTGGTTTCTTTGGTGGCCGTATTAATGGTGCTATTGATGTTTATGATAAATTATCTAAGGGACTTTTGATGAGCAGAACATTAACTTTGGAGTCAGGAGTAAGTAAGATGACTGATAATATCGGATCAGTAAACAATAGAGGTATCGAGTTTAGCCTTAATACTGTTAACGTTAAAACAGCCGATTGGGAATGGAAAACATCATTTACATTTGCTCAGAACAAGAATGCAATCCGCAGTTTGTATGGAAAGACAGAAGATGTAATTAGTGAAGCTCGTTTTATTGGCAAACCTATCAATGTTATTTATGACTATAAAGTAAATGGCGTATACAGTTCTGCTGAATGGAGTGCAATGACTGCCGACCAGAGAACAAACATGGGAGCAACTCAGCCAGGCTATGCAAAAGCAATTGATACCGATGGTGATCAGAAAATGTCTGAAAAGGATAAAGTTATTCTTGGACATACTGACCCAACATGGACTGGTAGCCTTTCTTCTACTCTTCAATATCGTAATTTTGATTTATCTTTCAATATTTATACTCGTCAGGGATCATTTATTAATGATGCATTCTTAGCCGAATTCGGTACTGCTGCAAATAGCCAGAGAGGACGTCCGAAAGTTAATCAGGATTACTATGTTCCTGCAAATGTAACACGTTTTGACTGGAGTCAGCCATTTACTATTGATGCTAACGGACAAGCATGGGCTGTATGGGGAACATCTAAAGAAAATGCAACTGCAAAATATCCTGTAAATAGCATGACTGGAAACTTTTATGGTAACAATGGTCAATACCAGGATGCATCTTTTGTTAAGGTACGTAATATAACATTAGGATATACATTCCCTCAGGCACTGGTTAAGAAAGCCGGAATCTCATATGCCCGACTCTATGTGAATGTGTTGAATCCATTTACATTTACTGATTACGTAGGATGGGATCCTGAATATGCAACGACCTCTTTGGAAAGTGGAAATGGTCCTTCTTCAGTAACTTATCAGATTGGTGTTAACTTGAAATTTTAATATTGAACGATTATGAAAAAGATATTAGGAATATTATTCTCAGCTCTTATACTTTCAGGATGTAGTGGTTTCCTAGATGAAGATAATAAAGCCGGTATAACAAATGTGGATTTGTATGCCACGAAAGATGGCTATCAAACTTTACGTGTCAATTCGTATAGCAGTTTAAGAAATATATATCAGGATGGTCCGGCTGTATTACTTGCCGGAACAGACTTATATCAGATGCCGCGTGGAGTTACTGCAAATGGTATATTTGATTATACTCACCTTTATAATACCAATGGTGATGTAAAAGATTTCTATACGAACTGTTATTCAACTCTTCAGGCTATAAATACTGCTGAATATTATTTGGCATCAGCTGGTATATCAGATGCAGATAAAGCTCTTTACCAGTCTGAATACAATTTCATGAAAGGGTTTATTCATTTTATCCTGATTGAACAATTTGGTGGAATTGTTATTAATGATGAGTATACACAATCACCAAGAATGAACATGCCTCGCAAGACTTTGGCAGAATCTTATGATTATGTGATCACTAAACTGAAAGCTGCTCTAGCCGGTACATTGCCTCAGACAACAAAAGATGGAAGTATCTGTAAGGATATAGTAAATCACTATTTGGCAAAAGTGTATTTAACTAAAGGATGGGACTTAGGAGATAAGGCTGATTTTGCAACTGCAAAACAATATGCTACAAGTGTGTTTACTTCAAGAGGTACAGCCCTGAAGTATACAATGGAAGACCTTTGGAGCCCAACAAAAGAGAATAATGATGAAGTTCTTTTCGCAATTCAGTATAGCGCAAAATCAATAGCTACAACTACTAGCGGGAATAATCAGGAATCATTATTCGGACCATATTTGGGAGGTACTGAACGCTCTCATAAATATATGGCTGGAGAATTTTATCCATCATGGGCACTTCATTCATGGTATAGTAAAAATGATGCCAGATACAATGCTACTTTTATGCTTTCAATATGGGATCGTTATTATGACTACTATCAAGGAAAGAATATTCCTGGAACAAATGCAATAACAGCAATCTATCCAAGAGCATGGGATAAGTCGGCGGAAATGTTTAACGATTACATTCTATTGACCAAGGGAACAAAAGATGGTGAGTTTGTTGATGTGACAATGACTGATGCAAACAAAAAACTTGTTGCTGGTGCTAAAGAGTTTATTCAGAAATGGTGCCCTGAATATGCAACTAAAATTCCTGTAAACTCTGTAGATACAAAAGGAGCAAACTACCTGAGAATATTCCCTTTCTTTGAACATTTTGGTACACAAAAAGAAAATGAAAAATATTGGAGATCGGGCTATAATTCAGATTTCTGCCAACCAGGTATTAAGAAATTCGATATGAATCAGTTGGTTACATTCAGTCAGACTCAGAGTTACCGCGATATCGTATTAGCTTCATTATCTGAAACTATGTTTATTTATGCAGAAGCTTGTATTGGTGAAGGAAACTATCCGGATGCTCAGACATATATTAATAAGGTACTTGCTCGTCCGGGAAATGCAAAAGATGGTATAACATTAACCACTACATTGCCAACTACATCTCAGGAAGCAGCTCTTGAAGTTTATCTGAAAGAAACCGCTAAAGAATTGGCTGGTCAATATTGTGGACGCTGGCCGGAACTTCGCCGTACAAAGATGCTTAAAACGATGTATTACAAGTATAATTATGATTATCTGAGCGGTAACTTGGGTACAGATCCGATTGGTACAAAACTATATCGTCCAATTCCTGAAGCTGCAATATCTATTAATGATGGACTATCTGATACAGATCAGAACCCAGGATATTAAAAATTCAGTTTAAGTTTAGTAAAGAGTCAATTGCTTAACGGGGAGTGCCCTGATAAGTAATTGACTCTTTTTTATTTTTCATCAGAAACTCTTGATTCTAATCTGAGCTCGGTATAATAAGAAGTAGTCGGGGCTCACCTGTAATGGGAATTTCTACAGCTATTTACATCGCTAATATGATAAAATGCATCTACTTTTTGGATAGAATAAAATGATAAATTCCCCCGCATTTTTTTATAAAGAAGAGATCAATTGTTTGAGTTTTGTTTCAGCTATTTTCAGATAGTATTCAAAGTTAGTAAGCCGAGTGCAGGATTGCACATAACTCTCCTGTGCCAGATGTACTTCAAGTGATGTAGTTTGGCCTAGGCGTAACCGTTGCAGGCTAATTTCTATGTTTTCTTTGGTTAGTTTATTATTCTCTTTTTCAATCTGAAGTAAATGTTGTTGATTTTCAAAATCAGTGAGTGCATTTTGCAGCTCTGTATACACCTGTAACTTCACATTTTCCAAATCATACTCTGCAGATTGCAATTCTTTTCTTGCAATTGAAATCTTCCTTTTAGTTTCGCCACCATTGTAAATTGGAATGGAAAGAGTCCCTCCTACTTGCGGACCATAAGAGCGATTTCTCAAAGTTGAACCTTCTGAGTTTACCGTTTGGGATAAATAATATCCACCTCTGAAACTGAGAGTCGGTAAATAACCTTTTTGGGTTTCTTTCAGTGTTAGCCGAGCAATATCAATTTGTTTCTGAAAAGATAAAATACTGGCATTCGATGAATTTAGTTTCTGAAGCAATTCATTTCTATCCGGAGTATACAAAAGCGAGATAGAATCAGAAACTTCAAAAATAGTATTCGGATCTTGCCCTAACATTCGGTTTAATGTTTTTTGCGCTTCACTAATGGCATACTGTTGATTGATTGCATTTTCCATCACTACATTCAAATCTATTTTTGCCTGGAGCAGATCATTTTTCAGAAGAGAACCGGCATCAAAACCTGTTTGCGCAATGGTTACACGTTCATTATTATAGCTAATAGCTTCATTCATGGATTTCAATTGCTGCTTTTGTCTCACAATATCGTAATAAGCAGCAATTACGTTGTACATAGTTTCCAATACCTTAGTCTGAAATTGAAGTTCGCCAAGGGCTTGAATTTCGTTCAGCTTATTTTTTGTAACAAACATTTTTCCTCCGTCAAACAATGTCCAGGAAAGCTCAGTGTTAGTAGTTACCAATGTACTGGATTGGGATGAATATTTATTTACCGTCCCACTAGAAAGCTTTTGATTAACATTATCATAGCTATAAGATCCGGAGCCATTCACATTTACTGTGGGCAACATCCCTGCATTACCTTTGGTGTTATTTATCCTGGCTATATCAGCATCATTGCGGGCAACTAAAATATCAAAGTTATTCTTTAGCGCAATATTTACCGCTTTTTCCGAAGTCAAAACATTCTGAGCCTGAATAGTTGTGTACAGCATTAATAAAAGAAATATATGTATTGTTCTCATAACTTATTTTTATTTTTACTTGATATAGCTATATAGGTCACAGGAATTACAAACAATGTAAGTATTAGAGAGAACAACAAGCCTCCCACAACTACAATCCCCAGAGGTACACGACTTTGAGCTCCAGATCCCAAGGCCAATGCAATAGGCAAGGCTCCGAAAAGAGTGGCCAATGAGGTCATAACAATAGGACGGAATCTGGCAGAAGCAGCCTCAAATGCAGCAACTCTTTTGTTCATACCCAACTTACGTTTTTGATTAGCAAACTCAACGATAAGAATACCATTCTTTGTCACGATTCCGATTAGTAGAAGCATTCCGATTTCGGAGAAAATATTCAGCGTCTGCCCAAATATCCATAATGAAAGCATTGCACCAGCTATAGCCATTGGCACTGTAAGCATTATGATGAATGGATCGCGAAAACTTTCAAACTGGGCAGCAAGGATTAAATAAATTAGCAATAAAGCTAATATTAAAGCAAAGGAAATGTTAGAACTACTCTCTGCAAAATCTCTTGATGAACCCGATAAAGCAGTAGTAAAAGAATGATCTAATAATTTATCTGCTATTCTTTGCATTTCTGCAATGCCCTCTCCCAATGTTTTTCCCTTTGCAAGATTAGCAGAGACTGTAGCCGACTTATAACGATTAAAATGGTATAATATTGGTGGGTTACTATTTTCTTCTATTTTTACCAGATTGTCCAGTTGTATCATCTCACCCGAGCTGGCCCGTACATACAAGGAGGCAATATTTGCTGGTGTATTCCGGTCTTCTCTGGCAACCTGACCAATAACATAATATTGTTTGTTGTTTTGTAAAAAATATCCATAACGGCTTCCACTATAAGCCAAATCCAATGTATTTGATACATCCTTTTCATTCACTCCCAGAGTATTTGCTTTCAACCTGTCTACAGTGATATTCAGTTCCGGTTTATTGAATTTCAAATCCACATCGACATTGCTGAATATTGAACTATTTTGTGCCTCATCCAGGAACTTAGGCAACACTTTGTGTAACTTTTCAAAATCAAGATTTTGTATCACAAATTGAACCGGTAATCCTCTGGAAGTGGATGTGGAGATTGTAGGTTCCTGACTCGGAATAGCTCTTGCGTCCGATATGGTTGCATAGATTTTCGATAACTTATCGTAAATTTTTTCCTGAGAGGCTTTTCTTTCTGACGGATCAGAAAGGAAAGATATGACAGATCCTGTGTTGGCACTAGAATTTCCACCTCCTGCATATCGGGCAAGCACATATTTTGCTTCAGGAACAGAATCCATACTAATCTTAGCTACCTTGTTTATTATCTGTTGTGTGGCAGTATATTCAGCCCCTTCCGGAGCTGTGATAGAAGTTCTAATGTAACTATGATCCTCTAATGGAGCCAATTCTGATTTTAAAACTCTTGATAAAGAGAAAATAAGTATTAAACAAAATCCCAGGATAGAGAAGGCAATCCATTTGTTTTTGAGAAAGAAGCTAAGCACTCGTCTATATCCTTTTTCCATTCCAATAAAGAATGGTTCACTAGCTACATAAAATTTGGAATGATGAGAAGTTGAACCTCCTAACATAACATTCAGTACCGGAGTCAATGTCAAAGAAACAAGAGCTGAAATTAAAACAGCGGTAGCCACTACGACTCCAAATTCCCGAAATAACCGGCCGGTAAACCCTTCCAAAAATATCACAGGAATAAAAACGATGGCAAGGGTTAGTGAAGTAGAGATTACGGCAAAAAAGATTTCTCGTGTTCCCTCAAAAGCTGCTTCCCACTTATTCATGCCTTTTTCTATACGCTTAAAAATATTCTCGGTAACAACAATACCATCATCCACTACCAGTCCCGTGGCCAAAACAATTCCAAGAAGCGTGAGAACATTGATGGAAAAGCCGAAAATATACATAATAAAAAAAGTTCCTATCAACGAAACAGGAATATCTAGTAAAGGACGTAAAGCAATGATCCAATTTCTGAAAAACAAAAAGATAATAAAAACCACCAAAAGAATTGCAATAGCCAGAGTTTCTACCACATCACTAACAGATTGCTTTACGAAAATCGATTTATCACGAGCTACGCTTAGATCCACCCCCTTGGGCATGTTCTGTTTGATTTGATCTAATCGTTTGTAGAATTCGTCTGCTATCTGAATATCATTCGCTCCGGGAAGAGGTATCAAATTTAGCATCACACCTGTGGTTCCATTGACAGTAGAACCTGATTCTTCGTTTTGAGGACCCAGTACGGCCTCTCCGATATCTTGCAAACGAACCACCTGATTGTCGGTTTGCTTCACAATGAGATTATTAAAGTCTTCTTCAGTTGTTAATCGTCCGCGAGTTTTGACAATAAGTTCAGTTGCATTACCACGTATTTTTCCTCCTGGCATTTCTACATTCTCTTTACTAAGAGCTGCATCAATATCTGATGCGGTAAGATTATAAGCTGCCATTTTATCAGGATTCAGCCATAAACGCATGGATGGTCTCTGCTGGCCGTAGATAGAAACCGAACTGACGCCAGGAATGGTTTGAAGTTTCTCTTGCAACACATTTTCTGCATAATCACTTAACTCTATTGCATTCATTGTACTGCTTTGCACTGTCAACATGATAATCGGGTCACTATTGGCATCCGCTTTGGTTACAGTAGGTTGTGAATCAATATCCTGGGGTAGACTTCTGGTAGCCTGTGATACCTTGTCTCGAACATCGTTTGCTGCTTTTTCCAAGTCAGCTCCCAAATTGAACTCTACCGTTATATTACTTGTTCCTATAGCTGATTGGGAAGAAATAGATTTTACTCCTTCAATACCATTTATTGCTTTTTCCAATGGTTCTGTTATCTGAGATTCAATGATCTCTGAATTAGCTCCTGTGTAAGACGTTTGTACGGTAATCACTGGAGGATCAATGGCCGGGTAAAGCCTTATTCCAAGAAAGTTAAAACCAACCACACCCATAAGTATGATAACCAGACTCAGCACAATTGAACCGATAGGTCTTTTAAGAGCAATATCAGAAATAAGCATAGTTATTCAGTTATATTGGAGTATGACAATTTTGATTTTTCTTTCAAGAAAAGTATGCCTGAAGTGATGATAGTATCTCCAGGTTGAAGACCTTCAGTTACTTCTACTTTTGACGCTTTACGAATTCCAGTTTTTATAGTCACAAAATGTGCTTTCCCTTTTTTAGCCACTATCACACTTTTATCTCCTTCCTGAGGAATAATTGCTTGTGAAGGGATCATTAGCGCATTCGGATTATCACCCAGTTTTAATTGCACATTTGCAAAAGCGCCCGGGATAAGTTCTTTGGAAGATGCAGTAATCAGGGCTCTCACTTTAAGATTGCGGGTTGCATTGTCAATTCCTCTCTCTGTAGCAATCACCGTTGCGTCATATAACTTGTTTTCGTTATACATTGTAAATTTCACCTTCATTCCGGTAGAAATTTCTGAACCATATTTTTCAGGTACATAAAAATCAACTTTTAATTTGTTGCTCGTCCGTATAGTAGCCAATAAGGTAGAAGGACTTACAATTGCACCTATACTAATATTTCTTAAACCAATTATTCCATCAAAAGGAGCCTGCACTTCCGTTTTACGGATCAATGCTTTCTCTTCCGCAATATTTGCTTTTATGGTATTAACTTGTAAGAGAGTTTGTTCGTAATCATTTTGGCTGATACCACTTACTTTTACCAGTTCTGTCTGTCTTTTATAAATACGTTCTTGAATAGCTAGTTGTGATTGCAGTTTTTTCAAAGTAGCCTGCAAATCATCATCGTAAAGTTTTACCAGCAACATTCCCTTTCTTACAAACTGTCCTTCGGGGAGATTGATTTTTACCACTCGCCCAGCCACTTCATTTTTTAATTCCACCTCATCATAAGCCAGCAATGAGCCTGTAACAGTTATTTCAGAAATAAGAAAAGACGGTTTCACAACAAATGCGTCCACCTTCTTTTGTACTTTCTCTTTCGAATCTTGCTTTTTATCCTTTGACTTTGAAAATCCAACTTTAATAAAGAAAGCGGTTAACAACAGAAGTATTGCAGCAATCAAGATATTTGTCTTCTTTTTCATTTTAATAAATGAATTTTATAAGAGAATAAATTTGTTTCAATCAATCTAAGCATAAAGTATAATTCATTAACCTGCTCATGAGATAACCCCTTTAAAGCAATTACTGATATTTCTCGAATAGCATTTTTATATCCGGCATTACTTTGCGAGCTTTATCAGTAATGTTCAGTTCATATTCTCGCCTGTCATTTGGATTTTGTATCCGTTCCACATAACCATATTACCAAGCATCAAAGATAGCTACGAACATAGATAGTTATCATTGTTAACTATTTTTTTTGTATAAATTAACTATACAAAAGGAGGCTGAGTTACAAACATATAACAAGAATAACTTTCATCTGTCCCAAAAGCCTGATGAAGCTTTATTGAAATCACTCTTTAAATTCATTTGAATAAAAGATCATTTATTATCTTTGCGTTCTGGTAATCTACATAACATTAAAATGGCAAATCAAATTATTGAAAACAAAATATTTAAAGGTCTTAACTATCAGGAAGAGCTGCTTACTAAAGGAGAATATGAGAACTGCTCATTCCTTAATTGTCTATTTATAAATGCAGATTTATCTAACATTACATTCATTGACTGCCTTTTCGATAAATGCGACCTCAGCATGGCAAACATAAAAAACACTGCTTTCAGAGACGTCAGATTCGCAAACAGTAAAATGGTTGGATTGAACTTTGAAGAATGCAACAGCTTTCTCATCTCTTTTTCTTTCGAAGAATGTTTCCTTCATCTGGCCTCTTTCTACAAACTGAAATTAAAAGAAACTAGCTTTAAAAATTGCAATCTGCAAGAAGTTGATTTTACGGAATCAAACCTCTCAGGCGCCGTCTTTGATAACTGTGACCTGAGCAGAGCTATCTTTGGGAAAACAAATCTGGAGAAAGTAGATTTCCGTACTTCTTACAACTATTCCATTGACCCGGAAATGAATCGGATAAACAAAGCTAAGTTTTCAAGAATGGGAGTTCTTGGGCTACTCGATAGATACAATATTGATATTGAATAAAATTCTATACTAATAAGCTTCTAAGTAATAGCAGATATAAAATCATCCGCCACTTGTCTTCCAGAATATAGAAAAAGGAAAATGGATAACATCTATTAATTGAATTAGAACAGTCATATAAACTCGCAAAATTACTACTAATAGAGAGAACAAAAAGACTGCAGAACTGTTACTAAATTGATAGTTTTAACCAATTAGTTCAATAACCATGAGTGACGTAATTACTATAAACACACTAATGTGTAGTCCCGAAACAGGGGTATGTGAAAGTCCGGAAACAAAAACGGAAGCAAGCAATATGAGCATTTCTCCAAAGAAAAGTGCTGTGCACATTCTCTATTTTTCAGATCCTATATGTTCTGCTTGCTGGGGTATTGAACCTCAGCTTAGAAAGCTAAAGATGGAATATGACAACTATTATGAAATAGAGTACAAAATGGGAGGCTTACTTCCAAGCTGGGATATTGATAGTAAGAATAAAATAAAAAATCCGGTTGAGTTGGCTCACCATTGGGAAGAAGTCGGTGACTATTACGGAATGCCTATTGATGGAGATATTTGGCTGGAAGATCCTTTGTCTTCATCCTATCCTCCTTCAATCGCTTTTAAAGCAGCGCAACTACAGAATGAAGAGCAAGCACTAAAATTTTACCGAAGAATAAAGGAAATGCTTTTCTTAGAGAAAAGAAATATTGCAAAGTGGGAATGGATAGAAAAAGCAGCACTGGAATCAGAATTGGATATTGACTTATTGAAGACTGATTTTGAAGGAGAAGCACAACGATTGTTCCAGGAAGATCTGGAGATAAGCAAAAAGATGGGTGTGAGAGGATTTCCAACGCTCTTCTTCTCAAATGCTGAAGGCAAACAACTTGTGATATATGGAGTCAGACCTTATATGGATTTTGAAGAGGCTATGCTAAAGCTATGCCCGCAAGCCATTAAACAGCCTATAAACAAAACTCATGAAGGGCTCTTTGATTACTACCCTACCCTAACCACCCATGAGTTTGCTGTACTAACAGACAGACATGAAAATGATGCATTAGATATCTTAAACAATCTCCATAAATTAAAATATATAGAGAAATATTTATCAAAGAAAGGAGCATTGTGGATCAGAAGATAAAATATCTATCAAAGCGGATTCAGCTTCAGAAGTTCTAATTATGGAAGTTTCCATGATTGCTTAATATAGCACAATTTATACCATCTAAAAGGGAATCCTCCGATAAATCATTAGTTTATCAGAGGATTCCCTTTTAGATAGCGAAATATCTTCCCAAGCCTATTTCGTTGTACTTATTTTATCCACATTTCAACAAAATGCTCTTTCAAATCGTCTTCTAATGGTAGCACTGTTTTTTCAGATAACTCTTTCCCATCAAGGATAAGACGGGACAGCGAATCGTCAGTGATACGATTGAAGGTGATATGATACACCGTTTTCCCAAAACGATAATGCACTTTGTAACCATTCCAATCTTGAGGAAGCAGAGGGAAAAGGTTTAGTTTATTTCCCGATCTGTTTACACCCAAGAGCGTTTCAATCAGAAGACGATACATCCAAGAGGAAGAACCTGTGTACCACGTCCAGCCACCTCTGCCTGTATGAGGTGCACAAGCATATACATCGGCCGCCACAACATAAGGTTCCACCTTGTAGATGGCTATCTGTTCAGCTGTTTTGCCATGCTGCACAGGATTTAGCAATCCAAAAAGTTCCCAGGAGCGTTCGGCTTCTCCCATAAGGGCATAAGCCATGGCAGCCCATATAGCACCATGTGTGTACTGACCACCGTTCTCACGCACACCAGGAACATAACCTTTTATATAACCCGGATTGAGAATAGATTTATCGAAAGGTGGGGTAAATAACTTAATTAACATATCATTGCGGTTCACTAGCTGTTTGTAAACCTGATCCATCGCCTGCACAGTGCGTCTTAAATTTCCAGCACCGCTAATTACTGACCAACTTTGTGGCAAAGAATCAATGCTACATTCCAGGTTATTCTTAGATCCAAGTGGTTCTCCATTATCAAAATATGCACGACGATACCATTCGCCATCCCATGCATGTAACTCAATATTAAGTTGTAAATCATGTGCTTGCGCAAGACAGCTTTCGGCAAAGTCATTGTCGTTACGTAGAATCGCTATTTTGGAGAATTTAATCAACACATCATATAAAAAGAAAGCCAACCATACACTTTCACCACGTCCATCCTTTCCTATCAGATTCATTCCATCATTCCAGTCACCACATCCAATAAGGGGTAACCCGTGACTACCAAATTTGAGACCGTTTTTAATACTTCTTACACAATGTTCATAGAGCGTAGCTGATTCAGCAGAACGACCGGGCATATCATAATATGATTCTTCATCAGATCGCAATTCCCGACCTTCGATGAAAGGTATTATCTCGTCAAGGATACCTGTGTCAGCAACGCAGGAAACATACCTACATGTGACATATGGCAACCAAAGGTAGTCGTCAGAGAAATGTGTTCGCACGCCGCGTCCCAGTGGGGGGTGCCACCAATGCTGAACATCTCCTTCATGGAACTGGTGAGCTGCTGCACGGAGTATCTGTTTACGAGTAATGGCAGGCTCGGCATGTACCAGGGCCATCACATCCTGCAGCTGGTCGCGGAAACCGTAAGCACCGCCAGACTGGTAAAAGCCAGACCTTGCCCATATTCTACTACTAAGAGTTTGATACAATAGCCAGCCATTGGCCATTACATTTACTGAAGGATCAGGAGTATCAACATTTACAGTTCCAAGGGTATGGTTCCAATAGGCCCATACTTCTTCTAGCGCTTCACGCGTAGCACCAGGTTTTTGAAAACGCGATACCAGTTGACGCATTTCTTCCTTGTTATTTGCAAAGCCAAGCCTAAACCGAGTCTCCCGATCCTGCCCATCAGCCAAATCGAACACCACTTGTACGGCACCACAAGGATCAAGTCCGGCTCCTACTTTTCCAGAAAGTCGGGTATGCTTCATTGCAGCAGGATGTGATAGGCTTCCGTTCTGTCCGATAAATTCTTTACGGTCACCACTCAATGTACGTGCCTCACTCACATCAACAAAAGCCACTCTTCCTGCAAAATCAGGATTGTAGAAGTTTCTGGCAAACAGAGCTCCGGTTTTTATGTCTATTTCTGTTTGTATATGTAGCTGACTTTTCTGTCGCATGTTAGCCAGTACCCATTCGTAATATCCAGTGACTGATAATCGACGTGAACGCCCCGATTTGTTATACAACTTCAATACTGAAAATTTGACGGGAGCCTCCATTGCAACATATATCCATAGTTCAGAATCAATCCCGAATTCGCTGTGCTCGAATACCGTGTAACCAAATCCATGACGAATTACGTAAGGTGTTGCCCCACGGGCCGGTAACGGAGTAGGTGACCAAAACTGTCCGGTTTGCTCATCACGTATATAAAAGGCTTCTCCCGAAGGATCCTCCACAGGATCATTATTCCAAGGTGTGAGACGAAATTCATGAGAATTCTCGGCCCAGGTGTATGATCCTCCACTTTCAGAAATCACAGTCCCGAACTGGTTATTCGCCAACACGTTACACCATGGCGCAGGCGTTGTTTGTCCCGGCTGAAGCGTTATAACATATTCGTGGCCATCTCGTGTAAATCCACCAAGGCCATTTGTAAAAATCAAGTCTCGCGTTTGAAGCGGTTCCAGAATTTCAGGCAACGCTGTTCGCGAAGGAATTAAAGTGGGAACCATTAACTCCGGAATTCTAATAGTTTCAAGTTGTTCAGCCAGCATTCCTTGTTTGTCATCAAGGACAATGCGAGCACTCGCTTGCAACAAAAGTACATCTTCACGGGGTACCTGCTCTATTCTGCGAATAAAAATGCCACCTGGTTTTTCAAGTAAAGGTGCCTCGATACCTGATGAAATAAGATTAATAATTTCATCATAGATAAGCTGACGATACACAGAAACATCCTCGTTCAGAATGATCAGTTCAACAGTGATTCCCTTCATGCGCCAGTATGCATGTGCCAAAGAAATCTGTCGTACCAGATCGAGTCCTTTAGCATCACTAATACGTAACAATACCAAAGGGACATCACCAGATATACTATATCCCCAAAGAGCATTCTGCCCACGTCTGTTACTTTTCAGCACTCCTGGAGCAGCACGAAGTAATGGATTAGCATATATCAAGGAACTGGCAAGTTTACTGTAACGTTGGGCTTCTGTTTCGGTCACATTAAGTTGATGCAATACGACTTGGCTATGTGTCCATGCCAGTTCAAAAGCACGGTCGACCATACGGGAATTTTGATATTTATCTGATAAAGCTAGTACAGAGTCTCTTGTCTCAGCCATACCCAACGCGATGTACAGTGTTACAGATTTGCCCGGCTGAATGGTTACTGTACGACGTAATGAAATAATTGGATCAAGCACAGAACCTGTACTTCCTGACAAATCTCCTGTACTTCTCATCGCCAGAGGGTTTGCTAAAGAACGCCCCCGACCTACAAAACGAGAACGGTCAGTTTCGCATGAGAGACTTCCTTTTTGGTCGCCTTGTACCAGCATCAGATGTAACAGGTGAGGCACAGTTTCTTCTTGTGACCGCGCTCTGCGGGTGCAGAATATAGAAGAAGAAGAAGGTGCAAATTCTGTTTGCACGAATAGATTACTAAAAACAGGGTGAGCCTCATCAGCCGCCTGAGGCGCTATTACCACTTCGCTGTAAGTAGTAAGTTCAATATTGCGAGGTACATGTGAATGGTTGACCAGTTTAATGCGCCTCAATTCAATATCATCTTCCGGCGAAACACAAATAGTTGTGTGAACTTCGAGTCCCGACTGACGTTGACGAAATTCAGCATAAGCTTGGGTAAATATAGCCTCATAACCTTTTATTGTACGCAAAGTCGGTTGATATGCAGTTGACCAGAATTCGCCGGTATCACTGTCACGCAAATAAACAAACATACCCAAGTTGTCAGATGTAGCGTCTTCACGCCAGCGCGTGACGGCCATATTATTCCAACGGCTATACCCTCCTCCAACATTGTTCACCATTACATGATAACGGCCATTGGATAACAAATGTACCTCGGGGTCTATAGTGGTATCTTTGAATATACGCATAATTTCAGAACTATCCACAAGAAGTGGATGCAAACCTTCTAGCTCAAATTTCGAATCGTCAGGAATAACACTCGCCGTAACACTTTGAGGAATACGTTCCTGCAATAGCAGTTCAGCAGATTTAAGCATCGGGCAAGACATAAAACGTCGTTGCATTGAGCCACCTTTCATCACGTTGACAAGCGACAAAAGGCTCATTCCTTGGTGATGAGCCATGAAAGAACAGACATTTTCGCTTGCCACATGCGGACGAAGATGTGACGGAGTATAATCTATTGCCTCGTAGTAGCCGTAAGTACTTTCTTTTCCCTCAGTAGAGAGACGTTGCATATTTTCGCAAGCTTTCAGGGGAGCCACCATTAATGCCATGACTGTAGCATAAGGAGCAATAACTAAATCTTCAGACAAACCCCTCTTTAAACCAAGGCTGGGCACACCAAATGCCCGATATTGATAATTCAAATGGGTATCCGTTCGGTTGTATCCAGACTCGGACATACCCCATGGAACACCAAGTGTTTTGCCATATTCTATTTGTTCCTGTACAGCAGCCTTACAGGTTTGATCTAGTAAAGTATTATCAAAACTTGGCATTACAAGTAGAGGCATCAAGTATTCAAACATGGAGCCGCTCCATGAAAGTAATGCTGGTTGGCCTTTAGAAACGACTAACAGGCGATTTAGCGAGAACCAATGTTCTTGGGGCACTTGCCCTTGTGCGATGGCTACATAACTGCAAAGCCTGGCTTCGGAGGCAAGAAGATCATAGCAACCTGCATCTGGGCGTTGCTCAGTAACATTATATCCTATTAAAAACAACTTTTTCGAAGCATCGAAAAGGAAAGTGAAATCCATTCGTGCAAAGTTTTCACTTTGGTGTATTATTGATTTAAGTATTTGTTTCCTCTGAATAGCATGTCTGGCAGCTTTATGAAGACAATGCAACAATACACTGAGGTAGTCAACTTCTTCTTTTCTGGATAAATTACTAACTTCAGAAAGTTCTGTCAATGCGGTTTCTAATAACGGACAAATTGTTTTTTCAAAACGAGCAACTTCACTCAATGTAGGCACTTTGTCAAACATCTCAAGTTTAGTAAGAATCATTTCTGTACTTTCTGATAAGCTCTCTTTGTGAAGTGGGTAGTCAATTTCAACCCATGGTGCAAGAGACAGCAGTTCTTCCAAATGTTCTTCACAATTTAATTTCAATGTTTGTCCCCATGTCTGCAACTCTACATTTGAAGAATCTAACGATGGAATTATATTATTTATTTGGCTAGCGATGGATTTTAGTAAGTTATATGCAGCTTGTACTGTATTAGGAGGCATGCCTTCCAACTCTCTTTCAAGCTGTAGGAAAGCCACATTTTTGCCTGCAAGCTGTTTTAAAACCCGCACCGTGTCAATCAGTCCGGCAAAAATATCCGGTGAATAAATAGGAGCTTCCCTTAACTCTTTGAGTCCCTGGCTGAGTGTAAGCAGATGCCCGGCAAGGTTACCGCTGTCCACACTCGACACATATAACGGAGAAAGCGGTTCAAGAGTTCGTGTGTTGTACCAATTAAATAAATGTCCGCGATACTTCTTGAGTTTGTTCATCGTTTCAAAAGTCTGATTTGTACGCTCCATCACTTTACCTGCAGACAGATAGCCATAATCGAATGCAGCCAGATTGGCCAACAATGAAAGCCCTATATTAGTAGGCGATGTGCGTGAAGCAATAATGGGTTCAGGAATTTCCTGAAAATTGTCGGGAGGAAGCCAACTCTCTTGAGCATTAACAAAAGTTTCAAAGAAATGCCATGTTTTACGGGCAATCCGATGTAATAAAAGTGTTTGTTCACTTGAAAACTCGGAAACACACAACTTTATTGGACAGCTAATCCGCCAAACGAAATAGGGTGCCGTAAACCAAACAAGTAAAACAGGGAGTGAATATGGCAATGTAGCCGGCTGTAAAAAAGATAAAAGTACACCACCTATCACTGCAAATACAGGAGCGAACCACATTAGGGTGTAATAACCAAAAAGCGAATTATTTGCAGTCCGTTCAGCATCAATAGAGTTTTGCCACTCCATCAAATGCTTATGTGTTAAAACCAAACGAAACAAGGTACGCAGTACTGCATTTGTACATAGGAAAGCATCGTAAGGCAATAACGCCAATGAAAGCAGAACTTGTCCTAACTGTCGTTCTCCGTTTTGCAAGACTTCCCGCAAATGAAGCGACCATGATTGGTCGGTTGATTTGCGAAAAACACTAATAGACATTCCTATTATGATAGGTAGTGCTGCAATGATGAGCACAAGCAGAGGACCGATCCATGTACTTTGAGGGAAAAATAGGCAGAAACCTGTCAAAAGAAGCAACAGTGCAGGTGATACAAGACTTCGACGAAGGTTATCGAATATTTTAAATTTAGCCAATCCGGATATAGGATTATGTTCTTTCTTATTACCAGACACTGAGACACGAGGCATTAGCCATCGTGCAATCTGCCAGTCACCACGAATCCAACGGTAATGACGGTTTGCATCCATGTTGTAACCTGATGGATAAGACTCGTACATCTCTATATCGCTAATAAGACCTGAACGAACATAAGTTGATTCCAGTAAATCATGGCTAAGGATTCTATTCTGAGGAAATCTTCCAGCCAAGGCTTGTTCAAAAGCATCTACATCATAAATTCCTTTACCGATAAAGGAACCTTCGCGAAAAATATCCTGATATACATCGGAAACAGCGCGTGTATAAGGATCAATTCCTGCATCACCCGAAAAAAGACGTACATATAACGAGCATCGACTACTGACCAAGCTTACCGCTATGCGTGGCTGAAGGATACCGTAACCTTTGACAACAACGTTACGCTTAGGATCAAATTCGGGACGATTCAGAGGGTGTGCCATTGCTCCGATTAATTTTCGGGCACTACCCCATGGTAGTTGCGTATCAGTATCAAGTGTAATAACATATTTGACGGATGCCAGAATTGAAGTTTCACCTTCAATCAACGAGAAAGCATCGATAGAGCCACCTCTAAGAAAGGAATTGAACTCCATTAGCTTGCCTCTTTTACGTTCAAAGCCCATCCAGACACCTTCACCTGGGTTCCAGCGACGAGGACGATGAAATAAAAAGAAAATATTGTTGCGCCCGGCAGCATATTTTTTATTTAGTCTTTCAACCCTAAACCGCACTCTTTCAAGTAAAAAATCGTCCAAAGGCATCATTTCTTGGGCTGCATCTTTAAAATCAGTCAACAAAGCAAAGTGGAGATAGCTGTCACGATTGGAAAGGAAACAGAGCTCCATATTTTCAATGAGCTTGTCAACAGACTCCTTGGTAGACAACATGGTAGGTACAACGACTATGGTGCGACAGTTCGATGAAACGCCATCGGAGAAATCAAGACGAGGTATCAAATTGGGCTTTACAATCAACATGGCAATCCAGTTAACTAAAGCAAGCGCCAGTTGACTAATGCAAAAAAGAAAAATAAGTACCAGAGTTATAGACTCCCAATCGATAACAAAATGGCCAAGAGACTGCAATATTTTCACAAAACCGAAAGTACCCAATAGAGTAAATAGTGTAATAGAGCCTACATAGAAAGCCAAAGGATAGCGATGAACAGTATTCTCAACAACTGTTCCAAATGTGCTTTTTACTTTAGCTGCCTGAGTCAAAGAAGATTTTCCATCTCCAACCAAATAAAAACCTACATGTGCATTCCGTTTATCAAGCTTCTGTGCAAAAGCCTCTTTCGCCAACTTGATTGCTTCTTGAGCTACTTCTACTTCAGAAAATGGGCTTCTCCGGGCAAAATCTTCAATCACATGCCGGTAACGGTCTCGTGTGGAAAAATCCATTAGACAATATGTACCTTCAGGATCATTCCGCAATGTTCTATCTACAATACTCAATTTCTCCACAAAAATTTGCCAGTCAGTGGTCCCGAGGAAACGCAAGCTGCCTATAGAATGGCTCACAGATAACTGATTGGCAGCCTGATTTTGAGTTTCAGCATGAATTAGTTCCTCTATGGAAAAACCATTCTCCGCCAATCGCTGTTCAAGCCAACTGCGTGCCATGTGCAGCATCGGATTTTGAGACGATAATCTCTGACAAAATTCAAAAACAAAAGCACTGGTCAATGGAATATCAGACTTGGCCATCTCGGCCAGAATTTCAACTAGTTTAGACGGACTTGCACCTGCCATTTGCTGGAGTTTATCAATCCACAAATTAGCCATATCACGGTGATCCTGATTTACTTTTAGACGCGAAATAATGCGATAAAGATTCTCGATCAACGCCAATCTCAACATTATCGGGATAGCCCATAATTCTCCTAGTTTTAAGGTTGATTCCGTTTGATAAGCTTCAAAAAATGCATAAAGTGATTCAACATCAATTTGTGCATCCGTATGCGAAATAAATTCAAGCACTATTTCGTAAACGCGTGGGAGTCCTTTTGACTGCCCTCTGTCGAGAAGAGGTAATTGTCTACTATATTTTTTTGAAAAATGCCGTCTGGCAAGCTGAATATGTTCTTCAATGAGATAAAAATTATCCACTAACCACTCAGCAGCAGGTGTGATATTTCTCGGTCTCTTGACAGCGAGGATTAAACGGTTATAATCACGCAAAATCGTATCATTATAATTCAGTTTTTCAAGCAGAAAATCTTCTCCGTCTTCACAAATTTTTTGTTGACCGGAAGCAAGTGTCTGAGCAAACTGAGTCAACTGCTCCACATTGAATAATTCTCCACGCAGAGGCGGTTCTACTGATCTGTCATTAAAATGCCTTAATATAGGGTTTTTAATGTTTGAAAAATTAATCATACCTTTTACAGTTTAAAAGAAGAAGAATATTATTTTACAAAAAATATCAAGTTTAGTATCCATCTCACTATTAACAAAATAGCACCCATTTCAGTTCCTAAAACAGGAGAATTATTTTGTTGACATAATTTCGCAAAACAACAAACAGAGAAAGTTGCATCATCGTGATAATAATGGAATAAAAGACCAAAGTGCAAAGTATTGCGAGATCTGATCAGAGTTACCCATACAATAAAAAAACTGCATCAAAAATGAAAATAATGGATATATTATAAATAGTTGATTCATTAAATATTTATTTTGATAGCGTAAAAAGCTAAAAGATAGTTCAAAACTCTGTTTTTTTTGTTATTTTTGCGTCAATATGCATACTCGGCACCATTAATACCGAGATATAAATAAGGCCAATGAAAGTAATAGATTTAATAAAGAGTAATGACAAGACAGCTTTTTCGTTTGAAATATTGCCTCCGATAAAAGGAACCGGCATTGAAAAGCTGTATGATTCAATAGATACATTAAAGGAATTTGACCCTAAATACATCAATATCACTACTCATCGTAGCGAATACGTATATAAAGACCTGGGCAATGGATTATATCAACGTAACAATGTCCGCCGTCGCCCCGGAACAGTGGCAGTTGCTGCTGCAATAAAGAACAAATACAACATTACCGTTGTACCTCACATTTTATGTAGTGGATTTACTCGTGAAGAAACCGAATATGTATTGCTCGACCTTCAATTCCTTGGCATTACAGATTTATTGGTTCTTCGTGGCGACAAAGCAAAGCACGAATCGTCCTTTATGCCGGTTGGGAATGGTTATTTCCATGCTATAGAACTACAAGAACAAATAAATGACTTCAATAAAGGATTATTTGTTGACGGTGAGCAAATGAAAGAAATGTCGGAACCATTTTCTTACGGAGTAGCCTGCTACCCCGAGAAACATGAAGAGGCGCCCAATATTGATACAGATATTTATTGGCTGAAGAAAAAGATGGAAGCCGGAGCTGAATATGCTGTTACTCAACTATTCTACGACAATAAAAAGTTCTTTGATTTTGTGGAACGAGCCAGAAAAGCGGGTATTACTATACCTATTATTCCGGGAATTAAACCATTTGCTAAATTATCTCAATTGAGCATGGTTCCAAAAACGTTTAAAGTTGATATTCCGGAGGATTTGGCCAATGAGGCAATGAACTGCAAAAATGATGCAGCTGCAAAACAACTGGGAATTGAATGGTGTGTGGAACAATGCCGTGAACTGATGGCACACGGACTTCCAAGCATTCACTTCTATTCAATTGGTGCAGTAGACAGTATCAAAGAAGTAGCCAAACAAATATATTAATTATGTTATTCAGAGAGGTTATAGGGCAAGAAGAGGTTAAGAAGAAATTCCTATTGGAAGTGAAGGAGAATCGTATCCCTCACGCACAACTTATTTGTGGACCCGAAGGTGTAGGGAAACTTCCTTTAGCTATTGCTTATGCCCGCTATATTCTCTGTACAAACCATACTGAAGAAGATGCATGTGGTGTTTGTCCTTCGTGTGTAAAACTGAATAAACTTGCACATCCCGACCTGCATTTTGTCTTTCCTATTGTGAAGAAAAAGAGTGGGAAAGATGTGGTTTGTGATGATTATATCAAAGAATGGAGAAATTTTGTGCTGAACAATGCTTATTTTAGCCAAAATCACTGGTTAAATGAGATGGGAGCTGAAAATGCTCAGGCCATAATTTATGCTAAGGAAAGTGACGAGATTGTACGAAAGCTGAGTCTGAAGAGCAGTGAAGGTGGTTATAAAGTAATGATAATATGGCTTCCGGAGAAAATGAATGCCGTTTGTGCGAATAAACTCCTGAAAATGCTGGAAGAGCCGCCTGCAAAGACAGTCTTTTTACTGGTTTCTGAAAATCCGGATCTTATGCTTTCTACGATATTAAGCCGAACACAACGAATTAATGTTCGCAATATTGAAGAAGAAAGTATTGCAGTGGCTCTAAAGAAAAACTTTGGGTTAACAGAGCAAGATGCACAAACAATTGCTCATGCCTCCAACGGAAATTTTATCCGTGCAATGGAAACCATTCACCTTAACGAAGAGACTAAGCTTTTCTTTGACCTGTTTGTCAGTTTGATGCGCCTTTCTTATCAAAGAAAAATCCGGGAGATGAAAGCCTGGAGCGAGCAGCTGGCAGGAATGGGTCGCGAACGACAAAAAAACTTTCTGGAATATGCTCAACGGATGATCCGCGAAAATTTCATTTTCAACTTTCACCGTAATGAGCTCACATACATGAATATTGACGAACTGAATTTCGCCTCTCGTTTTGCGCCCTTTATCAATGAGCGAAATGTAGAGGAAATGATGGAAGAACTTAGTCTGGCTCAACAACATATAGAACAAAACGTGAACGCCAAAATGGTCTTTTTCGATTTTTCTCTGAAAATGATCGTTTTGTTGAAGCAATAAACATTATAAAAATGGATTATAAATTAAATAACGGAAGCGGGAAGCTATGCTGCAAAGGCTGCTCCCGACAAGATAATAAACTGAATACCTACGACTGGCTGGCTGATATCCCCGGAAGTAGTGAAGAAAGTGATCTCATTGAAGTTCAGTTCAAAAATACGCGCAAAGGGTATTATCGCAACAGTAACGGCTTAAAGCTGGAAAAAGGCGATGTTGTTGCTGTGGAATCAACTCCTGGACACGACATAGGAACTGTAACGCTGACAGGAAGATTGGTGCCACTGCAAATGTTAAAAACAGGATTTAAGCCAAATACCGAAATCAAACGTGTATACCGTAAAGTAAAAGCAGTAGACATGGAGAAATATGAAGAAGCTAAAGCCAAAGAGCACGACACAATGATCCGTTCAAGGCAAATTGCTGCAAATCTGAATCTCAACATGAAGATAGGCGATGTGGAATACCAGGGAGATGGCAACAAAGCTATTTTCTATTACATTGCAGATGAACGTGTAGATTTTCGCCAACTTATTAAAGTCCTGGCAGAATCTTTCCGCGTTCGCATTGAGATGAAACAGATCGGCGCTAGACAAGAAGCTGGCCGAATAGGCGGTATTGGTCCTTGTGGTAGAGAACTGTGTTGCGCCACATGGTTGACTAATTTTGTTTCTGTATCAACCAGTGCGGCAAGGCTACAGGATATCTCTCTTAATCCTCAAAAACTAGCTGGCCAGTGTGCCAAGTTAAAGTGCTGCATGAATTATGAAGTAGACACCTATGTGGAAGCACAAAAGCGCTTACCTTCAAGAGAAATTGAACTGCAAACTAAGGATGGTACATTCTATTTTTTCAAAGCTGATATATTAAGTAATCAGATTTCATACTCGACCGATAAAAACTTTGCTGCCAATATTGTTACAATCTCAGGTAAAAGAGCTTTTGAGATTATTAACCTCAACCGCAAAGGAATCAAACCAGACAGCTTGCACGAATCAGAAAAGAAACCTGAACCCCCAAAACCTATTGACCTCTTAGAGCAGGAAAGTCTTACTCGTTTTGATAAACGGAAAGCGGGAAATGATAATAGAAATGTCAGAAAGAATGAGAATGGTAACAGAAACAGACCTGAAAATAGAAACAGAAATGAAAAAGTAACCAGAGGCAGTGGCGAAAACGAGAATAAAAATGAAGGTGAAAACAGGAATGAGAACAGAAGAAAGCCTGAGATTAGAACCCGGAATGAAAATATAAACAAAGCTAACAAAGAGAATGTTAGCAAAAACGACAATGAAAACGTATCCAAAATTGAAGGCGGAAGCAGAAATGAAAATGGAAACGTAAATAGAAACAGACGGAAAAGAAGGCCAAACAATAAACCTCAACAGCGCGATGACAAGCCACAATCTGAAAAAGAATAAATTCACTCTGCTGTTATCACTTATTCTTTTAACAGCATGTGATTCAAATACAATGTATCACTCTTTTCTTCATTTACCCAAAGAGGGATGGAGAAAGAGTGATACTCTTACATTTAAAGCACCTATAACGGACTCTCTTGCCACTTTCCGCGTATCTGTAGAGGTACGTAACCGTGATGATTACCCATATAGCAATCTATATCTTTTCATTTCACACAACACGCAGGATAGTACTATTTTTGTTACAGACACCGTTAAGTATACGCTTGCCGACAAATCAGGAAAGTGGTTGGGAACAGGTCTTGGAGATCTTTTCCAATCGTCCTGTAGCTATACATTTGTTGCTCCCAGACGCTCTGGCAATCTAATTTTCAAGGTTGCCCACGGAATGAGAGATAATAACTTAGTGGGTATTAACGATATTGGATTAGAGATTAAGCGAGAAAGATAAAGTTCTGGAAGACTACTGGAGTCTTTCAGATCTTCCCGCATCAATTCTTAAAAAGATAAATAAAAGAGTTGTAAATCCCCATAATGATGACCCCCCATAGCTAAAAAAAGGCAAAGGAATACCAATTACAGGTGTTAGTCCTAAAACCATTCCCACATTAATGAACAGGTGAAAGACAAAAATACTGACTACAGAATAACCATAGACCCGGCCAAAGGCTGAGCTCTGCCGTTCAGAAAGAACGATTAGTCGCAGTATAAGAAAAAGAAATAAAATCAAAACAACAGAAGAACCTACAAGTCCTTGTTCTTCACCAACTGTACAGAAAATAAAGTCAGTATCCTGTTCCGGAACATACTTAAGCTTGGTCTGAGTACCATTAAGAAAACCTTTTCCGTATAAGCCACCCGAGCCAATAGCTATTTTTGACTGGTTAACATTATACCCTGCACCAGTAAGATCTTCCTCCATTCCCAACACTACCTTAATACGAATTTGCTGATGCGGTTCCAATACACTATTAAAAACGTAGTTACTTGAGAACAGAAAACCAACGGAAGCAAGTGTAAATACGGAAATTAACAGATATCCTTTATTCCTTTCTGTAAGCGATAGGAAAGCCAGGTAACCAGCAGCAATCAAACATAAAGGTAGTAATACCCATACTAGGTTAAAAGGAACTATATATTTTGAAAAAAGATAAGTCAAAAGAGAGACTAACACACTGATGCCTACAATATTGCGAACAGGAGGCCAGCGTTTCATATAAACCCAAACCATACCTCCAGCAAACAAAAGTATCATTGCCAATACAGAAAATTGCCCTATAGGTGTTGAAGTTCCGGTAATCATCACATCTCCAAAGCGGATACCAACAATGAAGTAAATCACTGCACAGACTCCTGAAAATAAGATAGCACCAGGCATTCCTTCCCTATAAAGCATAAAAAAGAAAGCAAGGTATACTAAAGCAGATCCGGTTTCTCGCTGCAAAATAATTATTCCCAATGGTAATAGAATCAAAAGAGCCAATAATAAAGCACTCTTCAGCTTTCTCATATTAAATGAGTAAGAGTTCATATATTTAGCAAGAACAAGCGCAGTTGCAAACTTTGCAAACTCGGCAGGTTGAAGACTGACAGGCCCTAAACTAATCCAGGAATGGGAACCTTTTACGTCTCTAGCAACAAATATCGTGGCAACAAGCAATAAAAGCATCCCCACATACATAACATAGGAAAACATATCGTATATACGCTCTTCAATCATCAACAACACAAATCCCAGCCCAAAAGAACACAATATCCACATCAACTGTTTTCCAGCTCTGGTACCGAAGTTAAGAAAGTCTGTATCTCCATAATTGTAACTGGCTCCACATACGCTAAACCAGCCACAAATAATAAGTATCAAGTAGACGGCAATAGTTGCCCAATCTACCGATTTCCATAAACTAACGCGTCTGGGTTCCATAGGATATTACTGCATTACTAAGACTTTCAACTAACTTTTCTCTTTCAGGAGCAATCTTACCTTTAAGATAACGTTCCATCATCAACGCTCCGATAGGAACAGCATACGTTGCTCCCCAACCACCATTTTCAATATAAACGCAAATAGAAATCTTAGGTTTTCTCATTGGTGCAAATCCCATAAAGACAGAGTGGTCTTTTCCTCTATTTTGTGCTGTACCGGTTTTTCCGCAAATCTCCATATCAGGCATATAGTTGGCACGGGTACAGGTTCCATGTTCTACAGCTCCGCGCATTCCTTGAATGATGTAAGAATAGTACTTCGGATCAATTGTAGTATGCCTTGGAAAAAGATAAGTACTATCTAATTTACCTCCCATAATATTCTTTACTACATGCGGAGTTATGAAATGTCCTCTATTCGCAATGGTTGCTCCTTCGTTAGCAATTTGAAGAGGAGTAAGCAATATTTCTCCCTGCCCAATAGCTGTATGGATAATTCGTAAACCACCCCACCGGCCTTTTCCATATACCTTATCATAAAACTTAGCATTGGGAATAAGCCCTCTTTTTTCACCCGGGAGATCCACTCCCAGTTTATATCCAAATCCCATTGATACCATGTGATTTTTCCAGACAGTTAGTGCAGAATCTGAATTAAGATACTTCTTGTTATCAATCATCCGGTATAATCCCCAGCAAAAGTAGGAATTACAAGATGTTGCCAGAGCTGGCACCAATGACAATGGAGAAGGATGTGAGTGACACCCTACCCTAAGACCTGGCACCACAAACCCATGATAACAAGGGAAAGCTGTTGCCGGACTAATAATTCCTTCCTGAAGAAAGACCAAAGACTGAGCCGGTTTAAAAGTAGATCCCGGAGGATACGAAGCCATCAATGCTCTGTTGAAAAGAGGTTTTCTGGGATCTCGTTCCAAAGCCATGTGATTCTTTCCTCGCTGACGCCCAACCATATCTGCAGGATTAAAAGTTGGAGAAGAAACAAGACAAAGGATTTCACCTGTTTCTGGTTCTATTGCCACTATTGCTCCAATCTTTTTCCCCATAAGTTTCTCTCCAAACTGCTGTAAATCAATATCAATAGAGAGTTTCAGATTTTTACCAGGAATAGGTTTCTTATCTAGTTTACCGTTCAAATATTTTCCTTGAATACGTCCATGCGCATCCCGGAGTAAAATCTCCACGCCTTTATGCCCACGGAGTTGTTTCTCATAGAACTTTTCTATTCCTTGTTTTCCTATATAGTCTCCACGAACATAATAATCATCGTCTTCTATATTTGCCATGGAAGCTTCTCCTAAATCACCTAATATATGAGCTGCTGAATTATATGAATATTGTCGGATAGAATGCTGCTGAACATAGAAACCACGAAATTTAAATAATTTTTCCTGCAGTACACTGCTCTCCTCAGCAGAAAGCTGTACCATAAAAAGTTGGTTCGTAAAACGTGAATATCCGGGATTCTTAGAACGATCCTTAATATCATCCATTCGTTTTATAAAATAGTCTTTAGTGATCTTTAGTGTCTGACATAGATCAAGAGTATCAAGATGATCAACCTCTTTCATCACAACCATTACATCATAAGCAGGCTGATTATAAACCAACAGTTTATTATTACGATCGTAAAAGATACCTCTGGAAGGATATTGAATTTTGTTTAGAAAAGCATTACTATCAGCATTTTTTTTGTAATCTTCAGACAATATCTGAAGTACAAAAAGACGCAGAATAAAAATAAGCACTACCGAAAAAGCAATGCCAGCAATCACATATTTCCTTTTTTCTAAATTATAATCTCTAGCCACGTCTATTTATTTAAGCCTTCAATGCCCATAATACACAAAACTGTAAACAAAGAGCTAGCTCCTATTTTAATCAGTAGAGTATTCAGATCAAATAAGGAAAAAGATTCAATCATTAACAATGTAGTATGGTGAAATAAAACGCACATTATCACATATTTAATAAAAGAGGATGTGCCAATTGTCTTTATTGCAGGTATAAACTCATCAGTACTATCACGCTGAGTGAAAAGCCGTAAAAAGAGTGGACGAATAAAAGCAATAAAAGTAGCTGCAGCTGCATTCATACCAGGAGTGTCAGAAAATATATCAACCACTAATCCCAGTGAAAATGCCCACAGCATTAACTCACTTCTCGATGTTCCGGAGGACATCTTTAGAATCATATAAATATAAATAAATGGCGTTGCATATCCTGCAATATGTACATTGTTAAGCACCAAGACTTGAATCAACGCCAAGGCTACAAACCACTCTATACGTCTTAAATATGTTATAATCATTGTTGTTTATTTGCCATTTCTTCAAGAAGTCTCTGTTCCATTTGATTTGATTTGGGTAACACTCTTACACTACCTAATTTCCCAAAATCTGTAGTTAACCGAATCTTCAGCTGGTAAGAAAGTCCATCTTTAGAGTTACCAATATGATCTACTGTGCCAACCATTATACCCGCAGGAAAAACATCAGAATAGCCACTGGTAACTAATGTGTCTCCCAAACTAAATTTTGCGTGTCTTGGTAAATCATTTAAGTAAGCATAGCGTGAATCGCTACCCTCCCATCTTAATGCGCCAAAATAACCGCTTCCTAATATCTTACAACCTATTCTACTCTTGGTATTCAGCATAGATAAAACTACTGAATATTTAGGTGTTGTCATATACACAATACCAACAACCCCATTTCGGTCGATAACCCCCATTTCGCTATGAATTCCAGCATCTGACCCCTTATCCAGAGTAATGTAATTATCCGCCTTTATCAGTGAATTGTTTATCACATTAGCCTTAATAACATGAAGATCATTAACAGCTCTGCCTTTTAGGCTGTCCACCTCTAAAGAATCTATACCATGTTCTTGCAATTCCTTTCTCAGATTCGTTATTTGTTGTTCCAATAACATATTCCGATCAAGTAAATCTTCATTAGCCTCCTTCAAAAAGAAGTAGGATGTAACAGATCCTCTTAATTTATAAATTTCACCTGCAGCAATATTGCTTGAAGTGAAAAATGAGCTTTTCTGGTAATGATTAAAGCGAAACAACAAAGTAAAACTAGTAACCTCTAACAAAATGAAAAGAAACCAGTAGTTATATTTTATAAGGAAGTTCAGTAAGTTCCGCATATAATTCCAATGTACTAACTAGCCGGTGTGCTGACATGGCGATACTGTACCAAAGGTACATCCGCATATCAGCACACCGGCATAAATTATGTTGTTTATCGCATTAAGAAGGAGAATCTATCTACATTCTTCAACGCTACACCTGTTCCTTTTGCTACAGCATGAAGAGGATCTTCTGCTATGTGGAAAGGAATATTAATCTTATCTGTTAAACGTTTATCAAGACCTCTCAAGAGAGCACCGCCACCAGCTAGGTAGATACCATTGTGAACGATATCTGCGTACAATTCAGGTGGAGTCTGTTCCAATGCACTTAAAATAGCAGTTTCCATCTTTGCGATAGATTTCTCTAAACAGTGAGCAATCTCCTGGTAACAAACGGGAACTTCCATTGGAAGTGCAGTCATTCTGTTAGGTCCATGAACAATAAAATCCTCAGGTGCATCTTCAAGTTCTGTCAATGCAGCACCTACATGAATCTTAATCTGTTCTGCAGTGCGTTCACCAACCTTAAGATTATGCTGACGTCCCATATACTCCTGAATATCAGAAGTAAGATCATCTCCAGCGATACGGATGGACTTGTTTGAAACAATACCACCTAATGAAATAACTGCAATTTCAGTAGAACCACCACCTATATCAACAATCATATTTCCTTCCGGAGCTTCAACATCTATACCAATACCAATAGCTGCAGCCATTGGTTCAAATATCAAATAAACATCGCGTCCGCCCGCATGTTCTGCAGAGTCACGTACAGCACGTAATTCAACTTCGGTACTTCCTGATGGAACACAGATAACCATTCTCAAAGAAGGAGAGAAAAATCTGTTGTGTGTATTCATCATCTTAATCATACCACGCATCATTTGCTCACATGCATAAAAGTCAGCAATCACACCATCACGAAGAGGACGGATAGTTCTGATATTCTCATGTGTTTTCCCATGCATCTGGCGTGCCTTTTCACCAACGGCAATCATTTTGTCCGTACGTCTGTCCAAAGCAACAACAGAGGGTTCATCAACGACTATCTTTCCGTTGGTGATAATGATGGTATTGGCTGTTCCCAAATCCATCGCTATTTCTTGTGTGAAAGAAAATAATCCCATTTTTTATTAATGTTTAAAATGTCTGAAACCAGTCGTAACCATAGCTACGCCATTTTCATTACAATAATCAAAAGACAGCTGATCCTTAATAGATCCGCCTGGTTGAATAACTGAAGTAATACCTTCCTTATGTGCTATCTCCACACAATCAGGGAATGGGAAGAATGCATCACTAGCCATAACAGCACCCTGCAAGTCAAAAGCAAAGGATTTCGCCTTTTCTATAGCTTGTTTCAATGCATCTACACGAGAAGTCTGCCCAATACCACTTGCCAAAAGTTGTTTTCCTTTTGCCAGAACAATGGCATTTGACTTACTGTTTTTCACAATCTTGTTAGCGAACAACATATCTTCGATTTCCTGCTCTGTTGGAGCCTTATCAGTTACAGTCTTCAGATCTGCAGAAGTTTCTATTTTCAAATCTTTGTCTTGTACCAAAACGCCATTCAATAATGAGCGGAACTGTTTTTTAGGGAATTTAGCTTCCTTGCGAACCAAGACAATGCGATTTTTCTTTTGAGTCAAAATTTCCAAAGCATCAACATCATAATCAGGTGCAATGATAATTTCAAAGAAAATCTTATTTATTTCTTCTGCAGCAGCCTTGTCAATAACAGCATTCGTAATCAGAACTCCACCAAAAGCAGAGACTGGGTCAGCAGCCAAAGCATCTGTCCAAGCTTCAGCCACAGTAGGACGTGAAGCTATGCCACATGCATTATTATGTTTTAATACAGCAAATGTCAAATCTTCGAATTCATCAATCAAATCTACAGCTGCATTTATATCAAGCAAATTATTGTATGAAATTTCTTTTCCATGAATCTGGTCAAAAATTGCATCCAGATTTCCAAAGAATACACCTTTCTGGTGAGGGTTTTCGCCATATCTAAGTGATTTCTGTTCGTTCACTGAGCTACGGAATGCTGAGCCATCTTCACCATCAAAGTAATTAAATATAGCAGAATCATAATGTGAAGAAACAGCAAATGCCTCTTTGGCAAACCAGCGACGTTCTTCAATAGAGCTTGTTGCTCCGTGTTCCATCAACATATCTGCCAATGGTTTATATTGAGTCTGAGAAGCTACGATAACAACATCCTTAAAATTCTTAGCTGCTGCACGGATTAATGAAATACCACCAATATCAATCTTCTCTACAATTGCAGCCTCTCCAGCACCTGAAGCAACTGTTGCTTCAAAAGGATAAAGATCTACAATAACCAAATCAATTTCAGGAATTTCATATTTTTCTATTTGCTGAAGATCTTGTTCTACATCTCTCCGACACAAAATACCGCCAAAAACTTTCGGATGAAGAGTTTTTACCCTGCCACCTAAAATTGAGGGATAAGTAGTAAGGTCTTCTACAGCCTTACAAGGGAACCCTAGAGATTCAATAAACTGACGTGTACCTCCTGTTGACAGAAATTCAACTCCTTCCTCGTGAAGTTTGGTGATCAAATCATCCAGTCCTTCTTTATGGTAAACCGACACGAGAGCGGTTTTAATTTTTTTTGTTTCAGACATTTAATTGCATATTAGGTGTTTCGATGCGCAAAGGTACAAATTATTGTTTTACCCGAACAAAAATATAGTTGGTTTTATGAATATTTTCACATGTTTTTTAACGAAAGAATGAAAGACTTACCAAAAATTAAAATTTAGCAGGGCAATATTGAATATTTCGAAGTATAAAAAATAAGAAAAAGGCACCCAAGAGTGGAAGCCTCTCAAATGCCTTATTCTTAAAAGTAGCGGGACCCAGGATTGAACTGGGGACCTCATGATTATGAATCATGCGCTCTAACCGGCTGAGCTATCCCGCCATTTTTCTAATGCGGTGCAAAGGTAAGCAAAACTTTGAAACCTGCAAAATTTTCCCACACTTTTTTCTGCATTTATGGCTCAAAAGCCCTCATTTATTTAAAAAACAAGAGAAAAAACACATAAAATGAGCCTCATATATGTAGAATCTAAAAAAAAGTCTTTATATTGCCAACGCAAAAAACACGATCACTATGAAGAAAGAGAAAATTCATATAGAATATCCTTTAAACGCATCCTCACGTAGCATTTTATGGAATGCAATAAGCACTCCGGTTGGCTTGGAAGACTGGTTTGCAGATAAAGTTCAAATAAAAGATAAGGCATTTACTTTCACTTGGGGGAAATCTGAAGTCAGAATGGCAGAGATGATTGGCATAAGAATTAATTCTTTTGTTCGGTTCCATTGGTTAGATGATGAAGATGAAAAGAGTTACTTCGAACTAAAAATGAATTATAATGAACTAACAGGAGATTATGTCCTGGAAGTTACGGATCATGTTGATCCGGAAGAGAAAGATGACCAGTTTGAGTTATGGAATTCAGAGATTGACAAACTCAAAAGAGCATATGGAATGTAGCTTCTAATCTATAAAAATAATCAAAAGTATGCGGGAACATCTTTTTTTATATTAATTTTGTCGGATAATTGTACAAGATAAAAAAGATGCTACGCATAAAGAAATTAGATATATTCATTATCAGGAGTTTCATCCTCCTTTTTTTAGGGACATTCTTCATCTGCCTTTTCATCTTTATGATGCAATTTTTGTGGAGGTATGTCGACGATTTAGTTGGTAAAGGACTAGCAATAAGCGTTTTATCGGAGTTTTTCTTTTATGCGATACTAACCTTAGTGCCCACAGCTCTCCCTTTGGCTGTTCTGCTCGCATCTTTAATGACTTTTGGTAATTTTGGTGAACGCTATGAACTGCTTGCTATAAAAGCTGCAGGTATATCCTTAATCAGGGTTATGCGTCCCCTTATTATCTTCACTCTTTTTATTTGCGCTACTTCATTCTATTTCCAGAATGTAGTTGCCCCTAAAGCACAAGTAAAGTTATGGACTTTACTAATCTCCATGAAACAGAAATCTCCTGAATTAGAAATTCCTGAAGGAGTTTTTTACGACGAGATTGAGGGTTATAATCTTTATATAAAGCATAAAAACAAAGATACCGGAACATTATATAATATCATGATTTATAATTTCTCTGATGGATTTGATAATGCACATATTATTGTAGCCGATTCCGGCAAGCTGGAAATGACCGCTGATAAGCAACATCTAAATCTACACTTATATAGCGGAGAAATGTTTGAGAATCTGAAATCTCAAAGTGGTTCGATAGAAAATGTGCCTTACAGACGGGAAAGTTTTAAAGAGAAGCATTCAATTATTGAGTTTAATTCCAACTTTAATATGGTTGATGAGAGCTTCATGAACAACCAGTACCAGAGTAAAAACATGGTTCAGCTTCAAAGTGCTGTTGACTCAATGACCCACATCGTAGATAGCATCGGGCAGTCTTTCTACACTGAAGCTAAAAAATACAATTATACTCTAACAGGACTTACTAAGCAGGATACACTTAAAATAAAGAATTCCAGATTATCTGCTATAAATACCGACAGCCTATTCAACAACTTTTCATTAACTGAAAAAGAGAGAGTGGTTGCAAGTGCATTAAGTAATTCTCAGAATATTGGCAACGACTGGAAATTTAAGAGTTTTAATACTGCAGAAACGGATACTCGCATCCGGAAACATGAAATGGAATGGCATAAAAAGATAGCATTATCCCTTTCCTGCCTAATATTCTTCTTCATCGGAGCTCCATTGGGTGGTATCATCCGGAAAGGTGGTCTTGGTATGCCAGTAGTAATTTCTGTTTTAATTTTCATTATCTACTATATAATAGATACATCAGGATATAAGATGGCCAGAGATGCAAAATGGATACTTTGGACTGGCATGTGGATCAGTTCATTAATCTTAGCTCCGGTGGGTATCTTTTTCACCTATAAATCGAATAATGATTCAGTTGTGCTGAATGCCGATACATATATTAACTGGATAAGAAAGATTATCGGCATCCGAGACACCCGCCATCTGTCTAGAAAAGAAGTTATAATTCAGGATCCTAATTATGAAAAAGGGAACGAGAATCTGAATCTATTATATAATGAGTGTGAAGAATACATATCAAAGAATAGGTTAAAAAGGGCACCCAACTATTTTACTATATGGAAGAACAATGAAAAGGATGAAAAAGTCATCGCAATAAATGAGCACCTCGAAGAAATCATTGAAGATATTGCAAATAGTAAAGATATAAAAGTATTAAGTATGCTGAACAACTACCCCATAATGTCTGTTCATGCACATAGATGTCCTTTCAACAGCCAGTCACTTAACATAGCTACCGGTATATTACTACCTATAGGAATCATTTTCTATTTCCGTATATGGGCCTTTAGAATCCGGTTATATAAGGATCTTAAATTAATAAATAAGATAAACAGAGATTTACAAGACATGATTAGAAAACAAAAAGATAATATATAAGGAATGGAAAATATTAAACTAAATACAATAGAAGAAGCTATTGAAGACTTTCGCGAAGGTAAATTCATAATTGTAGTAGATGATGAAGATCGTGAAAACGAGGGTGATTTTATCATTGCCGCAGAAAAAATAACACCGGAAAAAGTCAACTTCATGTTAAAATATGGGCGCGGAGTTTTATGCGCTCCTATTTCAGAAGAACGTTGCGAGGAGTTAGAACTGGATATGCAGGTTTCAACTAACACCTCTATCTATGAAACTCCTTTCACCGTAACAATAGACTTACTGGAGGGATGCACCACAGGTGTTTCTATGCACGACAGGGCAGCAACAATCAAAGCGCTGGCTAATCCGGATATTAAGCCAAGCGATTTTGGACGTCCGGGACACATTAACCCATTAAGAGCCAGATCACGCGGAGTACTTCGTCGCTCGGGACACACTGAAGCAACAGTTGATATGGCTCGTCTGGCTGGTCTTTATCCAGCAGGTGCATTAATTGAAATCATCAATGAAGATGGAACAATGGCCCGTCTTCCGGAACTTATAGAAGTATCCAAAAAATTCGATATCAAAATCATCACCATCAAAGACCTTATTGCTTACCGTCTAAAGATGGAATCAATTATTGAAAAGGGAGAAGAAGTTGATATGCCAACTCAGTATGGCCATTTCCGCCTTATTCCTTTCCGTCAGACATCAAATGGACTAGAACATATTGCCTTAATAAAAGGTGAATGGAAAGAAGATGAGCCTGTTTTGGTAAGAGTACACTCTTCTTGCATGACTGGTGATATCTTTGGCTCCTGCCGTTGTGAATGTGGCGAGCAATTGCATAAGGCGATGGCCGAAATTGAGAAAGCAGGCAAAGGTGTCGTTATTTACATGAATCAGGAAGGACGTGGCATCGGACTCATGAACAAAATCAAAGCATACAAGCTTCAGGAAGAGGGATTTGATACTGTTGATGCAAACCTGCATTTAGGATTTAATGCAGACGAACGTGATTACGGTGTAGGTGCAGAAATTCTGCGGGAAATAGGTGTTCGTAAAATGAGATTAATCACCAACAACCCGGTTAAACGAATTGGGCTCGAAGCATATGGATTAGAGATTGTGGAAAATGTTGGAATTGAAATTACCCCTAATCAATATAATGAGCGATATTTAAAAACAAAAAAAGAGCGGATGGGGCACTCTCTTCATTTTACAAAGTGACACAAAAAACTATGTATTTTAAGTATCTAGTTAAAGAAGTCTCTTATTCTGTTTTCTAAATTCATTTATTTTATCTTATTTTGCATCGCGAAATAGACCAACTATAAACAAGTTAAATTATGAATCAACTTTCAGACCGTTTGAACAGCCTTTCTCCTTCAGAGACTTTAGCAATGTCTCAGAAGAGTAATGAGCTAAAAGCTCAGGGCATTGATGTCATTAATCTTAGTGTAGGAGAACCAGATTTCTTTACTCCTGACCACATTAAGGAAGCTGCTAAAAAAGCTATTGATGACAACTTCTCTTTTTATTCTCCCGTACCAGGCTACTTGCCTCTTCGTAAAGCTATTGCAGCTAAATTAAAGAATGAAAATGGCCTGGATTATAAACCTGAACAAATTGTTTGTTCTAATGGAGCTAAACAATCTGTATGTAATACCTTATTATGTATTATAGGCCCGGAAGATGAAGTCATTATACCAGCCCCATATTGGGTTAGCTATATTGAAATGGTAAAACTAGCTGAAGGTAAGAGCGTAATTGTTCCTGCAGGCATAGAGCAAAACTTCAAAATTACACCAGCTCAATTAGAAGCAGCTATCACTCCAAAGACCAAAGCTATTATTCTTTGTTCCCCATCCAATCCAACAGGTAGTGTTTATAGCAAAGCCGAATTAAAAGGATTAGTCGATGTTTTGGTTAAATATCCTAATATCATGGTTATTGCCGATGAAATCTATGAGCACATCAACTATATCGGAAAGCATGAAAGTATTGCTCAGTTCCCTGAAATCAAAGAGCGTGTTGCTTTGATCAACGGAGTCTCTAAAGCATACGCTATGACAGGTTGGAGACTTGGTTTTGTTGCAGCTCCTGAATGGTTGGCAAAAGCAAGCAATAAACTTCAGGGACAATATACATCAGGTCCTTCTTCTATTGCCCAGAAAGCATCTGAAGCGGCATTTGCTGGAGATCAGGCACCTGTTGAAGAGATGCGCAAAGCATTTGAACGTCGCCGCAATCTTGTTCTTGGATTAATAAAAGAAATTCCGGGACTTGAATGCAACACTCCTGATGGTGCTTTCTATGTATTTCCAAAATGTAACACCTATTTCGGGACATCATTCGGAGATCGTAAAATCAATGATTCTGCAGACTTAGCTATGTATTTACTGGAAGAAGGACACGTAGCTTGTGTTGGAGGTGTTGCATTTGGAGCACCTGAGTGCATTCGCTTATCTTATGCTACTTCAGACGAAAATCTGGTTGAAGCTATTAAAAGAATCAAGCAAGCATTGGCAAACCTGAAATAAATAAAATACGTATGGGTTTATTCTCTTTAGGGGATAGGCTCATACTAACTAATAAAAAAGGCTATCTCGTTTGAGACAGCCTTTTTTATTTACCCTAAGGGATTTTTTAATTTGCAGGATGTATTGCTTCAGAAGGACAAACATCAGCACAAGTTCCACAATCTGTACAGATTTCTGGATTGATAGAATAGATATCACCTTCAGAGATAGCTTCTACTGGACACTCATCAATACAAGTTCCACAAGCAATACAGTCATCACTAATTACGTAAGCCATTTTCTTTAATTTTAATTATTAGTACTAATTTCATCAGCAAAAATAAATATTAAATTCTTTTTCCTACTACATTTCATCTATAAATTATCATAATTTGTATTTTATCTAAATAGAAAAATCATAATTCAGTTTTATTTGTTTCTTTCCTGCAATAAGAGCCGCACTTCATCGTTATACTAAAAATACAAGAACAATCTGAAATTGAAACGAATATTCATCATATTACTTTCCTTTGCATTCGCTTTAGGCATTAGCGCGCAAATGAAGAAGATTCAGAATCGTCCTTATATCGATCAAAGGAGACTGCATTATGGCTTCCTCATTGGTCTCCACACTCAGGACCTAAAGTTCATAAACAATGGATTTATTACAGAAAACGGAGAATCATGGTTTGCAGATGTAGCAAGTTATTCTCCTGGATTCAGTGTTGGAGTGTTAGGCGAGCTCTATTTAACCAGGAGCTTGGCACTTCGGGCCATCCCTACACTTCATTTTGGCGACAAAATCGTTATATTCAAAGAGCAAGCAAGTAAAGAAGAGACCAGACAGCAGATAAAATCCACTTACCTGTCTCTTCCTCTGGATTTAAAATTCAGTGCCGAACGGTTTAATAACTACAGACCATATATTATGGCAGGAATTAACCCCACTGTTGATTTAAGCATTAAGAAGAACAGCACTCTGTTAATTAAAAGTGCAGACTGCTATCTTGAAGCAGGTGTAGGCTGTGATTTTTACCTACCCTACTTTAAACTTATCCCTGAACTAAAGTTCTGCTTTGGATTAAGTAACCTTTTGCAATCAAACCGAACCGACTTAAATGACAAGTCTCTCTTAAAATATACACAATCAGTAGATAAGATAAGTTCCCGGATGATCGTATTATCATTCTATTTTGAGTAATTAATTACTTCATTGATTGGTAAATAACCTCCTGTATATTCGTTCGAATATTCATTTTTGATAGTTTATTGTTCCATCTTTCTGGATAAGTACGGTTACTCAGAAAAACATAAACCAATCCATTAACAGGATCCACCCAGCAGCAAGTTCCGGTAAAACCAGTATGCCCATAAACTGCATTCGGAGCAGAAACACAACAAGGACTATTTTTCGGATTTGAAGGAACTGGTTTATCATATCCCAGACCACGTCTTCCACTCGCAGAGGTTGTTGTAGTGAAAAGCTTGCATGTGGATTTGCTTAAATAGCGTTTCCCGTCTATCTCTCCCCCATTAAGCAACATCTGGTATACCTTTGCAACATCATGCGCTGAAGCGAACAATCCTGCATTACCTGACACTCCACCCAAAAAGGCCGCAGATTCATCATGAACAAATCCCTGAAGAATTTCTCCACGCAGATAATCATCCTTCACTGTTGGGACAATCTCCTCTTTTGAATGTGTTCGCAAAGGCAGATAACACAAATGACGAAGCCTCATCGGAGTATAATACTCACGATTCAGGAATTCATCCATAGGCATCCCGCTAATGGTTTCTGCTATCTCCTTCAACACGATAAAGTTCACACAGCTATAAACGTATTTCTTTGCTTTCAAAGGAGCCTGAGCTATCAGCTGCATTGCTGCCTCATGAAATTTCTTATTGACATAAAGATTATCAGCCACATGCATTGTAAATTCATCCGAAGGAGTAGCCGAGGTCCACCCTTCCTTGTATTTAAATGAGGTGCATGCATAAGTATTTTCATCAGCCAGAATGGTATGTTTTGAGTCTTTCTTTCCTACAAAGAAAGGACCTTCATAACTGGTTTCATCAATCGCAAGTCTATAGAATGGAAGTGATGGCGGCAAACCAGTTTCATGGAACAGAAGTTCCTTAATCGTAATATCCTCTTTATCTGTTCCACGCAGGAAGCTAAGATACTTAGATGCTCTATCCGTCAGATTAAGCAGCCCCTTATCAAACAGTTTCATTATAGCAAGCAGCGTACCGGTAGTCTTGGAAAGAGAAGCCAGATCATACATGCTTGTCTTTTTCACTTTCTGGTCTCCATCATAAGTATAGTTTCCAAAATTCTTATCATAAACAGTTTTACCATCCTTCATAACCAAAACCTGGCACCCCGGGAAAGCCTTTGCAGCAATACCCTCCTTGACGATAGAATCAATGCGGGCCAAAGTGGCAGAACTCATTCCAAAATCTTCAGGAGAGTTACGGAATGCAGTATTAGGGTTTATTGTTACTCCATCACCCGGACTGTAGAGCGTTCCCACGCTGACTGATAAACGTCCGTCAGCTTCAGCCTTTGCAAAGAGCACATTTCCTACCTGAGCCTGAACATCATTATCGGCAGAATGTGCTAACACCACAGCAGAAGCAACCGAAAGAGGTATCTGAAGTTGCTCCATCACAGTAAAAGGAGTAAAGAACACATATACTGCAGGCTGACTGATTGATAGCGCAGAGAAGAAATGAAGATAAGGTTTCAGATTCTGGTCGGTAATACTAACAATGACTCTTTTATGCAGTGACAATTCATGTTTCATGGCCTCTATCAACGAATCATTCATCTCATACGTCAGCTGATAATATTTCACAGGAGCATACTTTTTCACAGTCTCAACAAAAACAGAGTCCTTAGAATATCCGCCAACATTTACTATAGCGATTTCATCGGACGAGGCTCTGAAAGGAAGTTCCTCTTCTCTATTGCCCAAAACAGTAATGGCCGCCATCCTTAGTTTATGAATCAAGGCCTCTGAATTTGCAGTATTAATGCGTTCTTCCAAACCAGACAAACGAACTTTTGTAGTCCTTGTCAGTCCTAATGCATACTTATAGAGCAACACCTTTCTGCACTTATGATCAATATCTTCCTTACTTATCTCACCATTTTTAAGAGCTTTAAGTACACTTTGTACCTCCGCCTCCACATCAGGAGGAGATAACACCATATCATTTCCGGCAAGCAAAGCCTGCAAGCAGACTCTTTCGGCAGAAGACACTCCTTTCATAGCTAAAGCATCAGTAAAGATCAGGCCCTGAAAACGCAGTTCATCTGCCAACAGTCCATAAACAATGTTTCGGGAAAGTGAAGAAGGGAACAATTTGTTTGGCTCCATGATAGGCACCTGCAGATGTCCAACCATAATTCCTCCTAAGCCTGCTTTAATATATTGTTTGAAAGGATAAAGCTCCACACTGTCCAGTCGCTCTCTGGTAAAAGGTAAAACCGGTAAAGCTAAATGAGAATCAACATCAGTATCACCATGTCCCGGAAAATGTTTAGCTACTGAAAGAACTCCGTTACTTTCCAGTCCCTGGGCATAAGCTATCACTTTATCGGCTACCTCATGCGGCTCCTCCCCAAAAGAACGCACATTAATCACCGGATTATTGGGATTGCGGTTCACATCGGCCACAGGAGCAAAGTTCACTGTAACACCCATCTCTTTACATTGACGGGCAACCTCCTGTCCATATTCATAAAGCAGTTTATCGTTCTGAACACATCCAAGGACCATATTTTTAGGGAATACGGGCGTGTATTTTAGTCGCATGGACAATCCCCATTCACCGTCAAATGTAATCATCAACGGAATATCAGCAAACGACTGTGCAAAATTGGTCAACTGAGCCTGATCCTGGAACTGTCCGCGTGAAAACAGCAATCCTCCTATTTTACTAACATGGACTGCTTTACGAATCTGTTTTTTATTTCCTTTGGTCGTTTCGGAAGTTACTGTATGAATAAAAAGCTGACCAATTCTTTCCTTCATACTCATTCCGGAGAGAGTTCTTTCCACCCAGTCCTGACACGACTTTTGCTGTGCAACCTTATAAACCAATAAAGGTTCAACCTGAGCCCTTATTGCAATTGCAAATAAAACAGCAATTGCAACTGCAAATCTCCTTTTCATTTTTATTTTCCCCTTTCAAAGTTTAGATTTATCTTTCCAACATAAATACCATTCTTTCCCGCTTGAGTCACAGGGATTTCCTTCCCATCCAGATTCTTGTAATATACCGGTGGTATAATCAACGAATGCGAGTGTCCTCCTAAAATAAGATCAATATTGCGTGTTTTAGCAACCAGTTCTTCGTCACAAAGAGAGTTATTGGGTGAAGCCTTCCAGCCTAAATGCGAAAGACAGATCACAGCGTCACAGTGTTCATGCTTTTTCAAATACTCAGCTATCCTGTTTGCTACAGCATAAGGTTCTTCAAAAACAATGCCTTTACATTTATCAGCCTGTACAAGCCCCTCCATTTTAGGGCTCAATCCAAACACACCTATTTTCATTCCCTTACGTTCAATAATAACATAAGGTTTTACAAGATTTTCCAGCACTGTACCTTTCACAATATAGTTGGCACACACAAATGGGAACTTAGCCATTTTAAACAGACGCGCCATATTTTCAAGTCCAGAATCAAACTCATGATTACCAATTGTTGCGGCATCATACCCCATTTCGTTCATCAGTTTAATCTCCACTTCCCCCTTAAACATATTGTAATAAGGAGTTCCCTGAGAAAAATCACCGCAATCAAACAATAGCAAATCTTTATTTTCAGCCCTCATTTGTTTAATAAATGAAGCTCTTCTCACATATCCGCCTTTATCTGCCTGATCCTTGTTGGCATCATTCTTGTTTACAGGCTCAATCCTGCTGTGAGTGTCGTTAGTATGGAGAATCATCAGTTCTTTTACCTGCTGGGCAGAAAGATTGATGCATATAATTATCGATGTAATAACCAAAAGTACCCGTTTCATAATATTCACTTTTTATTGTTTATCTGAATTCTTCCATCCAATTCAGAAGTAATCGTTTCACCTTTGGCCGTTTTGGCTTTCACATATTCAAGAAAGATTCTTCTTATGGTTGCACCTTCAGGGCAAACACGTTTTTCGGCTTTTAAAAAAGACATCAGTCCATCATTTCCTTCTGCCAGGTAATCAATCGTAGCCACCTTATAAATCTTATCATCCTCAATCTCTTTTCCACCAACTTTGGCATCAAGCAGTTCCGCGTTACGCGAATCAGAAAGCAGCAATTTCACATGGCTCACTCCCTGGCCGCCCACTTTTGCAATCTCTTTAAACAGAGATCTCAGGTCGCTACCTTTCATACTAAGAATGCAAAGAGTATTTTCAAAAGGAAGAATTTCATATATGGTACCAAATGTAATCACCCCTTTGGGTAAATTACTCCTCAGGCCCCCAAGGTTTATCACTGAAGCATCAATCGTTTCTCCGGGAATAGAGTTAGAATAAGTCCACAGAACATCCGCCACAAGATTCGACAAAAGACTTTCAGGACTTCCCGATTTCATATCCAGTTCACTGGTTCCTATTACCGGTGACATAATACTATCTACTTTAAATTTGAAAGGAGCCAGAACTGCTACGGCTACACTATCAGGTGTTGTTTCGTAAGCATTCGTCATTTCCACTTTGCTTCCCTGCACATTAACCAGCCGATAAGCTGAATGACAGGAAGGAAAAAGGAATAGCCCTGTAAGACAAAGCATTCCAATAATTTTATTCATTCTAAACATATTCATTTTTACATAAATTATACTGCCAAATATATATAAAAATTCTTAGATATTTGGCTATCTGACAAATAATTCGCACCTTTGCACCGCTTTCGCGCAATCGCTGTCAAAGAAGAGTTACTTGATATGTTGCGTTGTAACGATAAACATTTTAAAAAACAAAACAATGGATTTTATTAAAATCGCAGAAGAAGCATTTGCTACTGGCAAACAGCACCCAAGCTTCAAGGCTGGAGACACTATTACAGTTGCATATCGTATTACTGAAGGTAACAAAGAACGTGTACAGCAGTACCGTGGTGTTGTTATTAAGATTTCAGGTCATGGAGACAAAAAACGCTTTACCGTTCGTAAAATGTCAGGAACAATTGGTGTAGAAAGAATTTTCCCACTTGAATCTCCTTTCATCGATAGCATCGAAGTGAACAAAATTGGTAAAGTACGCAGAGCTAAATTATATTATCTTCGCGCTCTTACTGGTAAAAAAGCAAGAATCAAAGAAAAAAGAGTTATTACTACAAACGCTTAATTCTCTGTTTCGAAATAAAAAAGAAGAGGAATCGCTATTTAGCAGATTCCTCTTCTTTTTTTATCCATTCACGAACAAATTTAATGCCCGTAGATTTTTATTTATTGGAGAACAAATAATCAGTCTTACAGAATTTCTTCACCTTCAACGTATTCATCCAGCATCAGGTTCTCACCATCGAACACAGCATACGAGAAGAAATTTATCCAATCGCCCAGAATAGTGACACGGGATGTGGCAGATAGCATCAGATCGAGCATAATATGCCGATGTCCATAAATAAAGTAGTTGATGGTTGGGTGCGTTTTAAGATACTCTTTTGTATAAAGCACCAGAAACTCCTTATCTTCTCCCATATAATCCGGTTCTTTACCATCCACCCTTTTCAAACGGCTTTTCTTGGCCCAGCTCAGTCCCAGCTCTACACTCCATCGTGGATGCAAAGCCGAAAACATAGTCTGAAGCGTATGACTATGAAACATTTTCCGAAGCAGCTTAAACGATTTATCCGGATCACCCAATCCGTCTCCATGAGCCAGATAGAACTCTTTACCCATAATCTCAGTAGTTAAAGGTTCACGGTGAAGTATTAAGCCACACTCCTTCTCCAGATAATCGCCACACCAGATGTCATGATTACCTATAAAGTAATGAATCTCTATTCCGGAATCCGTCAATTCAGAAAGCTTGCCCAGAAAGCGGGTATATCCTTTGGGTACCACCAGTTTAAACTCGTACCAAAAGTCGAACATATCTCCTATCAGATAAATTGCGGCAGCATCGTGGCGAATACTTTCCAGAAAGTTCACCAAACGGCGTTCCTGAGTTCGGCCATGTTCAATAGCACGCGACCCCAAATGAGCATCCGACAGAAAATAAACCTTTTTCGTCATCTGTTCTTTATTATAGGAATCCCAGTTCCAGTTTAGCTTCTTCACTCATCATGTCCTTGTTCCATTCAGGTTCAAAAACAATATTAATAGCAGCCGAAGTTACCCCTTCCACAGATTCCACCTTCTGGCGAACATCTTCCACAATAAAGTCTACTGCCGGACAATTAGGTGCTGTCAGAGTCATATCAATGGTTGTTTCTCCGTTGTCAGCAACATCTATGTTATAAATCAATCCCAGATCATAGATATTAACCGGTATCTCCGGGTCATATACTGTTTTGATCATCTCTACAATATTTTCTTCTATTTCAAACTTTGTCATATCACTTAAATTATTTATTGCAAAGATATATATTATGAGTTAATCTCCAAATTAAATACGCCCTTCGTCCACATAGCTATAATAACTACCGTCACAAACTATTAAATGATCGGCAAGATTTATGTTCATATAGTTTCCGGCTTCGCGCACCCTGTTTGTCAGTTTATCATCTTCCACGCTGGGACGCATATTCCCGGAAGGATGGTTGTGACACAGAATCATGGAGACGGCGCGTCTCATCAAAGCCTCTCTCAGCACACACCTCACATCAACAGATGTTTCACTTATACCGCCTGAACTAATCTTTATTTTATCAATCACCTTGTTTGACTGATTAAGCAATAATACCCAGCACTCTTCCGTGGGAAGATCGCACATTAAAGGATGAAACAGATTATATACATCAGTAGAACAGGTTATCTGATTGCGTTCTGTCAGTTCAGCGAGTTTTCTTCGCTTTCCAAGTTCAGAAGCGGCCATAATAGATATTGCCTTGGCCGGACCAATACCTTTGAAGGAACACAGCTCATCGACAGTTCGCTTTCCAAGGTCGTTAAGATTATGATTACATGAAGCCAGTACCCTGCGCATCAGTTCCACCGCAGTCTCTTCCGTATTTCCGGAACCAATAAGGATAGCCAGCAATTCAGCGTCCGTTAAGGCACTGATTCCTTTCTCCAGCATTTTTTCTCTGGGACGGTCTTCTTCCGCCCATTGGTTTATGGTAAGTTTGTCTTTCATAGTAGGTTGTATAAACAGAAAAACACGAATCCGATAAGAGAATCCACTCTATCTGAATCCGTGTTTATTTATAATAAGGTTATTTTTTTATTTATAGAAATTCTTCTCAAAGGCAGAGAATTCATCCTTTTTCAGCACCACCCTTTTCCACCAGGCCAGAATAAATCCCGAACCATAGCCGGTTAGCTGAATAAAAGAGGCCACCACAGCAGTGAGCCCAATCTTTAAGTTCCGGGTCTGCAAAGAAGCATCAAGAAGAATAACCACGGCGTAGAAAAGAATAGGTATCAGCCCCAAGAGAGTAAAGCACGAAACAATTAACAGGAATAAAAGTCCCGCCGTAAATACCGCCGGTAAAAGATGAACCAGTTTTAATGATTCTGGGTATTTTTTAAACAGATTAACACGGGCAATGCCTGAATTATGAACCTGTTTAAAGAATTTCTTCAAATCTGTGCGCCGTTTATGAAAAACCCACGCATCAGGGAATAGCCGGCAAATGTAGTTGCCCTTAAAAATACGAATGCTAAAATCAATATCCTCACCGAAACGCATTTTGGAGAATCCGTTTAAGTTCATATAAACATCCCGCTTTACCCCCATATTAAAACTGCGGGGATAAAACTTATCCAGCTTTTTCTTTCCGCCACGAATACCACCCGTTGTAAAGAAAGAGGTCATGGCATAGTTTATCGCCTTTTGCATATCCGAGAAAGAAGCATCTGCACGGTCTGGCCCACCAAAGGCATCCGCCGGTTTTCTTTTCAGCTCAGCTTCAACTGCATCAAAATATCCTTCAGGAAGGATGCAGTCCGAGTCCAATATAATCAGGTAGTCACCTTTGCTACGTTCAGCTCCAAAATTGCGGGTCTGCCCCGGACCTGAATTTGGTTTAAAGAAGTATTTCACATCCAGCGTATCACTATACTTTTTCACTACCTCCTCACATGGCACGGTAGATCCATCCTCCACCACCAACACTTCGAAGTTTGTAAAATGCTGTTTGGCGAGACTAAGCAAAAGCTCATTCACCTCATCGGGACGATTATAAACAGGTATTATAACGGAGTAGAACATAGTCAGACAGGTATATAGCAAAATCCCCTCATAAAGAGGGGATTAAATGTATTTATTATATGTAAGTGAGATTATGCTTTCACACGACCCTGGTAAGAGCCATCGCGAGTATCTACTTCAATAAGTTCGCCTTCATTAACAAACAAAGGAACACGTACAGTAGCGCCAGTTTCAAGTGTAGCTGGTTTAGTAGCGTTTGTTGCAGTATCGCCTTTCAATCCTGGTTCTGTGTAAGTTATTGCCAAAACCACCTTAACAGGAAGTTCTGCAAAAAGAACAGTTTCAGTTGAAGCATCAGAAACAACTTCCACCACATTACCTTCTTTCAGAAAATCAACGCCTGTAATCAACTCTTTAGCAATAGGAGCCTGATCATATGATTCCTGGTTCATGAAAATATAATCTTCTCCTTCTTTATATAGGAATTGAAAAGGACGACGTTCAACACGTACATCTTCCAATTTGAAGCCAACCTGAAATGTACGGTCAATAACACGACCAGATACAACGTCTTTCAACTTTGTACGCATGATAGTATTACCTTTCCCTGGTTTTACATGTAGAAATTCGATACAGAAATAGAGCTTTCCGTCCATACGGATACAAGTTCCGTTTTTGATGTCTTGTGAATTGATCATACTTTTTTTTTTAGCTATTTATATATTTATATTTTGTTCTTTTATCTATTTCGGGTGCAAAAGTAATCTAAATAGATAAAAAACACAAAATGTTTTGACTAAAAAAGGTTTATCTCTTGGTTAATATAAAAAAAGTCTCTATTTTTGCATCCCGATTCAGACTATCAGAATAATAACAATAAAATATATAAGTAATGAAAAGAACATTCCAACCCTCTAACAGAAAGAGAAAAAACAAACATGGTTTCCGTGAAAGAATGGCTTCTGCTAATGGTCGTAGAACGTTAGCTTCCCGCCGTGCTAAAGGTAGAAAGAAATTAACTGTTTCTGACGAATACAACGGAAGATAATATCGCTTTTAAATACGAGATTATACAAAGAAGTAAAGGTTTTGCAATAAGAACCTTTACTTCTTTTGTTTTTTATATTATCTTTGAGCCGCAATTGAAAGACAATACAAAATCAGCATATGACAATAAAAGAATTCTTTTCCTTCAAAGAGAATAAATACCTATGGTGGAATGTGATAGCAATGATTGTTTTGACCGGTCTGCTTATATTCCTTGTACTGAAAGGTATCGATGTCTATACCCAACATGGGAAATCCGTGTTAGTTCCCAGCCTAAAAGGGATGAACGAAGAGGAAGCGCAGGTAATGCTAAAAAACCGCGGATTGGATTGTGCTGTGGTAGACTCTGGTTATGACAAGAACAAACCCTCCGGTTGCATCCTTGAACAAAACCCTTCAGACGGTCAGCATGTAAAGAAAGGCCGCACAATTTATCTCACTATCAATTCTTTAACAATGCCTATGCAGACCATTCCGGATGTAGCAGACAACAGTTCTGTTCGTCAGGCCACTGCAAAATTAATCTCCGCAGGATTTCTGTTAACGGCCAACGAATCTATACCGGGACAGCTCGACTGGGTTTACGGAATTAAGTATAACGGCCGCCAATTAATGCTTGGAGAAAAAGTTCCTACCGGAGCCACACTCACATTAGTAGTTGGAAATGGTACTAAAGAAGTGATAAAAGAAGATAGTGTAAGCGTAGAAGGTGATAATTCTGAAACTACCGAACCCGAGGCTGAACCTGCTGCAGGAGATTCCTGGTTCTAATGAATAGACAAATGGACGATTTTTCGGAAGAAATAGAAGATATAGATTTAATTGAAGAGGATGAAGTAGAAGCTGAAGCTATTCCCGGCGAGCTCTATGAACATTTTCGGGTTATTGTTGATAAAGGTCAGGCCCTTATCCGGGTAGACAAGTACCTGTTTGAACGTATAGTCAATGCTTCGCGCAACCGCATTCAGCAAGCAGCAGATGCAGGATGCGTAATGGCCAACGGCAGACCGGTGAAAAGCAATTATCGGGTGAAGCCCTTTGATATAATCACAGTGATGATGGACAGGCCTCGTTATGAAAACGAGATAGTTCCCGAAGATATCCCAATTAATATTGTGTATGAAGATCAGGATCTGATGGTAGTTAATAAGCCTGCGGGAATGGTTGTTCATCCCGGTCATGGAAACTATCACGGAACATTGGTAAACGCCATAGCCTGGCACCTCAAAGACAATCCGGAATATGATGCAAACGACCCACAAGTGGGATTGGTTCATCGGATTGACAAAGATACCTCTGGCCTCTTATTAGTAGCCAAAACCTCTGATGCAAAAACCAACCTTGGTTTGCAGTTCTTCAACAAAACTACTAAACGTAAATATAATGCATTGGTATGGGGAACCGTTGAGGAGAACGAAGGACGGATTGAAGGAAACATTGCCCGCAATCCCAAAGACCGTATGCAAATGGCCTTCTTCACAGACCCCAATATTGGAAAACATGCCGTTACTCATTATCATGTGCTCGAGCGTATAGGATACGTTACCCTTGTGGAATGCGTTCTTGAGACCGGCCGTACACACCAGATCCGTGTTCACATGAAACACATCGGACATGTTCTTTTCAACGATGCACGATACGGAGGACACGATATATTAAAAGGAACTCACTTTAGCAAATATAAACAATTTGTAAACAACTGCTTCGATATTTGTCCACGGCAGGCTTTACATGCCATGACTTTAGGCTTTGTTCACCCACGTACCGGTGAAGAAATGCTTTTCCAATCGGAATTACCCGAAGACATGACTCTACTGCTAGATAAATGGAGAGGTTATATTTCAAACAGAGAATTAGAATGAAACGTACTATTGCCATAGTAGCCGGAGGAGATTCTTCAGAACTCCCCGTTTCCCTTCGCAGTGCCCAGGGAATTTATTCCTTTATTGATAAGGAAAAGTATAATCTGTATATTGTTGAAATGCAAGGGCTTCGCTGGGAAGTTCAACTTCCCGACGGAAATAAAACTACAATAGACCGCAATGACTTCAGCTTTATGATGAATGGCGAGAAAATCAAGTTTGATTTTGCCTACATCACCATCCACGGAACTCCGGGAGAAGACGGAAAGCTACAGGGCTATTTTGATTTACTTCAGGTTCCTTATTCATGTTGCAACGTACTTGCAGCAGCAATTACTTTCAATAAATTCTCCTGCAACCAGTACCTCAAAGGTTTTGGTGTGAGAATCTCAGAATCAGTAATGCTAAGAAAAGGACAAGCTATCACTGACGAAGCCGTAGTTGAGAAAATTGGTTTGCCATGTTTCATCAAGCCTAACCTTGGCGGTTCAAGCTTTGGTGTTACAAAAGTAAAAGCCAAAGAACAGATTCAGCCGGCCATAGAGAAAGCATTTGATGAAGCTCAGGAAGTAATTATCGAAGCATTTATGGAAGGAACCGAAATTACCTGCGGTTGTTACAAAACAAAAAGCAAGGAAGTAGTGTTTCCTATTACAGAGGTAGTTACCAGCAATGAATTCTTTGATTACGATGCCAAATACAACGGCCAGGTTGAAGAAATTACCCCAGCCCGTTTATCAGAAGATCTGGCCCACAGAGTGCAGACATTAACATCTGCAATCTACGATATTCTGGGATGCCAGGGCATTATACGTATTGATTACATTATCACAAAAGGTGATAAGATTAATCTGCTGGAAATCAATACTACTCCGGGAATGACAGCTACCAGCTTTATACCTCAGCAGGTAAAAGCAGCAGGGCTCGACATTAAAGATGTTATGACAGATATTATTGAGAATAAGTTTTAAGAATATGGAAATCACTACTGAGTTTGACGAGATTCGTCCATACAATAACGAAGAGCTACCTCAAATATATGAGGAGCTGATTGCTGACCCGGCTTTTCAGAATGCGATAGCTTATGCTATACCCGGTGTTCCATTCGAAGCTGTAGCACAGAAAATGCGCAGCTGCAAAACGTCTTTGGAATTTCAGAAAGCATTTTCCGCTGAATTCTTATGGGGGATTGCAAGGAAGCACACTAACGGACTGACCTTTGACAATTCGGCCCTGACCAATCAGGAGCTATCCTATACATACATTTCCAACCATCGGGATATCATTCTCGATTCCGGATTCCTTTCCATATTACTATTAGGTGTTGGCAAAGAAACCGTAGAAATAGCCATAGGAGACAACCTCCTTATTTATCCATGGATCAAGAAGCTGGTCAGAGTAAATAAGTCGTTCATTGTGCAACGCGGACTAAGTATGAGACAGATGCTCGAATCATCTGCCCGCATGTCACGTTACATGCATTATGCCATTGCCGAGAAAGGGCAATCTGTCTGGATTGCTCAGCGTGAAGGACGCGCCAAGGATTCAAACGACCGTACTCAGGACAGTGTTTTAAAGATGCTTGCTATGGGCGGCGAAGGAGATATTGTGGAACGTTTGCTTCCGCTCAACCTTGCTCCGCTTTCCATCTCTTATGAATACGATCCCTGCGATTACCTGAAAGCGAAAGAGTTCCAATTGAAAAGAGACATTGAGGGGTACAAGAAGAGTACTCAGGATGATCTGAAGAACATGGAAACCGGACTTTTCGGATTCAAAGGACTAGTTCATTTACAGGCAGCAGCGTGTCTGAACGATAAACTGATTGAAATAGACCGCGCAGTGCCTAAATGCGAGCTTTTCGCCAAAATATCGGCAATGATTGACAAGGAGATACATCGCAACTATAAGATCTATCCGGGGAATTACATTGCACACGATTTAGCAGCCGGAAAGAAACAGTTTGCCGACCATTATACAACCGAAGACGAGAAACGCTTCGAGGAATATATCGCCGCACAGATTGAAAAAATAGACTTACCGGAAAAAGATGTTGCTTTCCTGAGAGAGAAGTTGCTTACTATGTATGCAAATCCGTTAAGCAATTATCTGGCAGCACTTTAATGAAACTAAAGAATATATATTTATTCCTGATCTTCCTCTTCTTACTATCGTGTAAAGGAGAGGAAGATTCATATATATATCCTTCTGTAAAATTAGAGTTTATGTCGGCACAGACCGATAACTCCGGCAAAATCATCTCATTAAAGACGGACAAAGACAGCACCTATCAGGTTGAGAACGACCGTACAAACAGCAAGCTGGATGCCAATATTCTGCAACGCATTGTGTGCTATTACTCCACCTTGAGCAAGGCAACCGCCACAGAGAATGCCACTGCGGAAATCTATTCACTCATTAAAACGGTATCTCCCACCCCTGGCAGGTTAGCCAGCGGAGCTGTGATGAAGACCGATCCTGTGGGCATTCAAAGCATTTGGCTCAGCGGCGATTATATCAACCTCACATTGCAGATTAAACTGCAAAGCCAGGCACATTTATTCCACTTTATTGAAAACGAGGTTACTCAGAGCAATGGAGTACCTTCCATCCACCTCACCCTCTATCATGACAAGAACGGAGACGTAGAAGCTTACACCAAGGTTGCATACCTATCTGTTCCGCTAGCCAAGTACATTCAGCAATATCCCAACGGGTTCACTGTCTCTTTTTCTATTAATACTTTCACGGAAGGGGTAAAGGCGTATAGCTTTACTTATGTTCCTAAATTTTGAGTGTAATGTTATAGTGGAGTTATCCGCTCGTTTACATACATATTTCAACAAACAACAAAAGAAATATAAAAAGAGTGGGATATTACTATTGAAGATTGTTCTCAAAATTATATCTTTGCACATGAGCAACAACAAGCTAGCTAGATAAACAAAATCAAGCATTGTTGTGAATTGCTTTCAAAATTGTATTTTTGCTTTATAAGCAACAACTTTTATACGGCTAAGCACTTTCCTGTTTTAGTTGTGAATTGCTTTCGAAATTGTATCTTTGCTTGATAAGCAACAACACAGGTAACCATCTCCATTTTGAAGTTCGTGTTGTGAATTGCTTTCGAAATTGTATCTTTGCTTGATAAGCAACAACTCTCGCTTAATATATGCGTAACCGTTACCCGTTGTGAATTGCTTTCGAAATTGTATCTTTGCTTGATAAGCAACAACTGAAAATAATTTGAATAACGCATTGCAATGTTGTGAATTGCTTTCGAAATTGTATCTTTGCTTGATAAGCAACAACCAGTTTTCCCGTTAGAGTATATGCGTTTTTGTTGTGAATTGCTTTCGAAATTGTATCTTTGCTTGATAAGCAACAACTAAGACCTAGATACGAGTTTAGCGTAGTTGTTGTGAATTGCTTTCGAAATTGTATCTTTGCTTGATAAGCAACAACTTTTTCCGGTATTAAAGCCTGTTATATCTTGTTGTGAATTGCTTTCGAAATTGTATCTTTGCTTGATAAGCAACAACGTGCCAATTCCAACAAAGGTCAGCCAGTTAGTTGTGAATTGCTTTCGAAATTGTATCTTTGCTTGATAAGCAACAACATCATAAGCCATAGAAGCACGCAATTGAGAGTTGTGAATTGCTTTCGAAATTGTATCTTTGCTTGATAAGCAACAACTGCTTTTTCTACAAGTACGTTCTTTCCATCGTTGTGAATTGCTTTCGAAATTGTATCTTTGCTTGATAAGCAACAACATAATACCAGACATAACATTAGCCCCTGCGTTGTGAATTGCTTTCGAAATTGTATCTTTGCTTGATAAGCAACAACCATATTACGATTTAATACAGCATCAAATCGTTGTGAATTGCTTTCGAAATTGTATCTTTGCTTGATAAGCAACAACGCTGAGTCGAGAGAGTTGATTAATACCAGGGTTGTGAATTGCTTTCGAAATTGTATCTTTGCTTGATAAGCAACAACAAGATAAAAATTAACAGTAATGCAACAATGTTGTGAATTGCTTTCGAAATTGTATCTTTGCTTGATAAGCAACAACCTTTGGTAGCTACCCCATTTCATCTCTTCTGTTGTGAATTGCTTTCGAAATTGTATCTTTGCTTGATAAGCAACAACGATTAATCGTTTTTAAGTGTTATTTCACCTGTTGTGAATTGCTTTCGAAATTGTATCTTTGCTTGATAAGCAACAACCTTAAATGCATGGGAAGATGAAGCCGACATGTTGTGAATTGCTTTCGAAATTGTATCTTTGCTTGATAAGCAACAACGACATAATTATATGTTGATCCATCGTAGCGTTGTGAATTGCTTTCGAAATTGTATCTTTGCTTGATAAGCAACAACTTAGTCCTATAATTTACACCTGTTACCTCAGTTGTGAATTGCTTTCGAAATTGTATCTTTGCTTGATAAGCAACAACATAGATAAGACTTGTGGCAAGGGCGTATGGGTTGTGAATTGCTTTCGAAATTGTATCTTTGCTTGATAAGCAACAACAATATCAAGATTAGAATATCCAGAATCTTGTTGTGAATTGCTTTCGAAATTGTATCTTTGCTTGATAAGCAACAACCCTGGCTAAATGAAGCCATCTGATAAGACGGTTGTGAATTGCTTTCGAAATTGTATCTTTGCTTGATAAGCAACAACTTTCACCATTTTTAAGCGCTTATGAATACCGTTGTGAATTGCTTTCGAAATTGTATCTTTGCTTGATAAGCAACAACTATATCATAATGATTCTGATCGTACTCTCGTTGTGAATTGCTTTCGAAATTGTATCTTTGCTTGATAAGCAACAACACAGCAGCTAAGGCCTCTGAGGATAACGCGTTGTGAATTGCTTTCGAAATTGTATCTTTGCTTGATAAGCAACAACTAAAGGTATCGGTAACGTTGCTAAGTTCAGTTGTGAATTGCTTTCGAAATTGTATCTTTGCTTGATAAGCAACAACCGCAATACCTACACATGCAATCGCCATCACGTTGTGAATTGCTTTCGAAATTGTATCTTTGCTTGATAAGCAACAACCATCTCTTCCGGTAACTGATACAGCAGATGGTTGTGAATTGCTTTCGAAATTGTATCTTTGCTTGATAAGCAACAACCTATTCGAGAATATAACCGCTCCAACGCTCGTTGTGAATTGCTTTCGAAATTGTATCTTTGCTTGATAAGCAACAACAGTCGCTTGGCGTACCATCTCCTGCCGATAGTTGTGAATTGCTTTCGAAATTGTATCTTTGCTTGATAAGCAACAACAATAGAGGATTAGTAACAACAGGACTCACAGTTGTGAATTGCTTTCGAAATTGTATCTTTGCTTGATAAGCAACAACTTGTTTTGATTATGCATGCGCAGAAAATAAGTTGTGAATTGCTTTCGAAATTGTATCTTTGCTTGATAAGCAACAACTTAGATGCAATGGTTACATCTGGTCTTATCGTTGTGAATTGCTTTCGAAATTGTATCTTTGCTTGATAAGCAACAACAATGGCGAACTAATTGATTACAAACTAATTGTTGTGAATTGCTTTCGAAATTGTATCTTTGCTTGATAAGCAACAACCTTGTTGCTGTGGTTAAAGAAGAATCCCTTGTTGTGAATTGCTTTCGAAATTGTATCTTTGCTTGATAAGCAACAACGAAGAATCTGCTGAGTATGAAGAATCTGCTGTTGTGAATTGCTTTCGAAATTGTATCTTTGCTTGATAAGCAACAACACGCTGAATCGCATTGACAAGAATGTTACGTTGTGAATTGCTTTCGAAATTGTATCTTTGCTTGATAAGCAACAACAGACCCTCAGCATTTATCTGATAATTAGATAAATACAAAGAATTTTAGAAATAAAAAAATGAGGGCTCTGAAAAAGAAAGTCCTGCCATAAGGTAGGATTTTCTTTTTCAAAATAGTTCTAATTGCTGATATGGGGTTGTAACTTTCTCTTCTTTCTTACCATAGAAAAGTTCAATATCACCAAATTGTTTGTCAGTGATACATAAAATTCCGATTTGTCCTTTCTCGGGGAGAATATTTTTTATGCGCTTTACATGAACATCAGCATTCTCGCGACTTGCACAATGGCGAACATAGATAGAAAATTGGAACATAGTGAAGCCATCCGCCATCAAACGTTTCCGAAAGTCAGTATAAACTTTGCGATCTTTCTTTGTCTCTGTCGGTAAGTCGAAAAATACAAGTATCCACATAACTCTATATTCACTAAACCGTTCCACGACATATTTATTTAAGGGAACTCCGGATAAGCTATCTTTCTAAGTTCACCACTGAAACATTTATATAAGGAAGCTGTTGTTTGTCCTACGGCTACCATCAATGGGCTTCTTTTTCCTAATATAACTACATCAATAACAGGAATGCCAAGGAGTTGTGCTTTTAGTTCTTTTGTTAATTGCTCTATTGGTACTCCACTATCTACAATCTCTGCAACCAACATATCTACAAAAGGTCTGTAGGGCTCCATTATATCATCAGCTAAGCAATATGCATTATATTTGTTGTGATGGTGAATCCCAAATGTAGGAAGCAAGCCACTAGCCACCAATGCACGTGCCACAACAGCCCGAAGAATTGCATACCCATAATTCAATAAATTATTAGGTGCAACTCCTTCTCGCCAACGAGTAAACTCAGGAATGGAAGGAAACATTCCTGCCCAATAATAGGCTGCAGCCCTGGCTTCATAATTATCCGGATCTCCACTTTTCACATCATTTGCCCAAACAAGCATATTCTTAACCACTACATTACGCTTTTTATGCAATACATGAGCCTGATTCTCTATTTTCACCTGAATAGTTTGTTGCCATAATTGTTTCTTTAAAGGTTGTGACGCATTAATCTGATCATTAAATCGTTCGCTTTGCACAGTGTTTCCGCAAAGTGGAAGCATTAATCCGATTGGCATTCTGCTACTATCACAAGTAATTAAGGCACTATTATTTTCCAGCAGCTTTGCTATCACACCATGTGTAACAGTTATCTGCTGGTTATCAAAAAGAATCATTCCAATATCTTCAATTGGAATTGTTGTTACTGCCGACCGTTTAAATTCTGTATCTAGAGAACTTTTTTCAACTTCCGGCAGCTTTATTACCAGCTGCTCATTGTTTAAGCTCAAGTACACTGGGTTGCCAAAGTATAATGTTTTCTTTATCATAATTAGCCCTTATTATGTTTCCTAACCTATCAATTTTAATCTTTATACAAACATTCTTTATCATCTCATCAGTCCAAGCCTTTTCTGCTTTATTATTAGCACCAAGCTCTACTGTTGGAATTAATGGGTTAGCAACAAATGATGGAATAAAAAAACATTGAGAACCCGAAGATGAGATCATTTTATAAATCCGGCCTCCTAAAGAAGATGCATCATTCCAATTTATATGTTGATTTTCTATTTCATCCTGTGTAGGTAAATAGACCAAATCATTGGGAGATAATGAGAATAGCAGATTTTCTTCTTTTTCGTTTACTTCAGGTACAGAACTTAAGCCTTGTTTCTGTCTCTCAATTACAACATTTAATGGAATTGTTTCATAACTTCTTTTGCCTTCCTGATTCTGATAAATTCCAAAGAACAGATTTGTTCCCTTTGCAGCTTCAACATATTTATTTTTATTATTGCCAGCAGTCCCAACATTAAACTTATTGCCTATAGGTTCGCAAACCCTGACTTTAAAAATAGGTTTATGAAAAGTGCCGTCATTCAATTGAATGATGTTTTTATTCATTTGATCAATTCCATCTGCCGAGAAAGCCAGTTCCGGATGCTCGATAACCTTGCCACCTTTTATTTCATTATAAGATTCTAAATGTCTGGAAAGTATTTTTTTTATGCCCGTATCCGAGATATTCTCAATTCTCTTTGAACTAAAGGAATCATCCAAAGCAGATCTTGAAACTGATATATTATCATCAAAATAGTACACCTCAACTTTAGATACATTTCTCCCTTCAAAATTATACTCCCGGTCTTTAAAATACTTCGTCAGTATTTTATTGTCATACTTGCCATATTGAATAATTAACTTCTTTATTGCAGCTTTCAGTTCTTTATCAACTATTGTTCCCCAATTATCTATAGCGGCAGCAAGATTTACTTTCTTCTTAAAACGAAGAGAAATCTTTCCATAAACAGTTTCTTTATGCATAGGCTTTCTTATAGCCCAGCTATCACCTTTTGTTTGCCTGCAAAGTGTTTTTTCAAACACTCCATTGCTATTTGGCACCCACTTCTGATATAAATTAACCGTTTTATTTATCACTCTCAGGTTCTGTTTAAAACTTACGATTGCAGCATCTAGCACCTCTCTGCTATCCTGTGTAAATGTGCCCCAAGGCTTATTAAATGCCCACCGATAATTTCCTTTATCATCCGGCTTCGACTTATGGCAAAGAATAGCTCTTAAATCTTTGCGTTGTGAATCTTCATTAGCATACAAGTTATTCAGATAATTAATATGGTTTCTTGAAGCACAAGCTATTACAATGGCATCCATTGCATGATGCCGATGATCTATTCTTTTTTTATTAAAACCTTTTTGCAATAGCAAAGGCATACGGGTTTGAAACACTCGTTTACCTTCTCTGTTTATCCATTCACCATAGTCGTTTGAACCTGTCAAACGATTCATTCGTTCAAACCGGGGATAAACTATGTCATTCCATACATCATTCATTCCCCAGTCTTTCTTTAGCACTGTAGTTATTGTACCATTGCAGGATATTATATTCTTAGATACAGTTTCCTGTTCATCATTGATTCTTACTATCGCAGAAAGCAAATGCTGCACAAGGCGGCTGATATATTTACTATCGTTCATCTGCCGATTAATAAAGGAATCCGGTATCTCCTCCAACAGTAATTTTTTCATTTTACTATTGTTGCCACGATATCTGCTCTTTACAAATTCTTCGTAAGCCTGAACGGTGAATAGAGTAACATCTTTACCGAAACCTACACCTATTTTCTTTCCTCTGTTATCTCTTATATATTCATACCCAAGCTTATTATCTTTATCCTTATTCACAGCCGATTCGCAAATCACCTTATTGCTAAATGAATCGTCAAAATAACGAGACTTTGGAATAATGTGTTCAATTTCATAGGCAGGAGTAAACAATTTGCTCAATGGTATAATCTCTCCTGTATAAGGCGAACGGTATTTCTGTTCCAGCCAAAGCTTATACTTCAGTACTTCGTTTGAGGATGGTTGAGACAATTTAGATATCTTCAGGATATCATCAGGAATCTCAATCCCTGAATTGAGAATATCATCTTCAAATATTTTAAGTATTTCTTGCTGTGCAGGAGAGTATGGACGAACATTCTCGACAACTGGATCATTTTTCAATTCTGCAAGAATAGCTTTAATTCTAAGGTTCGTATTTTCATTTTCTGTCACTTTACTTGTCATACGTTTCCTTAGATCTGCCGGATTCTTTATATCCCTGCCCAGCTCAACATGTATCTCGTCAAAGAAATGCGCTCCACCTTTGCCATAATACGTCCAAATATCTTTAACAACACGCAGTGTTTCGGTAATAACCTGTTCTACGATAGGGTTCCTCAGGGAGTGTTGCTTAAATTCAGCACGCAAATATTTTTCAATATCTTCCGGCGAATTCCATTTTAATATATCTCCGGACTCTGAATGCCTGTCATAAACCACATAACAAGCAAGCCACAGAGGCAATCCTCTGAAATGCTCTAAGCAAGTTAAATCTTTAGTTTTCTCTCTTGTTCTTGTTTTTATCTGTTCATCCCATTCACCATCAATGAGCATATTTATGCGTTTTTTTGTAAATGCATCTATATTGTCCTCACTCCAGTATTTGCCCAATCTCATCACAGAGAGCAACCTTTTTATAGCTTTAGCTGAATAAGCTCCATACTCTTTTTTGAAAGGAGGGAATTTTATAAATTCGTCGGCAAAATTATCTGGTAAATTATTCTTTCCTGCAAAACTTGTCAGAGCTTTTAATAGTTCCTGCTTATCTTCTACAGAGTAAAGAATATGCCAAAGCTCTTCTTCTTTTATTCTATCAAATTCGGGAACATCTATTTTACTTAGCCTATTTTTTATCATAGCATGGGTTTCATTACATGGATATACCTTATCCTCCACGTAATTCCAACGATAATTCCCGGCAACCTTTCCTTTGAGTCCTAATGGCGGATATTTCAAAAAGGCTTTCTGATCAATTTCCTTTCTTTCATTCATCCATTCAAACAAATCCACATATTCTTTTTCTGAAGAGATAAATTGCCCTGTTACATCAACATCAGTTTTTAGTTTTCCATCAACCGTTGCTTCCTTAATATATATCTTTAGATTTTGCACAAACTGCCAGAGTCTGAATTCCTGAAAAAGAGGATGAGATTTTGCAATACATTTAATTGATTCAACCTTCTCATTACCATCTTTATCCTTATAGCGTCTGACTTCATAAGGACAATTACTAATCAACGATTTATTGCTCTTCAAAGGCCGTTGATAGAACAAAATATCATCAACAAATAAATAAGTAAAGTCTCTGTTCCTTATGCTGTCTTTATGGTTATCATTGTGAGAATACAGCTCATCTACACAGGTCGCGTACAAGTCTCTGTCTCTAAGCTCCGGATGAAATTGTTTCTGTGTATTCAGTATTAATTCAAGTTCTTTTTTATAGAACTTACGCTCTATAGTACTAATTAATTTACCTTTAATCTTTTGATCTGGATTTGCCAGCAAAACATCATATATATACTCTCCTACTGTTTTATCTGAATGCTCAACTTCTGACTCTGTCTTTTTCTTTTTTAAAGTCCAGTCGTTCTCGTCAGGTGCCCGGAATGATCTTTTTTCCTCTCCGTATTTATTGAGCTTTACAGTACCATCAGCATTAATATCGGTAGTAACTATAAAGTCTTTTACTTTTCCGGTCCAATCAAGAAAAACCTTACTTTGTCTACGATAAACCCAACCATTTTCCAGTATTACACTATACCAATCTCCATCCGCTTTCTTTTCATCACCGGCAATAACATCTACCACTTTAAGAGAGTAAAATTCAACCAAATTGTTTTTATTGTCCTTTTCTTCTTCTCCTCTTAATTGATAATATCCACGCTTTTGATTAAAGTTAAGAAGAATCCATGCAAGTTCATACTTCTCAATAGGTTTTGTAAGTGCTTTTTTTCTCAAATAATAAATAGTCCAATCATACGGAAGCTGTTTACCAGAATTGGCAAATGAAGGATTATTGACCAAAAAATCAGCAATCATCTCATTAAAAGAAGATTTAAATAAGAAATCATATTTACCAGTATTATCTGATCTTAAATATGGAATTTTAGGCTCTGCATGATTTACAAATTTACCAGGATTAACATCGAAATCAATTTCATTTTCATAGTGTTTAGGCAAAAGTCCTAATATATGTAGCACACGGTGAAGTCTTTCTCTGCGCAACAGGCTTCTTTCTCTTAGTCTTCTTACGCCTCTATAGCCTGTTCTTTCGGCTGTTTGTGAAATCGTATTTCCCTTTTCAAAATTACCTAAAACGCTTTGGTCCATTGGTATAATCCGGCTGTTTGCAGCAATAATGTGACCTTCTTTTGTTTCCTGATCATTTTCAATAAGTGCCCAGCCTATAGAATTGGTTCCTAAGTCTAATCCTAATATCTTTTTCATTTCATAGCATTTTTATATTTAAGACTTAAAGATAAAAATTATTTATCACATATAAAAATATAATCATAAAAGAATTGCATTTACAAATTTATTATTTATATTTGCAGTACAATTTTGAAGCAATTCACAATAAGGATTATTCCGTTGTGAAAACATTTTAGGCGGGGCAACTCGCCTTTTTCTTTTTATACGAAATCATAAAGAAGAATTACGTATATACTAAGACCCGTGATCCCATGTATTTATATTATTACTAACGGTCCCCTTTACATTTTTCTGTAGTATCGTTTTTATTTGCTATTCATTAATAAATCTATCAATGGCATATTCAAATAATAATTAATGCAACCTTACCTGAAAATCCAAACTCCAATAATTCTCCAACCAAACCTCAATAAATAAAATCCATTGGCGAATGGATAAAAATTATTCTAGAATAATTTTTTATTGAAAAAGCATTTATTAATCTGCCTGAAACATGCAGTATCAAAGATATTAGCTTTGTATTTTCAATTCTGTTACAGGTAATCTATGTCATACTCAAAATAAAATATAAAAATATAATCATAAAAAGTATCTATATATTAAGTTAATTTATATATATTTGCACCGCTAGATAATTTAATCAAGCATTAAAAATAGTATAAACAAATAAAAACTTAAACGATCAATGAATAACATAAAAAAACAAGTCCCTGATTCAATGGCCGGATGTATTAAAGTGGCCGACATAGCAAATATCTATTTCCCGCAATATTCTAAAACGGAAACAGCTAAAAAGAAATTCCGCATTATGATAAGAAAATCTAAAGCGCTGTATAACAAATTAATGGAGAAGGGATATAACGAAGAATCAGAACATCTCACCCCTATACAAAAAGATTTAGTATTCAGCTTCTGGGGAGAACCTCAAAGGTACGTCATAATAAAGAAGTAGGCTGAATACATAAAAACAACGTATAGTTATTTCAATTCATATCCATATACTTTTCTATCAAAATAAAACAAATTAAACGGTTTATAATTTATTATAAACTATAATTTAAATATCATTTCTTAGGTGCGCATCCCTGTGCACCTTTCTTTTTTCCACATCACACAACAATCTGTTTCACAAACACATACACCTACAAAGAGTGTGCACAATGGTGTGCTTAGTTATTGTAGTCAAATTTCATATAAAGAATGAATCTATAATTGTTTTAAAGCTGAGTCTATATCCGCATATCTAAATTCATTAAAATACCATTTTTCCCTTAAAATGATTTGTTTCCATGAAACGCCACAAATATTTGGAGGGTATCAATCTGCCAATTACTTTTGTCGGCGATAGAAATATATGGATATAAATTAATTACTAATCAATTTTTTAATAAATCATGGAAAACAGTCAGGAATTACCTGTTGACATTCTTGCAAAAGGATACATTCTTATGCCGAAAACATTGTTCATTCACACCTTTAGCCGACTGGAAAAGCAATGCAGTTATATCAGTGCTTTCCTTACAGTTCTGGCTAAGGTAAACTATAAGGACTGTGAGCTTAACATCAACGGAAACGTCATAGTTTGTCACAAAGGTGAATCAATCATATCTCTCCGAACATGGGCGAAACATTTCGGATGGAAATTAGGCAAAACAAGATGTTTTTTCGACAAACTAGAGAAAACAGGATTCATAAAAATAATACACACAAAATATGGTATAAACATCATCAGGGTGATTAACTATGAAATATGGACCAACAGCCGGGTAGAAGAGAAAATGAAACAGAAAACCAAAAGTGAGGAGCTGTTTGAGCTGTTCTGGAACCAGTATCACGAGATAACTCAAACACCAAAAAGAGAGATTGGTGCAGCCCGGAAAGCATGGAATAAACTAACCGAGAAGGAACGAAATATAGCAGTAAAAAGCATCTACGCCTACTACATGTCACTGGAAAGTACAAAGTACATAAAGCGGGCACACAGCTACATAAGCGACAAATCTTTTCTTAACGAGGATATTTATTAATTTTTATATTACTATATTACCACATGGAGAAACATATTAACATGCCGTTTGCTCTCGATTATGAAACGGCGGTACTGGGTGCCTGTCTTCTTGAAACGAAAGCTATGCCACTGGCTATAAAATTCTTAAGAGCGGAAATGTTTTACGATGACAGGCACCAGAAGATATTTTCTGCGCTGGAGTGTATGTTCAACGAGGGGCGAAGTATCGACATTATCACCGTAACGGAGGAGCTGAAGCGACGCGGGGAGCTGGAAAAGGTGGGCGGACCGTTTTTCATTGTACAGCTGAGCAGCGAGGTGGCAAGCTCGGCTCACCTGGAAACACACGCCCTAACGCTGAAGGATTATTACATCCGCAGGGAACTAATAAAGGGCCAGAGCAAGATGCTGGCCATGGCGGTAGACATGACGGTGTACACCGAGGATGCTATTGCTGCCACGCAGGAGATGCTGGACAATCTGAACAAGGATGCGGCATGGAACAACTCGCTGCGCGACATGGAGACGCTGATGAGCGACACCATTGAGCTGGCGGAGGAAAGACGTGAGAAACAGGAGGAGGGCGTAACGGGTATTCCTACGGGGCTCACCGATCTGGACGTGCTCACGTCGGGATGGCAGAAGGGTGAGGCGGTCGTGATCGCCGCCCGCCCGGCTATGGGAAAAACAATGGTTTCGCTGCATCTGGCAAAGGCAGCGGCTAAGGCGGGGCACAATGTGTTGTTTTGCAGCATCGAGATGCAGGGCGAAAGGCTGGGCGACCGCCTTATCTTGCTGGAGAGTGACGTCAATGCGCACCGCTGGCGAAGTGGTCAGACTGCCCCGGATGAGTGGATCGACGGGCAAAACACGGCTCGCGAACTGGCTAAGCTGCCCATGATGATTGATGATAATCCGTCAATGAGTATGGACTATATCCGCGCCGAAGCCCGTATGTTGAAAAGCAAGGGTAAGTGTGACATGATTATTATTGATTACCTGCAGCTTAGTGACATGAAGAGCAACGACCGTGCGCTGCGCAACCGCGAGCAGGAGGTGGCTATTGCCACACGCAAGGCGAAGTTGATGGCTAAGGAGATGGACTGTCCGGTGATATTGCTCAGCCAGCTGAACCGTGACTCGGAAACACGACCAGGCAAACGTCCGCAGTTGTCGGATTTGCGCGAGAGTGGCGCCATTGAGCAGGATGCCGACCTGGTATTGTTGCTTTACCGTCCTGCACTGGCAGGTCTTGCCACCGACAAGGAAAGCGGGTATCCTACGGACGGACTGGGTATCATCATCGCCGCCAAGCATCGTAACGGCGAAACGGGCAATGTTTACTTCTCGCACAACAAGAGTATGACAAAAATAACAGACTACACACCGCCCATGGACTGGTTGATGAATCAAAAAACAAACTAAATATTACTTTCAGGTGTAACATTTTACATTTATTTTTAACTAGTTAATCATTAAACAATTACAGCTTAACAGCCAAATTTCCCTAACCAACCAGCAAGAGAGGCTTATGCCTCTCTTGTTTCTTTCCCCCATACACCTTTACGGCTCCCCCAAATGTTCCACAATTACCTTCACCTGCTTTGGTGTGTAAATGCGGCTGCGATGATTATATTCCAGCACGGTGAGCTGAGTGGCAAGGGTCTTGTTTCCGGTTATCCACCTAGCAAGTGTGCGCAATGCTGCCGGAATAGTCATGCAAGGGTTGTAAAGATGAGCCAGTTCGGCTTTTGTATACGTTCGGATTCTGAAATCTTCTTCCATTTCTATCTCTTTTATTCGTTTTTCATTACCGTAAAGTTAATGAAAAACAAGCTATTTTCAAAGAATAAAAGGCTATATAATCACTTCTAATTGTAACTAATTCACTCAAATTAAACTGAATGCACTTAGCTGTTCTGGCGCATGCGCCGATGCCTATCTTTGTAATGTTAACAAAAGGGATAAGAGCTCTGCCCACACACAGTATTAACCATTAAAAACAAAAAGAAAATGAGTGTAAAGTATTCAGTTGTAATGAGAAAAAATCCGTCGAGAATCACAGAACCAGGTAAGTATTACGCGCATGCACAGGCATACGGTGACTTGGATTTCGATTCGCTTTGCGAGGACGTAAACAGTAGATGTACGGTAACCAGAGCAGACCTTGCCGCAGTGATTGAGAGTGTGCTCGACTCGATGAAGCAAGCCTTGGCAAAAGGTCAGATTGTGCGCCTGGGCAACTTTGGAAGTTTCCAGATTGGGCTGAGCAGCAAGGGAGCTGAAAAAGAGGATGAGTATAACTCGTCATTTATTCGCGGAACAAGAATCGCCTTTCGTCCGGGTAAATTGCTTATCAATATGCAAAAAACGCTCTCTTATTCGCAAGTGGCCAAGCTTCCGGTGAAAGCCAAGGCAACCACTACTCCAGGCACAGGGGTTTAGTAACAACCTTGTCTTTGAAAGCGTTCCGGCCATGTCCGGATCGCTTTCACCTAACCTATTAATCAATTAAAAAAAGAAAGAAATGAAAATCATTGACGGCATTATAAACATTCTGCAAGTAGTGCTCCCTTTTCTGAAAAAGAAGGATGCCAAGCAAGTGCAGGAGTTCACCGACCTGGTAAAAAACCAGTTCGACTACCTGATGGAGCAACTCACAAAGTTTGAAACGGATTACTTTGAGCTATCCGAAAAGGTGCGCCAGATGTATCAGGAGATGATTACGCTCAACGCTCAGCTAAAGAACTATTTGTGTTATTGGGTGTAATGCTAAAAAGTATCTAAAGTACTAATAAACAGCAACTAAACTACTATAATGATCTTTTAAATAAAAAATAACCTATCATTGTAGACTAAATTATTAATCTATTGATATAGGATTGCGGTTATAGTTGATAAGAATCAAACACCCAACAAAAATACATCAAAAACCATCACTTTTACATCAAAAAACATCAAAAACTATCATTTTTTTGCCTACTTTTGTACTGTTTTTTAAGCAAAAATACCCTAATAATTGTATATTTATTTACACATAATAGGTAAAAAACAGGGTATAAAAATATATCTGAAACTCCTTGATAATAAAGCTTTCAGCATATTTGTGTGTATATAATAAATATATATATTATATTACAGTATAAAAATGAAAAGTTTCAATTTTTTCAGTTCGTGCAAGGGAGAGAGGGGATGAGGTTCAGGAAGAAATCGTTACAAACATTATCACAACCCCCTAGTTATCAGCACTTTACAAATCCAGCCAGATTAACCACATCTAAAGACCTTTGTATTCAATCAGTTAACAATTGATTCATTAATAAATTTATTTATTAAATAAGGTATAAATAATAAAGGTAGCAACTTGATTAAATTACTACCTTAACAAAACATTTGATTGAAAAATTAAAACAATGGAAAGTATTATTATTCTTTGGTTAACTTGCTTGTTCCTGCTATTGCAACACATGCAGCGACTACATAACTAAGTGAACTAATTAAACCAGATGGCAAAGCTAATGAGGCTATTGAGTTGATACTAATGACAGCCAAAGCAGAACCACCAACCGACATTGCAAGCCTCTTTAATTGAATGAAGAATAAAGGTGAATCACTCTTATATCTATTCTTTATTGCAATGCTTATCACAACTAATTGAATCATTAATCTATTAACTAAGTTCTTTATCTTGATCATACTATTGATATATATATTCTTTCATTATTACTTTTTGCTTGTGTTAACTTATCAGTCAATAAGTTTGCATAGATTCTACTATTAACTAATTGTCCTTTAATCTTATTAAGACCTACAAGAATACAACCTAAAGTATCAGCGGTTACATTACCTGCGTGAATCCTCACACCATCAAATGCTGGCACATCAATTAATAACGGTAATAGTTTCTTAAAGTGATTTGAGTACGTTACATCAACTAAGTATTTACCAAATGGTATTGCAGTACTTCCATATATCTTTGTCTCACCATTATCAAACTTACCATCTTTATTTATATCTCTTGTTGTATCCTCTAAAGTATCACAATAATATTCATTATCAATATATAACTTTCCTATTGTATAATCTTTGTTAAGATATATTCTTTCTAATTTTAATTCCATATTGATATATTATTAATGTATATATTATTTATTTAATTTCTTTTTCTTTGGTTCTTGTGGTTGTTCTGCTTCTGGCTCAGGATAACTAAAATCTGGTTGTGGTTGTTCTGCCATCAATTGATTATATGATTGTTCCTGTATCTTACCGATTATATTAGATACTAATGAGAATTTCAATTCTGCAAGGGCTGATAATACAGTGTTAATTTCTTCAACATTTAAATTTAAATTCAATTCTTTACTTTCCATTTTTATATATTTTTTATTAATTATTTATTACATTCTTTATATTCTTTTTTGTCACATCTGAACTGACATGTAACGTTGTAACATGCATACTTTTTCATCTCAATTTGATAATCTGTAATTTGCTTTTTTAAAGCTTCAATCTGATCTTTTAATATATCTATTTGTATAATAAATTCATCTAATTCTGATTCTTTATTATCTATAAGAGTCTGTAGTTTACTTACTTGCTTACTGAACCAATTAATCTGTGATTCATATACATTATTTGTTAACTCTTTTGTTTCAATCAGTTCTTTATTTACTTCTAAAGTTTCTTTATCTTTTTCATGCTTCTTATTGATAAAGTATTTAATGACCTTTTCAAGGTAGGGGAATAGCCATTTATTAGCTACAAACCACGTTGTTATTGATGATATAATTGTTATTATTGTTGCTGTTGTATTCATCTAATTATTTGCTTTTTGATATAATAATATGTAGTAATATAAGCAGACATTAATAAAAAAGCCCCTAAATAAATAGAGGCTTATAATTATAAATCAATAGGCATTGTATTAGTCACCGTTGTGGTTGGTAAATCTTGCCAGCTGCTTGTTCCTGCTGGATGCCAATGCCAGTACACAGTTTGACCAACTGAAAACTGGTGATTTATCGCACTTGATGAAAAGTTAATTGCTCCATTTCCATTGTCTTCAGGTGTTCCACCGTTGCCTTTATTATCACTATATGCAATATCAACCGAACCACCAACAGGATTTAAAAAACCTGAATTGGTTGAACATTCAAGAAATACTGTATATATTCCATTAGCCTGAGTATCAGACATAATATCAATATTAGCACCGAAATAATAAGTACCAGAAATATAACTTGAAAAACAATATACATTTGGATATACTATATTACTGTAAGGATTAACAGGTAATGTAATAGGGAATGTAATAGAATCATCACCAACCCATTTTCTTGATGGGGAACTTAAATGTACAATTTTGAAATAAACCACACTACCAGGTGTTAGTGGAGCACCTCCATCGGGAGGATTGTTAACATTTATTGTAAAGTACCAGTTTGGATATGAGCCCAAATTATTACCTAAATTAACTGCAACGTGGCTAGTGTGTGTAAAGTCATTGATTCGATTAAAGTACACCGCAAAAGTATGATCTGTTGATGTTATATCAGTTCCGCCCATTGGTATAATCGGTAAATTAACGTAAATAGTACCATCAAATTGACTTAAAGTATTATCAAGATATGGTTCATCATTGCGGAATGTAACAAAGTTATGATCATAACCTCTGAACACACCCAAGGGATAGCCAACTTTGCTTACACCTTGATTGATTACATTTCTTTCTGTCGGATTTTTTCCAAAGAATTTATCTTGTTCTAAATAGTCGGGGGAATTAAACCCGTACATATTCACTTTATCAGATAAACATAAAGTACTTACTTGATTACTAGCCTGTCCAATTGTACTAGATACTAAACTAGTCGTTATTCCTGTATTTGGTAATATCATTTTATTTTATTTTTTAATATATTTATTTCTTCTTGTTGTTCTTTAATTGCACTGATTAAATAAGGAATTAACTTTATATAATCAATTGATTTATAATTAGCATATATAGGATGAACAATTTCAGGTAAAACTTTTTCAACCTCTTGTGCAATTAGTCCTACATCAATAACATCTGTTTTATTTGAATTCAATTCTTTTGCGGTGCTATTCCAATTATAAGTTACAGGATTTAATTTATCAATTACTTCTAAACCTGATTCAATAGGTTTAATGTTCTTTTTTAATCTCTTATCAGAAGCAGAATAAGCAGTTACTTCACCCGTTGCGGTAATATTAGAATTAACCATTACACCTGTACAACTCAAGTTCATAACTTCAGTTCCACCATTACCGCAAGAATCAGTATTAAATAAAAATGCTAGTCGACTGTTTAAATTGGTTGTCGTTGATGCAATTGATTTAATAGTATTATATAATAGATTGGTACTAGTTCCATTCCACATACTATTCTGAAACATAATAGGATAACTATCTTTCTGCGTTGCTGTTGAACTTGCATCGCCAATTCTAGCACAATTAAAAGCTCCTTGTGAATTTACATGTGTAGAATTAAGAAAAATATCATTACTAGAATAAAAATCTAATCTATTAGATGCCTGAATACTAGACCAAGGAGCCATAATTAAATCATAAGTATCCTGACCATTATATTTTCTTGTATATTTAAGAATTTCAGAACCATTATTAGTTATTTTAATAAAGTTGGCTCCATTAGTATTAATAGTGTTAGAACTATTTAATGCAAATCCAACAAATGAATTATTATCAACACTTGTAATAGTATTATTAATAGTTGGCGTTGTAATATTTATATTACTATCCTCAAGTGTTATCCTAGATTTAGTACCCCAAGCAGAACTATATTTGATTAAATTAATTGGACCAGTATTTGTGTAAATATCGTTATTACTGTTTTGTAAACATATATTTTTTTGAGTATACAATTCTCCATTGAATTTGGCAAAATCATCAACAGTTAATGTTCCTGCAAATCTACCTGTACCACCAACATTTAAATTACCGCTATGTGATGCACTACCATCATCAGTAAAACTATGTGTCGTTGTAAATACAGGTGTAGAATCAGCACTTACATTTTGAATATATAAACTAGAAACAGTCGGACCAGCTGTTGAATAAGAGGGTCTAAAATAATAATTTTTATGTACATATCCAGTGCCACCAAATTCTACATTATGAGTACCTGTATTAATTGAACTTACATCATCAACAGTACTAAAGTTAAAAGCATTTGCTATTAACGTGCCATTAAATCTACCAGTACCAGCAACATCTAGTTTATAACCATCATCTGTATTTTTATTGATTAATAAATTACCACTGGCGGTTAATCTCATTTTTTCAACACCAAAAGTAGAACCATCAAATTGATGCCCTGTTTTGAACACAATATCACTACTTGCTGCAATTGCAGAATCGCCACCTGTCCAGAATCCTATTTTTTGTGCACCTGTTTTACTCCACAAATAACGATTACCAGATGTACCCTCAACGCTTAAAGATGAGCCATTAAAGTATCCATTGTTGGCAGTCCAATCTACATTAGATAAATTACTATTACCAGAATCCCAAAGTTTATACCAAGTAGTAGGATTTCCATTATTTCCATAATATATCTCATTACCACCAAAAACTAAATATCTTTGAAAATGATTACTATTCCAATTATCTCCTAAAACTAAACCGCTAACCCATCCTGTAGTTGGTGCATCTACTAAATTATTACCACTAAATATTGAACGACAAGGTATGTCATAAATTTTACCCGAATAGTTTGAATTAATATCTGTAATTGTATTAGTTATTCCATAACCACTCAAAGTTGTTGGTTTACTCCCAATTTTAGACCAATCAAGTAAATTTACAACTGTTCCAGCACTATTTTTTGTATATAGTTTTTCACTACCTGAAAGTGTACAGATAGCCAATTCACCAGCGGTTATGCCTGTTGCGGCTGGTGCTGATGAATTAGTACTATTTTTTATTTTTAATTGTGACATATTAATTTAATTAATCAATTATTTATTACCAAGTACCGCAATCAATTGTATCGATTGACATTGCAATTGCAACATTACCTGAACCATCAAAAGAACCACCTGTTGAACTTATACCAGTTCCGCTGATTGTTAAAGTTCTTGCTATTGCAAGCTTTGTGGTTGTTGCTGCATTGCCTGTTACATCGCCCGCCAACACTGGTTTAGCTGTTGAATTGTCGGTGTTAACAAATATAATATGGTATTGTGTACCGTCATATTGAACCTCAACCAAATCACCATCTGCCCAGCTTGCAGCACTAGTTAATGAACCATTGTAGTAAATATTTTTTGCTCCAGTTCCATTTATATTCAATGTTGCAGAAGCGCAAGCCTGATAGGTAAATTTAATTATTGCTTTTGCTCCACCCTCTAAAACAAAGTTAGAAAGAATAACATCTTTTTGAACTGTTGCAGCGGCGACTACACAAGTACCAACCATTATTTGAGTTGCTTTACTTGATGTTGTTGCGTTCCCACTTAATGAAGCTGTTATTGTTCCAGCTGAGAAATTACCACTTGAATCTCTAGCTACTACAGTACTAGCAGTATTGGCATTTGTCGCATTACTTGTAATTGTGTATGCTGTTCCCTCACCTGCTGCACCTGTAAGACTTAAACCTGTTCCAGATACTGCAACAGAACCAGCATAATTTCCAACTGTATGAGTTCCTAAAGTGATACTGTCATTTGAAATAGTTGTACCAATTGTAACATTACCACTGCCATCAAAATTAACATTTCCATTTGTCACCCCAGTTAGTGCAATATTTCTTGGTGTTGCAAGTTTGGTTACTGTTGCTGCATTACCTGAGAGTGCACCCACAAAAGTTGGGGCTGTTACTGTAGATGTTACATTAAGTGTTGAACCTAAAGTTGCAGCACCAGTTACATTAAGTGTTGAGCCTAAAGTTGCAGTTGAACCAATTAAATTACCACGGAAATTTGCGGCTTGAATATCACCTTGTGAACCTGAAAAAACCTCACCAGTGTTTACTGCATCAGGAATGAAAGTAAAATATCCTGTTGAATCATCAAATCCAAAAAATCCTGTTTTTCCTGTTGTTGTATAGTAATTAAATTGTATACCTCTATCTTTATTATCATCACTTGTTGGTAATGTGTCACCGCCAATTTGAAAAACAGGATCATCAATGGTTACAGTTGTTGAATTGATTGTCGTGGTAGAACCATTCAATGTTAGATTACCTGTAATTGCAAGGTTTCCAGATATTGTTCCACCTGCTGCGGGTAATGCGTCAGTAATTCCGTAACCTGCTAAGGTCGTTGGATTAGTTCCGCTTATTACTCTACCCTTTGAATCAGTTGTTACAGACTTATATGTTCCAGCTGTTCCAACATTAGCCAGGGTAACAGCAATTGCAGTTGTTCCATTTCCTGTTGCATCACCTGAAAGTGTAACTGTTTGATTTCCTGTTAAATATTGATTATGTGTGTGGCCTGTTGCAACACCTTGTAAGGCTGCTTCTACTTGTGATTTATTTATACTTGTTAGAAAAGCAGAATCATTTGTTAATTGTGAAACTTTGGTTGGTATTGGAATTGTTACAGGCAAAGAACCATCATAATTTAATGTTGAATAGCCACTAAATGTTAATGAATTAGGATTTTTTCTTGCATCTGTTAATCTGCTGTCACCCTCAAGTACTGCTATAAGTCCTTTTGTTGCTGTAATTGTTGTACCAGCTTTACTTAATGAAGTTACTACATTTCCACTCCCTACTGTTGATATTGAAGTAGCAGAACCACCCTCCAAAGTTGCAATTCTTGCTGTTGCTGAATTAACATTACTATTAATTGAATTAATTGTAAAAGCATTGAAAGTATTATCATAATCAGTATCGAGAAAAGCACCACCCAAGTCTGAACTGTCTAATACAGATGAGATTAAACCGCCACCGCCACCAGTACCACCAGTAGCCGAACCAAATGCACTTAATTCCCCTGTTGAATATACATTTGCATCAATTTTTAAATTTCCATTTCCATCAACAGACAGTAAATCAACCCATTGTGGTTTATTAATTAAAACATCAAAGTCATTTAATCCAACAACTTCATTTGCATCATTTTTGATAAATATTTTTTCATTACCTTTTTTGTAATTAATATTTATTTCACCATAATCTAAGCTTGCCGCCAGTGGTGCTGTTGTACCAGTTTTTGCAGCATTTTTAAATTTTACTTTTACCATTTTTTATATTTTTTATATTTTTATTATTACCAATTGCCACAATCAATTAGATTACAATCTATATAACCATCAACAGTTAAATTACCAGAATTATCAATTGATGCAACATTTTTTGCTGTTCCCGATGTTGTATTATAATGCTGAAAAATCCAACCATTATTAGTATTACCAGTGCTGGATGAGATTAAATAATTAGCTGTTAAATCGGTTACACCGCCATGTGTACCATTTATATTTGTATATTTTTTTGCAATTCCATTAATTATAATATCAGTTGATGTTGACAATGATAAATAAGATGGCACTGTATAAGTACCACCACCGCCAGAACCTGTTGATAATGAACTAATTAATGTTCCTGTTTTATTTATGTTGCTGGTTATGAACTCCATTGATTGATTATTATATAATAATATGTTGCTCTTTCGAGACACAAAAAAAAAGGTGATGAACTGAATCACCACCTTATTATATAGAGTTAATTATTTATATTTTTTCGATTATTGTTAATGTATTATTGTTATTATAATAATCAATTGACATTTTATTGACAATAAATTTATCATCATTAAACTTATCACATGTAAATGAAGTATAGACATTATAATTATTATCAAGTGTCAAGTTTAATTTTTTTCGTGGTGTTGAGTATTGATTAACATATTTTTGAATTAAATTAAACTCTGCTTTCTGGTTAATTTCAAAAGTTTTAGTACATATATATTGATTGTTTTGGAATCCAATTTCACTAGATGGATATTCAAGAACAACCGAATAATTTAATCCTTTGTTGGTGTCACTCATGACATTTATATTCAAATCGGAAAACTCATTGACAAAGTTACTATTGATAACATTCTTGTACTCTGTATTAGTATCATCTTTAATGTTTTCAGCTGGTTTAATTAGATCAATTTTGAAATCTTTCAACCACACACAATCAACTCTGTATGCACTATCTACAGCCTGTGGACTATATAAAGAAAATTCAACATCGCCAACCAATTGATCAGCCGCCATAATTGGTATTTTTTGGCCACTTTGACCAATCCACTCATTATATTGTATATTGTTTTTTACATTGAAAAAAGAATAATTTAAGTGGTCTTGATCACCTTTGTCAAATATTATATTAAATGTTGCTTCACCAGTTTGCCAGTTTTCACCAGTCCAATATTTATTACCTATTTTCAATGATGCAGTTAATTTTAAATTATTTACATTATAATTATCATCATTATTTCTTTTATCCATTCCGTCATCAAAGTAAGCAACCCCGCCCCGATCATCCCAGAGAGCCGAACCATTTATCACTAGATAATAATCATTATATATATAGCCAGCTTCTGCAACAGTTCCAGCATTTAATGAAAGTACTGGATATAATTTATTTTTTGTTGTTGACCATTGAGTTTGATTTGAGGAATTATTATAGGCTTCCAGATGCCTATGTAAACATATATAATCACTAAATGATAGGCTGGCTGGTGTTGCTTTAGTTGCATCATAATTAGTTACCCGAATAAATGAAGCTCCAATTTTATTAATTAAAGTATCATAATCAATTGAATTAACTGTTGGTTCTGTCCAGTCAACATCATTATTATAATAGTGATTTTTATAATTACTATTTTTGTAATACTTGTATAAATATGTTTTGTCATTAAAGCTAAATGATTGATAATCATTCCATTTTGCATTATCACTTTTAACATTTGTCAAAAAATCATCATTGAAAAAATCAGGTAATAAAGCTGATATTTTTTTTTCATTGGTTGTAATTTTGATTTGATTGTATACTGTATCTAATTCAATATTTGAGCCATTTTTTCTAAAATCATCTAACACAATAGAATGAGAATCAGATATTGTTGTTCCTGTTGAGGTATAAGTTAACCAATTATCAGATGTTGATAATAATGTATAATCTACATAACCACCTTTAATATAATCATAATCAAGTATATATACAGAATCGCCATTAGTCGTTATTGTATAGCCTAAGAACTGCATTAAGTCAATTAATACTTCTTTATATGTTTTGCCATCTTTTATTTTATCATCATTTTTATCATCATCGGTAAAGAAATTTTGTTCAGAAATATATATATTGTTGAATATATTTATTATATCTGGATAATTTTCTGCTTCTGTTTTAACATACCAATAGTTTTCATCTGAATGTGGTGATATTACAATAGAATCAAAACTATTTACACTATTTTTTTCATCAGATTGTGTTTCTCCTTTCATTATGGTATAAGTAGTTGTACCATTTACAATTATCTTAACAGTTGTACTTACTGGATAAGTAGCACGGAAATAACCAGTTAACCCGCCAAAATTGTATAAATACATAAATTGATTATATATTCTATTGTCTGTTACTTTGCTGGATAGATAACAATTCTGATTGATATATATGTTCTTATAACAGTTGCATTGTTTAATACAGTGAATTAATAAGTCCTGAAAAGACTTGATTTTTTTATTATCATTATCAATTGTAAAGTACTTGTAATTATCCAATGTTGATAAACCGTCAATTGCTTCTATTTCAATTTTTTCAAAGTTGTTTTCCCAACCTTGGTTGTAGATGTTAGGGGTAATATATCCAACCCATTCAATAACATTTTTATCAACATTTGTTAAAGTAATTTTGCTGCCTTGTGCTGTTGCTGAATAAAGATCAAATAGATAATTATTTGATACAATTGTACATGTTGCATTTGATAATTTTAGAGGTTCATAAATTGTTGAGCCGTTATTATATTCAACACTAAATGGTTCATCACTGAACACTATTTCACTAGTGCCAGCAATGTTATTATCTACCTGTATATCAACTTGATAGAGTACATTATTTATATTCTTAAATTGTCCTGTATATATCATATTATTTTACTTTACCTTTAATATTATTATAGTTATCAAGTACACCTTTAAGTGACTTTCCATCAATGCGGAATTCAACTTTACCACCGCCAGTTGATGTTGTTGTTGTGCCATTATTACGACCATTTAACAGCCCGAATAAAGTGCTTTGCTGACCTTGATTTAAGATCATTTCACCGCTGTTAACCCTAGCCAGTAATTTATCACCAGATATTGAACCGCCCCCAATTATACCACCATTTGCAAATTTTGGCAATGAACTAATTAAAGCTAAAATTGCGGCAACTGCTGAACCTGCTGCAATTAAGTTTGCTGGAAAAGGTAAACCAGCTGTTGATTTAACTGCCTCAGTTCCTGCCACTGCTGTATTTGCTGTAATTTTTGCGGTTGATGTTGTCAACTCTGTTGCTGTGTTTACTACTTCATTTCCAGTTGCTAAATTACTATTAGCCACCTTAGTAGCTGTTAATGTATTATCAATTGCAGCTTCTGTTTTTTTGACAGCTGATAAACCTTTAATTCCTGCTTCGAGCTCTTTTACATTCTTTAATTCTTTATCAGTACCTTTATCAGATGATTTATATTCATCTAATGACATTAAATGATCAACAGCAATTGAACCTTTTTTCACATTGTCAACTTGATCTTTTCCACTTTTTATTAATGATTCTTTACCTTTTGCTTTTGACAAAGTATTTGATAATTTTTCAAGTTGATTTAATTGTTTAGTTAATGAGATTATTCTATCAATTGTGCCAGTTAACGCATTCCATATTGTTAATATTTTTTGCATTGATGATTGATGGTGATTAAAAGCATCACCCACCGATTGCCATGCATCACGCAAATCAAGAAATGAATTAACAAGGTCTTTAGAGGTTGAATATAAACCCTCATTAAGTTCTTTATTGAAGTTTTTAATATCATTTCTAATTTCAGTTAATTGTAATGATTTTCTTAAATCTTTTTCATATACAATTGCATTGTCAAACTCTACAATTAATTGTTCACTTCCAGAACCTAAATCTTTGACTAATGAATTATAATCACCTTTTGCTGTCTGTATTTTTTTAATTATATCATCAACACCTTTAGTTTTTCCAATGTCTTCAAGCTTGTTTTGTAAATTATTAATATAGTCTTTATTTTGATTATATTTATCAATTGCTTTATCTTCATTTGTTGTTTTATAATCAAAAGTTGTATCTACTTTTTGTTTAACAGGCAATGAATAATCTATTTTTTCAACTTTTTGTAATGTTTTATTATATTCAATTAATGATTTAATAGTTGCATTACTTGCAACATCTAGCCCTTTAATTGATGCAATATTATCAATTGTTGATTTTGTTGCATCTGACAAAGCATCTTTATATTCATCTGCATCTTTATAATAACCAGCTGCATTTTTTTGTTTAATATTATCAATATCTTTGTTATATACTGACATGTAATCATCAACTTGCATTTTTCCAGTATAAGTTGGATGATCAATTCCTGATTTTGCTTTTTGATAGACTGAATTATCTTTTGCCTTATTACCTAACAAACCACCAAGTTCTTCAGCTGATTTTTTATTTAAATCATCAACTAATTGATTATGTTTATTTTGATTAATAATTCCAGCTGCTAACTGATTGCTATATATTATTAGATTGTCATTGTAATCTTTTTCTGCTTGTTCTAATTTAGATAATTTATGTTTACTTTCTGCTGGTGTTCCTACTGTGTAGTTATCTGAGGATGATAAAGCTAATTCCTGCGGTAATCTAGTATCAATTGTTTTAATTACTTTAGTATTCTGTTTTATTTTAGTCAGATCAATATCGGCTTCAGTTTGAAAGTTTTTTGTTAATATTCCTTTACTACTTCTATCAGAATCAACCTTTTTTAAAAGTCCCTCTTTACCACCATATTTTGCGAAAATTGAAGTAATTTCTTTTTGAGCCTGTAATTTTTGCTGAACATCAAAATCAACCCTTGCACCTGCTTCTATTAACTTAATTCTTTCACCTACCAGCTTATTAATATCAGTTTGATGTTGTTTTTCAACACCCAACATTTTTAACATTTCTGTTTGTGCGTTGTTAACCGCTGATGCAGATTTTGATTTATCATTATATATACTTAATAATGATTTAAGCTTTACAATTTCCTCATTACCAACCGTTAATGCACTTGATTGTGATTGAAAGTCTTTGTAAATATTTCTTGCTTTTTCGATTGATTTATAATATTCAATTGTTCTTTGTGTTAACTCAATAAGTCCAGAAATTATCAACATTGGGGCAAATGCTTTAAACATTGCCTTAATACTATTAGTTAATTTAGTATAGGCAAATGAAGCTGTGTTACTGTATTTAGTGGCTGCAAATTCTTCAGATGCATAAGCTTTTGTAGCTGCAACTTCTTGTTTAACATATTCACTTTGTTTTTTCTTGCTTAAAGTTGAGGACAATAATTCTTGTTCTAATGTTGACTTTCTCGCTGCGATTGCTTGATTAACATAAGATTGTTCTGCTGCAAGTGTGATTGCGTTATACTGTGCCTTAATGGTATTGAACATTTTACCAATCCAAATTGTACCAACAACATCAATTAATTTTCTTGATATATCATCAAAATTAGTTACAATATATTTAAATGAGTCAGCAAAACCATTTGCAATTTTTTTGTAAATATTTCCAACTTCTAGTTTTTTTGTTAAGGCAATCCAAGAATTTGCAATATCATTCATTGAACTTGATATTGATGTTGTATCAACTTTTGAGAATGTTTTTTTCAATTGATCTGCAAACTTTGGCATTACGTCAGATGATAATAGTTTACCATGTTTTGACATATCTTTTAAGCCCTCTACAGTTGTACCCATTGCAGTAGCCATCAAGCCCAACAATTTGGGTGATTCAGCAAAAGTTGCAATAAGTGGTTTAATTTGTATATTATTTTTAATAAATAATTTACTCATTGAATCCAGCATTACATTTTGTTTATCACCACTCATTCCATTTGATTTAAAACTAGCTGTTAAACCCTCAAACAGTGATTGTTGATCTTTGTTGCTTATTCCTGCAAGCTTTGCCGAAGCAGTAAACTTTGCATAACTTTCAGTTATTGAATTGAGATTTACTCGATACTTATTTGCAATAGTGTTTAAATATTCCTGATTTTTTGCATAATCTAATGCGCTACCAGATGCATCTTTAAGGGCTCTTTGAACCGTTCCTGTTTCCTTTGCAATCTCAATCATTTTTGAAATTGAAGCTTTCAGACCTAAGCCAAGACCAAACACCCCAGCAACTTGTAAAGCTGTTGATTTAATACTATTTAAACTGGTTTTTACATCAATTACCCCTTTTTTGAAATTTTCAGACAGTAAATTAATTGCAACCGCAAAATTTAAATTATTGTTAGCCATATATTTATCTTATTTCTCTTTAATTATTATTGTTTGTATTTTTCATCATCATTTCAAATTCATCTTTCATTGATGATATTGTTTGTTTTTGTTCTTGTTGTGTTGCTTCGAGCTCCCAAGGGAAAGGAAAAAATTTATCTGGTGAATCGATTTTCTTTGAATCAATGTGCGGGATTACATTTAAAAAAGTCCATAATCTGTTGCTTTCCATATCTTGTTTTATCTTATTATTATAAGCATTCATATAATAATCAATGTCATTAATTGTCATTTCATTCATTACATAATTAGCTGATAAACCAGCATTTACGACCAGTAATGCAGCAACATTTTTGATATATTGCGGTTCATTATTATCTGATTGACTATCAATATTTTCAACTATTTTTTTAATTGAAAATTGGTTATCAAATGAAAGAACCTTATTTAATTGTTTGTATATTTTATTTGAAATTGATTGATTATTAATTGATTCAAGAAAGGTTTCATAATCGAAATGTTCATCATTATTACATATTAACATGCAATAGAGTAGTTTATTAATATGTTCAATGTTTTCATAATCAAATAATTGATAAGAACATTCTGTTAATTGCTCCCATTTTATTATTGATTTTATTGTTAATTTTAATTTAAAATCTTCCATCATATTATTAATTATATATTAATAATGTGGTAAAATAGAGACACAAAAAAAGGTGATGAACTTAATCACCACCTTTTAATTTTTTAATTGATTATTAAACTGTTAAACTGTTATACTTTTGTTAAAGCTCCCGTACCATCCAATGATAATGAGCAAGAACAAATTCCATTTTCTTCAGCTTTTAAGCTTATAGATTTAATTATTGCTGTACCTGAATATTTACCAGTCGTCATCGCAAAAGTAACTGAATCTGTAGTTGTTCCGATTGTGAAAGGAATTGTACCACCGCTAAGTTGCACTGCAAGCAAAGTGTCAAATGAAGTGTCACCACTTGCATAAGTTAATAGAAAGTCTGAACTAACTGTGTAACTGATTTGCCCAGGAATTGCGGTTTTGAAATTTCCGCTGAATTTATTAGTACAATCAATTGAGTCTGAACTAATTGAAAGGTCACAACTCTTTGCGAATGCAACAGGATTACTGTTGGCATAAAGTAACAAAGAGTTACCTTTTATCAAGTCTGTTTGTGAATAAGATGCTGCCATATTATTTTATTTTTTTATTTTTATTATTTATATTTTTTAACTAATTTCAAATACTAAAATTTGAATGTATTTTTTATCCGCTGAATCCTCAGTTGAATCTTTAAGTCTACATTGATATTGATTATTATTACTGTCTGTGTGAATACCATCAACAAGGTCATTTACTTTTTCGGCAATTTGTATTGATTTATCATAGTTATCTGATACAATAGCAATCCAGATTTTACAACTTTCATTGGTAATTATTCCCCTAGTTGCATACTCTTTACTGTATTCATCACGATAATATATAATGAAGTCACCCTGTGTATTGTCTGGAGCGAAAAGAGGATAAATTTTATTTCCAATTAATGATTTTAATTCTTCATTATTTATTAATATTTTTCTTATGTCTGTTGTAATTGAAAACTTGCTCATTAACTTCTGTTGATTATCTTTGTTATTGCTCTATCAATACCATCATATACTTTGTTCATTGCTAAATCACTATTTGAATTTATTGAATCTTCCCAAAAATGATTACCAGTAACTTTGCCCGTAAACTTTCCGCTGTTGGTATATCTTTCTTGTGTTCCTTGGTCGATTAAATGAGCGTGATTACCCAATTGTGAAAAACCACCTAAAGCACCAAGCTTATTTTTTTTTACCTTGTTTCTGAATGATTTTAAAAGATTACCTGTGCTACCTTTACCATTTTTTAATCTTGATCTAAGATTTGTTTTACCTGAATTTATAAACAGTGAAATTGCAGATTTTAAGCCCTCTTTTACTGTTTTATCTTTGTCAATATCAGATAGTAGATTGATTTTCTGTAATACTTTTTCAATATTTTTTACTGTAATATTTATATCCATTTTAAATATTTACTTTTTGTAAAGTTATTGTTACCGAATTATCAAACTCATTGTAATCTAATAATGTAATATTATATTCATTATTATTATATTCAACTATCAGATCATCAACCAGTAAATTATTATTTCTGATTTTAAAAATTAATTCATTGTCATGAAATAATTCTTTAGCATTAAGACCAAAATTTCCAGTTGATTTTACCTTTGCGGCTCTGGTTGTGAATAAATCAATTTTTGATTTTGTTATAAATCCAGAATCAGATTGAATTTCTTCTAACTGTTTGAATTTCAGTATGTATCTAAGTGTTCCAGCTGCTATCATTAGTTTGAATAGTTTTGATAAAAATCCAACAGATATTGGTAATTATAAGGTATTGCAATTGCTTTGCCAGTGAAAGAAACATTCTCTCTGATTGAATATAAACCACCAATCATTAGCAACATAGCATGTAAAATCGGTGCGGGTAATACATTTACAGTTTCGCCACTAGCATTTGTACTAGTGGTTAATCCTGAAAGTGACTGATTAATATGTAGTTCAACAGCTAATTCAGCGACACTAATTAGATCATTGATATAATCATCATCATCAATGAAAGATTCATCAATATTTAAGTGTTTTTTTGCTTGATTTAATGTTAAGTACATATTAATATTTTTTACTATTATTATTTATTATGCTAATTGAGCAACAACATAAGCTGGACGAATCCAAGCAGCATCGTAAAATCCATTGATTATGATTCTAACAACACCCTCTGTCATGTGTGATTTTTCATCAATTGTTAATACAACTGGCCCCCATTGCCCGATCCATAAATTTTTAAAATCTGCTACAACTATACCTTTGTTATATACATTAGCTGTAACATAAGCTGGGCAAGCATCTACTTCTTTATTGTCATAAATAAATGACATCTGATTTCTTACTGTTGATTTAAGTATTGATTTTGCTTTGTTTGAAATTATAAATGAATAATCATTTACATTTTTGTCCTCAAGTTGAGATTCTAGATTAACAATATTAGCATAAGTAACACCGCTAATTGTATTTGCGCCTGCAGCAAATAAACCATTTGGCATTGTAGCACCAGTTACATTTCCTAGAATTGTAGATTCTAATTTTTGTGAGATTGAATTTCTTAATGATTCAATTAATTGTTCATTAGCACTGTTACTGTCCTGTGCGAGAAATTGTAATGACACATCAACATAAGTTGTCAATCTTTTTGGGCGCATTATTTGTTCAGAGAATGCACCAGCACCATCAGTTGCACTTGCTTTTTCTCCAGCCCATAAGGAACTAGTTCCCGCATAAGAAGGTAAGCTAAAATCATTAATCAAACCAGTGATAAATTTTGCACCAGCATCCATTAATACTAAATTTGGTTGTAATGCAGTTGTTAATGAGTTCTTTGTTTCGCCAATATTTTCCATTCCAAAACCAGCTGATGTTGCACCAATTACATCACGGTGCTCACTCATCGGAATATATATATCACCTGCGATTGATTGACCAATATTTCTTACTTCTTGCGCACCTAGATTTGAGAATTCTTTTTGCTCATCTGTTAAACCTCTTTTTGAGGCAATTGAATTAATTGCGGAAATTAATTTAAAATTTTCCATTTGTCTTTTTTCTTTATTTTTTATTATTTTATTTTCTTCAATATTCAATTCTCTTTTTTCTGATTGAACATCATTTTTTTCATTATTTCTTTCTTCATCAGTTGATTCAATTAGTTGTTCTATTGGTTCAACTGGTTGTTTATTTTCTTCAATAACTTGTTCAGTTGGTTCAACTGGTTGTTTATTTTCTTCAATAACTTGTTCAGTTGATTCAATTGGTTGTTCTTCTACTTGCTCGGTTGATTCTTCAGCCACTTCAATAGTTTGTTCTTCAATTACTTTATCTTTTGATTCTTTAATTTCTTGTTCAACTATTTCAGTAGGAATTTCTTTATTTTCTTCTTGAATTTCAAGAAATCTTTTACAGGCTGTAGTTTCTGAATATGCTGGTTGGTAAACTGGTGAAATGTCAAATAATTGACCAAATTTTAAAATGGTTCTTATGTATGTACCATCTGCTTGTTTATCCCATTTATCCGATTCAATAGTAAATGCAAATGAACTAGAATCTATATCACCTCTTTTAATCATTTCAATTGCTTCATCACCTAATGCTGTTGCAGGTGATTCAAATGAATATTTCAATCCTGTATCATCAATTGACAATGAAAGTGTTCCTGTACCATTTTTTGATCTTGCTAGAATTCCCCTCTTTGAATCGTGATTCAGTAAAGCAAAAACATCACTTTTTTCAATCACTCCAGCAAATGCATTCTTATCAACTAGTTCACGAAATCCTCCCAAGTCTTCAGATAAAGAAGCGAAAACAGATGCATAACCATCAATAGTTCTATTGTCCGAATTATTCGCCCTTAGTTGTATTTTTCTTATTTCTTTTTCCATTTTCATTTATATATTATAATGTTGTTATATTGTCAGCCATTTTTATTATCACTTTCAGCAACTATTTTTGCTTTAATTTTTTGTTTTAATTCTTTCTGATCTGGTGGTGTTTGTTCAATTATGTTCTTAATTGTTGACATATTGAGTTGCATGAATAAGTTATCACCGTTGTCAATATCATTGAGGTTTAGACTTCTACGTACTTCATTAATTGTCATAATTCCGTTAACCAGCATTGATTTATAATATTCTGCAAGTGATTGTTTATCAGTGCTTAACATTGCAGACCTATCAAATTGAATTTCATTAATTGATTGCTCTGGTAATGTAAATAGTTTTCGGTTTAATTCTTGTTCCAACATTATCAAGAAAGGGTTTATAGTATCTTCCAAAAAACTAAGCTGTGTTTGCTCTAATGAACTGTAAGAAGTTTTTGTGAGGTCAAATAATTTTATTGGTGAAATATTAAAGAATCTGGCTATTTCAATTACATCAAATTGACGTGATTCTAAAAGCATTGCATCTTTTGGATTGATGGTAATTGCTTGATAATCAACACCTAAAGGTAATACCGCAATACCTGAACTATTAGGATCAGAAAAAGCATAATTCCAAGACTGGCGAATTTGCTGTTTTTGGCTGTCGGTTAATTTTATATCGGTTTTCAATAGTCCACTGGATGCGGCCCCAGACTTATAAAAATTCTGACTGTGATTACTTGCATCGGTTGCAAGCTTCAGCGAATTAACAGCATAACTAATTGTTGATACTCCATTAATTAAATCATTTGAATACATCCAGAAATGCAACATATCTTTAGATTGAATAGGTTGCTTAAATCCTGTTGCATAATAAATTATAGTATCAGTTTGCCAGTTATAATTTGGCGTAACTTGTTCAGAATGTAAGTATCTAATTGCAGTTATATCACCTTTTAAATCTCTAATTATTGCGGCATATCCATTTCCCTTTAACAACACTGAGGAAATTATCAACTTGAAAAAATTGAATCTTGATAAATTGCTGGATGGTTGTTTATTAAGGATAGTTGATAATTGATGTTGATAATTAATGTTTTTAAAACCATTTCCATCAATTTCATATATATTTACAGGCAAAGAAGCCACTGCATTACTTATACTATTACATGCTGCATATACAGCACTTAATCGCATTGCACTAGATGATATATATGAACTAGTTGAATTAAATGACAAAGCACCAGTTAATAAGCTTCTTTCTTCTACTTGTTCAGTTGTTGTTGATTTTTTATTGTTGAAAAATAATCCCATATTTCTATTATTTTTTTAATTATATATAATAGATGTTGGAAAAATAGCAGACAAAAAAAAGGTGATAAAATTAATTACCACCTTATTATATATATATATATATGTACAAAAACAATTAAATCACAAACAAATCAAAATCATTATCAACTTTTGGAATTGTGAAAAATCCACCTAATGCAGATACCATTGATATTATGCCATCAATCTTGTTTTTATTACATGTTTTTTCGGGCTTCACATTATCGTGATTATCAGGATGAAAAACCACATTATCAAAACAGAACTGAGTTAATAAATTATTATCAATCACAACTTTATCTGATCTAATAAGCCTTTCTAATTCTTTGGTCGGGCGATTAAAATTTGCTTTTGATTGTGAAAAAGGAATTAGATTAAGCCCTGCATCGGTGCAATCAATAGCCCAACTGGTTGCATTATATGTGTCATAGAATATACCCGCAATAGGGCATAATTCATTAATTTTCAAAAGGTCTTCTTTGATATAATTATAGTCTACAACATTACCATTTGTCATTGTTATCTGTTTTTGATAGTGCATCTTTTTGTAATATTCTTTCTGTTGATGTTCTGTTAATGCTGACTGAGGTAGATAATATTTGGTAATAAAAGAATATTTATCATTTTTTTCATCAAAAAACATAAAACTAACAGCGGTTAAATCTGATACACAAGATAAGTCTACACCACAATAACACACCTGACCAGCAAAATCTTTAATATCAAGTTTCTTTGAATTCTTTACAATTGTATCATGTGTCAACCACACCTCATTAGATGAGCACCAGAGATTCAAATTCTTTGTCTTTACCCCAACTTCATTACTTGAATTATTCTTTGCGCTCAATACTTCACCTTTAATATAATCAGTTGATACAGTGATATTTAAATTAGGATTTGACTTTATCCAAACTCTTTCATCATCCCAGTTGTCATTTTCATCAAGTGTATAAATTGCAGAAAAAAATGAATCATCTTGCTTAGTATTTCTTAGTATGTCAATTGCAGTTGTAAACATCTCATAGCAAGGTGATTGTAAATTAAATCCTGCTGTTGTGATTATTATGCTTAAAGGCTGTTGTCTGTTACCTTGTGATGATTTTAATACTGAATACATTTTATTATCTTTACTCTCGTGATATTCATCAATAATAAAGGTACTAGTATTGAGCCCATCAAGCTTACTTGTGTCAGCAGATACAACTTTAATTTTTCCCTTATTTGATTTGAACTTTATTTCATTCCTGTAATTTTTGATATATTTTTCATTTGAATCAAGAACTTTGGAAAATTCAACAGTTGTATTAAGGAGTGTGTCTTTTGCTTGTTCACGACTGTTTGCCGCCAAAATGATCTCTGGACTGGCTTCACCCTCTGCGATTAATAAATACAAAGAAAGTGCTGTAACAAATGCAGATTTACCACTTTTTCGAGCCATAAAAAGAAATACATTCTTAGTAACTCTCTGATTATTATGTTTATATTTCCAGCCAAAAATATTTGCAACTATAAATTCTTGCCAATTTTCAAGCTTGAAATTTTTGCCAGCGGATTCACCTTTAAAATGCTTAATTAGACCAACAAATTGAATAACTTCAGCAACTTTTTCGGAATCAAAATAAATATCACTTCTTGACTGAAATGTTCTGAATCGCTGAACCGCTAATTTAATGAATTCACAAGCTATAATATTGTTTGATTCTACATCATTAATATATTGTTCATAACCTGTCATTATCTTGTTTCAACTTTTTTTTTATTATTTACAAATTGCATAAGTGGTGAATCATCCTCACTAGTTACATCATTGATTCTTAGTGCTGATTTCTTAGTCAATAGGAATTCAATTAAAAGCTTCTGCAATTGAATTGATGCATCATTTTTCACCTTAATTAAAGGATGTGCAACAGTACTATTAAACCGATCTAAGACAGTTAAACCACTAGTTGATAGTTCTTTATCACATGTAATTATAGTGTCATAATAACCAGCCATTAGGTATAATGAGGCATTCCAGGAATCATCTATTTTTTCACCATCTGATTTTAATTTCTTCAGTACATTTTTAATAAATTCCTTTGTTTCAGATTGTAATTTTTCATCAATTTTATATTTTGCCATTTCTATTTCATTTTTATATATAAAAATGTTGTGAAACTAGCTGACAGGACAAAAAAAAGGTGCAACACATGAATGTTACACCCTTAAAAATATTGAGAGATATTTTATTATTTAGTTATAATTATAGTTATAAGATGGCAAAGTATCTGTTAGATAATCATATACTTTATTTTTGCACTGATTTACTTTTTCAGTGTCTTTATCCTTAATGTCTGAGAATTCATTTTCAATTAATAAGCTTAATTCTAGTCCAAGGAGTTGAGTTCTTTGGTCAATCATTTTAATTAATAAATCAAATTTTGATTCTAATTCTGTCTGTTGTATATTTATCATGTATTTTTTAGTCTAGTTTATTATTGTGTGTATTGGGGGCTTGTTACAGCCCCTTTTACTTATTATTCTTCAATTTTATCTTCAATAAAGTTATATACATGAAGTCTAAACATTGATAGATAGTTATTATTATCTTCAATCGGCAAACTGTCAAAGTATTCACATAAACTAACAAGATCATTTTTTATTGAATTATAAGTTTTGTCTTCAATTAATTCTGTTGCAAGAATTATAAAATACTCTATTCCATGAGCCGCAAAATCAACTCTGTTTTTCATTCTGTCTAAATCTTTGATGTCAGTTGAAGCAACAATTTGTTCTGCTACATCTTTAATAATCATTTTTAATGGTTTCATATTATTTTTTTTTTATTTGTTATTTTTTTTTCTATATATAAATATGTGCGAGATTTTAAAAGTTCACTTTTTTCAGAAATTATTTTGATTTATTATTCGAATTTCTTTTTCAGACTGTTTTTTTATTCGAGTTTCTTTTTCAGCCTGTTCTTTTATTCGAATTTCTTTTTCGGATTGACTTAATATTCTATTATCTTTTTTTTTAAGGATGACAGGTAAATTATTTTCTTTCATAGTTTTTGTATTTATGTTGGGGGATTGTTAATCCCCCAATTTTGTTATTTAATTTGTTAATTTTCTTTCTATATATAAATAGTTTTATTTTTTCAAAAGTTCATCTTTTTTCAAAAAAAAATCACTATTATTTTATTTTTTTTCAGACACAAAAAGAGGACGTGGATTTTTTTTGCCCACATCCTCACATTTGAGAATCTATACTTTTGTTTTGATTTAAATTGAAAAAAACAGAAATAAAAAACTTGAAATGAAGTAAACAAATAGCTGTTTTTATTTCTATGCGGCAAATGTACTGGCATTTTTTTTGATAAACAATTATTTTAACTTTAATTAAATATTTTGTATTTGGAAAAATTAACGGCCGCCAAATTGTTAATAAACTGTTAAACTATTGTTAATATATGATTAATTGGTAATTAGACAGCAAAGAATTGTATTGAATGATGTAATTATTATATTCTTCTTTCTCACTATTCATCATTTTACTTAATCCTAGTTTTTCATACACATTAACTAAATGTATCATTCTTTTATTTATACCATTTTGTTCTAGCAATATGCCAAATTGATATTCATTAATTACTTGTTTTTCAGTTGTTTTTTCTTGATCATTTGATATTACTTCTTTATTTTGTTCCATGTTATAATTATTTATAGTTATTATTTTTTCTTCTTGAATAGTTTTAATTTCCTCAATTGCTGGTTCTTTTTGAATAGCTTCTTGTTCTTCTGTAACAGCTTCAATTATTTCTTCTTGAATAGTATCTTGTTCATGTGCTGCAACCTCTGTAACAGCTTCAATTGCTTCTGTAGTAGTTTGTTTATTATTTTTTAATAACATCTTTTTTTCTTCTCTTAATATAAAGATTTCTTCATTAGTTTTTTCATTGAAACTATTAACCAGAGTGCTATTAATAGTATATTCATTTGTTTGTCCTTTAGTTACTTTTTTTGAAATACAATTAATTAATATTAGTTCATTAATTATTTTTTGTGCTTTCATATTTGCAATATCTAAATTCTTACATATATAAGATATTGATATACTAAACCATTCTTTTTTTGTCATTTTTTGATAATCAATCAATAAAGCAAACATTGCTCTTTGATTGATATCTAAATACATATTAATTTTTTTGGGTATTGCTATGAATGAATATTCAATAGTTTTTTTGTCGGTGTTGTTTTCATTTGTAATCATTTTGTGGTTTTTTTTACTTTAATTATTTTTTTTGTGGTTTTTAAAAAAATATGGGGGATTGGAAAAACCACTAACCAAATCCCCCAGTATAAAGAGATTTTTAATCTTTTCTATATATAAATATGTACGAGTTTTAAAAAAAACACTTTTTTTAAAAAAAATAATTGTAATATTTAATATATTTTTTATATATCACAAATGTACTAATGATTTATTTAAATAACAACTTTAAATTAAAACTATTTTAATAATTTATGTTAAATTTGAAAATAAAATTTTGAAATAAAAAAGTTGAATATATCAATATTTGCTATAGGATTTTTTACCATAGTAATTTAGTATTAATAGACCTTAATGATTTTCATTATACTACCTTAATGATTTTCATTATACCACCTTAATGATTTTCATTATACCACCTTAATGATTTTCATTATACCACCTTAATGATTTTCATTAACAATTAAGAATATTAATAATAATATATATAAAGAATATAATAATAATAATAAATTATATATATAAATAATTATATAATAGAAAAATGTAAATTTTCTTTTTACTTATCTAATATATTAATCTATAATATTGATATATAATATTATATTATTTATAATTATATTTTATTTATTATATTGATAATTATATATTAAATATTATAATACAATTAACTAGTGAGAAAAACAACTTTTATGTTTTAATTTATGTTAATTGAATAACAAAATATAATATATCAATAGAAAGTAATTTAAGGCTCATAGAGCCACTTTTTTAGATATATCAATAAGATTATATAATAAGCCCTTTAAACTCCGTTACAGGGCAAAAGAATAACTTTATGTATCAACTATTGAGATAGTTAAACAGGTGACAAAGAAATATAATATTTCAATTCTCATTTTTTTCTTTTATTCTTTATTAAATCCAGTGAGGAAAAACAAACAAGAAAGATAATATTTCAATAGATAGTATTTTAAGGCTCTTAGAGCCTCTTTACATTGTTATCAATAACTTTTATTGATTATTACATTAAAATCTCTCAGAAACAAGGAAAGACAGCCTACAGGCCTACATTTATTTATATATCAACTAAGATAAAATAAATAAGCAAAAAGGAAAGACACAAACAACAAATAACAGATCATTTCAACTACACCAGAGGAAAAAGCATTTTAAGGCTCTCAGAGCCTTTCTTTATCTTTCTGACACTCTCAATCATTTCAATTAGAAAAACAAGCTACAAGGCAAATAAAACAGCTCTAAGGCTATTCAACAGCACAATTAATTAATAACTTCAATAACTAACTAAATAAATCATTTTATGGGTAAAAAATCTTTATATCTTATAATTCTACTGATTGGGTTAAATCTGATCACTCTAACTTACTTCAATAACCGACTAAGTAAATTAAACAATGAAAACTATAACTTAACGGTTAAATCAGATTCAATTACTAAGTCTTTCAATAAAAAAACTAAGGAATTTGAATTTTCAAAAAAATCATATCAAGTTGAAAAATTGAAAGATTTAAAAAAGTATGATAAATCATTCTACAACTCAATCAGTGACAAAAGCAAAACAATAGCTGCTATTACAACAACTACTTCTGTAGCTATCAAGCCGCAACAGGTAACTAATTTAATAACTGATTCAATAAACAAATTTAGATTTGATTATAAAGATAGTTCAATAAGCCAGCACATTACAGGCACTAACAAGATTAAAGGTAATCAAATAGTTACATCACTAGACACTAATTCAATCAAGTTAAATCTAAAGTATTCAATAATTGAGGATAAAAACAAATACCTCATTAAAGCTTACACAACAAGCAATGCAGTAACTGTTGATGATCTGTCTAGTGTAGTTGTAATTGATAAATCAAAGAAAAAAAATAAATGGGGTGTTTCTCTGTTTTGCGGGTACGGATTAAATACTGATTCAAATTTGAATAACGCTCGGTTCGGCTGGTCTGCTGGTGCTGGAATCACATATAAATTTTGGTAACGAAAAAAAAATTAAAAAAAGATGAAAATAATTTTTTGAAAAAGTGAATTTTTCAAATCTACTACATATTTATATATAGAATAAAAAATATATAACATGAAAAAATTAATTATAACATTCTTCTTATTACTAGTAATTAGTGTAATATATACTACTAATAACGTAATTATAACTATTGAAAGACAATCTATTGATAATAATAGACACACTGAACAAATGAATTATATCAACAATTGCAACCATATTGCAAAGTTTAATATCAATAAATAATAATATAGTATAAATATTTAAAAATGAAAAGTAAATGGGATAATAATACTATAGATTTTGCCAGAAAATCAGAAAATATATGTGACAGTTATTTAATGTACTTAACAGGCCACACATCACAACAGTGGTTTAAATCAATGGTCAAAGAAAAGGAAAACAACAGAACTGATTATTCATCAATTGATATAAAAAACAGATCACTAACAGTTGAATTAAAGACTAGAAATATAAATATTGATAAGTATCAAGATATAATGATTGAGCCAGCAAAATTTAATGCCTTGACAGGTGCAACAACAGATAAAAGCATATATATCAACTTTTTAGGTTCAGAAAAAGAATTTATAATATTTGACATCAAAGAAATAATGTTCTTACCAATCAGAAAAGAAACTGATATTAATATATCAAATAAAGAGCTCGGCAAAGACTATGATTATACAACCAACAGACTTTTTTTTAACAAAATATATGGTCATTATTACAAACTTGATGAATCAAATAACAAGTATAAAAAAATATGGTAAAATAAACAATAATAACAAAAGAAAAATAAAACAAAAAATGGAAAGAATTAGTATAAGATTGGATAATTATTCAAAACTAAAATTAAATGAATTGTCACAAGCTTTAAATACAAATTGCTCATTACTGATCAGGACAATAATTAAAGACTGGATTGAAAAGAATGAAACTCACTTGAACAATGTAATTGACAGCTACCAGAATAACACAATAAATCAATAATATAATAATAACATAAATTAAAAAAAATGGAAACAAAACACTTATCTAAAATCACTTACAACAAAGAGACAAAAGAATTATCTGGCTATTTAATCGAATTTAATATCATAAATAAATATGTTGATTATTCAGATATGATTGATAATCATTCATTAGATCATATTAATGATGATATGATAAATAATATAATTATTGATATTAATGAAAATCAATTCATTATATTAAATGAATCAGATTTTAAATATAAAACTGAAATAAATGAAAAAGGTTTAAAATTTTCAATGAAAATAAATACAATAGAAAAATTAGTTATTTATGATAAAACAACTAATACAAGAATCTCACACAATTGTATTGATAATATTCTACATGATTATTATGTAGATTTTTTATTTATTGTTGATAAAGATCAATTTAAAAAACAAGCAGATGGAACTTATATCAGAACAATTTTAAAATTTAAAAAAATATTAGCATTTGATTTAATTTCTATTGGTAATAATGATAATTCTTTAGACTTTTATAAAAAAAACATATTAAAAAAATAATAACACTATAAATCAATAATATATGCCTACAATTAATAAATTACCGAAAAAAAAGAGACAAACAGAAAACAGTGAAAAAAGAACTGAAAGAAAAAAGTGGTATAACAATACAAGATGGCGCAAATTGAGACTTCAAAAATTACAAGATCAACCACTTTGTGAGGAATGTTTAAAAAATGGTGAAAAAGTAACAGCTGCTGTTGATATTCATCACATTATTTCATTCATGTCAACAGACAATGAAGAATTAAAATATCAACTATTCTATGATTACAGCAATTTAATGAGTTTGTGCAAAGAATGTCACCAGAAAATTCACAACCCAGCCAAAAAATAACAAAGAAAAACAACACAAAACAATGAATATCAACACTATAATAGAATTAAAATATGATGATTTACTAAAATATTGTAACAAAAATGTAATCAAGCAAAGAGAAGTTAATAATAAGTATCTGAACGATATAGAGGAACAAGATCTGTTGCACACATTACTAATTAGATTTCTGAAAAAATACAAGGATTTTGATTTTGAATCGCTGGAAATTGGCTATAATGTGATAAAAAAAGAGTTTTTAGGTGAAAAAAATAACTATTGGTTAATTGATAAACCTGATCAGCTTTCATTTATTCCGCTTTCGGAATTAAACAGTTTCAAACCAAATAATAATAATGAAGAATAAGAAAGAAAAAAGGGTAATACTAATTAAATAGTAATACCCTTTATTTATTAAAAAAATCTGGTTAGGGATTTATTTAAAGTTAATAATTGCACAAAGATATAATTACTTATTGATTGAAACAATATAATTATATATATCTGTATAATCGTTGGCTTCTGTCGTTAAATAACCATTTAAAGTCTTATAACCATTTTTGAAAAATTCATCAAAATCTCTAAATTCATCATTAACATATAATTCATTATTATTACTTTTAATTTCAATTCCGCCAACAAATATTTTATAAGTATATCGGTTACTTTTCAATTTGCTTTGTAATTTCATGAATAAGTTAAATGTTTTACCATTCCTTGTTTTTATCCGAATAATTTTATTAAATTTTTTGTCAGTGCTGACAATTGTTATCTTACTAATAAATATATCAATAGCCTCTCGAATATTTTCTTTTGATAGAACAATTTTACCATCAATATTTTTTATTGCTCTTTTAATTATGTCTATTTCATTTTTCAAATTTGCGATTCTTGTTACATATTTAGTCTTTTTTTGGTCCAGTTTTGCTGATTCTTCGTCATATAGTTCTGTATTTACTCTATTCTTTTGAAACATATTATTAAGTCTATTCTGTTCATTATCAATATTTTGTACTTCAATTAATTCAACATTAATTAATTTTTCTTTTTCTTCAATATCTAATACTAATTTATCAGTTGTTAAAGTTGATTGATAATCTTTTAAATCATTCATAACAAAATGGGTAATAATTGCATCAAGTCTTATGCTATTAATAAATGCGGTTGCGTTACATTCTATATCTTTTTCAACCCCAGTTGTGGCCGCACTCATACAATAATAAGATTTATGTACGTGATTATAATACATTGCATTACCGCAACCACCGCAAAAAACAAGTCCTCTTAACAGTCCGTTCTTTTTGCTGTTTCTAACACCATTCACATAATTACCATTTTTCATTTTCTTTTGCTGTACTTTTTCAAACACATCATTATCAATAATTTGAATATAATTATTTTTTCCAAGGTAATTTTCGCAATTTAACATGTTAGTTAATGAAGTTCTATTACTTAGTTCAATAACGTTATTAGATTTGAAAAAATCTGCGTAATATTTGATAGTCTTATTACTTGTCGCATATTCTTTAAACAACCATCTGACAGCATCCGCCCTTGTCATATTTAGTTGCTCTATAATTGTTGTGTCTTCAATAATCATCTTATTTTTTGCCACTTTATAGGCATAAGATAAATTTCCACCGACAAATTTTCCTTCTAATTTCATTTGTTCTTTTGCCGCTGCAAATCGTGAAAATTTTTCGTCCATTTCGTAGGCTGCAATATTTTTCAATATGTCAAATATCATTGATGTAAACTGATTTTCTTTTCCATCTTTATCAAGAATTGAAAGCGGTTGAGGGTTACATATAATAAGGTTTACCCCTAATTTTGTAATTGCTTCTTTAGCTTGTACAATGTCAAAGTTTTTTCTTCCTAATCTGGTCATTGAAAAAACAACAACTGTTTCAATTTCTGAATCTTCATTTAAGCATTGCATTACTTGTTTAATTATACTTCTATCTGTATAATCAAGCTTTAAGGCTGATTCTACTTCTTTTATAATTACGAAAGTATCATAATTGAATACTTGTGCAACTCTTTTCATTTCAATTACTTGTGTATCAAGTGATTCACGTTGTTTTTCAGTTGAAACTCTGGCCAGTAATAATGCTTTTTTCATCGATATAAGTGTTTTAATTTTCAATCATGCAACAAAGATATAGGATTACCACCAAAAAAGCAAATAATTCAACACTGCACTGAAGGGGCAATGTCTGGCAACCAGCTGTAAGGACAGGCAGTAGCCCAAAAGCGGGAAAAGCTCTTATAAAAGGAGTTTTCCCGCATTTTACAATTTAAACAACTGGCATTCAGCAGACTATTTAAAGAATTACGGCATTTTGCTAATTCAGAAATAACGGCAAATACCCGGATAAGGCAATACAGGAATTATAAAAAGGCTAATTACGGCATTCCTAAAAAAGAGGATTTACGGCATTAAAGAATATAAAGCCTTGGTTTACAATCAGGGGAAAACAAAATTACGGCATTTCAGGGTTGGAAAAAATACGGCAAATGTCAGGGCAAGGCGGTGCTGGAATTGTAAAAAGCAGAATTACGGCATTCCTGAAACTGACGGGTTACGGCATTTCGGATTATAAAACCTTGATTTACAAGAATTAGCAAACAGAATTACGGCATTTCAAGGTTGTAAAAAATACGGCAAATGTCCGGATAAGGCGGTGCGGGAATTGTAAAAAGTAGAATTACGGCATTCCTAAAACTGACGGTTTACGGCATTTCGGATTATAAAACCTTGATTTACAAGAAGCAGCAAACAGAATTACGGCATTTCAAGGTTGGAAAAAATACGGCAAATGTCCGGATAAGGCGGTGCGGAAATTGTAAAAAGTAGAATTACGGCATTCCTAAAACTGACGGTTTACGGCATTTCGGATTATAAAGCTTTGATTTACAAGAAGCAGCAAACAGAATTACGGCATTTCAACATTGGAGAAATTACGGCAAATATCCGGCTAAGGCAATGCCGTTATTTGAGAGAATAGAACAGATAAAATAAAGCAGCCTTTGTGAAAGCAAGGCAAACCAAAGAATAAAGATTATGAGAGAAATTAACTTGATAGTGATTCATTGTTCGGCAACACGTGCCGACAGAGACGTAACAGCACAAGACATTAACGCTGCACACAAAGTAAGAGGCTTCAGTTCGTGGGGATATCACTTCTACATTCGCAAGAGTGGACGGGTAGAAACTATGCGACCGCTCGACGAGGTAGGCGCTCATGCCCGCGGATACAACGCAAAGTCCATCGGCATCTGCTACGAAGGCGGATTGGACACAAACGGTAAACCTGCCGATACCCGCACCCTGTCTCAACAGATAGCGCTGCACACATTGGTAAGCAAGTTATTGAAACAATTTCCCGGCAGCAAAGTTGTTGGTCACCGAGACTTGAGCCCGGACAAGAATTATAACGGCATAGTTGATCCTTGGGAGAGAATTAAAGAATGCCCAGCTTTTGATGTTTTGAAGGAAGTTTGGGAATAAACAATAAGGCAGGGATAAATCCCTGCCTTATTGTTTACGTCAGCATTTACCATTTAGTAACAGCTTCTGCTATACTTCCACATTCTGATTCTATAGTTTTTCTTTATTTTACACGCATAAACGTGCGCACTCTAATTGTTTTGTTATACAACAAGTGATTTTGTATAAACAGATCACGTGATGTAAAAACCTCATTCCACGCCTCATATCCCTTTCTGATGTGATCGGCATCAGTAATTATAACCGGCACTATTTCGTTTGTATTTTTAGAAGGAAAACTACTTAAAAAAATAGTTGTATTGGGAGAGGTCTTTTCAAACTGCATTATTAACATTTTATTACTATGTTTGTCATACCCCCATAACTGATGACACTGGTATAAAATTTTGCCTTTGAATATTTTCTTAAAGCTTGCCTGAATACCGCTTTTTCCGTAAGGAGTATATACATAAGTTTCCGTAGTATCATTATATACTGACTTCCAGGTGCCCAAATGTTGTTTATGAAGTTCAATCTGATCAAGCTTAGGCTCAGTTGTCTGTGCATGTAATCCATTGGTGTATAACATCATGGATAAAAAAAACGTTGTAATTAAAAATAATCTTTTCATATTCTTTTATTTTTTGTCCAGCAAAAATAGCTAATTTGTCTGACATATATTTAAGGTAAGGGCCAGCATAAGAAGAATTTAATAATTCTGTTTTAGCCAAATGCCAAAAAAACGGTCATAAATTTGATATATACCTTGTTCGTGAGTTATAAAATCCTTTTCAAGCAACCCTTTTAAAGCAGATTGCACAGAGCTGGCAGATGCAAGTTTATACTTCTTAATAAATGCACCCGACGTAATAGATTGCGCTTTCCCTTCTTTTGTAATAGCAATCAATAGTTCCTTTTGCTTTTCGGGCATACGGAAAAGGATTTCAGAATAGGTATATTTAAAAGAATCGACAACACTCTCTAAGGCCTCATCCAACATATCAACATCACAAGTACTACCGAAAGAAGTCATATTATAAAGAGTATGAAGCATTTTCTGCATATACCAGGTAATACCTTCAAACCGGTTATAGACATCTTCAATTACTGATGAAGTTATTTGTTTGCTATCACTCTCAAAATGATGCTGTGCAAATGCCACATATTCAGGTAAAGGGATGCTTTCAAGATGCATCATTGAAACACTTTGATAGAAAGGCCGGGAAGCAGTCATAAATATATTCCCCATTACATGTCGTTGACTCCCGGCAAATATGAAATGCGCATTATTACAGTGCTGGATATATGTTCTTAAAAGAGCTTCCATATTATCCTCCTCATAATTGGCAATCTGCTGAAACTCATCAATAGCCACAATACATGGTTTGTTTGCATTATTCAGATAGTGAAAAATCTCATCCAGAGTAGTATTTGCTGCCTGAATATCACCTAATCCAAGATTCAAAGACGGATTACCATTTATATCAAAAGCCACACTTGCCTGAAGAGATTTTACGCTTTCCCAGAAATGCTGCAACGCCTTCTTCCCAAAGGGCTTCAAACCTTCCAGAATTACTTTGCTGAGTGAAAAGACAAAATCACGCAATGATTTGGTAGCATATATATCGACAAAGAAAGTATAGTAGTTTTTCCGGATTCCCTCGCTTTGAAAACAGTGTTGAATCAATCCTGCCTTTTCCATTCTCCGGGTAGAGATAAGTGCCAGATTATTTCCATTGGTTATTTCCTGAATAAAATTCTGGCTTTCAGTCTTTCGGCCACAGAAGTATTCCTGAGACACATAACCGCTTGTAATAAAAGGGTTCCTGATCATAGCTTTTTAATCCTTGATGTATTATGCAAATATAATTATTACTTTATAATAATTTGATTATAATAAAATATTTTATTGATATTATTTTTTTACTTCAATAAAATTGTATCTTTGCTTGATAAGCAATAACATTTTTTTTGTTAAAAATAGCGCTAATTAAATTGTGAATTGTTTTCATAACTGTATCTTTGATTTATAAGCAACTTATCTGGAAATATTAGCTCTCTTCCAGATAGATACAGCATGAAGTTATACTTAAAATATCTATGAAATGAAAAAGTATTTTATATTCTCTCTTTCTTTGCTTTTATCGATAGCCAGTTTAACAGCTCAAAACAAACAGCCATCGAATTTCAGAATAGACGGCATCATCAAGGCAGATTCCGGAAAAGTTTATCTCTGGTTTTACTCTGATTACCTCCCCAATAAAACAAAAGAATTGGTTGCTCGGATAAAGGATAAGAAATTCTCCATTTCGGGATACATTCCAGAGGCGCAAGGAGTATCTTTGCATTTCGACAATGGTTACACGTCCGATTTCATATTAGAAAAAGGAGTACAAACTGTTTCTGTCAATATCGATTCTTTCCGAACTGTGCCAAAGGTGAATAATAAAACCATGCTGGAGGAATATCCCAAAAAGGATCATTTTTACCAAAAGATAATAGCAAAGGATAAATTGTTTGATCAAAAATACGATAGCCTACTTAAGCAATATAACTATCAAATACCTAAAGAGATAAGCTATATAATGGATAAAGAAATAAAAGCAATGTATCGGGAAAGCGACAGTACATTATTGGCATATACCCAAAAGAATCCCGACTCGAAGATTGCATTCTGGAACCTTATTCGTTTAATGGGTTGGGGTTACGAACCCATCTTCGATTCCATCTACAGCTCATTTTCGAATACACTCCGGGAGAGTTATGCCGGCAAGGTTTTAGGCGAAAGACTAAAAATTGGCAAGCTACTTTCAGTTGGCCAACCATTCCCAATTATTGATTGCCAAAATAAGAACAACGAGAAATTATCCCAGGCACTTTTCCTTCGTAATAAATACACACTAGTTGATTTCTGGTACAGCGGGTGTGGCCCTTGCCGACGACAGTTTCCGAATATGCTGGATATGTACAAACAATATGGCAATAACGGATTTGAGATAGTGGGCATATCAGTAGATAAAATAGCGAACAAGCCGGATTGGGAAAGAGTGATTGCCGAAAACAAACTTGTTTGGAAACAATACTGGGACAAAAACGGAACAGAAGCACATCGTTTATCGATCTTCGTTTCCCCAACCAATTTTCTCATAGACAACACGGGGAAGATTGTTTCCAAAAACATTTCGATGGAAGAATTGGAAGAGTTCTTGAGGGAAAAGCTGAAATAATTGTAAGCCAAAGATAAAGTAAACATCATATAATACAAATATCCTTTTTGATTTTTTATACACCGATAGCCTTCTCAGAATAAGTGTAACTACGATCCAGGCACAAGATTCTATTGAAGTTTATTCTCGTGCTTAAATAATAAGCTCAAAGCATTGTCATTTTTGGCTCAAATCAGATCTAAAATGAGCCTTTATTTTATATACTTGTGAGCCTAAGTTAAATTTATACATAATGGGAAACGAAAAAATAAGCGAAATACTAACTTTTATAAAGGAAAATCCCGGGCATACTTCTAAGGATTTGAATTTGCAGTTAATACTTACTTTTAAATTTGAGGGACACAAAAAGAAATATATTATTTTTTACGTATTAAATAGATGAACCCCCACGTACCAAATATGAATAATCCAATCATGATAAGATTTCGGCCATAATTAGGTTTATCTTTTAATATTATCTCACTAGTAAATAATGCCATGTAGAGAAGAAATGCAATACAATAGCAAATAATATATAATACTTTTTTATTCATATCAACAGAAAGTTATAACGCCTAACAATAATATTCTTCTCAAAATCATAAAAATTAAATGAATACGATACAAAAACAAATTACTCTAGAATTATCTTACAAAGACACAACTAATAATATCACGATAACGTATCTTGTTACGTTAACACCTGAAGTTACATTGAGGCGTTAAATATAAATCTAGAAATCTTCAGAAACCAATTCTACCTTGTTTCCGTCCACATCTAGCACCACACTCTCAAAAGAGCCATCACCTGTAACACGTGGTTCACCAACAATCTGATAACCATCCTTTTTCAATTGTTCCGTTAACCCTAAAACATCTACTTTACTGTCTAAAGAGAAAGCTAGATGACAATATCCAAGTAGTTCACCTTCTGCACGCTTAATAATATCAGTACGTCTCATTAGCTCAAGAGAGGTTCCATTGTCAAAATGAATAAAATACGATTCAAATCCTTTCGCAGCGTTTACGTATTTCTCATTGTTGACTCCATTAAAATAAGTACAGTAAAACTGTTTTAACTCTTCCAGATGTATAGTCCAGATTGCTATATGATGTATCCTCATATTACACATTTAATCAGTTTATTCCTTCTGTCTATTTCTTATTACACATCTTATTGATATGCTCAACAATCAAATAACAAGCTGGTGCAACAACAGTGCCATGATTAAAACCGCTTAATTCATACAACTCGGTATGAGTATTCCCAACTGATTTGAGCACAGCAGCCAGATGTGCATTTTCTTCATAGCGTGCCGACATCTCTAAATCTCGGTCCCCGGTAATTAGAACCATAGGAGAAGCATCTTTACGAGCATGATTGGACGGTGCATAAGTATCTATGACAGGCAAATCGAGAGGCAATCCCCGCTCTTTACGAATGGTGTAATGTGTAGTTGTCTGACCACTGATTGGAAAATAGGCAGCCACACTATCGGCATCTACATTATATTTTGCCAGGTAGCTTTTATCAAGGCCTAGCATTAATGTGAGATAGCCTCCGGCAGAATGACCGGAAATAAATATCTGCTTCGTACTTCCTCCATACTTGCGGATGTTATTAAATGCCCATGCTACGGCAGCTGCAGCATCATCTGTATATGCCGGATTGGTTGCTTTGGGACTCAGACGGTAATTAACAGCTATAATGGCAATGCCTTTATCCATAAGTTCTTTGGGGAAGTACTTTTCACCTCCTTCAAGTCCGCCGCCATGAAACCACACTATTGTGGGAAAGTTCTTACTATTCTTTGGATAGTAAACATCGAGCTTACAGCGACTTTGCTCGTAGGTATCTTTTGCCTGTGATTTATAAGGGATGTTATACTCATAGAGATAGGTTGCGGCATTTTGTGCAACTGCACAGCATGAACAGACCAGAGTGAGTAAAAAGGCAATAAGGTAATTTTTGTGTTTCATAGTAACAAGTTAAGTAAAAAAGAAAGGGCTTATTCAAGCCCTTCCAAAATACGTTTAATTACTACCGTTGCTGAGATCTCACGGTTGGCAGCTTCGGGAATTACTATAGATTGCGGACCTTCTATCACATCGTCCATCACAATCATATTTCTTCTTACCGGCAAGCAATGCATAAAGTAGGCATTGTTGGTCACAGCCATGTGATCTGCACTAACTGTCCATGCACGGTCTTTGCTCAATACCCGTCCGTAGAAATCGTCTTCATAAGCACCCCAACTCTTTGCATATACAAAGTCGGCTCCTTCCAAAGCTTTCATCTGATCGTATTCCACTCTTGCATTGCCCACAAATTGGTCAGCAAGTTTATATCCTTTTGGATGGGTAATTACGAATTCATAATCTGTAGCATTCATCCACTCTGCAAAAGAGTTTGGCACTGCCTGTGGAAGTGGACGTGGATGCGGAGCCCAGGTCATGACTACCTTAGGACGTTCGGTTTTCTTATATTCTTCAATGGTGATTAAGTCCGCAAAGCTCTGTAATGGATGGCGGGTTGCCGCTTCCATAGAGAATACAGGGCGACCGGAATATTTGATAAACTGATTGATAATGATTTCATTATAATCATCGTTTTTACTTTCAAAACGAGCGAAAGAACGTACACCGATAATATCGCAGTAGCAACCCATTACCGGAATGGCTTCCAGAAGATGCTCTGTCTTATCACCGTCCATAATTACTCCCCTCTCTGTTTCCAGTTTCCATGCTCCCTGATTAACATCGAGCACCATAACGTTCATTCCAAGATTCATGGCTGCCTTTTGTGTACTCAAACGGGTACGAAGGCTGGAATTGAAGAATATCATTAAGAGAGTTTTGTTTCTTCCTAACTCTACATATTTGAAACGATCTTTCTTTATCTCAAAAGCTTCTTTCAAAGCTGACTGCAGATCACCTAAATCGTGCACATTAGTAAAATGTCTCATATTGTTTCTTTTTTATTTTATTATCTAATGATTATTGTCTTACCTGACCATCTCCTTTAACAATCCATTTATAGGATGTCAGCTCTTCGAGTCCCATTGGTCCGCGGGCATGAAGTTTCTGGGTACTGATACCTATTTCCGCTCCAAGGCCAAACTGTGCGCCATCAGTAAATGCGGTAGAAACGTTGGTATAAACGCAAGCGGCATCAACTGATTTTGTGAACAGACCGGCATTCTCAGCATTCTCCGTCACAATGCATTCACTGTGCTTGGAACCGTTTTTGAAGATGTGTTCAAGGGCTTCATTTATATCTTTCACACTCTTTACAGACATGGTGTAAGAGAGGAATTCTGTGCCGTAACTGTCTGGTGTAGCTGGTTTCAGCAAATTGGCAGGATAATGTCCTTCCAATGCTTTATAAGCTTGTTCATCGGCATAAATCACCACTTTGCTTTTCTGCAAAGGTTCGCAAAGAGAAGGAAGATCTGACAAGCGTTTTTCATGAACAATGACACAATCGAGCGCATTGCAGACACTTACCCTACGGGTCTTTGCATTATTGATAATGGCAGCACCTTTTTTAAGATCGCCAAATTCATCAAAATAGGTGTGGCACACGCCGGCTCCTGTTTCAATAACAGGAATGGTGGCATGCTGACGGACAAACTGAATCAGGCTGCTGCTTCCGCGAGGAATAAGCAAGTCTACGTAACCCACAGCATTCAGCAACTGAGCGGTTGCCTCTCTGTCGGCCGGAAGGAGTTCAACTACATGAGTATCAACTCCAAACTTTTCCAGAACAGAATGGATGATCTTTACAATTGCCCGATTGGAATAATCGGCATCACTTCCACCTTTCAGCACACAGGCATTACCACTTTTCAGGCATAAGGAGAACACATCAAAACTAACATTGGGGCGAGCTTCGTAGATTATACCTATTACACCAAATGGAACGCTTATTTTTGATAGTTCTATCCCATTGGGACGGGTAGTTTTCAGCAATGTACGTCCAAGCGGTGAAGGAAGTGTTGCTACATTGCGAATATCATTTGCTATCCCTTTGATACGTTCTTCGGTAAGCATCAAGCGGTCGTACTTGGGATTACTCGTCTCCATCTTTGCCAGGTCTTTCTGGTTTCCGGAAAGAATTAGCGAAGTTTGCGCTTCGGCTTCATTGGCCAATGCAACCAATATCTCGTTGATTTGGTGATCATTCAGAAAAGCAAGCTTTCTGCTTGCCGACTGAACAGCCTGAAAAGTTCCTTTTAAATCCATCATTCGTCAATAATTAGATTTTATTCTATATAAAGATAATCGTAATGTACTATTGGCTTCAGACCATGTTTGCCTATCATCTCTCTTGCTTCATCAGAATCGAAGGAAGCCTTGCCCACTCCTATCTGTCTGCCTTTAAAGTCAATGATGCGAACAATATCGTCTTTCTCAAATTCGCCCTCAATCCGTGTAACTCCAACGGGAAGAATACTTACCGCCTTGTTTGAATTAATAATCCGGGTAGCCTGTTCGTTAATGTGCAACTCGCCTTTGGCAAAGCCTTCACTATGCGCAATCCATTTTTTTATGCTCGATACTTCCTGAGGGGAAGGCACAAAACGGGTACAGACTGTTGTTTTCGGTTTCTTAAGTAAATCAACCAGTATATTTTCTTTTTTGCCATTGGCAATAATCACAGTGATTCCTTCATCTGCCACTTTGCGGGCTATATTTGTCTTGGTAAGCATTCCGCCTCGTCCAAAACCGGATTTTTCTGTTTGTATATAGTCAGAAAGGTCTTTCCCATGTTCCACCTCTTCAATAACAGAAGAATCGGGATCAGAAGGTGAACCGTTATAGATTCCGTCAATATTGCTAAGAATAATAAGTGCCTGAGCATCCATCATACTGGCTATCAGTCCGGAGAGTTCATCATTATCGGTAAACATCAGTTCGGATACGGAAATGGTGTCATTTTCGTTGACTATGGGGATTACTCCATTCTCGAGCATCACCGTCATGCAGTTCTTCTGATTGAGGTAGTGACGTCTGGTACCGAAATTCTCTTTGGTGGTGAGCACCTGTCCCACAGGAATTTTATGTTCCCTGAACAATTCGTAATAACGGTTTATCAGTTTGGCCTGTCCCACTGCGGAGAACAGCTGACGCTGATCCACACTGTCCAGCTTCTTGGAAGCACGGATCTCACTTCTTCCCGAAGCAACCGCACCGGAAGAGATAAGAATAACCTCCACTCCTGATTTTCGCAGCTCGGCTATCTGATCGACTAAAGCAGACATGCGGGTGATATCAAGTGTACCATCCTTACGTGTCAATACATTACTGCCTATCTTTACTGCAATTCTTGTAAATTGATATGCCATCTTGTTATAAATTAGAAGTACAAATATAGGAATTATAATCGATTTGTGAGCAGAGTGCAGTAATTTCTTAGAGAAGTTATTGGTTCATAATTCTTAAATATCCTTTAGAGAAATATTAAAATAGAGCAAACAGGAAGCTTTCTCCACTGTTTTTTTATATTTTTGTACCCAAATAATCTAAAATGAGAACAACAAACCCTCAAGTGGAACAGATTACCCCGTTTATTGTAATGGATGTTTTGGAGAAAGCAAACGAAATGCAAAAACAGGGAATCTCTATTATCCATCTGGAAGTTGGCGAGCCCGACTTTGATATTCCGGAATGTGTGGCTCAGGCAGCAAAGGCTGCTTATGACAAGCATCACACTCACTATACTCATTCATTGGGGCATCCTGATTTACGGAAAGCTATTGCCGACTTTTACATGAAAGAGTATAACGTAACAGTAGACCCTGAATGTATTGTTGTAACATCGGGTTCATCACCCGCTATATTGCTGATACTTATGCTGCTTTGTGAGCCGGAAAGTGAAGTAATTATGTCTAATCCGGGTTATGCCTGCTACCGCAACTTTACACTGGCGGCGCATGCCAATCCTGTGTTGGTTCCTTTACGGGCTTCAAGCGGTTTTCAGTATGACATTGAAGACATAAAGAAGAGCATTACGCCACGCACCCGTGGAATATTTATTAATTCTCCGATGAATCCAACAGGAACACTTCTTGAAGACTCTTTCCTTAAAGAAATTGCGACTCTTGGAGTTCCGGTAATATCTGATGAGATTTATCACGGCCTGGTTTACGAAGGCAGAGCAAGAAGCATTCTTGAATTTACAGACAAAGCTTTTGTGTTGAACGGATTCTCTAAACGGTTTGCAATGACGGGACTTCGCTTAGGATATCTCATTGCTCCGAAAGAATATATCCGTCCGCTGCAGAAACTGCAACAGAACTTGTTTATCTGTGCACCCAGCGTAGCTCAGCAAGCAGGAATAGCTGCACTGAACGAAGCCACGGAAGATGTAGAACGTATGAAAACGATCTACAACGAACGACGTGTTTACATGATTTCCCGCTTAAAGGAGATGGGATTCAAAATTGATGCAGAACCAAAAGGTGCTTTTTATATTTTCTGCGATGCCCGCAAGTTTACTAAAGATTCTTATAAGTTTGCTTTCGACATACTGGAACATGCCCACGTTGGTGTAACTCCAGGAGTAGATTTTGGCACATCGGGTGAAGGATATATCCGTTTCTCGTATGCCAATTCCCTTGAGAACATCAAGGAAGCGATGGATAGAATTGAAGCATACCTGAAAACAATTCAGCAATAATTGCACAAAATAAATCGCCACAGATTAAATATCTGATAAGCTCCTTTTGCAGGATAAATCTTATCAAAAATCTAATCTGTGGCGATTCAAATTCTTTTTATTTCTTATTCTCCCGAGTTTCCACTAACTGACTGGCAACTTCGTAATCTTCTGCAGCCACAATAACCCTCATGCCACCCATACCTACATTTACAGACATCGATGGTGCCATGCTCCCTAGATTATCATCCTTTAATGCAGCTTCAATGCCAGCACTTTCCAATAAACCTTTCACTAATTCGGCCTCCCAAGGCGTTCCCGTAAAAACCTCTACTAGAGGAGTGTTATCATCTGCAATCATAATTACTATTATTTAAAGATTAATACTCTATCTAAAAACATAACAATTAAAAAGACAAACTTGTTGCGATAAAGGAATGATTTATGCCTGAAAACAGACAGAATTAGTATTTGTATTACAACTGCATAAATCCCGAATACCGTAAAGGATTAAGTATGAACTATTTATCACTCTGCGCTTTCTCTTGTAGCAACAATCTCACTTGCTGTTTCATAATCGTCGGCAGACACAATGACACTAATACCTCCACCAGTTCCAAAACCGGTATCTTGAGACGGTGCAAAATTAACCAGATTATAATTCTTTAATGCAGCCTGAATGCCAACACTTTCCAATAAGCCTTTCACTAATTCAGCCTCCCAGGGAGAGCCAAAAAAGACTTCTACTAAAGGAACCTTATCTCCTCCATTCATAATATTTAAGTATTAGTTTATACACATCATACACAAATATAACAATTAAAAAGATAAAAAGTGATTCCGGAAGAACTTATTTATATTTATCAGATACGACTGGCCAGGACCTTCATTGCGGTAGTATAGCTCTCACTGGGAACAGCAACTCTCATTTCGGCTTCATCCTTCACCTGAGTTTGCACGTTTGCTTTCTCTAATAAACCTTTAATAAGTTCCACTTCCCATGGAGAACCTGAAAATACATCAATTAACGATACTTTTGTTGTTTTCATTTTGGTAAAAAATAAATTGATTACCTCGCAAATATAAGTAGAAAAATAGTCACCAACAAAATGGGGCAAATACATTTAAGCAATCTTTTATGCAAACGTTGTATATAAATGAATGTAAATTATACACTCATATTAATCATTTATTACTTAAGCACTTAGCAATCCTTATTGTTCTTACGGCAACTCTTAAAGGAGTTATTATTGACGCTATATATAACAAAATAAAGAATACAATAAGCTTACTCTATTTCAATAACATATTAATAGTGTATAACAGGATTTAAACACTTTAAAACAAATCTAAGAAACAAAAACAGCGTTCCTGTTTCTTAAATAGTTATTACATATTAAACAGATAAAAGCTCTTAGTCTAATTGTAACATTCATTCCAAAGCAATGAAGAAACCGTAACACTCTAAATGTAAGTGTCATTAGCATTGATCTATACAAATAAAATACCTCATTGGAAAATGTATATTTTAAGATAGATTAGCACTACAGCAACCCTTTTTGCAATCACTTAACAATCAATTTATTATCTATCCATTCTTTTCCCCATGAAGGATGATTAGGTAGTCCATTATTACGGGCAAAAAGGGATGTAGCCTTACTTATTTCAGCTTCAAAGTTCTCATAGTTTCGGTGCATAAATTTCGCCATATCGTTATTAAACATAGCCCGCAGCATGATAGCGCGTGGATTATCAGGATTCAGTTCAAGTGCTTTTTGATAATTCTGAGTCACTTCACCAAAATATTTAGGTCCGTTAGTTTGAGGATCGAATGCTATCAATGCATAGAGCCTGTATCCTTTGAGAGTATATACCTCAGAAGCATCAGCATCTGGCTTGTCGGCCAGCTTCTTCAGATAACTTTCAGCATCATTGATATACTTTAGCCGACTCTCTCTGGATGGGGTTCTAAATGAAAGTTGCACATCAGTATAGGCCATGTAGTAATAAGGGAGCCACTCTCCGGGAGATTGCATGCAAAGCCTCTCCAGTTCACTCCTTACAGTTACATACTCTTTTTCTGAATTTGCTTTATTCACATCAGTTACTACTGCAGAAAGATCCTGGGCACAGATGCTTGATGAAATCATAAATAAAATAGCGACTAAGAAAGATTCAATTGTTGTCATCTTGATTCATTTTTAAAGGTTTATAATTAAAAGTTAGACACATCATAAGCTGCTTTCCCACTGAGGGTAATAAATATACCTACATAGAAGAAATGGTCACTTGAAGAAGTTACCGGAGTAGCCTGATAACTACCTGCTTCTCCCGATGGTTTGGAATACGAATAGTTAAACACGTTTTTCCTGCCAAGCAGATTAGAAGCGGAGGCATACACAATAACGCGCTTACTAGCCAGGTAGGTGAGACTTATATCCAGACTATTGAAAGGCTTGGTAGTTGCATTCATCAATCCGGTTTTTTCAGGATCATGATATGGTCTGCCACTGGCAAAGCGGTTAGTGATGCCCCAAATTGTTTTAAGTGATGGTATATTGTACTTCAATGAAATAGTTGCATTATGCTTTGTACCAAACTGAGGCGTAGTAAGTTCTGAAAAATCCAGGTATTTTCTTTTCGAAAGATTATATGAGTAAGCCAGCATATATTCCAGGTTCTTGAATAAAGAACGATCGTTAAAGAACAGATCAACTCCTTTGCTGTAACCGTATCCATCAGAATTATAGGTATTTGAATTCTTAAGGACCAGATTGTCGTATTTCTTGTAATAAGCCTCAATACGATATATTTTATCTTTCTTTTCATGGTAAAGACCTGCAATGTAATGAGTGCATCCTTCAGAAGATAAGTCTTTGTTTCTTATAAGGTAGGTATTCTCCGGTAACTGATTATAACGGCCCACTATACCGGAGATATGAAACCCGTTAAGGTTGTATGTCAATGCCAGTCTGGGCGCATAATTCCAACTGCTGTTAAGAGTTGTATATTCGGCTCTTGAAGAAAACTCTGCATTCAGATTTCCGGTAAGACTTAAGGTAGCTACAGCAAATAATCCATTTATGGAATGGTTGATGCTATACCTTTGTGCCAATGAATCATCATAGCACATCTGGTAATGTCTTATGAGACTTTCAGCACCAATATTCAGCTTCAGGAAATCAGTAAACCTCTTTGTAACTTTCGACTTCAGATGCATCTCCCACTCTTTTTCTCCAAAGAAGTCGCCTTGAGAAAGCGCATTATCAATATTCTGCTTTTTGAAAGAGAAAGCACCTCCGGCAAAGAACTTGTAACCTGAGTGCATATCTTTCCTAAAAGTAGAATTGATATACAGATTATCCTCGTTCAGCCCAAGATTGCGTAACGAGTTCTCCAACAGAGGATTTGTGTGGTATGCAAAAGAAGTCCTGTCATATCCCACATAGGTCTTGAAAACAGTATTATCATTAGGATTAAACCTCATCTGAGTTCCGCCTGAGAACATTTTGTATGGCTTTATCCAATCCATTCTGTCAGGAAACAAAGATTCGTATGGACCAAGATCCTCATAATTCAGACTTAGAGAAACAGAACCTTTTGAAAAGGATTGCGTACCTCCACCACCTAATCCTACTATGGAAGGATTCACACCTATTTTAGAAATGGAGCTTACATCTTTTGTTGAAAGTGGTAACACACTCGACAATCCTTGTGCATATTCAGAAGAATAACCACCTGTTGAGAAGTTCACACCTTCAAACATAAACGGAGAGTAACGTCCGCGAACAGGCTCATTTGCACCAGTGTTAGTATAAGGAGACAAAACGTGCATTTCATCAATATAGGTCTGCGATTCGGTACTTTCCCCTCCCCTCACATACAGCCGTCCGGTTTCTCCCACTATCTGTGTGCCCGGCAAGGTTTGAAGAGAGCGATATAAATCGCCCGAAGAGCCACCCGTTGTTGCAATATCCACAGCAGACATTCCTCCCCACTGGCTATTTCCTTTAAGTTTAAAGTTACCGGCAACCACCACAACATCATCAAGAGAAACATTATCTGGTTTCATTTTAATAATCAACGGTGCCTTCTCTCCCTCTTTCACAGTTACCGTGAATTCAGAATAACCAAGCATCATCACACAAATCACGATTTCACCTTTCTGACCTGTAATTAATCTGAAATGACCGCCGGCATCGCTGCCCGTTCCCTCTGTTGTTCCTTTTATAAATACATTGGCATTTTCCATTGGCTTTGAATGTTCATCCAAAACCTGTCCTTCAATCACCCGCTGTTGGGCAAAGGCTGTTAATACAGCAATAAAAACAAAAACTATAAAAATAGAGATCCTTTTCATCTTGTTCACGCATTTAGTTTGATGCAGCAAACATAGATGAAAGATATTAATAGATAAAATTAATGGGATATTCAGCCTTGGTATGTGACAATCAGTCAGCTAGTTGTGACGAATTGCATAAATCAGTGACGAACGGATAAGGATTATTGTTCGGGATTATAGTCTATAATATCCTTCAGCTGTTTGGAATAAGCACGTGAAACAGGAATCTCATCCTCTACTCCGGATAGTAGTAGCCTATACCCCTGAGAGTTTCCTTTTACCTTTTCGATGGTATCTGTATTCACCATAAAAGCTCTGTGACACTTCACAATAAACGGAAACTCAGCAAAAGTATCTTCCATCTGCTTCATGGTACAACGCATCACCTTCTTCTTAACCTTGCCTTCAGTAGAAAAAAACACGTTGATGTAATTACCATTCGACTCAGCAAAGAGGAAAGCTCCCACCTCTATATCGAGCGTTTCCTTTCCGTTACCTTCTATGGTTACCACTCTTTCCGGCAGAGAAGAAGGGACCTTTGCTACAACCAGTTTTTGATTCATCTCAGTTACCGCCTGCAGGTTTCTTGAAAGCAATCTGTTTTGTCTTAAAATGATAAACAGAGTTACAGGGAAAACAGAGACTATAAGAGTGACTACAAGATAGAATGCAATAGTGATTAAATCGAACCTGGTAGAGAAACACAAAAAGGAATAAAAGGAATTACCAAGACCAATTGTAAGAACGGTAAGCAATAAGTTGAGCATTTCCTTGCCTACAGTCCAGTTTGATTCCTTATAATAGCTCTTCCACAAAGCTGGAAATAGAAAAGAGAGAACAGAAAGGGATAAAAAAGTGACAAGCATATACCCCAGCAAAATCACGAACTTATATTCCTTTATATTACTGATTCCAAAAGGCTGGAAAACAGCAAGCAGGAAAAATACAAGCAAAGAGGAAATCACAACCATCTTGAATCTTCCAATATTGCTTGGGTAGGGTTGTTTCAAATAATTTATTATTCTGTTCTGCATCATATTTTTATAATCGCTACAAATATAAACAAAAAAGACATCCCGATTAATTTCGGAATGCCTTTTTCCTATATTTATAAAGTATCAATTACTTCTTTGCATCTTTATCTTTATCACGAATTTCCACACGACGAATCTTACCACTAATTGTTTTTGGTAGTTCGTCAACAAACTCAATCACACGAGGATACTTATAAGGAGCAGTAACCTTCTTCACATGATCCTGAAGTTCTTTCGCTAGTTCATCACCTGCCTTAGCTTTGTATTCCTTGGAAAGAATGATTGTTGCCTTTACTACCTGTCCACGAATCTCATCAGGAACGCCGGTAATGGCACATTCTACTACAGCGGGGTGAGTCATCAAAGCACTTTCCACTTCGAATGGTCCGATACGGTAACCGGAACTCTTAATCACATCATCCGCACGACCTACAAACCACAAATAGCCATCCTGGTCTCTCCAGGCTAAGTCACCTGTATAATACTTATTATCATGATAAGCCTCTTTTGTTAGCTCTTCATTTCTGTAATATTCTTTACTCAAGCCAATAGGGAAAGCCTTGTCCAAATGGATCACGATTTGGCCTTGTTCTCCTTCCTCAGCAGATCTTCCATCCGGTGTAAGTAAATCAACATCATAATTTGGACTAGGAACACCCATACTTCCGGGCTTCGGCTCCATCCATGGGGAAGTAAATACTACAACTGTAGTTTCACTCTGTCCGTAACCTTCTCTGAGCTTGATTCCTGTTAACTGGTAGAACTGATCATAAACTGCCGGGTTCAATGCTTCACCTGCAATCTCACAATATTCCAAAGATGAAAGATCATATTTAGTCAGATCTTCACGAATCAGGAAACGGAAGATGGTAGGAGGAGCGCAAAGAGAAGTGATGTGATAATCGTGTATCTTCTGCAACATATTTGCAGGAGTAAATTTCTCATGATCGTAAACAAAGACTGTTGCTCCAACAATCCACTGTCCGTAAAGCTTTCCCCAAAGAGCCTTTAACCAACCGGTATCGGCAATGGTTAGGTGCAAACTTCCTTCATGAAGATTGTGCCAATATTTAGCAGTGACAATATGTCCCAGTGGATAAATAAAAGTATGTGCCACCATTTTAGCATTACCTGTTGTACCGGAAGTAAAGCTGATAAGCATAATGTCATCATTATCGTTCACATGTTCCGGACGAACGAATGGTGCCGCATTATCTATTCCTTTGTGGAAATCTTCCCATCCTTCAGGAATAACCGGTCCAATGGATATACGATGCACCATTGACGGAGATTCCGGCATGGCATCATTGATGTGACCAATAATCAGTTCATCGCCATCAGCCACAATAGTCATAATGTCGGCTGCATTATTACGATATACTATATCTTTTTTTGTTAGTAAGTGAGTGGCAGGAATAATAACTGCTCCAATTTTGTGCAGTGCAATAATGGTGAGCCAGAACTCATATCTGCGTTTCAGGATAACCATTACTTTATCGTCTTTCTTTATGCCTAATGAAAGAAAGTAAGAAGCTGTTTTATCAGTTAATTCCTTCATTTCGGCAAAAGTGAAACGATGACATTCATCTTTGTCATTGGTCCATAACAAGGCAAGCTTGTCTGGTTGTTCAGCAGCCCATGCGTCTACTACATCGTAAGCAAAGTTAAAGTTCGCAGGTATTTTTAATTTATAATTCTTTTCGAAATCTTCCTGTGAGGTAAACTCTGTCTTTTCTAAAAATCTTTCGAGCATATTTATATAGATTATTATCGTTGATAATCGGTTAATACTGTAAGCTATGACACACTAAATAATCACAGCCAGGAATTTGACCGGTTTACCATCAAGTGCTTTCATTCCATGAGGTTGTTTAGAGTCAAAATAGATACTATCCCCTTCACTTAAAATCAGTTCCTTACCATTAATATTAATCAGCATACGACCTGAACAAATAAGATTAAACTCCTGTCCGGTATGAGAATTCATTGTCATCGGACAATCATCAGCCTTAGGCTCAACTGTTACAATAAACGGATCAGCTTTTCTATCTTTGAAACCTGCTGCAAGCGACTGATATTTATAGGCTTTTGTTCGTTCCATAGATGTTCCCATCCCTGCACGAGTCAGGAAATAAGAGCTCATTTTAGGTTCTTCGCCAAACATCAATGCATCAAGCGCCACCCCATACTTACGGGCAACCTTTTGTAACATACTTACTGAAATGTCTGATTCGCCACTTTCTGCCTTCTTGTATTCTTCAACAGAGAAATCACAATCTTTGGCAACATCCTCTACTTTTAGTTCAAGTACTTCACGCAATCCGCGTAAACGTTCTGCTATTTGTCTTATTTGTTCATCCATGATAATATGGTATTATCTGCTTGCTTTCATAGCCCGGATAATAGCCGAGCTGAAGCCTGCATGTTCTAATTCATTAAGTCCTTTAATTGTTAATCCACCCGGGGTAGTTACCTTGTCTATTTCAATAGCGGGGTGAGTATCGTTTTGGAGTAAAAGTTCCGCAGCCCCCCTTACTGACTGGGCCACCATTTTCTGTGCATCTTTTGGATAGATCCCCATTTCCACACCAGCCTCAACTGCTGCATGGATATATTTCAGCACATAAGCAATGCCGCATGACGTAAGTGCTGTAGCAGCGCTCATCTGAGATTCGGAAATAATCATAGCCAGTCCCATTTCATTAAAAAGATCAAGAATATACTGTTCCTGTTCTTTTGATGCGTTATAAGATGCTATTAAGGTGGTACTTTCAAGAAGAGAAATAGCAGTGTTTGGAATCACCCGGAAAATGGTTGCCGATTCACCCACAATCTTACAATATTCAGTAAAAGGAACACCTGCTGCTACTGTAATAAGGATCTGTTTTTCTGCATTGAAACTAAGACCTTCTAACACAGACTTTACCAGCCAGGGTTTTACAGCCAGAAGAACGATATCTGCATTTTCTACCGCAGCATGATTACTGTTGGTCACATTAATATCTGCATTAAATGCCTTTAATGCATCGAGCTTGCCATTAGTGGGGTTAGCTACTGTTACATCAACAGCTTTCACCTTGGTTCCCTGTACAAGGCCGCGAGCAATTGCTCCACCCATATTGCCAGCTCCTATAATTGCTATTTTCATACTATTTAAAAATTATAGTTATCTGTTTTAGTACCGCAAACTTACATAAAAATCCTCAATATGTAAGTCTGATAATCAAAAAATAGATCTATCATCCTTAAATATTGAGGATACTCAAACAAAATAACAAGTAAAGCTTCTATTTACATTACATTTTTTAATCTCTTTATAAATTCATCGGCTTCGGTCATTGTGAGACAAAGCGGAGGAAGAAGTCGGATAACGTTTGTACCACTCACTCCCGTAAATACTTTCTGTTCGAAAAGTAAACGACAACGAAGCTCTTTAATTGGTTCTTCAAACTCAAGTCCAATCATTAAACCCTCGCCACGAACATCTTTAATCTGAGGAAATTGTTTCAGTTCCTTCATCAGATAATTGCCGACTTCCGCTGCATTCTCTATCAGTTCTTCTTCTTCTATCACATCCAGAACGGCAAGAGCCGCTGCACAGGAAAGATGATTCCCACCGAATGTTGTTCCAAGCATTCCATAAACCGGAGTAAACATCGGACTAATTAATACCCCACCCATCGGGAACCCGTTACCAATACCTTTAGCAACAGTAATAATGTCAGGACGAATTCCTGCATGTTGATGAGCAAAGAATTTTCCGCTACGTCCGTAACCCGACTGAATTTCATCAAGAATCAGAATTGTGCCGGTTTCGGTACATACCTTGCGAAGTTCCTGCATAAATGTGTTCTCAGGAACCTTAATGCCGCCTATTCCCAGAATACCTTCAATGATAACCGCGCACACATCCTTTTTGCTTAATTCCGAGCGTACTGCATCAATATCATTCAAAGCAAGGAAAGTAACATCAATACCCTCATTGATAGGTGCTACAATCTTAGGATTATCTGTTACACGTACAGCTGCAGAGGTACGACCGTGGAAGCTCTTTGAGAAAGAGACCACACGTTTTCTTCCTGTATGAAAAGATGCAAGTTTTAAGGCATTCTCATTTGCTTCAGCACCAGAGTTTATCATGAAGAAAGAATAATCTTCATACCCTGAGATCGCGCCAACACGCTCAGCAACCTGCTGCTGCAATTTGTTAACCACAGAATTAGAGTAGAAGCCCAGTTCAGCAACCTGCTTCTGCACCATTTCCACATAATGAGGATGTGAATGTCCTATCGAAATTACAGCATGTCCTCCATAAAGGTCAAGATATTCATTTCCTTTATCATCCCATACCTTACATCCTTTTCCCTTTACGATATTGATATCGAACAAAGGATACACATCAAATAGTTTCATTTCTTTTGTTGGTTGTTTTAAAAGGCACTTGGTTTTAACCTCAGCCCAATAGTCTCTTCCAGTCCGAACATTAAATTCATATTATGAACAGCCTGACCGGAAGCTCCTTTTAATAAGTTATCTATGCATGAAATGATAAGAAGTTTATCACCATGTTTTTCGAGATGCAGCAAACACTTGTTCGTGTTCACTACCTGCTTTAAGTCAATATTTGCATCAACTACATGCACAAAAGGATGCTCTGCATAAAATTCAGTGTACATGCGTTTGATTTCGTCCAGCTCCACAGTTGTTTTTAAAACCAGTGTAGCATAAATACCACGAGGAAAATCGCCACGGTAAGGAATAAAATCAATCTCACTTTCAAAGCTATTCTGCAATTGTTTCAGAGATTGCTTTATTTCAGGCACATGCTGATGTGAGAATGGCTTATAGATAGACATGTTATTGTTTCGCCAGCTAAAATGAGAAGTAGAGCCCGGCTTCACTCCTGCTCCGGTAGAACCGGTAATGGCATTAACAGAAACATCACCATTCAACATTTCACCCTTTGCCAAAGGCAGTAATCCCAGCTGGATACATGTAGCAAAACATCCAGGATTGGCAATATGCTTACTTTGAGAAATACGGCTACGATTAAGTTCAGGAAGGCCGTAAATAAAATCGTGTTCAGCGGATTCAATACGATAATCCATTGAAAGGTCGATTATTTTCAAATCCTCAGGCAGCGTGTGGCTTTCCATAAACTTTTTGGTATCGCCATGAGCCGTACAGAAATAAAGCAAATCAATCTTGCCGAGAGGTAATTCATTGGTAAAAACCATATCGATTTCACCATAAAGACCTTCGTGTACTGATGTTATCTTATTTCCCGCATTGCTGCTGCTGTTAATAAACACAATTTCAACGTTCGAGTGGTTTATCAGCAGACGAATCAATTCGCCTGCTGTATATCCCGCTCCGCCTATTATTCCTACTTTAATCATAATTTGCCTACTGATATCTGGTTATTTACCGTTTTTCTTTTGATTAGCATAATAAACTCTCAACGGATTAGAAAGAATCTTGGTAAATCCTTTCGCATCTTCTGCTGTCCATCCCTTACCAACTTCACCATAATCGCCAAAGTCAGTCTTCACCAAATCAAAAGAAGATTCAACACCTACTAATGTATAGCTATAAGGACGAAGAATGATGCTTACTGTTCCGTTCACATTACGTTGAGTACTTTGAAGCATAGCTTCACAGTCACGCATTACCGGTTCCAGGTACTGAGCTTCGTGAAGGAACATTCCGTACCAGTTACCAATCTGATCTTTCCAGTACTGCTGCCATTTGCTCAATGTATGTTTTTCAAGCATCTTATGAGCATTGATGATAAGCATAGGTGCCGCAGCTTCAAAAGCTACACGACCTTTGATACCGATAATAGTATCACCAATGTGCATATCACGACCGATAGCATATTTAGAGCCAATAGCCTCAATTTTATTAATTGCCTCTACTTTATTTTCGAATACTTCACCGTTAACAGCGTGTAACTGACCTTCTACGAATTCAAGTTTCAAAGTTTCTGTTCCCTCAGCAGTAACCTGTGAAGGATAAGCCTCTTCAGGAAGAGTCTGTTCAGAGTGAAGAGTTTCTTTTCCACCTATTGAAGTTCCCCAAAGACCTTTATTGATAGAATATTCAAGTTTCTTAAAGTCAGCCTCAATACCATGTTTTCTAAGATAATCAATCTCATATTCACGGGTAAGAGACATGTCACGTGTTGGAGTTATAATTTTGATTTCCGGAGCAAGTACATCAAATGTAAGGTCAAAACGAATCTGGTCGTTACCAGCACCTGTACTTCCGTGAGCAACAGCATCGGCTTTAATTTCCTTTGCATAGTTGATAATAGCAATAGCCTGGAAAATACGTTCAGAGCTTACAGAAATAGGATAAGTTCCATTACGTAAAACATTACCAAACACCATGTACTTGATGCTCTTTTCGTAATATTCCTGAGTCACATCAAGAGTAACGTGCTTAACCGCACCCAGTTTATATGCTTTTTCTTCAATAACTTTCAGTTCTTCAGGGCTGAATCCGCCGGTATTGGCTACAGCTGTATAAACCTCATATCCTTTTTCTTCTGACAAATACTTTGCGCAGAATGAGGTATCCAAACCACCACTAAACGCTAATACTACTTTCTCTTTCATATCTATCTTAATTTTTTATAACCTTATTTATTTTCTGAACTTTCTTTTTTATCTTCATCATTTTCCTTCTCCTCATTAGCCTTAAAAGGATCTGCCGGATGCTTGGCAGGATCATAAAGCATTGCTGTACAAATACATTTTGTACCACCGGTTCTTTGAAGAATATCATAGTTTACACAGCTTTGGCAGCCTTTCCAGAAAGCCTCATCCGTGGTAAGTTCAGAGAAAGTAACAGGAACATATCCTAATTCTGAATTGATTTTCATCACAGCAAGACCAGAAGTCAATCCAAATATTTTTGCTTCAGGAAAACGCTGGCGTGAAAGTTCAAAAGCGCGACGTTTAATTTTCTTTGCCAGCCCATGACCGCGGAACTTATCAACAACAATAAGTCCGGAATTGGCAACAAATGCTTTGTTACTCCAGCTTTCAATGTAACAGAATCCGGCAAATTCACCCCCACAAAGAGCAATAATCGCCTTACCCTCAACCATCTTCTGTTTGATATATTCAGGGGAGCGCTTTGCAATACCCGTGCCACGGATTTTTGCAGCAGCCTCTATAGTAGTTAAAATAATGTCAACGTATGGAATATGACTCTCGTTGGCAACAAGAATTTCAATATTACTTTCCATTTCTTATCTTCTTTCTTTTTAAATTTGGATGTTATATGTGAATTAAATATTCGGAATAATGTGAGACAGTAATTGTTTAATCTCATTTCTGGAATAACCATCTCTGAAAACAAGTAAAATTGTATCATCGCCTGCAATAGTACCAATGATATCCTTATATTCGCGGTTGTCTATATCATATGCCAAACTGCTTGCATATCCGGGACGTGTTTTAATAACAGCCATATTCCCCGAAAAATCAATAGATTTAAATCCGTTCTGCATCAACATCTCACCGGCACTAGGTACATCAATAGTTCTTTTATACATGGTGTCGTTTGGTAAGACATATACATAATTACCATTTGTAGTAGCCGCTTTCGCAACTTTCATCTGTTTCAGGTCTCTAGACAATGTAGCTTGCGTAAGCTCATAGCCTTCCTTCGCTAACTCTCTAAGCAGCTCTTCCTGACTACCAATCTCCTTGCTGGAAATGATCATCTTAATCGAATCTAATCGTTTACTTTTGTTCGTCGTCATGTATAATTATTCTAAATTGTTCGCAAAAGTATGCATAATTTTGGAAAACCAATGCATAAAACAAGAATAATTTCAGTTTTATGCATAAAAAAGCTCCTTTTTTATGCATTTTTAATCTATAAATATAACATATTACCCAATAAAATACATTGTTCAGCCCTCGCCCTCAGTGAATATTCACAGAACAAATAAAAAAACATAAAGAGAGATCAGGCAAAACTTAACTAAACACTTTTCATTTGATATATATCTAAGTGTATGTTTGATATACATCAAAGCACCCGTTTGATATATATCAAGACAGCGCTTTAATATATATCAAAAAAGAAAAAGAAAAGCAGATTTTTCCCTATGTCTGCATTTTGCTTTTATAGCCAAAGTCTGTTCAGTTTTTCCGCTCATTCAGTAACCAGAAAGCCAATAATCCAAAGAAGATTGCAACACCGCCACTCAACCAAACGGGTACAATAAATCCATTAACAACAATGGCTACTGAAAATGTAAAACGGATAAGCTGGATAAAAGCCAATATCAAAAGAAGAATTCCAACAACTAGAGAAGCCGGTCTTTTCATGATTTAAACCTCCTATAAACTTTTCGAATCAGAACATTACATACAGTCTTAAAAACAAAACTCTAATTTAATAACAAAACAGAATAAATATAAGTTCTATATGTATATTATTTAGTTTTAACTGACTATCGTTTAGTACTAAAAGTGGAGTAATTATTGTTTCTTTCGTATTTTCTGGTATCTGCAACTGAACTCCGGATTAAAAAACAACAGGATTTCCGAAATTTTCTATCTTTGTGAGATAAAATACAGGAGATGATAAAACATATAATTTTCTTTCTCTTTTCTATGTGTTGTTTGCAAATGCAATCACAGCCCATTTGCAATATCAGGAAATACACCATTGAAGATGGACTATCACATAATCACCTGACACAAATAATACAAGATCAGAAAGGATTTATCTGGGTGGGAACCTGGAACGGACTCGACCGCATTGACGGATACTCCATTAATTCATTCTTCCCCACCACCAGTGAACCGGGCATCTTTTACAGCAACCGGTTAGACAATATTGCACTGAGCTCTACCGGCAACATCTGGTGTCTGACAAATAGTTCAAGATTGCTCCTGTATAACACTCAGGCAGCTGATTTCTTTGATATAATCAGGCCCTTCGAGAAAAAGAACAATCAGATTTATGAAATCAAGCGCTACTTCACTTTATCCAAAGGAGTTACATGGGCCTCCTCTTCACAAGGGCTTTGTTTCAGAATAAGCGACTCGGGATATGATAAAGAGAACGGCATTCAAAGTATAAAAACCAATAGCAAACAGATCAAAGGAGATTCTGTTTATCTGGTTCGGGAAGATTATTACGGCAATGAATGGATACTCACCAACAAGGGGGTTACTGTTTATGGTAAATCCATAAATAACGACTACCCTTTTTCTATGATGGAGAAATACAAAACAGATGTTGTGCTGGCTTCCACTAACGGAAATATGGCTATCTATAATTTCAGCCAGAAAACATTCTCTTTTGTTACTGTACCCGATATCAGTAAGATAAACGCGACCAGAAAATTAGGGGATAACGAAGTTGTACTGACAACAGACAATGGCATCCTGATCTACAACATAGCAGCAAAGAAGTTTCGCCGGTATAATCTGCAATTTCCCGGACAGCCAGATAAAGAGGCTACCAATATTTATGTGGACAGCCACAACTGTTTATGGGTGTACACTAACGGTCCCGGAATTATCAGAATCAATCCTCAGACGGAAGAAAAGTTATGGCTGAATACACCTGCACAATATTCTTCCGGCGTCAGAAATAATCTTCCCATGTTTTTTGAAGATGCCAATCATGTAAAATGGACCATTCCCCGATACGGAGTTCTGAGTTACTTTGATCCTCTGAGCAAAACACTAAAATGCTATCTTACACAATCCAATGAAGGGTCAGTTCCCTATTCAGCGGATCTGAAAAACGTGGTTAGCGACAGACAAAAAAATCTATGGGCAATATCACTCAGCAATCAGGGACTTCTGAACATATCGTTTTCAAAACAAAAATATCGTTATATACCTTTAGATAAAGACATTGAAACCAGAGCTCTGATGGTCGATGCAAATAAACGCTTATGGATAGCCACCAAAAAAGGGAACATAAGAATCTATAATAAGAACAAGCAGTTCGAAGGATTCTTATCCGGTAGCGGCAGCATATCTGCCACTCCCTGCTGCATCTCCGCCAGCGGTGTTTACTCCATGACTCAGACAAAAAACGGAGATGTATGGGTGGGTACCAGAGGGGATGGTATTTATTTATTCAGCCCAAAAGCAAAGGGTTACCAGGTGCAGCATTTTATAAAAAGCAATCAGGACAATTATTCGCTGAGCAACAACGATGTGTACAGCATTTATCAGGATATACACGGATTTATCTGGATAGGAACCTGGGGCGGAGGTCTGAATAAAGCAGAATACAAAAATGGAAACATTCGTTTTATTAATTACTTTAATCGGTTAAAGAACTACCCATTCAATCGTTTTGAGAAAATCCGTACCATAGCAGGAACAGTGTCCGGAAACGTTCTGATAGGAACCACTTCCGGACTTGTTACTTTTTCTACTCATTTTCAACAGCCCGAAGCCATTAAATTCTATAAGAACATTCATAACCCACAAAAAGAATACAGTCTGAATGGTTCCGATATTATGCACATTTATTGCACGGACAATCAACAGATATTTATCTGCATGATGGGAACCGGAATCAATAAAATAGTCTCAGAAAACCTTTCATCGGAGGATATACATTTTGAAAAGTATGATGAGAAAAAAGGATTAGCATCTAATCTAACCTATTCAATGATAAAGGATAAGGAAAAAAACTATTGGGTGATTTCTCCAATGGCACTGTCCCGCATCACAAAGGGAACACAATCTATTGAGAAATATAGTTCTTCCTTTTTTAATAACTCTTTTGTTTATTCAGAAACATCTCCTGCAATTGCCGATAACGGCGATCTTCTTATCGGAGTACAGGGAGGCATGCTGGTTCTGAGCCCGAAAGAGATACATAAAAGTACTTACCAGGCTCCTATTGTATTCTCCAGTATCAAGTTTCAGAAAGACAGTCTGCCCCAAACATTAAACGATGCTGATTATCTTGTGATTCCGTCAGACCAGCGCAATTTTACCTTAAATTTCGGAGCACTTGATTATATAAATCCCTCAGATATAGAGTATGCCTATAAAGTTGATAATGTGGACAAGCATTGGAACTACATAGGAAAGAATCATTTTGCCAACTTTGTAAATTTACCGGCCGGCACATATACCTTTTATGTAAAATCCACTAATAGTGAAGGCACCTGGAATCAGCATGTGAGAACTTTAATTATAAAGGTAAATCCAACATTCTGGGAGTCCTGTTGGGGATGGGCATTATATGTAATCCTGTTCCTGATATTGTCAGTGGCTATAAGCTACACTCTTTTTTATATTTTCAAGCTGCGCCATGAAGTAGATGTTGAGCAACAACTGGCAGAGATAAAAATCCGATTCTTTACAGATATCTCACACGAACTTCGTACGCCACTAACACTGATAGCCGGTCCGGTAGCAGAGGTGCTGTCGCAAGAGCCCTTGTCAAAAAGAGCAAAAGAGCATCTTTTACTGGTTCAGAAAAACACATCCCGCATGCTTCAGTTGGTCAATCAGATTCTCGATTTCAGAAAGATTCAGAATAAACGAATGACTTTAGCCATAGAGAAGGAAGACATCATACAACAGATACACAACATCATGTCAAACTTCAATCTGCTGGCTGTTGAGAGAGAAATTAATTTCCGGCTAAACACCACCGTAGACCAGGCTTTTGTATGGATTGACCGTGATAAGTTTGAGAAAATAATGTTCAATCTGTTATCAAACGCTTTCAAGTATACCCCTAAAAAAAGGAGCATTATTATTAACGTAACAGAAGAAGAGAATAATTATTGCATCAGCATTGAAGATGAAGGCAATGGCATTCAGGCCGACCAGATAAAATCAATATTTGAACGCTTTACCACAATTCCTAAAATAGCAAATATGCAGCCATCATCGGGTATCGGTCTGTCGCTGGTTAATGAGTTTGTGAAGATGTTGCATGCACAAATCAGTGTAGAAAGTACATTAGGTAAAGGAAGCACATTTACTCTTTGCATTAAGAAAGGCAAAGAACATTATAAAGCAGATGAGAATGTAGAGTTTATACTCAATGACAGCGACGAGAACACCGAAAGTGACGAAACAGAAGATACCATTCCGTCTACCGATGAAGAACCTACATCTATTCTGATAGTTGAAGATAACCTGGAGTTGCAAGAGTTTATGTCAACAATCTTATCACCAACATATAAAATTTTAAAAGCTGCCGATGGTGCAGAAGGTTTAGATATCGTTAAAAAAGAGATACCGGACTTTATTGTTACAGATATCATGATGCCAAACATGGACGGACTTGAAATGATTCATCACATAAAAGCAGATATCAGTGTGTGTCACATACCTATTGTTGTTTTATCTGCAAAATCATCATTGGACGACCGCATCCAGGGGTTGGAACTGGGCATAGACGATTATATCACCAAGCCATTCAGCGCCGCCTATTTAAAATCAAGGATAGCCAATCTTATCAAACAACGGGAGATGCTGCAAAAAGCATTCCTTTCTCATATTCATCCAAAAGAAAATGAGACAAGCAATTCCGAGCCTGTTGCCTACACACTGGATCCGCCACAGATAGTACCGCTTGACAAGCTATTTATAGAGAAAATAATGACCTTTATAGAAGATAATCTTACTAATTCAGAACTAAACATAGAAGATATTGCCAATCACATGAATATGAGTCGTTCTATCTTTTACCGGAAAGTAAAAATGATTGTAGGGCTGGCTCCTGTCGATTTTATACGCCACTTGCGTATTCAGCGGGCAGTTCAGCTGCTTAACATTGATTCTCAATCGTTCTCTCAGATAGCCTATGAGGTAGGTTTCTCTGATCCTAAATACTTTAGTAAATCATTTAAAAAGGAGATGGGAATGACACCCAGTGAGTATAAAAAGAAAATCAGTCAGAATAAGGAGGCTTAAAAATAAGAGACGCGGATATAGCAAAACCATATCCGCGTCTCTCTATTTTTTATGAGTTCCTTACAAGCCCTTTACAACATACGTTTTGCCAGATTCAGTATGAATATCATATTCAAATGTTTTTCTCAGCTCAACACCTTTCAACGGAGCTTTTTCACTAATCTTTGGTTTTACAGTCTGCAATGTTGAGAACAGAACATTTGGATTGTCTCCTTTTGCCGGATTCAATTCTCCACCTTCCATTGTCAGTTCATTATAAGATCTCAGTCGCAGATTTCCACCTATTGTAGAACGGATAACTGCCGATTCAATCTTTCCATTCTTCCATTTCAATGAAACAATCTCGAACCCGCCACGGGTTCTAAGACCTTTTACTTCACCTTGTTTCCAAGCATCAGGAATAGCAGGCAATAATTGTACCGCAGCATCGTGACTCTGAACCATCATCTCAGCAATACCTGCGCAACAGCCAAAGTTTCCGTCAATCTGGAAAGGCGGGTGAGCATCAAAAAGATTCGGATAAGTTCCACCATCTGTTCCTTTCTGAATCTCAGGATTGACAAGGCTTAACTGGTTCTTTATAAGTTTGAATGCATGGTTACCATCCAGACAGCGAGCCCACAGACAGACTTTCCATCCCATAGACCACCCAGTAGAAGGATCACCACGCTGAACAAGTGAGTTTCTGGCAGCTTCAAACAATACCGGGGTGCGGTAAGGAGATATATGATATCCTGGGAACAATCCCCAAAGATGTGACACATGACGATGGTGATCGTTCGGATTATCCCAATCCTCCATCCATTCCTGCAACTGACCATACTGTCCCACCTGCAACGGAGGCAACTGTTTAGCCAAATTCAGAATTGTATCACAGAATTGCTTGTCCTTATTCAGAGCGTCGGCCGCACTTTTTGTCATATTAAACAAGTTATAAACAAGTTCATTATCCATGGTAATACCTGCAAAAAGGTTGGCATTCTTACCTTTAGGTCCGTTTTCAGGAGAATTGCTTGGGCAAACAACCATGTATCCGGTATTTGGGTCTTTCACAAGAAAATCAACAAAGAATTCAGAAGCGCTCTTCATTATAGGATAAATTTCGGCCAGATAATTCTTGTCACCTGAATATAAATAACGATCCCATAAATGCTGGCAAAGCCATGCATTACAAGTTGGCCATGGTCCGCAATAAGCCTTGTCAACAGCACCAGTCATACGCCACAAGTCAGTGTTGTGGTGCATCGCCCAACCTCTGCATCCGTACATCTTCTCAGCAGTATTCTTTCCGCGTTCAGAGAGTTCCTTAATCATCTGAACCAACGGCTCGTGCATTTCAGGCAATGATGTTACCTCGGCAGGCCAATAATTCATTTCAGTATTAATGTTAGTGGTATATCTGCACTTCCATGCCGGTTTCAGCTTATTGTTCCAGATGCCCTGAAGATTGGCCGGTTGTCCGCCCGGTTGAGAACAGGATACAAGCAGATAACGTCCAAACTGAAAATACAATGACACCAATGCAGGATCATCAGACGTATTGAACTCCTTAATTCTCTGATCCATGGGTTTATTTGCCTGAGGAGTGCTACCCAAATCAAGAGACACCCTATGCGCTAACCCCTGATAAAAGTTAATATGATCATTCAATGCCTTTGCATAAGGCTTATTTACATTCTTCAGTGCAGCTTCACATTTGCGTGCAGCATTGCCCGATATGTCTTTGTAGTTTACAAAATTAGTACCAACGGAGATGTAAAGAGTAACCTCATCCGCCCCTTTCACATTAAGGAGAGAATCGGCAGTTAACACCTTACCACCCTTATTCTTAACAACTAATTCAGTCTGGAAATCAACACCACGTGTATTCTCTGTGAGTCCAGCCGTACAAGCTTTCATGATAATCTTTCCACTCTTCACCTGCAAGCCCTCCAGCTGCTTTCCGAGTGTAGTCAGCTTAGCATCAAAAGTCAGACTTCCGGGCTTAGATGCAGTTAAACGAATAATGATGAGATGATCCGTAAACGAAGCAAACGCCTCTCTTTTATAACGAACACCGTTCACCGTATAGCTGGTAGTTGTCACCGCTTTATCAAGATCCAGTTCGCGACGATAATCCGTAAACTTTTCGTGCCCGGCAAACTTTAACCATAAATCGCCCACGGCCTGATAAGGTTGTCCAAAACCATTCTCGGACAAGATATATTTCTCAGCCAGCTTTTGAGCTTCCGGACTTCTGCCCTGAAAAATCAGTTCCCGCATCTCAGCAAGATGCGCCTTTGCATTTGGGTTATAGTTTTCGTAAGGCGAGCCGGTAGAAACAGTCTCTTCATTCAATTGAACTTCCTCAAGGGACGGTGTTCCATAGAGCATAGCCCCCAACGAGCCGTTCCCAATCGGTAATGCTTCTTCCCAGTACACGGCAGGCTTATCATACCACATAGTAAGATTCTTCTGAGCCATGGCCTTGCCTCCACAGACTATCAGAAGAAAGATAAGCAGTTTCTCAATTCTGTAATTCTTCATTGATCGTTATTTAAGAAATTAATTATGCAAAATAAGCACCTTTCTCATTAAAGGAGGAGTAGAAACAAATCATAAAAGAGATTTTTCTGGTAAAAAGGGGAAAACGGGCACTGTTGAACTGCTGTTTATAATTCAAAGACGCACATATCAAAATCCAATCTCCAATAAATAAAATCCATTGGTGAATGGCTGAAATTTATTGGCGAATAACCGGAAAGAAATTCAGGTTTGGTTTCCTCCAGACTCCCGCTTGCTTTTTTTAGAAACAGGCGGGAGTTTGCTCAACATCCGGTTACGTTTTTAGAAAAGCAGGCGGGATGTTTTTTGCTTTGCACTTTTACAAAGTTTCCACAGAAAACGAAAACGTTCCCTCACTCCCTCACTTTTCTTTGTAACACATTAACAAGCAACGTATTAACCAGTGAGGGTAGCATTTTCAACCATCACTTTGCCCTCACTTTTCAGGGCTACCCTCACTATTTAAAGTAAGCGTCTCCGCGATACCATCTTGTCCGTGATGATTTAGCCTTTTATCTTTGTCTTCCAAAAAAGAAGAAAGATGAAAGCATCCGAACTATACACAAAAACAATAGAGGGCTACAAGCAGGAAATTAGTGTCAGTCTTATTACTTTGCGTGATTACTGTAAAACACATCATGTAAATTATAAGGGTATTCAACTCTGGATGTCCAGAAATTCAATTACTGTAGCCCAGTTGAAAAGAGAAATCACTGTGCATTCTGATTCTTCTTCTGATTTTTCGGTTGTCCAAACAGAATCAGGGCAACGGATTTATCCTCTATCTTTTCAGACAGGGGGAGTTCAAAAAGAAGACATCTGTAAGAACACTTATTCATGTGTGAAAGGAGTGAATATAACTTTCCCCGATGGAGTGATTGTTTCGATTAAAGAGATAACCCAGGAAGATCTTAATAAATTTATTCTTTCATGTAATACCCATTAATAGTATGTTTGCACTTACAGAATCCATGAGCTACTATCTCTGTCCTCACTATGTGGACATGCGAAAAGGTATCTATTCTTTGTACCAGTTGGTAAAGTCAGACATGAAACGGAACCCGCTATCGGGAGAAGTTTTTCTGTTTGTAGGTAAGAACAGAGAGTCAATCAAGATCTTGCACTGGGAGAACGGAGGTTTTGTTTTATATCAGAAGAAACTTGAAAGAGGAACTTTTGAGATACCCCGTTTTAATCCTTCCAGCGGTCAGTATGAGATGAAATGGACGACGTTCGTTCTGATAATGGAGGGCGTCTGCATCCGTTCCGCAAAATACAGAAAACGATTCTATACAGATTTAATACGTTGATATATAAATATATAGATAAGTAATAACCTTTATTTTTCTTGGTAATCCTAACAATTATTCGTACCTTTAAGGTATGAATTACAAACGGATTGTTGAACTATTAGAAGATCAGCTCAGACTTTCTTCCGAAAGAGAAAAGGCTCTGCTGGAGCAAAATAGGCAGCAGTCTGCACTACTTCAGCAGCAGTCTGCGCAGATAGAAAGGCTATCTGTACAGACTGCTATTCTAACCGATACGGTCCGTTCACTGGAAGAATCCCTTCTTCAGAAGAAAGGCAACATACAAGTGCTGACCGGTAAGAACCGGGGACTGGGCAAACTCTTGTCCAACAAATCAGAAAAGATAGTTCCTCAAATCAAAGAGGAGGATAAAGTGGAAGAAAAGCCTCGTCCATCACTGAAAGAACGTGGTAACAACAACGCCAAACGTAAAGAGTATTTTGATCTGAAAACCATTATTGATGAGGTTTACCCCAATGATCCCGGCTTTGATAAGGAAAAATCCAAAATCATTAGTTATGTGGACTCTATCCGGTATGAATACATCCCACCTCAGTTTGTCAAACACATCTACCGACTGTACAACTGTTTGTTTAATGAGAAGATGTATACCGCAAAAGCGCCAAGAACTCCGCTGCAGAACTCTAACTACGACGGTTCTTTCATGGCTGGAATACTACAACTCAGATACATCTACTCCATGCCCGTTGAACGAATCATCAAATTGTTTGGCGAGCAGGGATTTGAATTGAACAAAGCTACAGCTCACTCCCTGATTAAGAAATCCGCCTGGATGCTGGATCGTTTGGATGAAGTCTTAAGAAAAACGATTCTTGAGGACAGTTACCTTTGTATGGATGAAAGCTACTATACCGTACTGACTCCAGAGAAAAACGAAAAAGGGAAAGGTGTTCGCAAAGGCTATATATGGGCAGCTCTTGCAAATCAAAAGAAACTCATACAATACTTTTATGAAAAGGGTTCCCGCTCACGTGAAGTTCTGACCAATTATATCGGGGAAGAGTACAAAGGAGCCATCCAATCGGACGGACTTATAGATTATAAAATCCTTGAAACTGATGAATATCCCCATATAATAAGACTTTCCTGCTTTCAACACTGCAAGCGTAAGTTCCTGGATATTGAAGCAGATAAGGATGCCACTCAAATAATAGATGTTATCAATAAGCTTTATAGGAAAGAGCATAAAATCGGGAAGCATTGGAAACCAGACAGGATATTAGAATACAGAAAAAAGTATGCCCCACCCATATTAAAGGAACTCAAAAGAAAACTCTTAAAAATACAATCCAATCCTTCCATGCTTCCAAAGAGCCCACTCTCGAAGGCGATTAATTATACCCTGAAAGAGTATGACGCATTGTGCAATTATATAGACAGACCAGAATATGCCCTTGATAATAATGCCATAGAACGATACATGCGGTACATAAGCTTAAGCAGGAAGAACTCTCTGTTTTGCGGAAGCCACGACGGAGCAAAGAGAACAGCGCTGCTTTACTCACTGGCTTGCTCATGCAGGCTAAATGGAATAAACACGTTCGAATACTTTACGGATATATTAAACCGGATGGCTTATATCAATCCCAATGCATCCGATGAAGTTTATCAGAAACTACTTCCGAATTCCTGGACAAAAGAATAAACCTACTATAAGCCCAGAAAATATTTTATAGGGTATCGCGGAGACGCTTACTATTTAAATCACTTTTTCGCAAAAAATCGGGCTTACTTTTTTATTCAACTATTCGTTTTCCTGACAAGTCGTTTTTTTCTGGACGAGCTATTTTTTACGCATGAAAAGCATCAATAAAGCTCGAAATAGTGAGGGTAGACATCTTTTGTGATGGTTCTGTGAGGGATCGGAATGCTACCCTCACTTCATACCAATCTATTATTCAACATGTTAGAAGAAATAGTGAGGGAGTGAGGGATGAGAAATATTTTTCGCTGGAAAAATAAATTCCGATCATTACATTTACATAGATTCATTATATTAAATTTGAAGCTCATTATTCAGATAAAGAAAAAGACAATGACAGACATAGAGAAAATGGCTGCCGGAGAAGTTTATTGGGGCTTCCACCCGGATTTTGTGCCACCATTGGAAAGAGGCAAAGATTTTTGTTTCCAGTATAACCAGACACCACCTTCGGATAAAGATAGCAAGCGCCGTTTGCTGGAAGAATTTCTACAAAAAGTGGGACGTAATGTTCTTCCCAACAGCCCCATACACATAGATTTCGGTAATATGGAAATTGGAGACGACACTGTGATCAACTTCAATTTAGTAGTGCTCGATGAAGCACTTGTAAAAATTGGGAATCACTGTTTCATTGGTCCTAACTGCTCCATCTATACAGTGGTGCACTCACTTGACTACAAAGAAAGGAACCAGGGATATATGTATGCCAAGCCTGTTGTTATCAGTGATAACTGCTGGCTGTGCGGCAACGTAACGGTTCTTCCCGGCGTTACCATAGGCGAAGGTTCAGTAATTGGTGCAGGTAGTGTGGTCACAAAAGACATTCCTGCGGGCGTGCTGGCATACGGTAATCCCTGCAAAGTAATCAAGAAAATTAGTCAGAAGTAATAAAAAGACAAAAGCGACAAATGATTTTCACCATTCATCGCTCTGTCGGAGTGAGGCGATTCGAACGCCCGACCTCTACGTCCCGAACGTAGTACGCTACCAACTGCGCTACACTCCGTTATCTTTACGACTACAAAAGTAAGGCAAAATTTTGAATTATCGAATAATTTGCAGAAAAAAAAACAAAAGATGTTGGTAATTCCAAAAATATATCTATCTTTGCACCCGCAATCACAAAGGTGCCATAGCTCAGTTGGTAGAGCAAAGGACTGAAAATCCTTGTGTCCCCGGTTCGATTCCTGGTGGCACCACCTTGCAGAAGCACTTAAACTTTATTGTTTAGGTGCTTTTTTGTTTTACTTTCCCTTAATAATTAAACCCTATATTTATCAAACCTATCATCACTCTATTTTATTTACAAAACAGAGTAAATTCAGATCGTTATAATTTATAGACTATTTTTTCATTAGTAAAATTTGAATAGGCTTTTCTAATATTTATAGATTCGGATTGCATTATTTTTTCGTATAGCTTACGATAAAAAAACAATAATTCTCGTTTTTCTCAAAATTTGAATAAAACATTTGGTTGTTCTATCATATTTTCATATTATTGTAAAATACAATTCAATAAAGATTTTATGTTAAGTTCAATAAAAATAGAAAATCTCAGAAGTATTAAAGACTCAGGATATATAGATTTAAAAAATTTAAACATATTAGTAGGTATGAATTCTTCTGGTAAAAGCACCTTTTTAAGAAGTTTTCCCCTACTAAGTCAATCCATAAATAAAAGTTTAAGAGGACCAGTTTCATGGTTTGATGTTAAATCTGTAGACTTTGGAGATTATGAAACGGCTAAAAATAAATTTGCTCTTGAAGAAGAAACAATTCGGTTTTCATTCAAACTAACCCTAAAAGATGTATTTAGAACGAGAAATTATTATCGATATAGATATATCAATTATTACAATCTATATAATCTGACTCAAGATAAAAATTCGAATATTGATATCACTCTTTCACTAAACAACGATAGTAAAGGTACATTTATCGACAAAATAATATTTGGGCTTAAAAATTTCACTATTGATATGAGTGTTGAAAATAGAACCTCACCTGTAAAAATTCTTATTAATGGTAAAATTGACATGACTAACTATGGAGTAAAGACTAAATGGAACTTTACAACAAACCACGGTTTAATGCCATCTTTTATATGTAAAGAAAACGAAGATTTTCAGACCCAAACCTTAGGACTTGCAATAAATACCTTAGCGCAATTTTGTGATAAGCGTTTTAAAAAGCAGGTTCGAATTGAATCATTATTCAAATTATTAGATAATTCAAAAGAAGAGCTCCTAAAATCAATAAAAAAAACTGAAATTATTTCTCTACAAAAGAAAACTGCTAATTGGGATATTTACAATGAGACCTTTCAAGAAGTTTATTATTTATGGATTACATCTCAAATACCAACATTATTATGGGTTATTGATGAAGAATTGAAAAATTTTTATAAAGATTGTGGATATATCGCGCCAAGCCGTGCTGAAGCATCTAGATATTATAGGAATCAAGAACTACAAGTTAAAGATGTAGATTCTTTTGGACGGAACTTACAAGAGTTCATATCATCGCTGACAGAAAAACAGTACGAAAATTATTCACTGTTTACCAAAGAGATTTTAGGAATTAACATTGGAGTTACCAATACGACAGGCCATCAAAGTATTTATTTACAAAATTCAAATGGAAAATTTAATCTAGCAGATGTTGGATTTGGTTATTCCCAAATTTTACCAATAATAACAAAAATGTGGTTCATCACACAAAAAAAAATATATGAAGATAATATTAATAGATGTGTTGTTATAGAACAACCTGAGCTACATTTGCACCCTGCAATGCAAGCAAAAGTTGCAGATGCATTTATTAAGACCATTAAACAAGGAAATGAAAATAATATCAATCTAATATTCATCATCGAGACTCACAGCCAAGCTCTCATAAATAGGATTGGACGAAGAATTGCAGAACATAATATAGATAAAGACTCTGTCAATTTACTCCTTTTTGAAAAGGATAAAGAAGGCAAAAATTCTAATATAAAACAAACCTCATACAAAGATAATGGTCAAATAAAAGATTGGCCCTACGGTTTTTTTGACCCTTCAGACTTATAAACATATGTTATTTATTTTATCAGATGAGCTATTAGCTACAGAATCGACTGTTAAAGAAAGAATTAATAGAGCTATAAAGCATATTGCAACAGCCGTATTTGAATCAAAGCACTTACTTTTCGGTAGCATTGATGTATTGAAACATTTTAAAAAAGTATTTAGGTTAGATGCTGACTTATATAATTTATTTAATGCTTTAGAAAACAATTATTATACAACACCAATAGATTTTATTACTAGAAGAATTGAAATTGTTATCAATGTTATAACTCTTAAAAGAGTTGAAGAGAACATTGAAATATTCCAAGCCTCTATAGATGAATTTCAAGAGTCATCTACTTGCCAAAGAACCATTCTTTTAGGTGAAGACTTAAATGATTGTTTTTTTTACGAACACGTTTTAAAGTGGTTTGTAGAAAATCAAACATTCAATGTTAATTGTGTGTTTGAAAAAGATAATGGCGGAGGAGTTAATACTGCTAAATCTATTAAGAACCACTTATATAATAAAAAGATTCTTTTATCAATTATAGATACAGATAGAAAATATCCGAATTCAAAGACTGGAGAGACTTATGATAAATGCGCCAAATACATTAATAAAGAAAAAGGGAAATTTAAACTTTTAGTATTAAATGTTCAGGAAATAGAAAACTTAATGCCATTCAATTTCCTTGAAGGAAAGGCCTACTTTGGAGAACATGCATACAAGAAAGATAAATTTGATTTACTGCGTCAAACAAATCCTAGTTTATTGAAATTTTTCGATATAAAAAAAGGAATAAAAAAAGGAATAACAGAAGAAGATCCTCAATATAAAGAATTTGCAAGAAGATGTTGCGCATGTGATCCAAACATAACAGATTTTGACACGTATTATGACAGCATTAACAATGACGAATATGTATATCCACCATTTTCTCGTATTTTAAATATAATAGAGAATGATTTAAAAGAAAGAATAAACGATATCGACCTTTTAGATTTTCAAGAATCTGAATGGCATAGAATTGGAAAAAACTTAGTAAATTTCACCTGTGCAAGAAATAATGAAGCATTAAATTAATCATTAATTACATCAGAAATGCGAAGTCTCTTTGAGGAATACAACAAGATATTTTTTGATGCCATCTCTTGCCCTAAATTCAATATTTATAGAGATGCAGACGAACAAAAGACAAAGAACTTCCGTAGAGAATCCAAACTTAGTCCAGGAACACCAGATAAACAGATTTTCGAGAATCTAGAGAATCTAATGCTATTGAATGAAAAGGGCATTGCAAAGAATGGCGCAGCTCTATTCTTCGGTAAGCACCCTGAGATTATGTTTCCCAATGCAGTGGTAAGATATGTTCTTTTCAAGGGAGTGACTAAAGTATATATCATTGATGATAAAACTTTCGGAGGTCCAATGTATCAGCAATATTTGCAAGCAATGGCATGGTTAGAAAGCTAACTTCAGGTAGCCTACAAAATAGAAGGTCCCAGACCGAGAGAAGAAATTTGGGAAATTCCTCTGACTGTATTCAAGGAAGCTATCATCAATGCTCTTTCTCACCGTGATTACTACGAACAAGGTGCAACCATTACAATAGAAATGTTTGACGACCGAGTAGAAGTTTCTAATCCAGAAGGACTTTTGTCGATTGTAGCCAAAGACTTTGGACACAAAAGCATGACACGCAATCCTCTAGTATTTGGGTTATTTACTCGCATGCACCTGGTAGAAAAGGTTGCATCCGGTATTCCTCGTATGCAGGAAGCAATGAAAGAAGCAAATTTACCAGAACCTGAGTTTCATACGGATGGGATGTTTACGGCTATATTCAAAAGAAGCATCAGTATCAAAAATGATACAGTAAATGATACAGTAAATGAAAAGGAAAAAGATGTTCTTAATCTACTGAAAAAACAGGCCGGATTAAATGCAACGGAGATAGCACAGCAGCTAGGAAAGAGCATCCCGACCGTGAAGCGATACCTTAGCTCACTATCAAAATTAAAACTTGTAGAATTCCGAGGTGCACCTAAAACAGGCGGTTACTATCCTAAATAAGAACAAATGAGACCCTGTAGACTGTTGTATTTCACATGAAAGTCCTAAAATCTTACCCAAGTACACATCTAAATTACCTATATTACGCATATTTACCATATTTAAGTAACCATGCAAGTATAAGGTAATTATTTTAATTATCAATAGATTACATAAAAACAATCATTAAAGAATGCATTATCATAAACAAGCTCTCTTTATCATTATTAATCAACTGATCTCATTCTTACAATAGAGTAAAGCTTTATCGTAAAAGAATGGTATCCTGAATCTCTTTCTGTTGGATGGATACTTTAGACGAATATAAAGGAATGTGGCAGTTAAGCGAAAATAGAAAGGAGACTGCCTTATCTAAAAGTATTCCGGCCTTTACATCTAACAAAAAAGCTCTACATTTCACAGCAAATCGAAGCAGAATCAATGAATTCCAAACAAAGAAAATACGATTCCTGATAACGCCACTTGGCAGAGCTGCTTAAAGTAAATAAATATTCCAATGCTTAGTTAGATAATTAGCAAATAATACCTACTTTTGTTGAAGTAATAAACATATAAAAGCACAAGCATGAAGTTCATCAAAACGACAATAGTTTTATTATTTTTTGTTACAAATGTTTTCGCACAAAATAATTTCAAAATAGGGCTTGATTATTTAAATAAGGGGAATTATGCATTGGCCGATTCATTCTTAACATTGCATCTCAAAAAATATCCAGGAGACAATAATGCTTTATTCAACAAAGGGACCGCAGAACTCAATCTTCAAGACACATGTTCATTTTGCAATACGATGTATAAAATGAATAAAATATTTGAATTTGACAGACAAGCTTTAGACTTGTACTATTCTCATTGCGGCTATACTGATACAATATACTATGATAATAAGTTTGTTTTATCAGATAAAACAAACTTTAGATACTATGAAGTTATAGGACATCATAAATACTTTGATTTTATTACCGGCAAAATACATGACAATAAAGGTAAAACGAATATTACCTCATTTAACTTATCAAATATAGAAACTAAAACAACAGACATCATTGCAATATATCGCATCATGAACAATGACAGCATTAAAACATATTCAGTTACAGACACCCCTCCAAAATATCCTAAAGGACCTGATGCTTTACATGAAAATATCAGAAATAGTCGATTTTATACATTAGCTAAAAAGAATTTAAACTTGCCGGAGGTTACAGTTGATGTTGAATTCATTGTTGACAAAAACGGTAAAACAAATGCTTTCAAGATAATTTCGACTAGGCCGCAAATAGAGATTAAAGAAGACTTAAATAAATATATTAGTTTAATATTTAAAACTTTACCTGATTATATTCCTGGAAAATTCAATGGGAAGAACGTAGACTTTGAGATGTTTGAAAGTATAAGATTTTAAGAACTACGATTCTAATATTTCATTTATAATATAAAAAGAGAATCACTTTTCAAGCCTTGTTAACTTAGCGTTAAGACTGTTCTTATTCTGTCGACAAAACAAAATTACCAAATTATTGTTTTGTCGACAGAATAAGAACAAGCTATTTTTGTGTCATTGACAGAATAAAAACAGGAAATACAGGATTTACGTATTTCTTACCCCTGGCTAGTTATATCAGATGAAGGAGAAAATACAAAACAGACAAAGTTACAGAGCAGAAGAAAATGTACGGCTCCCTCAAAATCAGACAGTTTAATTTTATTCAATAATATGATTTGCCTCAAAAGGGACAGAAAATTTTATTATGAAAACAAATACATAACACTTCCAATTTTCGCCGAGGCAAAGTTGCCGATTACAACAGGAAGGCAAAAAAGAATATTCTAAAGAACAATCCAAAGAGATTGTTTGTTAAAGTACATATATTCAGAAAAGTATGGCAGACCTAACTTATTCGGACATAATCTATAGAACTGAGAAAGATACTATGGGCGAAGTACAAGTACCAGCCAACAAGTATTGGGGAGCACAAACTCAACGCTCTTTAGTCAATTTTCCCATTGGTCCGCCAGCATCAATGCCTATTGAAATTATTCATGCATTTGGTTATTTAAAAAAAGCCGCAGCTATTACAAACAATAAGTTAGGAATTTTATCTGCTGATAAAATGAAAATCATTTCGCAGGTTTGTGACGAAATAATAGCAGGTAAGCTCGACGACCAGTTTCCGTTGGTTATCTGGCAAACAGGATCGGGTACACATACAAATATGAATTGTAATGAAGTGATAGCAAATAGAGCCCATGTATTACTCGGTAATAAGTTAGGTGAAGGCCACTATTTAATCCATCCAAACGACGACGTGAACAAATCTCAATCGTCTAATGATACTTTCCCTACAGCTATGCATATTGCCGCTTACTGCAAAATTGTAGAATATACTATTCCTAAAATAGAGATGCTGATAAATACCTTATCAGAAAAATCTCTGGCAATGAAAGAAATTGTAAAAATTGGTCGTACTCACTTAATGGATGCAACCCCTCTTTCACTTGGACAGGAATTTTCAGGATATGTATCACAACTGAAGCATGGAATAAAAGCATTGAAAAACACATTACCTCATCTTTCTGAGCTGGCAATGGGAGGAAGTGCCGTTGGAACAGGATTAAACACACCCGATGGTTATGCACAAGAGGTTGCAGAAACCATTGCGCAATTAACAAAACAGCCTTTTATTTCAGCTGAAAATAAGTTTGAATCACTGGCTGCAAATGACGCCATTGTAGAAACCCATGGTGCTATCAAACAATTGGCAGTTAGTCTAATGAAAATATCAAATGACATAAGATTGTTGGCTTCGGGGCCTCGATCGGGTATTGGAGAGATCATAATTCCGTCGAACGAACCAGGTTCATCCATCATGCCCGGCAAAGTAAATCCTACTCAGACAGAGGCCATGACAATGGTCTGTGCACAAATAATGGGTAATGATACGACTATTTCCATTGCAGGTTCAAGTGGTCATTTCGAGCTTAATACTTTTAAACCGGTAATGATAAATGCTCTTTTACATTCGGCCACGCTTATTGCAGATGCCTGCAAATCATTTAACGACCGTTGTGTTATTGGAATTGAGCCAAACATGGAACGAATTAAAATGAACCTTAATAATTCATTGATGTTAATAACCTCATTAAACACACATATTGGTTATGAAAACGCAGCAAAAATTGCTAAAAAAGCTTATGCCGAGAATTTGACTTTAAAAGAGGCCGCTTTAGCATTAGGCCTGTTAACAGAACAACAATTTAATGAGTGGGTTGTCCCTGAAGAAATGATAGGTCCAATGAAATAGGAACGATTTAAGAATAGACTAATTAACCAATTACTTTTTACTATGAAAAACTCAAATGAGAATTTGGAAAAACCAAGTTTATCTTATTGGTGGAGAAAAGGATTAGTTATTATTCTCATCTTTGAATTCTCTGTGCTTATATGGGTAACAACTGGCAGTTATTACAGAGATTCACAACCCCCTATACCAGAAAAAGTCGTTGATAATTCCGGTCTGGTTGTATTTACAAAAGCCGATATACAAGCCGGCCAACAAGTCTTTCTGAAAAAAGCATTAATGAGTAATGGAAGTATTTGGGGACACGGTGCTTATTTAGGTCCCGATTTCTCTGCCCAATATTTACATAATCTTGCTCTTGAGGCCAGAAATTATGTTGCTAAAATGAATATCAATACTACTCTTTCTGACTTAAAGCCCGAACTAAAAGAATCTCTTATAGGTCTAACTAATGATTTATTATCCAAGAATAGATATGACGTAAAAAGTCGCAATTTATTGTTTACTGAGCCTGAAGTAAAATCTTTTAATGACCAGATCTTATATTGGAAAGAGTATTTTCAGAACCCTTCTGCAAATCGAGGATTGTCAGGCACACTAATAATTCATAAGGAAGAAATAACACAACTGACATCATTTTTTGCTTGGGCTGCCTGGGCATCAGCTGCACATGTGCCGGGTAAGAACAATTCATATACAAATAATTTTCCATACGAACCACTTATCGGGAACGGGCCTTCAAGCGCAGCCATTTTATGGAGCGCATTAAGCCTTATCAACTTATTGGCTGGTATTGCTCTTATATTATTTTTCTTTGGACGTTTTAATTTTCTTGGATGGCATGAAAGAAAAGATCAGCGCCCTCCGCAAATGATGCCAGGCAAACCAACAATTATAGAACGTGCATCCATTAAGTTTTTTATTTTAGCTATTTTACTCTTTTTATTTCAAACAGTGGCCGGTGGTGCAATGGCTCATTACTTTGTTGAGCCTGGAGGATTCTTCGGATTTAACTTGTCATCAATATTTTCATCTAACATCCTTCGTTCGTGGCATTTACAGGCCGCTATTCTTTGGATTGCCACAGCTTATGTTGGAGGAGGCCTGTTTCTATCTTCCTTTTTATCAAAGCGTGAGCCAAAAGGGCAGGTGGCACTGATAAATTTCTTGTTTATTGCACTTGTTGTTCTAATAGCCGGAAGTTTGCTCGGAGAATATTTAGGTGTTAAGGACTTGCTTCAGAATTTATGGTTCTGGTTAGGAAACCAGGGATGGGAATATTTGGAAATAGGTCGAGGCTGGCAGTGTTTGATGGCGATAGGTCTTGTATTATGGGCATTCCTGCTTTTTAGGTCAGTAAAGCCTACAAAGAAAGAACCTGAAGACAGGGAAATGAAAACGCTCTTCTTGTTAGCCGCTTTTGCCATCCCCCTGTTTTATATTCCGGCATTTTTCTTTGGTTCAACTACTAATTTTTCATCTGTAGATACATGGCGATTCTGGATAATACATCTTTGGGTAGAAGGCTTTTTTGAAGTATTTGCAACCGTTATGGTGGCTATTATGTTTTATAAATTAGGGCTTGTAGAAAGGCAAACTGCTATACGTATTATTTATCTTGACGCTGTTTTGTTTTTGGGAGCTGGTATATTAGGGACAGGACATCATTGGTACTGGAACGGTCAGACGGTTGCTTCTATGGCCATTTCTGCATCCTTCTCTGCATTAGAGGTTGTTCCATTGATTTTACTAACTCTTGAAGCATCTGGTTTTGCCCGACTTATGCATACAAAAAAAGATGAAAATGGAAATAAAATAGATTTTCCTCATAAATGGACGTTTTACTATTTAATCGCTGTAGGTATCTGGAATTTTGTTGGAGCAGGGATTTTGGGCTTTTTAATTAATCTACCTGTAATAAGCTATTATGAAACAGGCACAAACCTTACTCCAAATCATGGGCATGCAGCCTTAATGGGAGTTTTTGGTATGCTTGGAATAGCTTTTCTCGTATTTGCAATCCGGCAAGTCTCCTCTTTTGAGCATTGGAAAAGGATAGAAAAATATGTAAAAATTTCATTTTGGGGACTGAATATCGGGCTTGCCGGAATGGTTATTTTACAGCTTTTCCCCAGTGGTGTATTACAATTACTGGACGTTATAAACAATGGGTACTGGCATGCACGAAGTCTTGAGTTCTCGGGCCAGCAGCATATCGTTAACCTGGCATGGTTAAGATTGCCTGCCGATATAATATTTATTATTGCAGGGGTTTTACCACTATTGATTGCCGTTATACTTACTTATTTCAATATGCGAAAATCAAATAAGACATCGCTAAATTAAATGAATTCTGATAATTTCATTGACATGATTAATGGGAATGAAATTAAAAATACTTATTTTAATTATGAAAATAAAAAGAGTATACCTAAAACCGAATAAAGAAGACGGTATACGTATTCTTGTAGACAGACTTTGGCCGCGAGGCTTGACTAAAGAAAAAGCAAGTATTGATTTATGGCTGAAAAATATTGCTCCTACCACTGAGCTAAGAAAATGGTTTGACCATGATCCTACCAAGTGGAATGAGTTTAGAAAAAAGTATTACCTGGAACTTGAAAATAACAAAGAGCAAGGTTTACTTTTAAAAGAACAAATAGAAAAGGGACCCATCACATTAGTTTATGGTGCAAAGGATGAAGAACATAATGAGGCACTTGTAATCAAAGATTTTTTTAGCAAGTTTTTATAAATAGAGGTAAAAAAGATGATTAAGTATCTGTACCTTCTTTCAAGGGCAGGAATCATCAGCGAGACGATTGAGGAGTTGAGAGAGGACCGAAAGCTAAAACAAATTTATGATGAAAAGTTTAATCGAATTTACAAGCTTGGATTCATAAATATTATTGATAGACCAACACATGACGTGAGCTTGTTAAAGAAAGGTGAAGAGATGCCTGGGGTTAATAAAATAGATTCAATTATTCGAATTCATAAACCAAGGATTGTATGTTTCATCGGTAAGGTTACTTATCAAAAATTTACAGGAACAAAAGATATTACATTTGGATGGCAGCCTGATCTTTATAATTCAAAGATTTACGTTATGCATTTCCCCATAAGGGGGGAAGCTTCAGTCAGAGTCAATGAATTGAAAGAAGTAGCCGCCTATGCTTTTCCTTCTCGCCCAGTATCATCTCACACAGAAGAAAAAAAACAAAATATAAAAGAATAACTGTCTGAGTTCAACAAATACTCAAATTTATTTTGTATTTTTGTTCCCTGAGCAATCAAGTTTGTATTGTATCCTTTTAACAATGCCTTGCTCCACAATTATCTGTTGAGTATTCCCATCGTCAAATCGACATCAAAATCAATCTACTTGTTTAGAGTTTTAACAAGTTACATAAGTGTAAAATGCACTTATCATGACACACTTTTATTAATTAGCAAAATCACTATTTATTAAAATATTGTTGCTCCTTATTTAATGTGTCATAGATCTGGATATTCACATTTTCAGGAAAACAAAAAAACTAAAAACAGATCAGTATCAGAACAATAAAAGCAATAATTAATGGCAAAACCAAATTCATTTAACAAAAAAGATTTAGAAAAGAAGAAAGAGCAGAAAAGACAAGAAAAGCTAAAACGGAAAGAAGAACGCAAAGCAAATGGGGGTAGCGGATCATTCGAAGATATGATAGCTTACGTGGATGAGAATGGGGTTATTACCAGTACTCCACCAGACCCTGAAAACAAACAAGAAATTAACATTGAGGATATTGCAGTCTCTACTCCAAAGCAAGAGGATATAGTAGAAGAAACTGTACTATCAGGCCAAGTGGAGCATTTCAATCAGGAAAAAGGATTTGGCTTCATTAAACGAACAGGCAGTATAGAAAAGTATTTTTTCCATATTAGCAATGCTCCGGCATCTATAGCAAAAGGAAATATGGTTACATTTGAGTTGGAACGTGATCTGAAAGGTACTAGTGCCGTTAAGATTAGTCTTGCAAACAAGAATAACCAAGAACAATAACTAGTAATAAAAAGAACAAATGAACATTTATGTATCAAGTCTAAGCTACAACACAACAGTTGAGAGCTTACAGGAATTATTTGCAGAATATGGTGAAGTAACTTCAGTTAATATTATCAAAGACAGAGAGACCGGAAAATCTCGCGGTTTTGCCTTTGTTGAAATGTCTGATGACACTGAAGGTCAGAATGCTATTTCAAAATTAAATGAAACTGAATTTGAAGGTAAGACTATCAACGTAACAGTTGCTCGTCCAAAAACCGAAAGAAGCAACAGCGGTTATAATAATCGCGGTGAAAACGGAGGCGGATACAATAGAAGACGATTCTAATCGAAATCATCTATAAACAAAGAACGGGAAGACTATTATGTTTTCCCGTTTTTTGTTATAAATGAATGGCGGCATTTAATTCATTCTAAACCGCATCACTTTCAAATCCTTATCAGCAGAGCTGCTGCCATAGTACAATTTATATTCTCCCGGCAAGCATCTCATTGTGTTTGATTTTGTATCAAACCATTGCAAATCATCAACCGTAAGCTTTATATTTACCTGTTGCTTTTCACCTGCCTTTAAAGAGACACGGCGGAATGCACGTAGTGTTTTAGTTGGACCATCAACATCACCCGGACGACTTAGGTAAACCTGTATTACCTCTTCACCATCTCGTTTGCCGGTGTTGCTAACCGGAACAGTCAGTTCTATTGTATTACCTGCCTTTACTATAGATTTAGCCAGTTTGGCGTCTCCGTAAGCAAAGGTGGTGTAACTAAGTCCGTAACCAAACGGGAAGAGGGCTTCTCCTTTGAAGTAACGATAGGTACGTCCTTTCATATTATAATTTTCAAAGTCGGGAAGTTGTTCTACGTTTTTATAGAAGGTAATGGGCAGGCGTCCGGCGGGATTGTAATCACCAAACAAGATATCGGCAACGGCAGTACCGGCGGCTTGTCCGGGATACCAGGCTTGCAGGATGGCTTCGCAACTCTTTGTCTCGGGCACTAATCCCATAGCTGAACCGGAGCAGTTTACAAACACTACCTTTTTACCAGCATTAGATAATTGCTGAAGTAGTTCCCTCTGAACAGCCGGCAACTCTATATTTGTACGGTCACCCCCTTTAAAGCCATCAGCTTTTACTGCCATCTCCTCTCCTTCCAGTTTGGGAGAAATACCGCCTACAAAGACAACCACGTCGGCATCTTTCACACTGGCAATGGTCTTAGTAAAGTCAAGATTTACCTCTTCCCCAAAATCAAAGTTCAGTGTTCCGTCATAACGGACATTATAGTCCAGACGTATGTCATACGATTTCCCTGCTTCTGCTTTCAATGAGAGAACATTAGTAGGTAAGCCGATACTTCTGCCTTTTCCTTGCTGCACTCCGTCAATGAATAGTGTATAAGAGCCGTTTAAGTTCATATAAAAGGCGACGTCGCCCGATTCTTTTGGAGTAAAGACTGAATGATAGCGGGCAGAGAAATTAGTCAATGGTACCCCGCGGGCAAACACTGTTCCACCAGCAGCTGAGAAATTAAGCGGAGTGGTAAGCCAGTCATTGGCTATTGGTTCTCCACTAAAATCGGTGTTACCCCAATAAGTGGCTTCAAAGCCCGACTTACCGTTTAATGAGCATAGGTCAAAGAAGCTGTTAAGAGTGCGATTCTGGGTATAACCGCATCCCAGAACGTAAGTTACATTATCTGCTCCAATCTTATTCTTTATACCTTCCAGAATGGTTTCTGTGTGATAAGGAAGTCCATTGTAATTAGCCCACATGGTAACAGAGTCTGTTGCATTTGGTCCCATCACTGCTACTTTCAGGTTCTTTGATAATGGCAGTAGATTATCTTTATTCTGCAGCAAAGTCATACTTTCGCGAGCCATTTTAAGTGCCAGTTGCTGATGTTCCGAACTGTTGATAACTTCATCTTTCAGCTGCATCCATGGCACTAAAGAGGGATCATCCATTTCGCCCAACTCAAAGCGGGCTTTCAGCAAGCGAAGAACTGACTGATTTATTTTGTCTTCGTTAATAAGGCCCTGCTTTACGGCAGCTGGCAAGTTTCCGTAAACAGAACCACATTCCACATCTGCGCCACTAGCTACAGCTCTTGATGCTGCATGAGTCGGATCGGGCTCTGCACCGTGTCCTTTTGGTACGGGCACATAAATATCATTTATTGCCCAGCAATCACTCACTACCAAATGTTTATATTTCCATTCGTCACGTAATATCTGCATGAGTAAACGGTTAGAGCCGCAGCATGGAGAGCCTTCAAAACTGTTATAAGCACACATCACCTCTTTTACATCGGCCTTTTGCACAAGGTCTTTGAATGCAGGCAGATAGGTTTCCCACAAATCGCGGGGCGAGATATTCTCGGCATTGAATGTATGTCTGTTCCACTCCGGTCCGCTATGAACGGCAAAGTGCTTGGCGCAGGCATGAAGTTTGTCATAACCTGCCTTCGGAGTTCCCTGAAGTCCGTGAACAACGGCCTGCCCCATGCGACTGGTCAGGTAAGGATCTTCGCCATACGTTTCCTGGCCCCTACCCCAACGTGGATCGCGGAAGATGTTAATATTGGGAGTCCACACCGTGAGTCCCTGATATCGGCCTAACTGTCCGGCACTGCTAAACTGGCGATACTTGACCCTAGCCTCATCACTTACCGCATCAAATACCTTATAAAGAAGTGCATCGTCAAACGAAGCGGCCATTCCTATTGTTTGTGGAAAAACAGTTGCCTTGCCGGCACGGGCAATGCCGTGAAGTGCTTCGCTCCACCAGTCGTAAGCTTTAATACCAAAACGTGGAATAGGTTTTGAGGAGTTTTGCATAAGAGCAACTTTCTCCTCTAATGTAAGTCGCTGCAGCAGATCTTTTGCTCTCTCAGCAGGTTTTAACTTCGGGTTCTTGTATGCCTCTTGTGCAGATATGCCTATCGACAAAGAGCAAAGGCAGACTATGCCCAGGTTGCGTTTGATTAAATGTGTTAGTTTCATCGTATATTGTTAATAATTAAAAAACATACCTTTCATACCTTTATAGATGTGCTCACGGATGATCTTTTTATACTTGTCCACATTCTGCAGAGTTCTTTCCGGCATCTGAGCCAAGGTAGACATGCCATATAAAATAACTGTAATCAGAGACAGCGATCGGATTCGGTTCATGGTATTTAGATCTAAAAAGTTTCCTACAAAGATATATTTTAAGACAGAGATTGACTTAAAAGAAATGAGAAAAGATTTAAGAAATTAGATAATTTGGTCTTAGCTCATATAAATTATGCTTCCATTATTGGATAAATAGCAATAAATAATCTATATTTATACCCGAAAAAGAATAAATTAAGACTTATGGATTCGAAAGATTCTTTTAGTTTCATTTATCAGTTAGTATTCCTTAATGTAAAGGATAGAGACCACTTTATCCAGCCCCTTTAACGCCCTTTTATTATTTAATTAGTTGTCGGTTATCTCAACACTGAGAGATAATTGGTTTTGGTTGTTATTATCATTTTCAAAACACAAAAATACATTTATGGAATTACCATTTGCAGAATCATGGAAGATTAAAATGATTGAACCTATCAGAAAGAGTACCCGCGAAGAGCGCGAACTATGGATGAAGGAGGCTCACTATAATGTTTTTCAACTTAACGCTGATCAGGTTTATATTGATTTGCTCACTGATTCCGGTACCGGAGCAATGAGTGACAGGCAATGGTCGGCAATGATGGTGGGCGATGAAAGCTATGCCGGAGCATCTTCTTTTTTCATAATGAAAAATGCGATAACACGGATTACCGGATTTGAATATGTTCTGCCTACTCACCAGGGAAGAGCTGCTGAAAATGTGTTGTTCTCCTGTTTGATAAAAGAAGGAGATATATGTCCGGGGAACTCGCACTTTGACACCACGAAGGGACATATTGAGATGAGAAAGGCTTTTGCGGTGGACTGCACCATTGATGAAGCAAAAGATACTCAGCTGGAATTGCCTTTCAAGGGGAATGTGGATTTAAACAAACTGGAAGCGGTTCTAAAAAAGGATGGTGACAAGGTGCCGTTTATCATTATGACTTGCACAAACAACACTTCGGGCGGACAGCCGGTTTCTATGCAGAATCTACGTGAGACAAAGGCTCTTGCTGAGAAGTATGGCAAGAAGGTGATTATTGACTCGGCTCGCTTTGCTGAAAATGCTTATTTTATCAAAACCCGTGAAGAGGGATATGCTGAGAAAACTATTAAGGAGATTTGTCTGGAAATGTTTTCGTATGCCGACTGTATGACAATGAGTGCAAAGAAGGATGCTATTGTGAACATGGGCGGCTTTATTGCAACGAATGTTCAGGAGTGGTTTGACGCTGCCAAGATCAAGAACATAATGTTTGAAGGATACATCACTTATGGTGGCATGAACGGACGGGATATGAATGCCCTGGCAGTGGGACTGGATGAAAATACCGAGTTCGCAAATCTGGAGACTCGCATCAGGCAAGTGGAGTACCTGGGTAAAAAGCTGGATGAATATGGTATTCCTTATCAGCGTCCCGCAGGTGGACATGCTATTTTTGTTGATGCACCCAAAGTGCTGACGCATGTTCCAAAGGAGCAATTTCCGGCTCAGACATTAGCAGTGGAGCTTTATCTGGAAGCAGGAATTCGTGGTTGCGAGATTGGTTACATTCTGGCCGACAGGGATCCGGTAACCCATGAAAACCGATTTAACGGACTGGACTTGCTGCGGTTGGCTATCCCTCGTCGGGTCTATACCAACAATCACATGGATGTGATAGCGGTAGCTCTAAAAAATGTTTCCGACCGGAGGGAGTCTATCACCAAAGGAATGGAGATTGAATGGGAAGCTGAATTAATGAGGCATTTTACCGTAAAATTAAGAAGAACACAATAAAGAAACAGTAACCGGATATTATAAGAATAGCCAGACGTAAATACATCTGGCTATTCTTATATCAAACAACGATTAATCTTAGACTAATCCTTTGTTGTAATCTTTACGTTATCCCAAACGATGTTATTTGCTCCTGCAATATTCATTACACTATTTTTGGTCTTAATCTTAGTATTCTTTACTGTAAATCCATCAACATCAGATATTTCAAAAAGTGCTTTCGACGAAACATTACAGTTTTCAATCACTACATTAGATATTTTCGTTTCCGGAATACCGATTGCACGAATAAACTTATCGCAGTTCTCTATAATAACATCCTTAATGAAAATGTTTTTATAAGATGGTGTTAATGAAGTTATGCTGCGAACAGGCAGGCGATTGGCAAGTTCACCAACATACTCCTTAGAACCAAGCATATCCCATTTAATGGCTGGTCCGGGTATGTTAAGACGGATACGTTCATAGTAGAGATTCTCTCCTCCTCCACCACGGTTGCGTCGTGTTTTAAAAAGGATTCCATTCTTTGTTCCGTCAAATACACAGTCGTGCACATACATATTTCTGATCATACCTGCTGTTTCACTGCCGCAAGTCACAGATCCGCCTCCCTGTTTTGCCAGACAGTAACGAATGATAATATTCTCGGATGGTTTATTTACGCGCAAACCATCTTCACAACGGCCGGATTTCAATGTAAAGCAATCATCACCACAATCAAGAGTACAGTACTCTATCAGGATGTTGCGTGAAGAGTCGATATCTATACCATCGCTTCTGAAAATTCCTACGCTATTTACTGTAATTCCACGTATAATGACATTTTCACAATATTGAGGCACCACATTCCAGAAAAGTGTTTTCTCGAAAGTGACTCCTTCAACAAGGACATTCTTACAATTTATTGGAGCAAAAAACATCGGAAGAAAGACTGGTTTCCCGTTCTTTCCATCGAAAATTCGCTTCTCAACCGGGGTTGATATATAATTCTCTATTACAACACCTTCCATCTGCTTCTTAAAGATTTCACAATCGCGTGAAGGACCTACAAGTTTACCCTTGCCGGTCAAAGCTATATTTTTTGCCCCATTAGCATAAATAAATGCTCCAAGTGAATAGAGTTCTATTCCTTCATTGCGGGTAAACACTACCGGCAAACAATCCTTTATTTCACCACTAAAATGGAGTTCTGCATTTTTCTCTAAATGCAGGTTTATATTGTTCTTTAATATTATACGTCCTGTCAGCCACTGACCAGCAGGAATAACGACTGTTCCGCCGCCTTTACTGCACAACTTATTGATTGCTTTCTGAATAATTTTAGTACAAAGTATATTTTGTCTGGCTCCCGCACTTTCTATATTGATAGTTTGCTTAGAGAAATCAGGTCGTACCAGATCAGGCATTGCAAATGGAGCCACAATGGGAGCTATTGTATCTGGTAGTTTTAATGCCCCAACCTGACTGCTAGTAGGTACTTCCTGGCTAAATGCAGTTAACAAACTGGATATTAAAATCGCAAATACAAATATTTTCTTCATAACACTATATAATTAAATTAAACGCCTTCTCTGTTTTTAATAAATGGATCTAAATCTCTTCTGCAAAAACAAAAGAGATAGCCATACTAATAATTCCAAGTGCAAAATTAGCTCATTAAAGCATTGACGAATGGGAATAATTATTCAAATACTGGGAAACCAGTGCAAAAGATAGAAAAAACTCTGACGTTCATATATGACTCACCAAAAATGAGTACATTTGCTGTAATTGGTAATAACTTATTCTGAATTTGAAAGAGACTGATAAAATAAAGGGATTTATAGGTTCTGTCATTGAACTCAATGATGAAGAATGGGCTTTGATTGATAATTATATTGAGATCAGGCATTTTAAGAAAAATGAGTTTTTCCTTAAAGAAGGAGAAGTCTGTGATTCAATAGCTTTCATAAACTATGGTTTATTTGTCTATTACAAAACACTGGATAATGCAGATGAAAAAACAACAGATTTTGCAATTGAAGAAGAATGGATTACCAACAACCACAGTCGGTTGAATAATTCGCCTTCTCATCTTTATATAAAAGCCATTGAGGATTCTGAAGTACTGATAATCATGAACAAGGACCTGGAGAATCTATATAAAAGGATGCCTAAGCTTGAAAGGTTTGGAAGGATTCTGATGGAACAGGCATTCGTAAAACTGGTTCAGCTTAGCATTGACTTACAGATACTTCCAGCAAAAGAACGATATCAAAAATTGCTAAAAAACTATCCGGAGATTTTTCAAAGGCTACCTTTATATCATATAGCTAATTATTTGGGGATTGCACCTAAATCACTCAGCCGCATAAGAAATATTTTTTGAGTAACAGATGATTTGGTAACAAATGTGGAGCAACCGTTCTGCCATCTATTCTGATCTTTGCACCAGAAAATAAGATTACCAAATATCAGAATTATGAAGAAAATTACTTTACTACTGGCATGTTTATTAATTGTTGTTCCACAAATATTTGCTCAATCCACTACAGAGCAACAGCCTGCCGAAACAAAACAGAAGAGTTATGATGTAAACCAGGCCTTGGAAGTTGAGAGTTTATTCCCGATGTTTCTTACGGGAGGATTCCATGTTGGTGTTGGTTACCGCTATAAGAAATTTCGTGTGAGAGCGAGTGTTATAAACGGAGGAAGCTATAATGCCGAAACTGCGGGAGTGGATAATTCATCATCTGAATTTAAAAGATACTACAAGACTTCTCCTGGATTATTTTTAGGATACAATGTGTGGAAGAATCTAGAACTTTATACTTACGCTGAACTGCATACTTTCGAAATTGAGCAGAAGAACTCGGGTATAAAAAAGGATCTTCACAGTACCGATTTAGGAGCAGGTATAGGATATCAGTTCTTTATAGGCCGCTATTTCTATGTGCAACCAGCTATGCACATTTACCTCAGAGGGGATAAGAGTCTTGATTTCAACGGAACAAAATACAATATATCCAATATTGACCTATCTCCTGTAATTAGGGTTGGAGCCAGACTTTGGAAGAAATAACAGATGTTCGCTCAACTATTATCACATAAATCTCCAGATATTCAGAGATACAACTATTAATGATGTTATTGCCAGTAAGCAGGCTATCACATTTGCATTTCTACTTTCTTCCTTTTTAAATGCAATGATTGATAGCCCTACTGCAATAAAACTTATTATTATTACGATGTAGTATTTAAAATAAAATCCCACAAACTGAGTTAGCCCCAATAAAAGTTGAGTCTTCCCATCTAAAGCTGAATATCGGATAGCAAGATCATGATTAATCTTGATAGTAGAAATAAAAGATATAATGCTTAACAGAATTGAGATATAAGAGATTATTCTCTTTCTAAGAAATGACATTTTAAAGAAATATTGCATATTCAATTTATCCATTCATTTAGTTATTTACAACTACACCTCCCCAATTAGACAGATGTCGATGAGGAATTGTTTTTATAAAAACAACTATCAAGATGATCATTCACATAACCCACAGCCTGCAGGTGTGCATAGCAGATTGTTGTTCCAAAGAACTTGAATCCTCTCTTCTTCATATCTTTACTTATAGTATCTGATAAATCTGTGGATGCAGGAAGCTGATCCAAGGTTTTCCAATGATTGATTATTATTTTCCCTTCCGGCAGAAAGGACTTCAGGTAGTTGCAAAAACTACCAAACTCCTTTTGAACTTCGAGAAAGTAGCGGGCATTGGATATAGTGGATGTTATTTTAAGTCTGTTTCTTATGATTCCGGAATTTTGCATCAAGCGCTCAACATCCTCACTTGTGAACCGGGATACTTTCAAGGCATCAAAATCGGCAAACGCTTCCCGGTAATTCTCCCTTTTCTTAAGGATTGTACTCCAGCTTAATCCGGCCTGAGAGCTTTCCAAGACCAGGAATTCAAACATTTTGTGATCGTCGGTTACTTCGCATCCCCACTCTTCATCGTGATATTTCACATATAGCGGGTCTGTTCCACACCAGCCACATCTTTCTTTTTCCATATTCTGATCCATCATTTTCTACTTTTAATTATTAGCACAAATATATAAAAAGAGGCGAAATTCAGACGATAAATGTTTTTAAATAACGAATAAGCCCCCTTTATTTGTTATTATCAGGAAAATAGTTCGGCAAATTTCTGCATGTGGGTATTATCTGTACCACAACATCCCCCTACTATCTTTAAAGGAAAGTCTTTGTGCAAAGACATCATGCTTTCGGCCAGTTCTATTGGTGAAGAAGATTTCAGACATGCGCATTCATTCAGCTCTTCAGGGTTTAAACAAGATGCATTTGCTTGTATCCCTTTAAATCGGGTTCTTACCAACTGAGTATTATTTAGTGGATTGTTTAATGCCTGACGCAATATATCGGGATGCACACAATTAACGGTATAACATAAGGGATGAGTTTTTGTGTTGGAATCAATCCCAGCTATTGCGTCATTAATTGAGGTTCCATCCAATAACACACCCTCTTTGCGTATCATAAAACTAATTATATAAGGTAGACCGGTTGTCTCCATTGTTTGAGCCATGCCAATACTCTCAGCCAAAGCTGGCATTATGCCTGCAAATAAGAAATCAGCGCCAGCCTCTTTGAATGACTGCAGGTGAGGAAGATGAAATTTGATAGAATCACTTATTGATAAAGACATTGCTGGATCATAAGCATCTCCACGACAGCCCGTAAGTCCTCCAATATAAACAGGAGTTGAATATTCCGACCTTAACTGATTTAAGAATGCAACATTATCGGCTATTATATTTTTATCATGATAAACAGAGCGACTAACCCGCTCACTATTCACTCTTCTTGTAGGAGTCATTATCATAATAGGTAGCCGAAAAGATTCTGCAATATCCATGTACTGCTTATAAATATCAGCCAGGATATCTCTGTATTTATCGTCATATATCAATCCGGCATGCACAATATCATTATCCAGCGGGATGTGATATTCACGACGTAATCGTTCAACAATAGCACCTTCGGTTAGAATAATCGGAGTATTTTGATAAGTATCTGCAAAAGAAAGAGATTCCATTTCAATATCGGTTTTCTGCAAATATAACAAATAAAACGATTTATCCGATTAATGCCTAATTAACCAGATACCTTTGTTATATCTCAAAAAGAGCTAAAATATACAATAAATTCATTTTCTTTACTTATCATGATCACAATATTTTTTGATTTTCCCAATTTTGTAGGATATCCGGAAACGTCATGCAATAACATTTGTTTTACACGGGAATATAAACATGTTACAGTTGTGTTACAACCATGTTACAAGCACATTTATTTTGAATATAAATAATTAGATATTATTGGATTAATAATATGAAAGCTCTATATTTGCACCCGAAATAATATAGACTACTGATGAAAATTAATACTTTATTGAGCATGTTTGCTCCAAAAGATGTTAAGTTTTTCCCAATGTTGGAAGAAACAGCTTCAATTCTCTCTCAGTCATCAACCTACCTACAAGAGCTATTTTCTTGTGCGGATGAAGAACATAGAACTGAATTGTGCAGACTGATCAAAGCCGAAGAAGTAAAAGGTGACAAAGTCACCGGAAGTATTATCCATGAGTTAAACAACACATTCATTACTCCTTTTGACAGAGAAGACGTTCATGCACTTGCAGATGTTATGGATGATGTTATTGACGTAATTAACCGCTGTGCACAAAAAGTACTTCTTTACCAACCACACAGTTTCCCTAAACATGCAATTAGCTTAGTTGAAATTATCAAAAAGGGTACTAATGAAATCCAAAGCGCAGCTAGTGAACTTTCTAACATGAAGAAAACAGATCTTCGTCTTCGCGCACATTGCAAAGAGATTAAGAGATTGGAAGAAGAAGCTGACGTTGTATATGAAGAAGCTATTATGAGCCTATTTAAAGGTGCTGACACAATGAACGATACTGTTGAACTTATAAAACTGAAGGAAATTATTCAGGAACTTGAAAAAGCTGCTAATAAGATCAACAGTACAGGTAAAGTTATCGTAACTATCCTTGTAAAATACGCCTGATAAAAAAGAAATCATATGACATTACTTATTATTGTAATTGCTTTAGGATTCATCTTCGATTTTATTAATGGCTTTCATGATGCAGCCAATTCTATTGCAACAGTTGTTACAACCCGTGTTTTAACTCCTTTTCAAGCTGTTTTATGGGCTGCGGCATTTAACTTTATCGCATTCTTTGTAGCTAAATATGTTTTTGGTGAGTTTGGTATTGCTAATACAGTTTCCAAGGTCGTATTGGAACAATACATTACTTTACCTATTATTTTTTCTGGCCTTGTTGCCGCTATTTCATGGAATCTTTTGACATGGAGACTAGGGATACCTTCTTCATCTTCTCATACTTTAATTGGAGGATTTGCCGGAGCAGCTATCTGCGGAGGTGGATTTCAATCCATTCATACTGCTGTTATCGTAAAAATTGCTGCATTTATTGTTTTGGCGCCTGTAATCGGTATGGTCATTTCTTCAATGATTACTATCGGAGTTCTGTGGCTATTTAAAGGTATGAATGCCCGAACTGCAGAAAATTCGTTCAGGAAATTGCAATTAGTCTCTTCGGGATTGTTCAGTTTAGGCCACGGATTAAATGATTCACAGAAAGTAATGGGTATTATTGCTACAGCGTTGATCTCATATGGTAGTATTGACTCTGTACAATCAATGCCCGATTGGGTTCCTCTATGTTGCTTTGCCGCTATTGGTTTAGGAACAATGAGTGGAGGATGGCGTATTGTGAAAACAATGGGTAGCAAAATTACAAAGGTTACTGCTTTAGAGGGCGTTTGTGCCGAATCTGCTGGTGCAGTGACTCTGTTCATCACTGAGATTCTTAAAATTCCTGTAAGTACGACACACACCATCACTGGATCTATTATGGGAGTAGGAGCTGTTAAAAGACTATCTGCCGTACGTTGGGGTGTTACTATAAACTTGATGTGGGCATGGATTCTTACAATTCCTGTTAGCGCTGTGCTTGCTAGCCTGATTTATCTGTTGGTAAGCTTCATCGGTATTAAATAATAAATTTCATATATGAGTATAGAACTAGGGAAATTTAACGTACTTGAGATTGTAAAAACAGTCGACTTCGGAGTTTATCTTGATGGCGAAGAGGAAGGTGAAATCTTGCTTCCTACTCGTTACGTTCCTGAAGAATACAACATCGGTGATTTCCTTAACGTTTTTCTTTACCTGGATAATGAAGAACGGCTAATTGCTACAACTCTGACACCATTGGTGCAGGTTGGAGAGTTTGCTTGTCTGGAAGTATCATGGGTAAACGAATTCGGAGCATTCCTTAACTGGGGATTGATGAAAGATCTTTTCGTTCCTTTCAGGGAACAAAAGATGACAATGATGGTTGGCAAGAAATATGTTGTTCACGCACATATTGATGAAGAAAGCTATCGTATTGTGGCTTCTGCCAAAGTAGAAAGATATCTTTCAAAAGAGTTTCCTGCTTATGAACTAAATGAGGAAGTATCTATTCTTATCTGGCAAAAGACTGACCTTGGATTTAAAGCTATTGTAGAGAATCAATTCAGCGGATTGTTATACGAAGGAGAGATTTTCCAACGTTTACAAACCGGAATGACACTAAAAGCTTTTGTGAAACAAGTCAGGGAAGACGGCAAAATTGACCTGATGCTTCAGAAGCCAGGATTTGAAAAGATAGACGATTTTGCAGATACTTTATTATCATATATCAAGGAACACGGAGGAAGCATTGAGCTGACCGACAAGAGTCCGGCTGAAGATATATATGATACCTTTGAAGTGAGCAAGAAAACATTCAAAAAGGGTGTGGGAGATCTGTATAGAAAAAGATTAATTGTTCTTGAAGCCAACGGCATCCGTTTAGCAAAAGAAAATAAGAAATAGGGAAATCCCTAAATACATATCGGGATTATCATTAGGGCGAGGAGTTTCCTCGCCCTATTTTTGTTCCATCAAAATAACCATTTAAACTGTTGAGTTATGAAAAAAATAATATTTACCTTAATTGCCATCAGTATGGTTTCCATGAGTACCATGAGTGTGGCTGCAATGAGCTTAAATAAGGTTCGCAATGAGACTCGTTTCCTCACAGATAAGATGGCTTATGAGTTGAACCTTTCTACAGAACAATATAATGACTGCTATGAAATTAATTACGACTTTATTTATAATGTTCGTGATATAATGGATGAAGTGATTTACGGTGAAGACTGGGCGCTTGACAGATATTACAATTTTCTTGATGTTCGTAATGACGACCTTCGCTGGGTATTGGAAGACTGGCAATACGAAAGATTCCTTGACACGGAATATTTTTATCGCCCTATCTATTCAGAAGGAAGTTCCTGGGGCTTTAGAATATATCTGACCTATACAAATCCTTATATGTTCTATTTCGGGAAGCCTTATAACTATAGCTCTTATTCAGGTGGACACTACCGTACATACTTTAACAACAACAGCTATTATGTAAACAGGTATCACCACAATGTATACAGAGGTAGTTTCAGTACAAGACAAGAGAACGTTTATATAAACAATCGCCGTTCTGATTTTGGCGACCGCAACCCAAAAAGTAATTCATCTGTTGACAGAAACCGTAGATCTTCATCAAGGATATTTAATGATGAACTTTACAATAACGACAGAAGTTCAGGCTCATCAAGAAGCAGAATACCGGGAAATGTTACCCGTCCTACTGATAATAGCGGCAGCAAAGACAGAGACGGATCTTCTTCAGACAGAGATAAAAGCAGTTACGGAAGAGATGTAAATAAGAGTAGAGAGACTAATACCGACAGAAATGTAAGCACTGAGAGAGGAACTAATCCTGTAAGAACTCCAAGAAACGAGAGCTATTACAATAACTCCGACAGCAGAAGCACAGGCAATGGTAATTATTCATCAGGAAGCAACGGAAGAAGTTCATCTTCAAACAATAATTCTTCCACTTATTCTCCTGAAAGAAGCAATTCTTCATCCAGAAGTTCTGATTACACAAGGAGCAGTGCCGTTAGCCGTCCATCGAGTACATCGGGCAATACAGAGAGAAGTTCATCATACAGCCGCCCTTCTTCAGGTTCTGATTCAAGAGGAAGCAGCAGTGTAAGCAGAAGTTCTGATAACAACAGAGGTAATGCAGAGACTCGTTCTTCAGTAAGTACAGAGAGAAGTTCATCATACAGCCGCCCTTCTTCAGGTTCTGATTCAAGAGGAAGCAGCAGTGTAAGCAGAAGTTCTGATAACAACAGAGGTAATGCAGAGACTCGTTCTTCAGTAAGTACAGAAAGAAGCTCATCAAGCAGCAACTCTTCTTCACGCTCTTCAGATAATAATAATAACAGCAGCCGTTCATCGGATTCTTCCAGAGGTAGCGGCAGAACAAGATAATAGTTTGAATAGTTAGTTTTTAACAATCATTTTTTAATAAAAGGCAGTCACTGTGAAGCGACTGCCTTTTATCGTTTTATTCTTTATTCTCTTCCGGCGGAAGAATCACTGTAACTGTGTCTTTGGGTAACGGGAAGTTGTTTACCGCTGAACCGGTAACCTGAACCACAGGCTGTATATTGGCGGCTTCTTCGGCACTAATCAGCCCTTTCCTACTCAGGCGATTGGCAATTAGTCGGTAATAACTGCCCAGCCACGGTTTAAGTTGCATGTTTGCATCGAAAGAGCTCCGGAAATGTTTTGGTTTCGGGATGATTGATGCCAGGAAAATTGCTTCTTCCGTGGTGAGCTGTGACGGTGTTTTATCAAAGTAAAAACGAGAAGCTTCAGACGCACCATAAATCATTGGTCCCCACTCAGCTATATTCAGATAAACTTCGTACATTCTATGCTTGGATGTAATGCCTTGATTCTCTACAAGCCACACAATCATTGCCTCTTCAAGCTTACGGAGCAAATTCTTGTTCCGGTTGAGGAATACATTCTTCACCAGCTGCATGGAGATTGTACTTCCACCGCGGGCAAATTTCTTCACTTTAAGGTCATAGATCAGGGCTTTGGTCAGGGCATCTAGGCGGAATCCTCTGTGAGAGAAAAAAGATCCATCTTCAGATTGCATCACAGCTTCCTTCAAAAGTGGCGATATGCTGTCCAGCGGACAGAAGTCAGGATTCTCGGGACCAACGATAAACGTGCGAACCGGCCGCCCATTTTCATAGGCTGTATATAGAAAAGAGCCATTCATCTTTGACAGATTCTCACTGCCATATCCCAGTATCTTAAAGTTCTGCTTCCTCAGATCAGATTCCAGTTTCAGTGCATTCAGATTATTAAAGTCTAAGTCGAGCAAGAAATGGTAAGAGAGATTTCCGCTTGTCCGCAATCCATCCAGACTACTAAACAGTCCTTTGGGCAGAGAAGAGAAAAGCTCATCGGCGGGAAAGGAAGGTTTATCCACAGATGCGGTGATGTGCCACTTAGTTCCTTTCTGAGCCTTTATATAGGGATGGAATTGCAATTTATTAAACTGGATAACGGTTGCACTGTCTAGCTCCAGATAATCTTTGCCCACATTGACTGTGTAGTTAAAGCGTCCGCGATCCAGATTTATCACATCGGGAGAAAGTCCCGGATGATAAAGCTGCAATCCGCAAACTTCCGCCTTGCCCGACAAGGCTATCTTGCCTCCTCCAATATCGCTTTTAGTCAGGCGGTAAGCAAGTGTGTCGAACGCCATCTGTGCACCGTAATATTTATTCAGATATGGGAGCACCACCTTTCCATTATATTTTGAATAGAGCTCAGCCTCAAGCGTTTTTTCTCCGTTGTGCAGGCGTCCCCTGCTCATCCAGTGGTTTACCACATTATTTTCTTTTACAATAATCTCGGTTACAAAACGGTTTTCCTGTATGTGAAGCATCGGAACCTGCACGGCCGTGTAATTATCATCGCGACGATAACTCATCAGAAAATCAGTCGTATTACCATTCTCGGGCAGGAATCCGAAGAACATATCCAATATATCGGAGATTTTCCCGGCATAATCCTTCTTATCCTCCTTCACCTCTTTCTTTTTATCCTTCTTAAAAAGGAAATCATAGTTGGAAAGAGAGTCTTTCTTCACAAAGCTGATGTGAAGTCCATCGGTATTTACCTGCCTTACTTCTACATCCATTGCAAGCATTTTCCAAAGATTAAGATGAGCCTTTGCCGAACGCAGGTTAAGCAATGTGTCTCTTTCATTAGGAACCACCACAAACTTCTCGATATCCACCTCACTGATTCCAGGCATGTAAAGGCGGGCGTAACTGATTTTCAGTCCGTATTCTTTTTCTAATTTGTCAAATTTTCCTTTTGCATAGTGATTCAACAGAGTATCTCTGCCTATGTATGCGGCAATAAGCGCTACAACAATGAGGCCAAGAGCAACCAGGATCCCTATTTTTATTTTTTTTCCCATACTGAATGTAAATCCGTTTGTATAGATTTGTTTTGCGATGCAAAAGTAGATATTTCTATCGGAACCTGTTCATTTATTTAAAAGAAATAGAGAGTCAGGTGGAGGATTAACCGGACCTAAGCCAAAAGATGCAGGGAGTTTAGTAAATGACAGGCGGGACTTTTTTAGAAACAGCTAGTCTTTATACATAAAAGGTCTACTCCTTTAACATGCAAAGAGTAGACCTTTTTATACTTTAGTGTAGTTCTTTTAAAGAACATATAACGGGAGATTGCCTTAACAGCGGCGGGCTATTGTATTAACAGTTTAGAGACTTGGGCTTTCTTCCCGTTGAACGCCCGAATAATATAGAATCCTTTCTGCAATGAAACGGTAGGAAGCATGAAATATTCTCCGGGAGTTGGGTTTGCAGACGAATAAATCAGCTGTCCATTCACGGCCAGCAGCTCCACCCTATCAATTTGCCCGGCACAAAGCGTTACGTATCCCTGAGACGGATCGCCATAGACGTGCAGTTTATCGGCTTTATCAGCCTCAGCATCCTTGATTCCTGTGCTATAAGTGCCCAGGTTAAGTCCGGTTACTATCGGATCATGGTCGGAACAACGGTAAGGATCTGCAGAATAATAGGTTGTATATTCATACCCAAAATAAGAAGGTTCGTCGGCATTGATGTGCCACGGGCGGGCTCCGGTTACCTGCTGACTAAGATTGGCGGTTGCCAGTGAATGATCAAGGTATCCCACATTACCACTATACACATAACTGTAATCTGACGGAGAATAACGCTTCAGCTGATTCACAAGCCCGTTGTTGGTGTATACTTTGATAGGGTCTTCCATGGAATAGGAATTCATATCGCCCACCACAAGTACATCGGGGTCTCCATAATAGTTTGTAAGAGAATTCAATGTACTTACAACATTCTGAGCCTGGCTAACTCGCAGAGCGTTATAACCTCCTTGTCCATCGCCCAAGTCTGCATCATTCCCCGACCCTCCGGTGGATTTTGCTTTCAAATGGTTCACAGCTATAATCACACGCTCACCATTACTATTCAGATCGAAGGCCTGCGCAACCTGACGCAACCGATATCCTCCGCTTCCAAATGTTTTGATTGACAGGTAAGGAGTAACCTTGGTCTTATTATAAATAAATACGTTTTTGGTATATGTACTTTCAGAGTAGTCGTTATCCGCCACATAAGCGTAGTTATTTGATGAGGTTACTTCGTTTAAACCATTCACCAAATCGGTTACAGAGGTATTCCCCTGCCCCACTTCACAAAGAGCATAAACGTCAGCGTTCAATCCTTTAAGGGCAGCCAAAAGTTTGGCTCGTTGACGGTCAAATTCCTCTTTATTTGCAGCACCGTAAGTTGGGTTCCACAATAAACTACTAGCAATGTAATATTCCACATTAAAGCTGGCCACTTTCAGGTTACATGCTCCAACACTTCCTGGTGATAAGGTTCTTTCATTGCCCGAAAACACCGGCTGTACTGTAGGAGTCAGCGAATAAGCGCCATTAATATAGGATAAAGTGCCACGCAATCCGGTTACCTTGCTTCCGGTTCGCAACGTATGATTACTATCTGTGTAAGCTAATGCAGGACCATTCAGGGTAAGCTTTCGCTCATTGTTCTGGGTTGCAAGATTGTTTGCCTCAATGCCTGGCAAAGCCACCTCGGTAGGAGAATAAAGCACATCGGGAGAAAGGGTAATTACTCCCGATGGACTTGTATAATATGTTTTTGTGACTGTGAGCGGACAAGTAAAGATTACCTCCTGCCCGCTCAGGGAAGGAGATAAATCGGTGGTAAATGACTTTATTTCAACTTGTGAATATGCGGGCAAACAACATAAAAGTCCGCACCATATTCCAATAAACAGCAAAACATTCTTTCGCATAGCTCTCTTTTTCAAAAAACAAAATTAAGGAATGCAAAGATAATGTATATTCTTACTGCGCAAGCCCGATTCCTTTATAAAAATCAAGAATCTTGGTTCTGAACAAGTAATCATATTTAGCCTGTATGCGATCTGAAGAAGCCTTCATAAGATTCATCTTCACCTGGTTAAACTCTACAGAAGTAGCTTTTCCGTTCTCGTACTTTTGGCGCATCAGCTTAAACGATTCTTCACTGGCATCAACGGCAGTCTTACTGGAAGTGAATTTTGCCCCCGCTGCCACAGCATTGTAATATGCTTGCTGAATCTCTTTAAAGAGTCCTTTCTTTGATTCTTCCAGCTGAAGAGCCTGAGTACTATAGCTTAGCTTAGCTGTCTTCACACGATTACGGGTTTCGTAACGATTAAAGATAGGAATACTCAGTGAAAGCCCGAAGTATTTGTTGAAATTGTCATTCAACTGTCTTCCAAAGCCTCTGCTATCAATCCCCGACATGGTATAATATCGGGTGTTCAGTCCTGCTCCGAAAGAGAGTGTGGGATAATAAGCTCCCTGTGCAATCTTAATGCTCTTGTCCATTCCCTGCAAACGATACTGGGCAGCCAATACCGCCGGCTTATTTACAATGGCCTGAGCATAAATATCTTCCGGAGTACTTAAGGCCCCAAATCCCGGTTCCATTTCAGGAGAAACGATTGAGAATCCCTCTGGAGTTTGAAGTTCCAGCAGTTGTGTCAGTTCAAGGATAGCCAGCTTGCGGTTATTTTCCGCCTGCACAGCAGATAGTTCATCCTGAGCCAGAGTAGCCTTTACCTCGTATACCTGAGCGGTTGAAGCTTTTCCCACCTCTTCCATCTTGGTGATTCTGCCGAGCTGTTCCTTACTAAGGTTAATCTGTTCCTTTGCTACCTTGCACAATTCCTCATTAAAAAGGACTTGCAGGAAAGAAGAAGTCACATTTACACTGATATCTTCCTTAGCTTTGTTCAGATCTTCAGTTGCCGCTTTCAGATTGAGCTTGCTCAACTCAATGCCGTTCGGAATCTGGAAACCCGTAAAAATAGGAACATTAGCACTTAAACCAAGGCTGCTATTACTACTGTTGGTACTCACATAAGAGTTATCTTTAGGAGAAACAGCACGTCCGAAACTGTAAGAATGCGACATGGTTCCGCTTAAATCGGGAAGTCTCTTATTCTTTGCGGAGTTCAGTTCCACTTTCTGTTGCTCGTTTGCAATCTCCTGCTTCTGAATCTGAATATTATGCTTCAAAGCATAATCAATGCAATCCCTGAGAGACCAGTTTTGCTGAGCAAAAGAGCCTCCGGAAAACAGCAGTACTGCAATAATTATGATACATTTTTTCATAGCCTTAGTTGTTTTTATTTTGAGCATCAGGTTTCTTTTCTTCAATCACAGCTCCACGAATTTTATCTTTAGCTGTAATACCGCCCTTTACTTGAATCTTTATTCCATCGCTTACACCAACGGCCACACGTTTTCTTTCAAAAGTCTGCTTAGGCTTCTCTGTCTTCAATACATAAACAAAGGTTGAATCTCCTGAAAACTCGATTGTACTTTCGGGCACAGTCAATACTTTCCCTACACGTTCAAGTACAATTTCAGCATTTGCGCTGTAGCCTGAACGAATCTTCACATCAGGTGAAGCATTGATAGCTGCTTTAATTTCAAAAAGATTTGCGCCATTTTCTGTAACTCCCTTTGGAGAAATATATTCCAGCTTAGCATCAAACTTCAGATTCTGCAAAGCACCAATTGTCAGCTTAATAGGCATTCCTTCTTTAATACGGCCAACTTCTGTTTCGTCTATTTTTCCTTTAAAGATAAGGTCCTTCATGTTGGCTACAGTCGCAATAGTAGTACCATCATTAAATGTATTACTCATAATAACTGAATTTCCTTTCTTAATAGGTATATCAAGAATCAGTCCGTCAATGGTAGAACGTATCATCGTGTTACTGTATGTTGCAGAATTTTTAGTAATACCTTCTTTTACGATATCAAGATTATCTTTTGAAGTACCAACTTCTTCTTTAGCAGTTTTCATTGAAACCTCGCTCTTTTCAAACTCTTCCTTACTGATAAGTTTATCCTTGTACAGGCTTTTCTGACGGTCATATTCCTGCAAGGCTTGCTTGTAGTTAATATTTGCAATACGAACGCGGCTCTCGGCAGAGTTCAATTGTCCCAGTTCCGGAATGACCTTTACCTTAGCAATCACCTCTCCTTTCTTAATCAACTGCCCAGCCTGTTTATACACATCGGCCACAATTCCTGAAATCTGAGGCTTAATAAGAATTTCGTCGCGAGGTTCTACTTTACCTGTAGCCACGGTACTTTTTTCAATGTCGGCAACCTTTGGAGTTACAACCTCATACTTAATTTCCTTTGGCTGAGACTTAACATAAAGAAAAGCGAAAGTGCTGATAAAAATGGCAGCTACAACCACTATCAAAAAGATTCTGATGTACTTTTTCATACTATTTTATTATTTCTATAGTTATTATCGTTTTTATTAAATCATTATTCATCACGCATAGCATCAATAGGCTTTATTGACATTGCCCGGTAAGCAGGTGCCAGTCCGGCAAACAATCCTAAAGAGAGTAACAGAAGCGCCATTCCTATTGCCGTCCAGAAAGAAACCTGAAAATAAGCAACTGTTCCGCTGGCTGTAACCCCTACCTCGGCTACCTGAAGAATCAGTACGGCAAATGAGATTCCGGACAATCCGGCAATGGCCGTCAGCACCATACTCTCGGCAAGGATCTGTTGCATTATCTCACGAGGACGTGCACCGATGGCGCGACGAATACCAATCTCCACCGTCCGTTCACGAACTGTAACCATCATAATATTGCTCACTCCAATTGCACCGGCCAGCAAAGTTCCCAGTCCAACAAGCCAAACGAGCATCCTGATTCCTGTAAACAGACTGTCTACCATCTTAAACATCTCTTCCATATTCAGAACCATCACTGCCTGAGGATCTTTGGGCGATATCAGGTGATTATACTTTATCAGTTCCTGTATCTTGGGTTCTAGAGAGCTTACTGCTACACCATGTTTAGCTGTTAAACAGATTATGTGAACTGTCTTTCCAAAGTTATAAGCCTGCTGCATTGTAGTAAAAGGAATGCTTGTCATCTCTTCACTTGATCCGCCAATATTGATATTACTCACTCCTGAGCAAACACCTACAACCTGATAATAGATCCCATCCACACGAATGTACTGTCCGCAGGGATCTTCTCCTTTTTTGAAGAGCGTTTCATATATACGGGTACCAATAGTACAGACTTTACGCTTCTCACTTATATCAACGTCATTAATAAAGCGACCGTACAACATTGTCTGCTTTTCTATTCTATCGTATGAAGGATAGATACCACGCGCAACAAAAGTTCCTTTCTTATCTCCACGAACAATATTAGATCCCCAACGGAAAAGGTTGGGAGTTATATCTTCTATCTCAGGAATGCGGCTCCGAAGGGTTGTTACATCATTATTTTCCAGATCCCATTGACGCCCTTTGCGGAATCCTTTGTAAGGTTCACTAGTCTGCCGACTGATAACAAAACACGAGTTCGTTGCAAATCCGGCAAAGTTACGGCTCATCATCTGCTGCAAACCATTACCTCCGCCAATTAAGGCAACCAGCATAAATATTCCCCAGAAGATACCAAAAGCGGTCAATATACTACGTGTTTTGTTGCGCGTAATGGTTAAGAGGACTTCCTCCCAATAATCTATATCTGTAAATTTCATAATTATTCTGCTCTTAATGCTTCAATTGGTCTAATCTTCACAGCCTTCCTCGCAGGGAAAAATCCTGCAAGCGTACCAGCAACAATCAAAGTTACTGTAGCTCTTATCGCAACACCTATATCTACAGTAGGATCTTTAAATACAGTCATCTGCATTGGTCCTGAACCAAATGTTTTAACACCATCCACTGCATTCATATATTCTGTAACACCTATACCTGCCACCATACCTATATACCCGAAAATAGTCGTTATAAGTATACTCTCCAGAATGACTAACCACAAAATAGATGCTGGTGATGCCCCTAAAGCTTTACGGATACCAAATTCACGGGTTCTTTCCTTCACAGTAATCAACATAATATTGCTCACCCCGACAATGCCACTTAACAGAGTGAATATACCAATTATCCAGACTGCTGTAGTCAGAATAGTCTTGGCAGTGAGCTGTTGAAGATATTGCGTAAAACGATTCCATATATACATTGCGTTCATATCTTCAGGATCAAAACGATGATGACTACCTAGAGCCTTGCGGTATTCCTTTTCAAAATCTTTATTTGCGGCCACGGTATTCAGATCACGTGTCGTGAAGATTATATTATCTATTGTATCTGCTTTGTTATAGATAGTTTGAGCGGTAGTAAAAGGAATGTAGGCAGATTGTGCATCTCTGTTCCCTTTATCTCTGTAGATACCAACTACCTGGTAAGTAACTCCTCCGGCATTTAAAAACTTACCTATAGCATTCTCATTGCGGAAAAGGACTTTCTTTGTCTTATAATGTATAACAATAACTTTTCTTCTTTGATTTATATCCAGATCATTGATAAAACGACCACCATTCTGATCCAGCTTTACTGGTTCTATATCAGTATAAGAGGGAAAAACGCCATCTAGTTCCAGTGAGACATATTGGTCTTTATTGGAAAGAGTGATTCCGCTCTCGCTCACTGTTGCTCCTGCTAAAACCACATTATTCCTGAATTTATTTCTGGTAATGTTTACATCATTATTATCAAACTGAATTCTTCGGTTCGTTTCAAGTCCCTGATAAGTTTTACTGGTCGAGCCAGGAAATATTTTAATAGAGTTCTTGGCCATATCAGCCGAAGCATCTTCAAAAGCATGGATTAATCCGTTTCCCCATCCTAAAAGAACAATCAGCATAAAGATTCCCCAGGAAACGGAGAACCCGGTAAGCACGGTTCGCAATTTATTTTGCTTTATCGTGCTATATATTTCTTGCCAAATATCAATTCCTATCTTCATGGTTTACTTCATCATTTTACCTGAACCGAACGGAGACAGGTTGTGATTGGTATTATCATCTACAGATTCAATAATTCCATCTTTTATATGAATTATCTTATTTGTTCTATTTGCCACTCCCGATTCGTGAGTAACAACAACCAAAGTCATGCCCAATTCATTTACCTCTTTTAGAATCTGCATAACCTCGTCTGAGGTCTTGCTATCCAAGGCACCGGTAGGTTCATCAGCAAGAATAATCTGAGGCTGAGAAATCAGAGCCCGCGCAATGGCCACACGCTGTTTCTGTCCTCCGGAAAGTTCATTTGGCATGTGATGTGCCCATTCTTTGAGTCCCAGTTTATCCAGATACTCCATCGCCAGAATATTTCTTTTCTTTCGGCTCACATTCTGATAAAAAAGCGGTAGTGCCACATTCTCCATCGCATTCTTAAAAGAAATAAGATTAAAAGACTGAAAAATAAACCCGATCATACGGTTACGGTATTCAGCCGCTCGAGTCTCACTCAGTTTTTTAATAAGAACATCATTCAGGTAATAATCTCCGGTATCATAGTTATCTAATATACCAAGAATATTAAGTAAGGTTGATTTGCCTGAACCTGAGGCTCCCATTATGGAGACAAATTCACCACGTTCAATATCGAGATTAATACCTTTGAGCACATGAAGGGGGGCTCCGTTGTAATAGGTCTTGTTAATGTCTTCTAAATGTATCATGTTTAAGCACTGTTTTTCCTATTAGACGCAACAGTAGTACGAAAAGTTGCAAACCAATGAAAGAAAATTTCAAAAAGATTTTGTAATACCAATCATCTTTGCGTAATTTGTAGCTTAGTTATTAACCCTTTAAATGATAATATAATGATTTCTAGCATGGAAAAGCCCTACGTAGTAGGCATTGATATAGGCGGAACAAACACAGTATTTGGTATTGTAGACGCCCGCGGAACAATCTTATGCAGCGGATCTGTAAAAACACAAGCATACGATAAAGTTGAAGAGTATGTAGACACCGTATGCAAAAACTTACTTCCTCTTATTGAATCACAAGGTGGAATTGAAAAAATAAAAGGTATCGGCATTGGAGCTCCCAATGGGAACTATTATAGCGGAACAATTGAATTTGCTCCTAACCTCCCATGGAAAGGCGTGATTCATTTAGCAGAATTGTTTGAGCAAAGATTAGGTATCCCTACAGCTTTAACAAATGATGCAAATGCTGCTGCTGTTGGTGAAATGACATACGGAGCTGCACGCGGAATGAAAGATTTCATTATGATTACCCTTGGTACTGGTGTTGGTAGCGGTATTGTTATCAACGGTCAGGTTGTTTACGGACATGATGGCTTTGCCGGAGAATTAGGACACGTTATTGTACGCAACGAAAACGGAAGAATGTGTGGTTGCGGACGTAAAGGATGTCTTGAAGCTTACTGCTCAGCAACAGGTGTAGCCCGCACAGCTCGCGAATTCTTAGTTGCCCGTTCTGATCAGAGCCTATTGCGTAATATTCCTTCTGAAGAAATTACCTCTAAAGATGTATATGACGCAGCAGTAAAAGGAGATAAATTAGCCCAGGAAATATTTGAATTCACAGGTTCCTTGTTAGGTGAAGCTTTGGCTAACTTTGTTGCTTTCTCAAGTCCTGAAGCAATCGTTCTATTTGGTGGATTAGCAAAATCAGGCGATTACATTATGAAACCAGTTCAGAATGCTCTTGATAAACATGTTTTGAACATATTCAAAGGAAAGACCAAACTTCTTGTTTCTGAACTTAAGGATTCTGATGCAGCTGTTCTTGGTGCCAGTGCTCTTGGCTGGGAACTAAACAGATCTTAAAAAACAAACTTCTTTATAAATAAAAAGAGGCATAGAACGTTTAAACGTGTCTATACCTCTTTTTTATATAACAGACTTCTTATTTACCTGCTAATATTTGCATAGTATCAGAAGCAATCATAAATTCTTCATCTGTAGGAATTATAAGAACCTTCACTTTTGAGTCAGGTTTGCTGATAATTACTTCTTCACCACGAACTTTGTTATTTAATTCTTCATTCAAAGAAATTCCCATAAATTCAAGTCCACGGCAAGCTCCTGAACGACATGATGCCTGGTTTTCACCAACACCACCTGTAAATACAATGATGTCAACGCCACCCAAAGCAGCTGCATAAGCACCAATGTACTTCTTAATGCGGTAAAAATACATCTCTTCAGCAAGAATTGCACGTTCATTACCTGCTTCATAAGCAGCTTCCAGTTCGCGCATATCACTAGAAATGCCAGATACTCCTAAAACACCACTATGTTTGTTAAGTAAGGTTGAAATAGAAGAAGTACCAATCATCTCTTTATCCATGATATAAGAAACAACTCCGGCATCAATATCTCCGGCACGAGTTCCCATCAATAAACCTTCTACAGGAGTGAATCCCATTGAAGTATCCATAGATTTACCATCTTTAATAGCAGCAACTGATCCACCGTTACCTATGTGACAAGTAATGATACGTTGTCCTTCCTGAGAAATACCAAGGAAGTCACATACACGTTTTGAAACATAACGGTGACTAGTTCCGTGGAATCCATAACGACGGATACCATATTTCTTATAAAGCTGATAAGGAATACCATACATATAAGCATAATCAGGCATAGTCTGGTGGAAAGCTGTATCAAAGACAGCTATCTGAGGTGCATTTGGCATTAAATCCGAAACAGCACGAATACCTTTCAAGTTAGGTGGATTGTGAAGTGGAGCAATATCAATACATTCTACAATCTTTTCAATTACCTGATCAGTAATCAATACTGACTCATTGAATTTTTCTCCTCCGTGTACAACTCTGTGTCCCACAGCATTGATCTCATCCAATGACTTGATACAACCATATTTTTCACTGACTAAAACGCCAAGAATATATTCAATACCTGCTGTATGTTCCAATATTTCTCCTTCCAGCATAACCTTATCTCCGCTAGGAAGAGTCAGTTTAAGAAAGGATCCTTTTAATCCAATTTTCTCTATTCCACCTTGGGCCATCACTTCCTTTGTGTCCATATTGAACAACTTATACTTGATGGATGAGCTACCGCAGTTGAGCACTAATATTTTCATAGTTCCTTATTTTTTCTCATTCTCATTAATCATACGGCTTCCTTCTTTGTCATAAGCATAGAAACCCATACCGGTACGAACTCCCCAATGCTTAGCACGATTTAATCGAAGTAACAGTGGAGATGGTTTATATTTCAAAGAGCCAAATTCTTTGTAAAGGTCTTCCATTTGAGGAACAATTTTCTCAATTCCCATTTGATCGGCCATACAGAAAACTCCCTGACGTTGTCCCAAACCAAACTTTATGATAGAGTCAATCTCAATTGGGGTTGTTAACCCTTCCTGAAGAATTGCGCAAGCTTCATTTAGCAGAATAAAGAACATACGGTTACAAATCAAACCGGCTGATTCTTCTACGGTTACATAATCATAGCTAATCAGTTTAGCAAACTGACAAACCTTCTTGTAACAATCATCCGAAGTATAAAGTCCGCGAACAATCTCCATTACACGGCTTTGAGGCTGCATTATTACAAAATGTAAACACACACAGCGCTCTTTATGTTTAAGTTCAGAGGCTAATTCTGTAATTACAACAGAAGAAGCATTTGTTGCTATAATAGCATCTTCAGCTAAAACGGCCTCCAAATTCAGGAAGATTTCTTTGCGGTGATTCAAACTTCTCTCTCCGTTTTCATCATAGCGTACTGCTTCGATTACAAAATCGCAGTCCTTTAATGAATCAAAGGTTAATGTTCCCGAGATACGTCCAAGAATAGTTTTCTTTTCTGTCTCAGTAAGACCCCATGTGGCAATGCGCATGTCTAATTCACCAGCAATTCTATCGAATGCTGCTTCAATTTTCTCATCACTGATTTCAAGAAATACTACCTCAATACCAGCCGTAGCAGCTACAGTAGCTATTTTAGAGCCTTCCTTTCCGCAGCCTACGATACCAATCTTAGAGAACAAAGTCTTTTTACGGTCTTTCGAACTTAGTCCGTAGTTCTCTATTGGTTCTTTAATCATTTCAGCCATACCTTTAAATTCTTTTTATTATTTTTTTGCTCCAATAGCCTGATTAGCAGTAATTGCAATCATTCTATAGATATCTTCAATTGAACAACCACGAGAAAGATCGTTAACAGGAGCAGCCATTCCTTGAAGAATAGGACCAACAGCTTCAGCACCACCAAGACGTTGAACCATCTTATAAGCAATGTTACCTACCTCTAAAGAAGGGAAAACCAAAGTATTTGCTTGTCCGGCAACTGCACTTCCCGGAGCTTTGCTATTTCCAACAGAAGGAACAAGAGCTGCATCAGCCTGAAGTTCACCATCGATAAGCATATCAGGAGCTAATTCTTTAGCCAAACGTGTAGCCTCAGCTACCTTGTCAACCATTTCATGTTTTGCACTTCCTTTAGTTGAGAAACTAAGCATAGCAACCTTTGGTTCAACGTTTGCGAGCACGCGGGCAGTTCTACCTGTAGCTACGGCAATCTGAGCAAGTTCTTCAGCAGTTGGGTTTGGTAAAACAGCAACATCAGCAATAACCAAAAGGCCATCCTTACCATATTCAGGAGCTTTAGTTATAAGCAACATGCTACCAGATACTACACTCATACCTGGAGCTGTTTTAATAATTTGCAATGCAGGGCGAAGAACATCACCAGTTGTATTTTGAGCACCAGCCAACTGACCATCTGCATCATTACTCTTAATGATAAGACATCCTAAATACAACGGATCAAGAACTAGCTTACGAGCGTCTTCAATAGTCATACCCTTTTTCTTGCGAAGTTCGCATAGCAATTCAGCATACTGTTCCTTCTTTGCATGGTTAGCAGGATCGATAATTGTTGCCTTCTCAATGTTCTTTAGTCCCCATTCAGCAGCCAACTTTTTAATTTCTTCAGAGTTACCTAAAAGAATAATATCAGCAACTCCATCTGCCAAAACTAGATCGGCAGCCTTTAAAGTACGTTCTTCCGTTCCTTCAGGAAGGACAATTCGCTGACGATCAGCTTTCGCCCGCGCAATAATTTCATTAATTAAATCCATGATAGAATTATATATTTATGTGGTTTGAGATCGAAGAAATAGACTTTCACACTGCAAAATTACACATAATTGCAATATCTATATTACAAAATAGGATATTATTTAATCCATTAAGCCCCAAATGTTACATACTTTAACATTACTAAAGAAAAAAGTCAGTTTATTCAATTCACGCTTCTATTCCTGTGAAGACTTTCAATGCGTATCCTATTAAAAAACTGATTGTTGCAACACCAAAACTCAGAACAGCCATCTCTGTAAAACGTTTTTTAAAACTCTCACTTCTAGCCACTGAATAATAATAATTAAAGATGCCAATAATTAATAAAGCAGCAAGAAGCATTACGCTCAATGCAACAAAAACATTAGAAAATAAAATAAAAGGAGTAACTAAAGCCACTACAGTAACAACATAGGCAATGCCAGTGTAAATAGCTGCTTTTACAGGATGCTTATCTTCGCCAGCTTCCGACTTTGTAGAAAGGTACTCAGAAGAAGCCATTGACAGTGCAGCTGCAATACCTGTTATACTTCCGGTTAATGCAATAAGTTTAGAATCGTTCAAGGCAAGCGTAAATCCAGCTAAGGCTCCTGTAAATTCGACCAAGGCATCATTCAAACCCAGTACAACTGAGCCCATATATTCTAATCGTTCTTCATTAATTAATCCAATAAGCTTTTTTTCATGTTCTTGTTCTTCACGTCCCAAACGAGACAATTCCGGAAAGCTTGCATACTGGTCATAGTTTTCGTGGGCGTTTGCTTCACCCGATTCCATTAATTTAATGGCAAATGTCAGACCAAACAAACGTGCAAGCCAATAAAACTTAGTTATCTTCCATTTATTAGGACTGGGATTCTCATTCGTATATTTCTTAAATACATGGGCATGAGCTACCTCATCGGATGCAATCTTCAAAAGAACATTTTTATTAGAGCTATCTTTTTCTATTGAAGCAAGTCGGGTATAGACCAGACTCTCCGTTACTTCATTCCGTTGAAAGCGAAGAAATTCTTTCCTTGTTTTTTCATCAATATCCATTGCTAAAATATTAAATTTTATTATATCACAAATATAAAATTTTTAAAAGCCATTTAGCCACAAAACAGGATTAAAAACAAATATATAAGGAAAATAGTTCCTGGTTATAAAAAACTTGCAGACTTAATTATGCGCTATAGAAATGCGTCTGTCGTTCCAGATTATGCTCTGTTGTATAAATATTTTGCAAGGTGGTGACAAACTTTAAATAAAACTTCTTTTATATGTCCCGTGCTAAAATTTAGCACTCCCACTACCAAAGGGTTTCAGAAGGCACTCCCTTGTTACCCCCTCCAAAACAACCTTATGTTTTTCCATTTTTTGAGGAGAGAACGATTAAAAATCAATATTCGAAATAAAAGATTGATTTTCATATAATTAAATCTGTTATTCATAGAAAAGTGACTGATCTTACAAAAAAAGCAGAGTCAATAAAACGTTTACTTTTTTTATTCGCCAATCAGCTCAGATTATTGCCCAATAAACTCTTAACGATTGGGCTATAAATTATAGTCATACCTCAATAATTGAGGAGAAAATAAAGAATATAAAAGTTGTATCAGGATTTGAAGTAGCTTTTAGGAGAAAAGAAAAACAGAAGTGAATGATCGCACATTAACTAAACACAAAGTTCTGTTTAGAATATTATTTAACAAATAAATAGTCCCCGGGAGAGTGTAAGATAAGCTCGCTGATGAAAAATAACTCAATGACATAAAATCCCTAACCATTACTTCATTTATAGTCTTCCCGGGGAAATCTATTTAATCGTTACGGTTACAAATTTCGAGAATATTTTGAGTAAAACACCAAAAAAGGGGTAACAAGATTCAAAACACACATCACTGTATATCAACACTATAACAATTATCGATGAGATTTTAGGGTAACAAAGTAGTAGTTCTGGTACTCTAGACTATAAAAATCAGAAGTTTTCAAGAAAAAGATCAAGAGTTATATTTTTATCATTAACCCCCATCTTATCTTTTTTAATCCTATACTTGGTTGTTTTCACACTTTGAGGAGTAATGCAGAAAATATTGGCTAAATCATTTCGTACTACTTTAATTTTTACTAAACAACAAAGATGAATCTCCTGAGTAGTTAAATTAGGGTATGCCTTTATCAGTCTGTCAGTAAAATGATCATATGCTAAATCTATATTTCGAATAATCTCCTCCCAGTCAATATCTGTCAGGGAAATCTTAGCCGTAGTATCGATTAATACCTCTTTCTCTGTTTTATCTGCACGGCTCAATGAAGGAATTTTCTTAATATTGTTGAGTTTTTTAAAAAAATCTTCTCGTAGCTGGCAATCCTTTTCCCGCATTTTTATCAAACGGTTCTCCTGTTCCAAAAGCAACTTACTTTTCTGCAATAGCTCCTTCTTATTACGACTTCTATAAATAAAGAAAGCTCCTCCTAATATAATTAACACTACAAGAAAAAGAAAGCTCACACGATAATAACGAATAGTCTGTTCCTGTTTGTCAGAGCTCAATCGCTGAACTTGCTCCAATGATTTACCATGCTGATAAACATTCTGCATTTCGATAATTGCCGCATCCTTTGTTTGTATATCTATAGAATCTCTTAATTTATTATAAATTCGCATTAAGTTATAAGCTTTTTTATAATCACCCTTAGCACTATATGCAACAGCTAATCTATCGTAACTTGCAGTACGTGTGTATATATCAGTGCTAAAGATTGTTTTATTATTATAATAAATAGCAGAATCATACTTCGCCATTTTTAAATAAGTATGCGCTTTAGTCACATAACTATAAAACAGTTCAGTTTTAGCTGGTTTTAAACTAATTGCTTTATCAACATATTTAAGAGCATTTTTATAATCTTCTATATTATTATAAATCCCACCAATTTCATTTAAAAAAGAAATCAAAACTTTTGTATTGGTTTTCGGCAAAATATTCAATGCTTGATTATAATAATTTAAAGAGCTATCATTCTTGCCATTTCCTACATAGGAAAAAGCAAGATTTCTAAGAGAATAAGCTACATATGAACTGTCATTAAGTAATCTGGAATAATAGAGAGCTTTTTGCTGCATTTTAGATGCCAAATCATATTGATTATCAGCATTATACAAATCACCCAAATAATAATAAATAAGATAATGTAGTTTATTATTATTACTATTCTCACTAAAATCTAAAGCTTTTAAGAAAAATGTCATTGCAGCTTTTACATTTTTCAAATCTAAGGTCACCCGCCCTGCATAAAAATAGGATTCAGCTTTATTTATTGAATCCCCATTATCTTTATAGTATTCAACAGCAACATTAATAAGAGAATCGGAGGATATAGGAAGGTCATTTTTAATCATTGCTTTTGTCATCAATAAACAAAAATGAGCATTATCAGAACGATGCAAAATATTGGGGTTAACCTTCTTCAATAAAGAAAAGGCACTATCAGGATGTTTATCCAATAGAACTTCGGCCTTCTCTAAAAGATCTGATGAAGACTGATTAGAATGGCAAGAAAACAGCAAACTACCTAAGAACAGGAGTACACAAAAATAAAGGATTGGATATTTCATTACTTATTTTCATAATAAACATCCACAAATTTAGAAAATTTATCTAAATGACATCCAAAATATCATTTAATAATAAAATAATTATAGTTTTGTAATTGTCCAAGTTAATACATCTTTGCCAATCTGGATATTCATAAGGCATTTTTCATTTGGCAATAAAGGGACATCAACAATAGTTCTGGCCTCTGTCAATTGAACCATCTGCAACAATGAACCAGTTAAGGTAAACATAAAAACAAGAGCATTTATGTTCATCGAGTTATCTTTTACTTCAATGAGCAATGAATCAGTTCCAGTATGATGGTGCACTTTTATGTCTTGCCCTTTCAACACACCGGCATTCTGTCTCACTTCTTTTATGATAATCGACTCTTTTTGCATGTTTTTATTAACAAGATGAACCGTATCCATGCAAATCATAGCAGGTCTACGTAACATATAGCTCCCAAAATTGTCGTTATTACGACACGTATTATCTATTTTATATTGCATGTTAGTCATATTTATATCTACATTTCGCGTTACTTGGTAAAAGCCGCTGGCTTTCTCACAAAAGCCAGCGCTAAATAAACTTAAAGAATAACTGTCTAATTAATCAATAAGCAATAAATTCATAAATTACAAATCAAATTCACCATACCACTTTTTAGTAGCATTTTTAATTTGAATCAAATAAGTGTCTGATTCAGCTCCCGTTAAAGAGATTGGCAAAGTGAAACTACCTTGTACATTGATTGAAGTTTCATAAACCACTTCACCATAAGAGTTTTCAATCGTAATGGTTGTAGCGCCCAATGCAGAAGAAAAGTTTACATTTACTACATCTCCATCAACAGCGGCAGTCACTGGACTAACAGAAGATGTTACTGATGTTGGTCGAACAGATCTATCTATTCCAGATTTCAAATAAATGTCAGCCTCTGTGTGCGTTTTCGCACTAACAAAAGAGACTAAAAAGAATGAGCAGCAAAGTGCAATTAATAATGACTTTTTCATAATAGTTATTTTTTGATGTGATATTCGATTTCCGTTGATACAAAAGTAGATAATAAAGGCTGATTTATCAAAAAAAACGTTGGACATTTATAAATATACATAAATGGCTATAAAACAGCTAATTAGACATAAAAGCAGGATTGTTACACAAGTCCAATCTTGGACAATTGATATAACAAGGGGAGACAATGGTCAAAAGTCGGCAAGAAATTGATCTAAAGACCTTCCATCTTCAATTCTCATCTTATTTTTCTTAATGCGTTCTTTTCTTTTAGAAATCCCATCTTTTGAGAGGCAATACACAGAAGACAATGTGCTTAAGCCTAACCTCATTTTTATTAAGCAGCAGAAGAGTATTTCATCTTTTTTAAGTTCCGGGAATGTGTTAGCCAAACGAGTAGAAAAATGATCGAATGCAGCGTCTGTATTCTTTACAATAGAGTCCCAATCATCATCAGTAAGCCGGATCGTTTCTCCTTTCTGATCGTTTGCAGACAAAAATGGGAACGTAAGATTATTGAGTCTACTAAAGAAATCGGTACGAAGTTCCATCTCTTTCTCAAGCAACTCCTTTTCTTTCTTGATTCTTATCAGTTCACTCTCCTGCAGTCGGGCTTTAGCTTTTTCAGATTCCTCTTTTTCCTGCTGAACCACCTGCTCGAGTTCACGAGTTTGTCTTTCCTTCCGACCTCTATATAACAAAAGTATGCTGACTAAAAAAAACAGAATTCCTAAAGATATTGCACTGATTAAGTAGAGAACCATTTTTTGCTGATTCTTTTCCAGAGTCAGATACTGAATTTTTTCAACCGTTTTTTTGTGTTGATATATATTTTGCATCTTGATAATCATATCAGAACGTTGCTGCCATTCAATGGAATCCCTGAAATGAAGATAAATATCATTGTAAAATAAAGCTTTATCTATATTTCCACAGATTCTTTCAATTTTTGCTAACCGATTATAACTCTCGGCTTTGGTATATAATTCCGGGCTATCTACAGTCTTCCCATAGTAATAAGAAGCTGAATCATACTGACACTTTTTAAAGTAGATATGTGCTTTTGCAATAAAGCTATAGATTAATCTAGCTTTATCCGGATTTATATTAATAGCTCTATTTACCATTTGAAGAGCATGAGAATAATCACCTAATTCATTATATCTTCCTCCCATTTCATTTAATAAAGTTACAAGAGTAACCGTATCAGATTTAGGTAAAATCTTTAAAGCTCTTGAATAATATATTATTGAACTATCATTATTATTCTTACCTGAATAAGCAGAGGCAGCAGCCCTTAATGCATAAACCATATAACTTTTATTATTCAATAATTGCGAATAATAAAAAGCTTGTTGATCCATTTTTAATGCTGAATCATACAAGTTCTCATTAAAATAGAGATCTCCTAGATAATAATAAATAAGATATTGCAACTTATAATCCTTACTATTATCAGCAAAATCAGCAGCCCTTAAGAGATACTCCATCGCCTGCTTTGTATTTTGCATATCTTGATTCACTCGTCCTGCATAATAATATGCTTTTGCTTTAGTGGTTAAGTCCTTTTTATCATTATAATATTCAACCGCAATACTTATCAGCGAATCAGAAGTTAATGGCAAGCCATTCTTATCACGTGCCTGAGTCATAAGCAAACAATAGTGAGCATACTCTTCAGTAGATAAAGAACTTGGAACTATCTTATTTAGTAATATTAATGCGCTGTCGGGATGTTGTTCTAACAAAGTCTCTGCATGCTGTAAATTAAATGCAGACTCCCTGTCAGGACGACAGGAGAATAGCATGCTCATTATGAACAATGTTATAATGGTATATAGAAGGCCTTTTTTCATTTTTTGCTTCATCAGTTGGGCAAATTTAACAATTAATATTAATACTAAAAAGCTTTTCACCCTTATAATTTTCGAGAGAAATGATGCTTGTTATACATTTTTAAATTCTTAGAATGCATTATTATTAATAACTTTAATCTATTTGTAAGAAACATTGGAAATATTTTCTTGAAAAAGAGAGAATAAGTCATTAGTACGAAGGTATCATTTATTATATTTTTCTCTTTATTTATACTATTATTACCTACCTTTGCAGTCGTTTTAATAGGATAACATTATGATACGTCAGTGCTCTATTTTATTTGGCTGTCTGGCTATGGGCGAATTGATCGTCTTTCTCACAGGAGTAAAGCTCCCATCAAGCATCATAGGCATGCTACTACTCACTCTTTTACTGAAATTAGGTTGGATCAAATTGCAATGGGTGCAAGGAATGTCTGATTTCTTAGTTGCTAACCTGGGATTTTTCTTTGTCCCGCCGGGTGTTGCTATAATGCTCTATTTTGATATTATAACGGCACAGTTCTGGCCAATTGCAATTGCAACACTTATTAGCACCGTTTTGGTTCTTCTGGTAACCGGATGGGTACACCAACTAACACGTAAAATCAAATGAATTATCTAGAAAATCCAATATTCCTGTTGGCATTAACGTTTGGTCTATATTTTATCTCCAAACTAATACAACGGAAAACAGGTTGGGTACTGCTCAATCCTATTCTGCTGACTATTGCCGCCCTGATTATCTTCCTAAAAACATTTAATATCAGTTATGACACTTATAACTCCAGTGGCCGTTTTATCGAATTTTGGTTAAAACCTGCCGTTGTGGCACTTGGAGTCCCCCTCTATCTGCAACTTGAAAAGATAAAAAAACAGCTATTACCAATCCTTCTATCTCAGCTTGCAGGATGCATTATCGGAGTTATTTCCGTAGTACTTATTGCTAAACTATTGGGAGCTAGTAAAGAGGTAATTTTGTCGCTTGCTGCCAAATCTGTCACAACCCCAATAGCTATGGAAGTTACAAAAACAATTGGTGGAATTCCATCACTAACAGCTGCAGTAGTTGTTTGCGTTGGGCTTTTTGGTGCTATATCCGGATTTAAAATATTAGCACTTTTAAAAATTGAAAGTCCCATTGCACAAGGGCTTTCAATGGGAACTGCAGCACATGCAGTAGGAACTTCAACAGCTATGGACGTAAGTGGTAAATATGGAGCATATGCCAGTTTGGGATTAACGCTTAATGGTATTTTCACTGCACTATTCACTCCTACCATTTTAAGATTAATGGGACTACTATAACAATTTGGCAGAATATTTGTTGTAAGATACATATGATAAGATTTAAAGATATAACACTAGAAGATAAAGAGGCAATAACCTCTATTACAATGAACAGTGAACGAAAGAATTGTGATCTTTCATTCTCTAATCTATGTAGCTGGCGATTTATGTACGGCACACAGTTTGCCATAGTTGATGGATTTCTGGTATTCAAGTTCCATATGAACGAGAAGTTGGCTTATATGATGCCTGTAGGTGAAGGAGATCTTAAAAAGATTCTGGAAAGCCTTATAGAAGATGCGCAGAACGAAAGACAGCCTTTTCTTATATATGGTATTTGCAACAACATGAAAGAAGAGATTGAAAACCTGATGCCCGGCAAGTTTGAATTCTCTTCCAACAGAGATTACGTGGATTATGTATATCTACGTACAGATCTGGCGGAGTTAAAGGGAAAGAAGCTCCAATCAAAGCGCAATCATGTAAACAAATTCTATAAAACATATACTGATTATGAGTATGTGCCAATAACATCTGACCGTATCAGCGAATGCCTGAGACTTGAAGAAGAATGGTGCAAGGCAAATGATTGCAATCAGCAAAGTGGACTAGGTAATGAGCGCAAGTCGCTGACTTATGCATTAAATCACTTCGATGAATTGGGCCTTTCTGGCGGAATTCTATATGTAAATGGAGAAATCGCTGCTTTCACTTTTGGGATGCCTATCAATCAAGAGACGTTTGGTGTACATGTTGAAAAGGCAGACACAAAGATCGAAGGAGCCTATAACGTAATTAATCAGGAGTTCGCCCGCCACATTCCGGAACAATATATTTATTTGAACCGGGAAGAGGATCTGGGAATAGAAGGACTCAGGAAAGCAAAGCTATCTTACCAGCCAGCCATTTTGCTAGAAAAGAATATTGCCCAACTAAAATAGTAATCAGTACTATCATGAAAGAGGAAGTCAGAGAGCTATGGAATCTTTGTTTCGGAGACAATGAAGCATTTACCGAGCTGTATTTTTCCAAACGATACAGCGAAGAGGTGAATCTTGCCGTCAAAGAAGACGGGAAAGTTATCTCGGCCATGCAAATCCTTCCTTATCCAATGACTTTCTGCGGGACAATTATTCCAACTGGATATATTTCCGGAGCATGCACTCACCCTGATTTTCGGAATAAAGGAGCGATGAAAAGGCTCCTTTTTAACTCTTTTATCCGAATGCAAGAAAAGGGAATTCCTCTTGCCGCACTTATCCCGGCAGAGGAATGGCTTTTTGAGTATTACTCCAAAATGGGATTCACTCCAGAGTTTGAATATACTAACATCAATTTTATAATTGAAGATTTGTCTCCTTCCCCAGAATATCACATTAGTGAATTTACGCCTTCACAGAATGATGTATATTCTTTCTTCAATAAGAAGATGAGAGAGCGAGCCTGTTGCTTCCAGCATTCAGCTGATGATTTCAATATCATCCTTGATGATCTTTATTTGGGAGAAGGAAAGTTATTCGTTTCAAGATTAAATGGAGAAGTTAATGGTGTGGCATTTTGTTATTCAGAAGAGGAAGAGCTGCAAGTGCCTGAAATGTTCTTTGAGAATGAATCTGTCAGAGACAGTCTGCTATACTGGTCGGCAAAACAGATGAATGTAAAAAACATAACCTGTATTGTTCCTCCAATCAATGAAACAGGCAGTATTCTTGGAATGGCAAGGATTGTGGATGCAGAAAAAATGCTTCATATATATGCCGCTAAGCATAAGGAATTAGAAGTCTCATTTAATCTGGTTGATGAGTATATTGAAAATAATAATGCCTTTTATTCGATGAAATCAGGAAAAATAGAAAAGGGAGAGACTAAAGAAGGGGTTTTGAAGATCACCATACAGCAGCTAACTCAGGCTCTTTTAGGATATAGAATAAACGAGTTGCCTAAAGAATTCCAGCTAATCCCAAAACAGACTCCATACATGAGTCTGATGCTAGACTAATCTTCCTTACTTAAAATACTTTCAAGTTCCTCTGCTGTGAGTCTTAAGTAAAACTGGCCATGATAGGCTACAGAAATAGCACCTGTTTCTTCACTAACAATCACTGCATGTGCATCTGTTACCTGGGAAATACCCATTGCTGCCCTATGTCGAAGACCCAGCTCTTTTGGTATATCAAGATTATGAGAAACCGGAAGAATACACCCTGCTGCCTTGATGCGTTTTTTACTGATCACCATTGCACCATCGTGTAAAGGACTATTCTTAAAAAAGATATTTTCGATTAATCGTTGATTAACATTTGCGTCAAGTATCTCACCCGTACGAATGATATCATAAAGAGGAATTCCCCGTTCAACGACTATTAATGCACCTATCCGCTGTTTACTCATATTCAGGCAAGCCAATACAATAGGCACAATGTCATTCTTCTCCATTTGCTCTTTTGAACTCCCCTTAAGGAACCTCGCTAATACACTGGCTCGCTGGTGAGAACCTAAAGTAAGCAAGAAATGCCGGATTTCATCCTGAAACAGAACAATAAGTGCAAGTACGCCCACACTCACAAGTTTATCGAAGATGGATCCAAGCAAACGCATTTCCAGAATCTGCGAAACAATAAGCCAGATAAGAATAAAGACAAGGATTCCCACAAACACATTGATAGAGCCCGATGCTTTCATCAGTTTATATGTGTAGTACAGCAGGAAAGCGACTAACAGTATATCAATAAAGTCTTTTACTCCAAATGCAATAGGTGGCATACTGATATCTTTTATTTGTTTCTACATTTTTCCACTATCTTCAAAGCCTGAACAGCCTCTTTCACATCGTGCACCCGAAGAATATCGGCACCTTTTTGCAGGGCAATGGTATTTAGTACGGTTGTTCCATTTAGTGCTTCATCAGAAGTGATGCCAAGCAATTTAGTAATCATAGACTTTCTGGATATTCCCACCAATAAAGGCAGTTCAAAAAGTCTGAACTCTTCCAGGTGATTCATCAATTCATAGTTGTGATCCACTGTCTTGCCAAAGCCAAAACCCGGATCAAGAATTATATCATTTAATCCTTTATCACGAAGTTTCTGTACTTTCTCCGCAAAATATAGAAAGATCTCTTTCAGCAAATTATCATAATGAGGAATAAGCTGCATATTCTGAGGAGTGCCTTGCATGTGCATCATTATATACGGAACCTGAAGACTAGCAACTGTATCGAACATATTTTCATCCATTTCACCGGATGCAATGTCATTGATAATAGCAACTCCATACTCTTTTACGCACACTTCTGCCACATGTGCACGGAAGGTATCTACTGAAATAACAGCATCGGGATGATTCCTGTTTAGAATTTCCAGTGCCGGACGTAGTCTTCGCAATTCTTCTTCGGTAGAGATATGTTCTGCATTAGGACGAGATGAATAAGCGCCGATATCAATAATGGTAGCACCTTCTTCCAGAATTTTTCTTGCACGGTCGGCAATATCAATTTCCGTCTGAGCGCGACAGCCAGCATAAAATGAATCGGGTGTTACATTTAGAATACCCATTATCTGAGGATGTGAAAGATCCAGTAATCTTCCATTTACATTGACATATTTTGAGAATGACTTGCTCATTGATAGTAACTGCTTAAATTTGTATATAGCAAAAATACATCTTTTTTCATTACCATTTATATAAACATCTATATCTTTTACATCATCTCCACTTTTCTTTTATTCATTGTTACTATACAAACTACCCATTTAGACCCGGGAGTCTTATGAAAACATGTACAAGTTTAGAAGTAAACATGTACATGATTGATTCCAAACATGTACATGTTTGCGCTGAAACTTCTAGAATAAATTACTAATTCCTCTCTTTATTATAACTAGTTTCCTTACGGAAGATGAGTAATATTGTATTTTTTTATCGCCAGATTAAATTAATCGCAATATTTTATCTAAGTTTGCAAATAAAAAAGTTCTTATAATTAATAATATGACGATATCTGCTCTTTATCAAATCTATCTGCAATGTCTTGTTGTGACAACCGATAGCCGAAATTGCCCTGAAGGCTCCATGTTCATTGCTCTGAAAGGCGACACATTTAATGGTAATTCTTTTGCTAAGAAAGCCCTCGAAGAAGGCTGTTCTTATGCAGTGGTTGATGAGGTTGAATATGCTGATCCGGAGAACAAACATATTATTCTGGTTGATGATTGCCTGAAAACGCTTCAGCAGTTGGCTAACTATCACCGCAGAAAGCTAGGAACTAAGGTTATTGGAATCACCGGGACCAATGGAAAGACCACAACTAAAGAGCTTATTGCCGCTGTTCTTTCTGAATCAAACAATGTGCTATACACCCAAGGGAATCTAAATAACCATATCGGGGTACCTCTTACGTTGCTAAAACTTCGGGCTTTCCACGATTTGGCCGTCATTGAAATGGGTGCCAATCATCCGGGAGAGATTAAAACTCTGGTAGAGATAGCAGAACCTGATTATGGTATTATTACCAATGTGGGCAAAGCGCACCTTGAAGGTTTTGGTTCTTTTGAAGGAGTGATAAGAACAAAAGGGGAACTTTATGACTATTTGCGTCAGAAAGAAGATTCTATTGTTTTTATTCAGAATGAAAATCCTTTTTTAATTGATATAGCTAAAGGACTGACTCTGATGAATTATGGCGTAACAGAAAATCTTTATGTAAACGGTAAAGTAACCTCTTGTTCACCATACCTTGCTTTTGACTGGAAAGCAGGAAAAGATGGAAACACCCACCATGTGCAAACCAAGTTAATTGGAGAATACAATTTCGATAATGCTTTAGCAGCAGTTGCCATTGGCCGCTTCTTTGGTGTGGATACTGCTAAAATTGATCATGCACTGACAAACTATGCGCCTCATAATAATCGTTCACAGCTTAAAGAGACTGAAGACAACCGACTTATTATAGATGCTTATAATGCAAACCCTACCAGCATGATGGCTGCCTTGAGAAATTTCAAGAGAATGGAGGTTAAGCATAAGTTTGTAATCCTGGGAGACATGAAGGAATTGGGAGCTGCCAGCATTGAAGAGCATCAAAAAATAGTAGATTTCATTGATAGTTGTGAATTTGAGAGAGTGATTCTTATTGGTGACCAATTTGGACAGACCACGCACACTTTCGATACCTATGCAAATGTATCAGAGGTGATCAATATTATCAGTAAAGATAAACCAAAGGGATGCTTTATCCTCATTAAAGGTTCAAACAGCATGAAGCTGGGACAAATCGTTGAATACCTTTAGTAGCAAGAGAAGTGCCCGGATCAGAAGAACTTTGGTTTAATAAAGAAATAGGCTGTAATTCCGGCAAGTGTCACTCCAACTGAATTTGCAGCTAAATCGAGCCAGTCTCCTCCCCGATAACTTGTGCAGTATTGTTGTAATAGCTCAATACAACCGCTAAATATTATCGGGCAAACAACTGCTCCGATAAAGATATGCTTTATTCTGAATTGGCTACGGTGGCTTCTCATATATTCCAGCCAAAGCATTCCGGACAAGCCAAAATACATGCATAAATGAACCAGCTTATCTATATTATGTACCTGGTCTAATGGAGTTTTGGGTGGTTTAAAGAATGAAAGGTAAATCACAGCCAGGATTATAGCAATTGAGAATGGATATTTTCGAATCTTACTAATCATAATCAATTAATTTGCAGATAATTCGCAAAAGTACAAAATATTCTATATCTCACGTTATCTAGAAAAGAAATCTAACTAAAACAATAAGAAAAACACAATTATGTGGAAGGACTTCTTCTATTTCACAAAAACTGAGCGCACAGGGTTTTATGTATTAATTGTATTGATATTTGTAGCACTGCTCGTTTATTGGACAATTCCTTTTATTAGTTCGTCTGCTCAAATTAATAGTGAGCAAATGAGCGAAACGGCCTATAAGGAATTTCTGGCATCGGTACACCAAAGAGATAGAAACTGGAATTTCAATGATTATTATGTTCACAAGAAACAAGCTATTATCCTTGCACCGTTCGACCCTAATACTGCCGACTCCATCACATTCGTACGTTTAGGAATACGTCCTTATATTGCTAGGAATATTTTACATTACCGCGCTAAGGGTGGGAAATTTCGTACACCGGAATCCTTTGCCAAAGTATACGGACTTTCTCCCGATCAGTTCAAACTGCTGAAACCTTACATCACTATAGGTGATAACTTTCTGAAAAAAGCAGATTCACTTCACCGGTTTGCAGCTAAAGCAGAACGAGATACTTTGAAATATTACAAATACCCGGAAGGAACGGTTATCAGTCTGGACGAAGCTGATACCACGGAACTTAAAAAGATTCCGGGCATTGGTATCGGAACTGCCAAACGGATTATTGCATATAGGCAGTTATTGGGAGGTTTCTATAAAGTTAGTCAACTGCAGGAAATCTCACATCTTCCGGCAGAGCTAAACAAATGGTTCTTCATCAAAAAAGAGCCAATCCATCGGATAAATATTAATAAATTTAATGTTGAGCGGCTCACATCCCATCCATACATTAACTTCTATCAGGCAAAAGTTATCGTTGAACACAGAAGTAGAAAAGGAACATTAAAAAGTCTCAGAGAGTTATCTTTATATGAAGAGTTCACATCAAAAGACTTAGAACGACTTGCTCCTTATATCTGCTTTTAAATAATTTGTCCGTCGACCATATGAATCGTTCTATCGGTAATTTTAGCCAAACCTTCGTCATGTGTTACAATAACAAAAGTCTGTTCAAACTGGTCACGAAGAGCAAAGAACAATTGATGCAGTTCATCTTTATTATGTGTATCCAGGCTACCGGAAGGTTCATCAGCCAAAATAACAGATGGATGATTTACTAAAGCCCGGGCCACGGCAACTCTTTGTTTCTCACCACCCGACAGTTCATTTGGTTTATGAGACGAACGCTCTGTAAGTCCCATAAAATTGAGAATTTCTTTAGCTCGTTTTGTTGCTTCTTTAGTTGATGTTCCGGCTATAAAAGCGGGAATCATTACATTTTCAAGAGCAGTAAATTCCGGCAATAGTTGATGAAACTGAAAAACGAAGCCAATGTGCTTATTCCTAAAAGTGGCCAATTCCTTTTCCTTCATACGGTTCACTTCCAAGCCGTTCATATTGATTGTTCCTGCATCGGGTTTATCCAGCGTTCCCATAATCTGAAGTAACGTGGTCTTCCCTGCCCCACTAGGACCTACAATGCTCACCACTTCTCCTTTGGCTATTTCCATATCAATTCCTTTTAAAACATGTAAATCACCAAAGCTTTTTGTTATTCCTTCTAATTTTATCATCGTTCTTAAATTCTTTTTATCATATATTCAGCCAAATAGCAATTTATTCCATGAACAACAAATAATATATCTGCCATTCTATTTCTCCCATCAGTTTTTCTTAAACCACTTATAAAACCACTGCCCCATTTTGTCATAATTCAAAGATTCATTGTGACCGCGAGGATCGGAGAAAGATATATTATCCTGAGGATCTCCATATTGATCTGGGTAAACAACCAATAAGCTATTATTAGAAAAGTACTTAGATAACTGGGCTGGCAGGCGTTCAAATGATGCATCATAAGAAATAGACCCTTTACGGGCACTGACTATAACTAATAAATGATCAAAGTTTACCTGTCCGGTAAGTAAAAGCAAGTCATCCCAATCGGCCAATTCAGTAAATTCACTTCTCAGGCCTTTAAATTTCTTATTAATCAATACATCCAAGCGATCCAATGTTTGCGGATGCGCAAAAAAGTGTACCCTGCACCCCAGCTGGTTTCCCATTCTGCAAACATGAGCCACCCATTTAGTAAAGCCAGCTTCATACTCAGCTTTTGGTGGAACAGCAACTACAATCCGTCGAAGAGTATTGATTGGCATCAGACATTTTGCTATCATAATCTGCCGATGAGTACCTTTAACTAAGTTTTCCGCAGTAGCCCCAAAGAAGGAATCAACTATATTCATTTTACGGTGAAGACCAATAACCACATCTGAAACATTGTATTCTTTAATAGTGTGGATAATACCAGATGCAATATTCAAATCGTACCGACTTACCGTATGCATGGTTACATCAGCAGCAGCAGCAATCATAGCCGATTTCTCCAGATATTTTTTTCCTTGATTTTGCTTTGTGCTCGAACTATGATGGTCATTCATTACGTTCAAAGCAATTAGACCATCTTTTCTTCTGGGATCTTTAACAACCAGTGCCAGATTCACCAGATTTACAATCGTATCTGGATTTGATACCGGTATCAGAATATTTTCTTCAGATTTTGTTTCGCCAATCTTCTCATGAACGTCATTGTTCATTGTAATTTTCCGTGCTGCCCGTTCTGTTATAAAGGAACTCAAGACACAAGTAAAAAGAATCATCATCACTGTTCCATTCAGCACATCATCATTCAATAACCGTTCTCCGTTATTCATGATAATTTCATGGCCAATCAATACAGCAGCAAGTGTAGCAGCAGCTTGTGCATTACTCAGTCCAAACATGATTCTTCTGTCATTGGCACTCAGCTTATATATCTTCTGAGTAAACCAGGCTGCCAGCCATTTACCACATGTGGCCACAACAGTCATCACAATTGCAACCTTCAGGGCATCTCCTCCGACGAAGAAGCTTTTGAGATTAACAATCATTCCCACACCGATTAGGAAATAAGGAATAAAAAGAGCATTTCCTACAAACTCTAGATGATTCATTAACGGAGATACATGGGGTATCAACCTATTAAGTACCAATCCTACAAGGAATGCACCTAGAACACCTTTCAGACCAACTAATTCCAAAATGCCACCACCAAGAAAAACCATCGCAAGAACAAATACGAACTGCATCACATTATCTTCATACATCCGGAAAAAGGCACGCCCTATTCTCGGGAAAAAGAAGATAATCACAAAACAAACCAAAGCTATCTTTGCAATAAGCAGGAGCCAAAAAAGCTGATCTATTACACCGTTGAACAATCCTGCAATTATCACCAGGATAACCAGTGCCAATGTTACAGTTATTGCTGTACCTCCAATGGCTATATTAACGCTTTTCAATCTGCTAAGTCCATAACGACTGATTATAGGATAAGCAATCAGGGTATGGGAGGCATACATACTGGCAAGTAGAACTGAGGTTATTAAACTATAGTTTAATAGAGTCAAACTACTCCAGATACCTAATATCATAGGAACTGAAAAGGTTATAAGACCAAAAACGAAAGCTTTTTTACGATTCTTCTTAAAATCTGCCATATCCATTTCAAGGCCGGCCAGAAACATAATATAGTACAAGCCTACTTTTCCGAATAATTCAAAGCTACTGTCGCGTTCCAGAATATTAAATCCATAGCCCCCAATTGCCACACCAGCCAGAATCATCCCAATAATATGAGGGATATGCAAGCGATCCAATAGTATTGGGGCAAAAAGAATTATTGTCAGCACTAAGAAAAAGATCCAGGTGGGATCTGTTATGGGTAGTTGTAGTGTAAAGTCAAACAAATGCATAAGCTTCAGGTATTATTTAATTTGCATTTCTTACGCAAAAGAACAAAAAAAACAGCAGATAACAAAAAAGAGTTCCCGAAAAGCGCTTCAGGAATAGCTTTATCTCCAAAAATTACACGATTCATCTCACTAAAGCAAAAGGAAGTTTATATTTTCTGATCTGTCCGGTGGTATTGTGTATTTCAATATAAGCGACATAAAGTCCCACTCTGCAGGCACTGTCATTCTGTTCTTTTCCATTCCACTCAATTGTCCCCTCAGCCGATAGTTGACTATTTTCGGCCAACGAACAAACTTCACGACCAGATGCCTCAAATATTCTGATATTAGCTACAAATCCGTCTGATACAAGTGAATAATGAATCTGCAACTTATTGTTTTCACTATCTAATGGTGAAAAAGATCTCCTCTCCAACCAAAAAGCCGCATTTACTTTGTTAGTACTTTGCTCAGCACATCTATTGGAACGCCCCGGTGTTCCATATCCTGATAGAAAAGAAGCAGAAGCCCAACTTAAAGAATCTGAGGAAAGAAGTTCCGGTGATTTCTTTTCCAGAGAGATACCACACTTATCTTTTTGTGAAGTAGTGTGCATAAACTCAGAATAAGCCATTTCATCGAGCAACTCTCCTTGAGCTGACAAAAGATATAAAGTTCCTTTCTCAGGAGACAAATCAGGTAAATCAGGAACTTTCACTCCATGAGATATATCACAATTATATTGTGCTGAGACAATCTCTGTTTGTTTCGAAAAAAAGAATTCAGAATGTTGAGGAAAGCTTACCGGTGATTTACTAAATGCAACAGGGACAGAATGTGTACCATTTTCCTTTAAATAAGAGAGATAAAGCTGATTACAGGATAGTGTTTTATCAGACACATTTGACAATTCAATATAAGAGGTTCCTCCTGTTCGGGGATTAAACAATATCTCATTAAAAAGCACATCACCAACCTCTATTTTTTCAGGAAGCATAATCTGCATTTCTATGGGCGTCTTCAGGTTATTCCCGGAAACATCTGCTAAATCATGCAATTCAAGTTCCAGCTTTTGGCCATCTTTCAATGGAGCATTCAGCACCAGCTTCACATTTCTTCCACAAGGATAATCGGGTATCGCTTCAATCAGCAAAATATCTGAATTCTGAATTTGGTAATTATTAAGGTTGGCAAGAGAAGAAATATTCAACGATTTATTAAAGTTCACCACAATAGTATCTGATGACTGCATAAAAGACGAAGCTACAGTTATAGCCTCATCATCTGGAAAAATCTTAGCCACGGAGTTTATCAAACCAGGAGTTCCACCTTTCACATTATTAGTTGCCTGCCAATTCTGTGCACTATTCGAAAGATTATCCGGATCAACACATTCAAGCGAATACCCACCACTCTTCTTCTTAGTATCCTTATACCACGCATCAGAATACTCCACCCAGGAAATCAGATTTTTCTTTTCATCTTCAAGCCAAAGAAGTTTTCCTGTATTTAATAATGTGGGAAAAGAGGTTAGCCCCACTACTGAGACTCCACTTGCCGCCCAAAGCTCCTTATACTTCTGATGGCAAAGTACTGCATAATTCTTTGCATCAATTACTATATCGGGCATGACATACCGCTTTCCTCCATACATTAAAGCACAATTCCTGAGAGAGACAATAGTATCTGTCCGGTTATACAACTCGATATACTCTGATTCAGGCAATCCCTTTACATCATTGGGATTAGCCATAATCTCATTAAATATAACTGAGCCGAAATCACGAACGCCAGAGGATGGCCTTTGGAAAGAGAGCAATTCATTAGAAAATAAAATCACATTCCCATTCAAATCTTCAACTCCCCAGAAAGAGAATTCATATAATTGCTCTTCTTTCAAACGAGAAGATAGTACAAAGACTACTTTCTTTTTATTCCCATCAAGTTTTTTGCTTTTTATCAGACTTTCATCTCCATTAATAGCGAAATGTGCATTCTTTAAACTAACCTCTTCACTAAAATCAGCAGAGAACGTAGAATCAGTTAGTGCTGTAACGGAAGTAACCGTGGGACGGGTTTTGTCATTAGGATCAACAATGCCCGAACCCGGTTCATCTGGCTTATCAGGATTATCAGGACTGCCACCAGTTCCTGGATCTGTTGCTGTTTTATGAATCGAGATATCATCTATATACAATAAAGTGGAATTACTGGAAATATACTTGCAGTAAACTCCTGTATATTTTGAGCCGATAATTGTTTTATCACTGGCCTCTCCTTCCTTTTTCCAATCGCTATCGTCTTCAGGAATTCTGGTATATAAGGTCCAGACTCCGGAATCACTGCAAGTCACTTTTACCAAAACAGTACACTGAGTCAAATTAAGTGACGTCATATTTCCTGGGATAACAGTATTAATTGCACTTCCGTTTTGTTTAACCAATGAAACATTCTTTCCAAGACCTCCCATCATTATATAATATCCATCAAGTGCAACACTTAAATCTTGTTGAGATGATGTCAGATAATACTTCATATAAGACTTACTGCCAGGATTAAATCCATAAAAGAAAGTTTTGAATTCCCATGTTGTACCGGAAACAAAAGCCGAAGGAGTAGAAAGATATGCTTCACCAGCTTTTCCTGAATCAAATAATTGAAGACCAAACTCTCCTTGTTTAACACCATAATCTGTTGCTACCCTAAACTTATCAGTATTTCCGGACCAGGAAGGATTCAGGTTAAAATTGCCATCTGAGAAGGACTCATTTACTTGTGAAAAACTACAGATAGAATATAAAAAACAGATAATAAATAGAAATCTTTTCATAATATCTAGATTAATATTGCAAATTGTTATAAATTTGCAGGCAATTTATACCAACTGTAAAGGTATGATAAATAAAGTATAATTACAACTAAAGAAAAGAAAAGATGAAAGTAGCTATCGTTGGCGTAAGTGGCGCAGTGGGACAAGAGTTCCTACGTGTCCTCGATGAAAGAAATTTCCCTATGGATGAGTTAGTATTGTTCGGTTCCAAACGTAGCGCCGGAAGTAAATACACTTTCCGCGGTAAACAGATCGAGGTCAAACTATTACAGCACAACGACGACTTTAAAGGTGTAGATATAGCCTTTACTTCTGCAGGTGGCGGTACTTCATTGGACTTTGCAGATACCATAACTAAATATGGTGCTGTAATGATTGACAATTCCAGTGCATTCCGTATGGATAAAGACGTTCCGTTGGTTGTTCCTGAAGTAAATCCCGAAGATGCAAAAGATCGTCCTCGTGGAATTATTGCTAATCCTAACTGTACAACTATCCAGATGGTAGTTGCTTTGAAGGCTATCGAAAAAATTTCTCATATTAAGAAAGTACATGTTTCAACATATCAGGCAGCAAGTGGTGCCGGAGCTGCAGCAATGGACGAACTTTACGAACAATATCGTCAGGTATTGGCAGGTGAAGAAGTTACAGTTAATAAGTTTGCTTACCAGTTGGCATTTAACTTGATTCCTCAGGTTGATGTGTTTACAGACAACGGTTATACAAAAGAAGAAATGAAGATGTATAACGAAACACGTAAAATTATGCACTCTGATATTGAAGTCAGCGCTACTTGTGTACGTGTTCCATCTTTAAGAGCTCACTCTGAGAGCACCTGGATAGAAACTGAGCGTCCTGTTTCTGTAGAAGAAGCTCGCGAAGCATTCGCTAAAGGTGAAGGATTGATTCTGCAAGACAACCCTGCAAACAAAGAATATCCTATGCCATTATTTATTGCCGGAAAAGATCCTGTATACGTGGGACGTATTCGCAAAGACCTTTCAAATGAAAACGGACTAACTTTCTGGACTGTAAGCGACCAGATCAAAAAAGGAGCTGCACTTAATGCCGTTCAAATTGCAGAATATCTAATTAAAGAAAAAAATATCTAATAAGTAGTTCAGTATTAGCTTACTACATTTTAACAACAAACAACAGAAATTTGTGTAAAAAGGTCAATCCTTCTACACAAATTTCTTTTTTTTCTCCCTACATTTGCGCAGGATACTATCAAGAGATAGTTTTCATTTGGAATTAAATTACTATTAACTATTTATATTCTCAAGCAATTATGGAAAACAATAACAAGATTTCCGGAGATTTACTCACACATACCAGCGTCGATGTAGCTCGCTGTTATCAATGTGGTAAATGTACAGCCGGATGTGTTCTTGCTTCAGAAATGGATTTTCCGCCAAGTTATTTGATGCGACTGTTGCAAACAGGAACAGAAGAGAACTATGACAGAATACTTCGTTCCAATACTATTTGGCTTTGTCTGAACTGCGAGAATTGTTTAGGCCGATGCCCCATGGAAATTGATATTCCAAAGGTTATGGATTACCTTCGTGAACAATCGCTTAACAAGAAGAAGCTTCATCCTGATGCAAAGCCCATTGTATCTTTTCACAAATCATTTCTTGATTCGATTAAGTACACAGGACGCCTTTATGAGGTTGGCCTGATTGCAGGATTTAAAGCCCGTACTTTCCGCTTGACTCAGGATCTGAAACTTGCTCCTAAAATGTACCTGAACGGAAAATTGAACCTAATGCCCGAAATGATAAAAGACATAAAAGGTGTAGGAAAGATTTTTTCTAAGACGATTGATAACCCAAAGACTAAAAATAAATGAAAATAGGTTTTTACCCGGGTTGTTCACTCAAAGGATCATCCCGTGAATACAATGAATCGGTAGTAGCGATTGCCAAAGCTTTAGATATTGAATTAGTGGAAATCAAAGACTGGAACTGTTGCGGTGCCACAGCTGCCCATTCAATGAATGAAGAACTCTCACTTTCACTTCCCGCAAGAATATTAGCATTAGCAGAAGCTCAAGGATTAAAAGAAGTTGTAGTTCCATGTGCTGCTTGTTACAACCGATTAATGGTAACTCAGCATGAGCTTAAAGACGATAAAAAAAGAAGCAGAGTTACTGATATAATCGAAATGCCCTACAGCGGCGATCTAAAAATCATCAATGTACTTCAAATGTTGGAAACTTACGCCATGGATAAAATCAAGGAAAAAGTAACCAAACCATTTGCACACAAAGTAGCCTGCTATTATGGCTGTTTATTGATACGCCCTCACAAAATATTACAATTTGACCGCGTTGAAGATCCACAAAGTATGGATGCCATGATTAAGCTCATTGGCGGAACTCCTCTTGACTGGGCTTTCAAAACAGAATGCTGCGGTGCAGGATTCTCTGTATCACGCACAGATTTAGTTGCAAAACTATCTGGAAATATTCTCAAAGATGCAACCGACAGAAGTGCCGAAGCAATTATCGTAGCCTGCCCAATGTGTCAGTCTAATCTGGATATGCGCCGCGGAGCTATCAATGAGACTTTAAGTAAACCTTCTGACATTCCGGTAATCTTTATTACTCAGGCCATTGGCCTTGCTTTGGGAGTTAATCCTAAGGAGCTTGGATTGGAACGTCATTTTGTAAATGTAAAATTATAATAGTATGTCAAAGATAGGAGTTTTTATCTGCCACTGCGGTGAGAATATCAGTGCCACTGTTGATTGTGAACGTGTAGCACAAGAGATCCGTAAAGTGGAAGGCGTAGAATATGCCATTGACTATAAATATATGTGTTCCGATCCGGGACAAACGCTCATAAAGAATGCCATCAAAGAACATCATCTGGATGGTGTAGTTGTAGGTTCCTGTTCTCCTCGTATGCACGAGCCAACTTTCAGAAAAGCATGTGCTGAAGCCGGTTTGAATCCATTTTTATGTGAAATGGCCAACCTTCGCGAGCATTGCTCATGGGTGCACGAAAAAGGTGAAGCAACAACAGAGAAGGCATTTGACCTTGTAAAGATGCTAGTAGAAAAGGTAAAGCGCAATAAGCCATTGGATGCCATCAAAGTACCTATTACCAAGAAAGCATTGGTTATTGGTGGTGGTATTGCCGGCATACAAGCCAGCTTGGATATTGCCAATACCGGTCACCAGGTAATCTTAATTGAAAAAGACCCTTCTATTGGTGGACACATGTCTCAGTTATCTGAAACCTTCCCTACGCTGGATTGCTCACAATGTATCCTTACTCCAAGAATGGTGGAAGTTGCTCAGCATCCTAATATTACTTTATATACTTACGCTGAACTTGAAAGTCTGGAAGGATTCATCGGTAACTTTACCGCAAAGATCAGATTAAAAGCAAAAAGCGTAGATCATAAAAAATGTACCGGTTGTGGAGCTTGTTTTCAAAAGTGCCCGCAAAAGAAAATTCCTAGCGAATTTAATGCCGGACTTGGTAATCGTACTGCAATCTATGTACCGTTCCCACAAGCTGTGCCTAACAAACCAGTAATTGACCGCGAACACTGTAACTATTACAAGCGCGGTAAATGTAAAATCTGTGAGGCAACCTGCCCTACCGGAGCAATTGAATGGGATAAGGAAGATGAGATTATAACCGAACAGGTAGGAGCAATTGTTGTAACTACAGGGTTCAATGTGAAAGGTGCCGATTTCTTCCCGGAATACGGTTACGGCAAATACAAAGACGTGCTCACCGGTTTGCAGTTTGAGCGTTTGGCTTCAGCTTCAGGACCAACTTTAGGAGAAATTCGTCGTCCGTCGGATGGTACAATTCCTAAGAAGATTGTCTTCATAGCTTGTGCCGGTTCTCGCGACCCAGCCAAAGGTATTCCTTATTGCTCAAAAATTTGCTGTATGTACACAGCTAAGCATGCAATGCTTTACCAACATAAGGTTCACGATGGTGAATCAACTGTATTCTATATGGACATTCGTGCCGGAGGTAAGAATTATGAAGAGTTTGTGCGCCGTGCCATTGAAGAAGATCATGTGAACTATGTTCGCGGACGTGTTGCCAGAGTATACGAAAAGGACGGCAAACTGATTGTTAAGGGTGTAGATACACTGCTTAGCGGACAGCAAGTGGAGATTGAAGCAGATATGGTAGTACTTGCTACTGCCGGTGTTTCTAATTGCGGTGCAGAACAACTGGCACAAAAGATGCACATCTCTTATGACCCATATCATTTCTTTGCTGAAGCTCACCCTAAATTAAAACCGGTTGAGACTAACACAGCAGGTATCTTCCTTGCCGGAGCTTGTCAGGCACCAAAGGATATTCCTGAAACAGTAGGTATGGCATCGGGTGCAGCAGTAAAAGTTGCCGGACTCTTCTCTAACAATGAGCTGGTACGTGAACCGCTTATTGCAGTGGTTAACCGTTGTGCACCTCCACAGTTTAGTACTTGCGTGGGTTGCTTTATGTGTCAGACTGCTTGTCCTTACAATGCCATTGAGCGTGAAGAGATCAAGGGACGAGATGGTAAGGTAATTAAAACAGTTGCTAAGGTTAACCCGGGACTTTGTCAGGGTTGCGGTACCTGTGTTGCTTTCTGTCGTTCTAAATCAATCGATATCCAAGGTTACTCAAACGAACAGATGTTCGCCGAAGTGATGTCTTTATTGAATCATTAACTGAAAAACCATGAACAATAATAATTCAGAATTTGAACCTAAAATTGTCGCTTTCGTATGCAACTGGTGTACCTATGCAGGAGCCGACTTAACTGGTACAAGCCGATTAAAATATGCTACGAACGTGAAAATCGTTCGCTTCCCATGTACCGGACGCATTGACTTCATGTTACTCCTGAAAGCTTTTGCTCAGGGAGCCGACGGAGTAATCGTTTCCGGTTGTCACCCTAACGACTGCCACTATACAAGTGGTAACTTCCATGCTCGTCGCCGTTGGATTACATTCCGCGGATTACTCGACTTTATGGGTATTGACATACGCCGCATCCAGTACTCCTGGGTATCTGCTGCCGAAGGAGCAAAATGGGCTGATATTGTAAATACAACCGTAGCAAATATCCGTGAGCTGGGTCCTTACACAGAATATCAGAAAGTTGCCGAATATTTAGATAAGGAGGAATACAATGGATAAACTCAGACAGAGAGCCGCCGCACTACTTGCCGACGGAACCGTAACCCTCGTTATCGGTTACGAAGAAGGAACCAACAAGCCACGTCCTATCTTTTGCCATACAGCAGAAGAGGCAGGAAAACTGATATACAGCAGCCATTGCATTCATAATCTGGCTGTTTATCTCACCAAGAAAGAACTAATGGGAACAGGCAAGGTAGCTATTACAGCAACCATTCCTGCCCTGAGAAGTATTCTTCAGTTGGCTATTGAAAACCAATTGAATGAGGAAAATCTTCTGGTAATAACAGTTACTGATAAAGAAGAGGTGAAAGAGTTTGCTAATTTTGCCGAGATTGAAGCTTACATTGCAGACTTTCAACTTAAACTGGAAGGTAAAGAACAGGAAATCATTGATAAACTTGAAGGCATGAGCCGCGAAGAACGCTTTAAGTTCTGGATGGAAGAAATGTCTCACTGTTTTAAATGCTATGCTTGCCGCGCTGCCTGTCCGCTTTGTTACTGCACAAAATGTATTGTTGAAGAAAACCGTCCACAGTGGATTAATCCTTGGGCTGCTCCTTTAGCAAATATGGAATGGCAAATAAACCGCGCCATGCACATGGCCGGACGTTGTACCGGTTGCGGGGCATGTGGAGACGCTTGTCCTGTAGGTATTCCTATCCATTTACTTACCCGTAAAATGATGGAAGATCTTGCTCCGGAATTCGGTTTCACACCTGGACAGCCATCAAAGAACGGAAATGCTCTTTCCACATGGAAAGCAGACGATAAAGAAAACTTTATACGATAAGGAACCATGGAAACAAAAGATATCAGTAAAAACGGACTGAATGAATGGTTCAGCCAAATTGTAAAAAGCGGAAAACGTGTTTATGCGCCGGTTGAGGAGCGCGGAAAAGTAGAATTCAAGAAAGTTCAGGCTCTCAGCGAGGTGGCCGATGAATATATTCAGACTACACAATCCATTAAGTCGGCTGTTTTTCCACGTGCAGAAGTTTTGTTCTCTTACGAAAAGGAACAGGGAGCCGTGAAAACAGAAGACTTTAATCCAGATACAGTAAAAGAAACTGTTCTGTGGAAGATTCACCCATGTGATGCAGCCGGATTCAAACCTCTTACCGCCATCTTTAACTGGGATTACAAGGATAAATTATATAACGCCCATCTGGAAAAGACAACCCTCGTTACTTTCAGCTGTGCAAAGGCAGACAAGAGCTGTTTCTGCACCAGTGTGAATGGTGGACCGGGTAACACTGCCGGAAGCGACGTTCAACTAACTATGCTACCTGATGGTGGAGCTATCGTTGAGATTCTTACTCCTAAAGGTGAAGCACTTGTGCAACTAGCAACCTCAGCGTTTGAGAATGACAAAGGAGAAGATAAGTCTAAGTATCTTGCCGATGTACCTCAGATGTTTGACGTAGAAGCGATCAAAGCCAAACTAGCTACCGCTTTTGATAGTCCTGTATGGAAAGAACAATCAGAACGTTGCCTTGGTTGCGGAGCTTGCGCATTTGTATGTCCTACTTGTGCGTGCTTCGACATTCAGGAAGACGCACATGGTTCTAAAGGAAAACGTATTCGCTGCTGGGATTCCTGCGGATTCTCACTATTCACCAAGCACACTTCGGGACACAACCCACGTGCCGTGCAAAGTCAACGCTGGCGTCAACGCATTCTGCATAAGTTCTCTTACATGCCCGACCGCCTTAGCGTACTTGGTTGCACTGGTTGCGGACGCTGTTCACGCGCCTGTCCGGTAGATATGAATATACTTGAACATCTAACTTCAATTGCAAAAAAATGAGCGAACAAAATATATATCTTCCATACCTGATGACCATTGATAAGATTACCAATGAAGCTCCTGGTGTGAAGACCTTTAAGTTGAAATTTCAAAACGAAGAAGAGGCTAACGCATTTAATTTCAAAGCCGGACAATTTGGAGAATATTCTGCTTTTGGCGAAGGAGAATCTACTTTTTGTATAGCCTCAGCTCCTACCCGTAAAGGATATATTGAATGTACTTTCCGTGAAACAGGAAAGGTAACTTCGGGACTTGCCGACCTTGAAGAAGGTAGCACCATGGGATTTCGCGGACCTTTTGGTAACACATTCCCTATGGACGAATGGAAAGGAAAGAGCCTGGTATTTATTGCCGGAGGTATCGCCTTGCCACCAATGCGTTGTGTAATTCAGAACGCACTCGATCTTCGTGAAAACTTCAAGGACATTACAATCGTATACGGAGCAAAATCTGTAAACGACCTTGTTTACAAAGACGAATTAAAGGAATGGGCCGACCGTCCGGATGTAAATCTGGTAACAACTGTTGACCCGGGTGGTGAAACTCCTGACTGGAAAGGTGAGATAGGCTTTGTTCCTTCAATTGTAGATAAAACAGCTCCATCTCCAGAGAATACAATTGCCATTGTGTGCGGACCTCCTATCATGATTAAGTTTACCTTCCCTGTATTAGAGAAGTTAGGCTTCAAGGACGATCAGATTTATACAACACTTGAAAACCGTATGAAGTGCGGCGTAGGTAAATGCGGTCGCTGCAATGTAGGCAAGCTTTATGTTTGCAAAGACGGACCGGTATTCAGCAAAGAGCAACTAAACAACATTCCGGCTGAAGAGTATTAATCGTTTAAACGATTATTCATCATATAAAAAGCGGAGACAGTGGTAACATTGTTTCCGCTTTTTGTTTATATTCCAATTTATTTATTATTTTTGCAGCGAAAATATTAATCAATTAGGTCTAGATATCTCTTATAGAAAGGCTATATAAAAGACAAGAATAAAGAAGTCTAGATTGAAAAATATTTCAATAACACTAATTAAGAACTCAAAATATAAAAATTATATGTTATCTCCCGAGAAATATAAAAACGATATTACTTTTATTGCGTTTTGTGCATTAATATTAGTTTTTGTATTAGGTGAATTTGCAGAAGCATTTGGAAGTTACTTAAACTCTTAATCATCTTCCAAAATAAAGCCGTTAAACTTATGATTATTTCTCAATAATCTAAATCCATGGCGAATGCTTGCTCAACCATTAACCATAAAATAAGCATACAAACCAATCCTTGAAATTATTCATTAAAAGAAGCCATTTAGGATTTAATTATCACCTATTACAAAGATTATCAACCAATTAAAATCAAAATCCATTTTAAACAATTGTCATCCGAAAAAACAAAACCATAAAGGTTTAATTTGAGGGGGTAACAAGAGTACTTCCTCTGAAACCCTTTGGTAGTGGGCGTGCTAAATTTTAGCACAAGACATATAAAAGAAGTTTTATTTGAAGTTTGTCACCACACTCTGAAAATTATGTACATACAAAAAAAAGGTGAGCCAAGTAACCCTAAAAAATAATTCTTCCATAGGTGTTTAATAAAATCTTTCGAATCTACACAAAATATCAAGTAAATTAATCAACTATTATTTAAAAACATATAACTTTGCACTCAAAAGCAAAATACATACAAAGTAATATCTTAACTACTTAATATAATAACAATTAGCATAATTATTAAATCAACAAGATAAACATTATTACAGGATGAAAATAAAATATAAGAAAGAACAGAGAAAAAAGATTATTACTATCTCAATTGGAATCATAATAACAATTATAATTGGGTTGTTCATCATTGACATTTATAACGGAAGGAACGATATCGCTGATGGCTTCAAAAAAGGCTATCAGGAAGGTCTGAAAACGAAATAAAAACATGAAAAAGAAACTCTTTTTACTAATCGGATTAACTTTAACAATATTACTTATTGTATGGGAATTCTACCTCTTCCCCAACTTCAAAGAAAACCTAGTTGAATGGGGAGATTACTTCTTTATTATTCCAATGATTTTCTGCTATGCCTTATTTTTCCTGAAACCCGAAAAAGTAAATCCATTGAGTATTATCTGTGGAAGTGTCTTTGGTGTGATTACATCAATAGCACTAGGCATTCATTTCTCGGATTACATTTGGGTATATAAAATTTGCGAAACTATTGTTGGAGCATTAATAACATGGGGCATAGCCAGAAAGTTAAAATACAGCAAGGAAGTGTAATGAACTATCAGATATATATTAAACACACAATTCTCTTTTTGCTTTTTACTATCTGTGGATACACAAATATCCATGCACAATCAATTACCATATCCGGCTTAATAACTAATTCGGAGAAAGGAACAAAGGCATCTAATATCAGCATCTTCACCAAACGTCCAAAGATTGGAACAATCTCCGACAGCAAAGGATATTTCAGAATCAGTCTCCCCTCCTCCTGTACAAACAAGTATCTGTACTTTACCGGAGTGGGCTTCCAGAAAGACAGTGTACTTATTTCGGGTAGTACATCGGTAAATATAAAGATGTTGCCCAAAACATATACGCTAAAAGAGATTTATATTATGCCGGACAGTACGCTGCTTACCCTTTTACGAAAGGCATATCTTAGAATACCCGAAAACTATCCCACAAAGCCATCATTAAATACAGGTTTTTACAGAGAAAGTGTGCAAGACGAAAAATACCAGCAAGTATATCTTGCCGAGGCAATGCTCTCTATCTACAAAGATTCTTATAGCAAAAAAAGTGCAGAACCCGGAGAGGTTGAAATTCTGAAATCAAGAAAGAAAGAGATCAGCAGTATTGGACTTTTATATTACGGAGGGCCATTTGTTCCTATAAATGGTGATGTCGTTTTGCAACGAAAAAATTACATTAATCCTCAGCATTTCAAAGCATACAAATATAAATTCAACGGCATAAAGGAATCTGAAGGACAGGAATTTTATGATATTTCTTATACCAGCGCAAAAAGTGATTCAACGGAGTTCAAAGGAAGAACGCTAATAGATAAACAAAGCTTGGCTTATGTTTATTTTGAGAGAGATCTTGAGAATTATCAGACTACAAACCTTAGAATTAAAGGAGTTGAGTCTCATTCAAAAGTTACATATGAAAAGCAGAATGATAAATATTACCTTAAGCAATATGAAAATAATAACATTGAAAAAAATCTATTAAACGGGAAATATATTTATTCTACTCTTGATTATATAACTACCGATGTAAAATTAGACTCTGTTAAACCTATACCTTTTGAAAGAAGACTAGGATACTTTGAGCCGTTTATGCAAAAGACAGATGATTATAACAAAAAAGGTTGGACAGACTATGATGAGCTAAACAATGCATTGCTTCAGAAGAGTGAGCTCCAATTTTCAACGTCAACTGCAGAAGAGATTTTCAACACAAAAAGTACTAAGAAGCTAGTATTTACAAATCAGTTACTAAAGATTCTGCTGAAACTAAACTTTGAGTATGGTTTGTCTTTTAATACCGTAAGCCTCAACAGTAACAATTATAGTTTTATCTTTAATCCAGGAGGAGGATTGCAACCGTTTACTATTGATAAGCAACAGCCTTCCAGAAAAGAAACAGCCGTTATTCAAAGTCTGATAGGATATCGTTTGAACAAAAATCTTAGTATCTTTATGAAAGGAACAGATGATTACTTTAACAGTGATATTTCATCGGATGAGCATTATTATGGCATTCAATTCAGAAAAAACTTAAAAAGTACCGGTCGCCCACTATTCTTTGAACCTTCTATTGCTTTTTGCACAAAAAATCATTTCGTAAACCTGGGAACATACAGCAATCCTTCCGCATTCCATTTTGGAGGAGAAAAGATTGATGCAAAGAAAATCGCATTTGCTTATGGATTGCAGCAAAAAACAATAGCTCCGCAAATTGCTTTTTCTAAAAGAATCAATCGATTTGCCAGTTTAAAGCTGTTTGGGACTTACAACATACCTCTTGACACAAAGAAAGCATTCCGAATAAAAGAGAAGAGTGGATTCTTTCTTTCCAGAAAGACTGCTACTACAAGATTCGAAAACAATCAGTTTATAATTAATAACAGCGAGCAAAATATTTGGAATTCATTAAAAGTAAATCGCTTTCAGGTAGGATTTACAATCACTTTACTGTAATTTAGCAAATAAAACAATAAAAAAATGTACGAACAAGATTATATATTGAGATTGATTGAGAAATTCTTCAGTGAATTAAACAATTTCATACATGGAAAACCTTCGGAGAGCAATCAGGAACAGGAAAACCATCTAAGTAATCTATACAATGCTTATCTGCAAGCTGAGCCATCTTTCTTCTACACCAGTGATGTAAAGACTATATTTACTTTTCTAAGTGAAAGATGTAATGAACAGGATTTACCTTTACAAATAGAAATCTTGTCCGAATTGCTATACCAAGATGGATTACTTAAGGAAGACAAAACACTAAAAGCTTCTCTGTTTGAGAAAGCACTTTTTTTCTTTACTTATCTAGAAGAAATAAGTGAAACATATTCCATGGAAAGAGAAGAGAAGATATCCTTTATCAGAAAAGAACTTGAAACAAAGAGTGTGGGCTAAAATTTGAATTGTTAGCGACGCATTCTATACAGAAAATATACAAGTAAACTAGAACCTCTCAGAGTCCTTATCTTCCCTAAATAACCAGTCAACTACAAACTGGGATAAGAACAAATTTAGTCAACCTTTATCAGGTTATTACACAAAGCTTAATCATTCTTCCATACACCCGGATGTACAGGCCTCCTACACCCGGATCTACCCCAAAGGTACACCCGGGTGGACGCTCTTTTTACACCCGGGTGGAGATATACATTTCCGGGCTATTTTCCTGTATTACAATTACTTGTTTTGAAATAATAATACCAGAAATACAAAAGCGCTAGACTGCTAGACTTCTGCTAGACTTCTTCAAGCATATCTAGCACCTATATCTTATTCATTTACAGCCCATTAAGAAACTACCGATAGACTGCTAGACTTTTTCCTGTTTCTTATTTTTCTGAGAGAAAATCCGGGGGATAAAATTGCTTGTAGTATGGCAATATATTAAAAATTAACAGACCATTTTAAGTTAAGAACAACCTGTTGAAAACTTCCTGAAATATTTTTCTTAAAAAAAGTGGGGAATTGTGGAGAAATGTGTAATTTTACATTCTGAAACTATATAGTATACTTGATGGATCGATTTTTGGGCAATATTGAAGCCAAAGCAGATGTAAAAGGTCGCCTTTTTATTCCTGCTTTGTTCAGGAAACAGCTACAGGCTGCCTCTGAAGAAAGGCTGATTATGCGCAAGGACACCTATCAGGACTGTTTGGTTCTTTACCCCGAAAGCGTTTGGAATGAAGAACTTAACGAATTACGCGAGCGTCTAAACAAATGGAATCCAACCCATCAGCAAGTCTTCAGACAATTTGTTTCCGATGTGGAAGTTATCACACCGGATAGCAACGGACGGATACTTATACCCAAACGTTACATGCAAATGGCTGGCATCACTACCGATGTAAGGTTTATTGGTGTGGATAATACCATTGAGATATGGGCGAAAACAAAAGCGGATAAGCCGTTTATGAATCCCGAAGAGTTCAGTCGGGAGCTTGAAAAAGTAATGAACAACAAAGTAATTAACGAATAACAACCACCAACAACAGAATGAACGAAGAAATAACATACCATGTGCCAGTGCTCCTAAAAGAGAGTGTAGACGGGATGAACATCCAGCCTGAAGGGACGTATGTGGACGTAACCTTTGGCGGTGGCGGACATTCGAAAGAGATTTTAAGCCGACTGGGAAAGAATGGCAAATTGCTGGGATTTGACCAGGATGAGGATGCGGAAAAGAATATTGTGAACGACAAACGTTTCATCTTTGTACGCAGCAACTTCCGTTATCTTCATAACTTTCTGCGTTATCACAACATTGACGGCGTGGATTCCATTCTGGCCGACCTGGGCGTTTCTTCTCACCATTTCGACGATAGCGAAAGAGGATTCTCTTTCCGCTTTGACGGGAAGCTGGATATGCGAATGAACAAGCGCGCCGGAATTACTGCAGCCGAAATGGTTAACACCTATGAAGAGGAAAGACTTGCTAATATCTTCTATCTGTACGGAGAACTGAAAAACAGTCGCAGACTGGCTTCGGTCATTGTCAAATCACGTGCAGATAAAAAGATTGAAACCATTGAAGATTTCCTTGCGGTGATTAAGCCTCTTTTTGGAAGAGAAAGAGAGAAAAAGGAGCTGGCCAAGGTGTTTCAGGCTTTGCGCATTGAGGTGAATCAGGAAATGGAGACACTGAAAGAGATGCTGCTGGCAGCTACTGAAGCATTGAAACCGGGAGGACGATTGGTGGTTATCACTTATCATTCACTGGAAGACCGGATGGTGAAAAATATAATGAAGACGGGCAATGTGGAAGGCAAACAGGATCAGGATTTCTTCGGAAATCTGAATACTCCTTTCAGACTGGTAAACAACAAGGTTATTGTGCCCGATGAAAACGAAATTGCACGAAATCCACGCTCCAGAAGCGCTAAACTTAGAATTGCAGAAAAGAAATAGGACTTATGAACGAAAACGAAGAAATTAAAACAGAACAAACTCAGGAAAAGAGCAGCCAAAAGGATGCTCAGGCTAAGAGTATGTCTCTTAAAAGTATTCTGGGAGGCGATATTCTGGCCAACGACTTTTTCCGTCGACAGACCAAATTGATGATTCTCATTATGGTTTTTGTTATTTTCTATATCAGCAACCGCTATTCCTGTCAGCAACAGCTTATTGAGATTGACCGTTTGGAAAAACAACTTACTGATATTAAGTATGATGCACTGACACGTTCTTCTGAACTAATGGAGAAAAGCCGTCAGTCAAGAATTGAAGAATATATATCCAGTCAGGAGAGCGACTTGCAAACAGCCACTAATCCTCCTTATTTAATAAAGCAATAAACCATGTCTGTTGATAAAAAAAACATAATGACCCGTTATTTCTTCATCATATTACTGATGGGGCTGGTAGGTGTTGCAATTGTTGTAAAAGCCGGAATTGTTATGTTTGCCGAAAGACAGTATTGGAAAGATGTGGCAGAACGCTTTGTAAAAGAGAATGTTATTGTACATCCCAGCCGTGGAAACATTATTTCGGCTGATGGAAAACTGATGGCCAGTAGTTTGCCGGAATATAAGATCTATATGGACTTTAAAGCCGGTGGTAAAGTTAAAGACAGCTTAATGTGCGACAGCATGAAATATATCTGCGAGGGGTTACACAAAATATTCCCTGATATGTCCGCAGCAAAATTTAAATCGCATATTCAAAAAGGAAGAAAGAAAGGTAGCAGAAGTTACCTTATCTATCCGAACCGAATTTCCTATATTCAATATAAAGAGGTAAAGAGACTGCCTATCTTTAATATGGGTAAATTCAAGGGTGGTTTTCATGAGCTGGCTTTTAACCAAAGGAAAAAACCATTCGGATCATTGGCCACTCGTACATTGGGAGATGTCTTTGCAGATACTGCTCAAGGTGCAAAGAACGGATTGGAACTTGCTTACGATACTATACTGAAGGGTAAGAATGGTATTACTCACCGTCAGAAGATTATGAATAAATACCTCAACATTACAGATGTTGCCCCTCAGGACGGACTGGATCTTGTAACTACGATTGATGTGGGAATGCAGGATATTACTGAAAAAGCGTTGATTGATAAACTGAAAGAAATCAATGCCAATGTGGGTGTTGCTGTATTGATGGAAGTTGCAACGGGAGAAGTTAAGGCCATTGTAAACATGACTAAATGCAAAGACGGCAACTATCGGGAGATAAAAAATAATGCAGTTTCGGATATGATGGAACCGGGTTCCACATTTAAAACTGCTTCTATAATGGTTGCGTTGGAAGACGGAAAAATAACACCTGAAGACGGGGTGGATACTGGTAACGGTATCAGGATGATGCATGGACGTCCAATGAAAGATCACAACTGGGCCAGAGGTGGATATCAGTATCTTACTGTACCACAGATATTAATGAAGTCTTCTAACATTGGGGTTTCAGCCATTATTGATAATGCTTATTTTAATGATCCGCAGAAATTTGTGAAAGGACTATATAGGGTGGGTATCAATGCCGATCTGCACATTCCTATAAAGGGTGCAGGAAGGGCACACATTCGTATGCCGAATAAAGACAACTGGTCAAATACTGCCTTGGCATGGATGTCAATTGGTTACGAATCTCAGGTACCTCCTATTAATACGCTGGCTTTTTATAATGCGATTGCCAATAATGGGGTAATGGTTGCACCTAAATTCGTGAAAGGAGTAATGAAGAATGGTGAAATGATTCATGAATTTCCTACAGAAGTACTGAAACAATCTATTTGCTCTGAACGTACTTTGAAACAGATTCAATCTATTCTGGAAAGAGTTGTGAGTGAAGGTTTAGGTAAGCCAGCCGGTTCCAAACAGTTCCATTCTTCTGGAAAGACCGGAACAGCTCAGGTTTCTCAGGGAAGCGGAGGTTACAAATCGGGGCAGGTTAATTATCTGGTGAGTTTTTGCGGATACTTTCCATCCGAAGCACCAAAGTATAGCTGTATTGTTGCAATACAGAAATCAGGTCTGCCAGCATCAGGTGGTATGATGGCAGGTACTGTTTTTGGTAAGATAGCAGAACGTGTGTATGCTAAAAATCTGAGTACAGACCTATCTCTTGCAGTTGATTCTAATTCTGTGGTAATTCCAACTGTAAAATCAGGAGAATTAAACGAAACCAAATATGTGCTTGACGCACTCAAGATACAAAACCGCGAACAGTTCACCCCTGTTTCTTACGGTAAGAAGTTATGGGGTTCTGCTCAGCAAACTTCAAATGCCGTATTGATTACAGGGAAAATGGTTGCCCGGAATATTATGCCTGCTGTTATAGGAATGGGCGCCAAAGATGCTGTATATTTGCTGGAAAGTAAGGGACTAAAGGTTTCTCTATCAGGAATAGGTAAGGTAAAGTCTCAAAGCATTGCGCAAGGAACACGAATTATGAGAGGACAAACAGTAACCATACAATTGAATTAATAAATATATGAAACTAGATCAAGTAATTAAGAATATACAAGTGACTAATCAGATTGGTCACTCTGATCTTGAACTTACAGGAATTAACTCTGATTCAAGAAAAATTGAGGCCGGACATCTTTTTGTAGCCGTTAAGGGTACACAGACTGACGGACATACTTATATTCCAACTGCTATTAAAAAAGGAGCAGTAGCCGTTTTATGTGAGGATTTACCTGCTGAACTATCTGAAAATGTTACTTATATTCAGGTGAAAGATACTGAGGATGCTGTGGGCAAGGCAGCAACTGCATATTATGGCGACCCTACTTCAAAACTGGAATTGGTGGGGGTAACCGGAACAAATGGAAAAACAACTATTGCCACCTTATTATATGACACATTCCGCTACTTTGGCTATAAGGTAGGATTGCTATCTACCGTGTGCAACTACATTGATAACGAAGCAGTACCTGCAACACATACCACCCCCGACCCTATCAGCTTAAATGAGTTATTGGGAAGAATGGCTGATGCCGGTTGCAAATATGTATTCATGGAAGTTAGCTCTCACTCCATTGCACAAAAAAGAATCAGTGGTCTTCGTTATGCAGGTGGTGTATTCACAAACCTGACAAGAGATCACTTAGATTATCATAAAACAGTGGAAAACTATCTGAAAGCTAAAAAGAAATTCTTTGATGATCTTCCTAAGGATGCATTTGCACTGACTAACGTAGATGATAAGAATGGAATGGTAATGTTGCAAAATACCAAAGCAAAAACATATACTTATTCATTAAGAAGCCTTTGCGACTTTAAAGGAAAGATTCTTGAAGATCATTTCGAAGGTATGCTACTTAATTTCAATGATAAAGAGCTTGCTGTACAGTTTATTGGTAAGTTCAACGCGTCTAACTTGTTAGCTGTATTCGGAGCTGCGACTTTACTGGGCAAAAAAGAAGAAGACGTTTTATTGGCACTTAGCACACTTCGTCCTGTAGCTGGTCGTTTTGATTCATTGCGTTCTCCGCAAGGATACACTGCAATTGTGGATTATGCTCATACTCCTGATGCATTAGTAAATGTACTGGCAGCCATTCAGGAAATTCTGGAAGGTAAGGGCAAAATAATAACAGTCGTTGGTGCCGGAGGAAATCGTGATAAAGGCAAGCGCCCTATCATGGCTCAGGAATCAGTTAAAGGAAGCGACAAAGTGATCATTACATCTGATAATCCCCGCAACGAGGAACCGCAAGATATCATCAATGATATGTTAGCAGGTTTAAATGCTGAAGAACGTAAAAACGTAATCACCATAGTTGACCGTAAAGAGGCTATTCGTACTGCATGTATGCTTGCTCAACCAGGAGACGTAATTCTTGTAGCCGGAAAAGGTCATGAGAATTATCAGGAAATTAAAGGAGTGAAACATCACTTCGATGATAAGGAAGTGCTTAGAGAAATCTTCGGGAACTAATTACATAATACATTAAAAACTTATGTTATACTATTTATTTGAATATCTACATAAATTCGGCTTCCCCGGAGCTGGTGTATTTGGTTACATTTCTTTCCGGGCTTTGATGGCCATTATACTATCATTACTCATATCTTCTATTTTTGGTAATAAGTTTATTGACGTTCTGAAACGCAAACAAATTGCCGAAACACAAAGAGAAGCAAGCATTGATCCTTTTGGTGTCAATAAAGTGGGAGTTCCAAGTATGGGTGGTGTCATTATTATTGTAGCCATTTTAGTCCCTTGTCTTTTGCTGGGAAGATTAAATAATGTCTACATGATATTGATGTTAGTAACAACCGTATGGCTGGGGGCACTTGGATTTATGGACGACTATATTAAGATATTCAAGAAAGATAAAGAAGGTCTTCACGGTAAATTCAAAATCATTGGACAGGTAGGTTTGGGACTAATTGTAGGACTGACACTCTATTACAGTCCGCAAGTGGTGATTCGCGAAAACATTGAAATCAAGCAAGGCAAACAGATTGTAGATGTAATACATGCCAGAAGAGATATAAAATCAACTCAGACAACTATACCATTTTTCAAAGGGAATAACTTTGATTATGCCGATTTGGTTGGCTTTATGGGAGAGAATGCGCAAAAAGTTGGATGGATTATATTTGTGATTGTAACAATATTGGTTGTAACAGCAGTTTCTAACGGAGCTAATCTTAATGATGGAATGGACGGTATGGCAGCGGGAAACTCTGCAATTATAGGGCTCACGCTTGGAATACTGGCTTATGTATCCAGTCACCTCGAGTTTGCCGGCTATCTGAATATTATGTATATTCCCAAAAGCGAGGAGCTAGTTATTTTTATTTGTGCCTTTATCGGTGCATTAATTGGTTTTCTATGGTACAACGCCTACCCTGCACAAGTATTTATGGGAGATACCGGTAGTTTAACCATTGGAGGTATTATTGCTGTCTTTGCAATTATTATTCACAAGGAACTATTAATTCCTATTTTATGTGGTATATTCCTCGTTGAAAACCTATCTGTGATTCTTCAGGTACACTATTTCAAACTAGGAAAGAAAAAAGGGGTTCGTCAACGAATCTTTAAGCGTACTCCGATACACGACCATTTCCGTACAACCCTGACTCAGCTTGAGCCAAACTGTACATACAAGTTTACAAAGCCAACTAATGTATATCACGAATCAAAGATTACCATACGATTCTGGATTGTTACTATTTTATTGGCAGCAATTACGATTATAACTTTAAAGATAAGATAAAAAATGCCTAAAAGAATTGTCATATTAGGAGCTGGCGAAAGTGGTGCTGGTGCAGCCGTTTTAGCAAAGAAGGAAGGATTTGATGTTTTTGTGTCGGATATGTCTGTCATTAAAGACCAGTATAAAGAGCTTTTAAACTCAAAAGGCATTCAATGGGAAGAAGGGCAACATACAGAAGAGCTCATTCTGAATGCTGATGAGATTATTAAAAGCCCCGGAATTCCAAACGAGGCTCCACTAATTCTGAAGCTTAAAGAAAAAGGAACTCCTATTATCTCCGAAATAGAGTTTGCAGGAAGATATACTGATGCAAAAATGATCTGTATTACCGGAAGTAATGGAAAGACAACAACGACTTCTCTGATTTATCATATCTTTAAAAGTGCAGGTTTGAATGTTGGACTTGCAGGAAATATCGGACAAAGTCTGGCTCTTCAGGTAGCAGAATGCAATTACGACTATTATATTATTGAATTAAGTAGTTTCCAGTTGGATAATATGTATCAGTTCAGGGCAAATATTGCTATTCTGATGAATATCACTCCTGATCATCTTGACCGCTACGATCATAATATGCAGAATTATATTGATTCAAAATTCCGTATCACACAGAACCAGACAGATGAAGATGCATTTATCTATTGGAATGATGATCCCATTATACAGGAAGAATTAAAGAAACATGGCATTCATGCTCATCTATATCCTTTTTCTATAGAGAAGGAAGAAGGAGTAAAAGCATATGTTGATAAAGATCAGGTAATTTTTAGTGAACCTATTGCTTTCAATATGGAGCAAGAAGAGTTATCACTTACCGGGACACACAATCTTTATAACTCCATGGCTGCAGGCATTTCTGCAAATCTTGCAGGAATAAGAAAAGAATATATCCGAACTGCTCTTAGTGACTTCAAGGAGGTTGAACACCGTTTGGAAAAAGTGGCTCGTGTACGTGGTATAGATTTTATCAATGACTCCAAAGCTACGAACGTAAACTCTTGCTGGTATGCTCTGGGAAGCATGAAAACCAAGACTGTTCTTATTCTTGGAGGAAAGGACAAGGGAAATGATTATACTGAAATAGAACAACTGGTAAAAGACAAAGTATCTGCTTTAGTCTTTCTTGGAGCAGACAATTCCAAACTTCATGCTTTCTTTGATGGAAAAGTAGAAAAGATTGTGGATTGTAATACTATGAAAGATGCTGTAGAACAAGCATACCATTTAGCGCAGAAAGGAGAAACTGTTTTACTATCTCCTTGTTGCGCCAGCTTTGACTTGTTCAAAAGCTACGAAGACCGTGGTCACCAATTTAAAGAATGCGTAAAGAACTTATAAGTTAGTATATGGATCTGCTAAAAAACTTATTCAAAGGAGACAAAGTAATCTGGATCATATTCCTGTTCCTTTGTGTGATCTCTGTTATCGAGGTTTTCAGTGCTGCAAGCACATTAACCTACAAGACAGGAGATCATTGGGGCCCTATTACACAACACACTGTTATTATGTTGGTAGGTGTGCTTGTGGTATGGATTACCCATAAAGTTAATTACAGATACTTTCAGGTTATTCCGGTCTTTCTTTTACCGCTATCAGCTATTTTACTACTCTTAGTGGTAGTTATTGGAAACATGACAAATGGTGCTGCCCGCTGGATGAGCATTTTCGGACTTCAGTTCCAACCGTCCGAATTAGCAAAGATGGCAGTAATAATCTCTGTTTCTTTCATTTTAGCAAAAAATCAGGAAGAAAACGGAGCCAATCCCAAAGCTTTCAAGTATATCATGTGGATAACAGGGGTAATCTGTGCATTAATAGCACCAGAGAATTTATCTACCGCAGGTTTGCTTTTCGGAGTTGTATTCCTGATGATGGTTATTGGCAGAATCCCATTCAGAAAGTTAGCTCTATTAGTAGGAAGCCTTTTAGCCATAGCGGCTCTGGCTGTCAGTGTTACTATGCTTGTTCCTGATAAAGCAGACAACGGCGTTCTTCACCGTATGAGCACATGGAAAAGCCGTATAATTGGTTTTGCCAGTCCAAAGAAGGATATTCCCGCAGCTAAATTTGATATTGATAAGGATGCACAGGTTGCTCATGCTAACATTGCTATTGCAACAAGTAACGTTATCGGTAAAATGCCAGGAAACAGTATCGAAAGAGATTTCCTGTCACAAGCATTCTCGGATTTTATCTTTGCCATTATTATTGAAGAGCTTGGCTTGGTAGGTGGAGGCTTTGTAGTTATCCTATATATCTGGCTACTGATTAGGGCAGGCCGTATTGCGCAAAAAACAAAAGGGAATTTTGCGACTTTCCTGGTCATGGGAATTACCTTAATGCTGGTTTCTCAGGCAATAATAAACATGTGTGTGGCAGTTGGTTTATTCCCTGTAACCGGACAACCTTTACCACTTATCAGTAAGGGAGGAACCTCTACACTAATCAATTGTGTATATGTAGGGATGATATTAAGTGTAAGCCGGTATACAGCAAAGCTGGAAGAGAATGAGAGTTTAAATAGCCAGGCAAAGGTAGAAGATACCAGTATAAATAAGGATGAGATTATAGCTGAAGAAAGTTTAGCTTAAAGACGATTTAAAAAAAAGTTTTATTCATATATTTGTTGGATAATCAACAATATTGAGATTATGGAAGAGAAATTACGAATTATAATTAGCGGAGGAGGAACGGGAGGACACATCTTTCCGGCTGTATCTATAGCCAATGCAATAAAGGAACAGCATCCTGAAGCAGAAATTCTCTTTGTTGGTGCTGAAGGAAGAATGGAAATGCAACGGGTTCCCGCTGCAGGATATGAAATAAAAGGTTTACCCATTTGCGGGTTTGACCGGAAGAACTTACTTAAAAACGTTGTAGTTCTTTGTAAATTAGCCCAAAGCCAACTTAAAGCATATAGTATCATTAAACAATTCAAACCTCATGCCGCTGTAGGCGTAGGTGGATATGCAAGCGGGCCTACATTGAAAATGGCAGGAATGATGGGTGTGCCAACTCTGATTCAGGAACAGAATTCTTATGCTGGCGTAACTAATAAGTTACTGGCAAAAAAAGCAAAGAAAATTTGTGTTGCCTATGGCGGCATGGAGAAATTCTTTGAGAAAGAGAAAATTATATTAACCGGAAACCCGGTACGTCAAGGTCTTGTAAACAATAAAATTACTCGTGAAGAGGGCATTAACTTCTTTAACCTGGATCCGGCAAAAAAAACAATTCTGGTTATCGGAGGTAGTTTAGGTGCTCGTACCATCAATCAATGTATAATGAAGAATCTGAAGAAAATTAAGGATTCGGAGGTACAGTTTGTATGGCAAACCGGAAAGATCTATTACGAGCAAGCTTTGCAGAAAATAGAAAAGGCTGGTAAGCTACCGCTTTTCGTTACAGATTTCATCTCGAGCATGGAGCATGCCTATGCTGCAGCTGATTTGGTAATATCACGTGCCGGTGCCGGATCTATTTCAGAATTCTGTTTGCTTGGCAAACCTGTGATTCTGGTTCCATCACCAAATGTTGCTGAAGATCATCAGACCAAAAATGCCTTGGCTTTAGTTGATAAATCAGCTGCTTTATATGTTAAAGACAGCGAGGCTGAAGAAAAACTAGTGGAAACAGCAATTGACACTATTCATAAAGAGGCTATTTTAGAAGACCTGAGTATAAACATAAAAAAACTTGCTTTCACCAACTCGGCAAGTATTATTGCAGAAGAAGTTTATAAGTTGGCAAATGAATACAGACATAAACATGGAAATTAATCAAATAAAATCCGTCTACTTTATCGGTGCCGGCGGTATAGGTATGAGTTCATTGGTACGTTATTTTCTTTCTAAAGGAAAGAATGTGGCTGGTTATGACCGCACTCCCAGCGAACTTACTGAAAAACTTATTGAAGAAGGAGCAAAAATACATTATACAGAAGATATAAAACTGATTCCAGAAGAATGTCTGGACAAAAGTTCTACTCTTGTTGTTCTCACTCCGGCTATTCCAAAAGAACACGCAGAACTAAACTTCTTTATTGACGGTAACTTTGAAATTCAAAAGCGTGCTCAGGTTTTGGGAACAATTACCAAAGCAAGCAAAGGATTGTGTGTAGCAGGAACACATGGAAAGACAACAACTTCAACAATGACAGCTCACATCCTGCATCAGTCAAAGGTGGACTGCACAGCTTTCCTTGGTGGTATTGCAAAAAACTACGAAAGTAACCTTATCCTTTCTGATAAAAGTGACTTCACAGTAATTGAAGCTGACGAGTTCGATCGCTCATTTCACTGGTTGAGCCCATATATGTCTGTTATCACCTCAACAGATCCTGATCACTTGGATATTTACGGAACTGAAGAAGCTTATCTTGAAAGTTTTGAGAAGTATACTACATTAATTCAGCCGGCTGGTTGCCTGATTATCCGTAAAGGAATCTCTTTACAACCTAAAGTACAAGACGGTGTTAAGGTCTATACTTACTCTAAAGAGGAAGGAGACTTCCACGCTGAAAACATTCGCATTGGCAATGGAGAAATTTTCTTCGATTTTGTAACTCCGGAAGAGGTTATTAAAGACGTTCAGTTAGGCGTTCCAGTGAGTATCAATATTGAAAACGGAGTTGCTGCAATGGCTTTATGCTGGCTCAACGGTGTAACGGCAGATGAAATAAAGAGTGGAATGGCTAGTTTCAGCGGTGTAGACAGACGTTTTGATTTCAAAATCAAGAATGATAAAGTTGTCTTTCTAAGCGACTATGCTCACCATCCTTCAGAAATTAAACAAAGCATAATCTCTATACGGGATTTGTACGAAGATAAAAAGATTACCGGAATATTCCAGCCTCACTTGTATACCCGTACACGTGACTTCTACAAAGATTTTGCAGACAGTCTCTCGTTACTGGATGAAGTTATCTTACTTGATATCTATCCTGCTCGTGAGCTACCTATTAAGGGTGTTACCAGCAAACTGATTTTCGATAATCTACGCCAAGGGATGGAAAAAAGTATGTGCTCTAAAGAAAACATTTTAGATGTTTTAAAAGACAAAAAGATAGAAGTTCTTATGACACTTGGTGCGGGTGATATTGAAGACTATGCTACAGACATTCAAAAATTACTAATAAACAGATGATTAAGAAAATTCTGCTGCTGATCGTTCTACTGCTGGTTATCGCTTATCTCGTTACTGCGATAACTGCTTTCAATAACAAATCTGACAAACAGACTTGTAAGAATATTGAATTGATTATTGAAGATAGTGTCAATGCAGGATTTATCACAGAAAACGAAATTGCCTCTTTACTAAAAAAAGAAGGTGCTTATCCTGTAGGGAAAAAGATGGATAAAATTCAGACCAGAAAGCTTGAAAGAATGCTAACAAGGCATCCTTTAATAGAAAGGGCTGAATGCTACAAAACTCCCGGAGGTAAAATCTGCATGGAAATATCTCAGCGCCTTCCTATTCTTAGGGTGATGAACTACAAAGGAGAAAGTTTCTATCTGGACAATCAAGGAAAAATAATCCCTCCTGAAGCAAATTGCACTGCTCATTTAGCTATTGTTACAGGATATGCAGAAAAGTCATTCGCAATGAGGAATTTATATAAGTTTGGCGTATTTTTGCAGAATGATAAGTTTTGGAATGCTGAGATTGAACAAATTAATGTCACCCCAACCAGAGAAATTGAGTTAATCCCCCGAGTTGGAGATCATATTGTATTCCTTGGAAAAATTGATAATTTTGAAGAAAAACTGGCAAGACTGAAGATCTTTTATGAAAAAGCTCTGAATAATGTTGGATGGAATAAATATGAACGTATTAGTTTAGAGTTTAGCAACCAAATTATTTGTACGAAAAAGGGAGAAGCTTGCGCAAAAATTGAAGAAACTAATAAGCCTGCTGAAACAACCATTGAGAAGAAGGACGAAAAGAAACCTCCTCTACTGGAGAATTAGCACTCAATAAATTAGAATAATATGGCAGAAACAGATTTTATCGTAGCTATAGAGCTGGGATCATCCAAGATCACCGGTATAGCAGGAAGAAAAGAGAGTGACGGTAGTATTCAGATCCTAGCTTATGCAAAGGAAGAATCATCTTCATTTATCAGAAAAGGAGTAATCTATAACATAGATAAAACAGCTCAAAGCCTAACCTCTATCATTAATAAGTTAGAGGATGCATTACATAATTCAATATCAAAAGTATATGTAGGCATCGGCGGACAATCAATCCGTACGGTGAAAAATATAGTAAACCGCCATTTAGCCAACGAAGAGATTATCACTCAGGAACTGGTTGATTCCATCATCGATGAGAATATTCAAATTCCATTGTCTGATATGGATATACTGGATGTTGTTCCTCAGGAATACAAGATCGGTATCAATCTCCAGGTTGATCCTGTGGGTGTACTTGGCAGCAATATCGAAGGACGATTCCTGAATATTGTAGCTCGTTCATCAATAAAGAAGAACCTTCTACGTTGTTTCGAGCTGGCAAAAATCGATGTCGCTGAATATTTTATTTCACCTCTAGCAACAGCAGATGTGATTCTCACCGATAGCGAAAAGCGCACAGGATGTGCTTTTGTAGACTTTGGTGCAGATACAACAACTGTAGCAATCTATAAAAATAATATCCTTCGTTACCTCTCTGTTCTGCCATTGGGAGGTAATAATATTACCCGTGATATTTGCGTATTGCAAATGGAAGAAGAAGAGGCCGAAAACCTGAAAATAAAATATGGTGATGCTACTCTTGAATTTATCGATGAAAATGGTCCTAAGACTTATCAGTTAAATGATGAAAAGCGCACTATTGATCGAAAGATTTTCAACGAAATCATTGAAGCACGGTTAGAAGAGATTATAGCTAATGTGTGGAACCAGATTGAAATTTCAGGCTATCAGGGAGATTTAATGGCTGGAATGGTTATTACCGGTGGTGGTTCAAATCTAAAGAATCTGGATGAAGCTATCAGAACCAGGACTAAGATAAACGCTGTAAAAATAGCTAAGTTTGTTCGTAACGGAATCAGAGCTGAGGGGCCAGAATTATTAAGAAAAGACGGAACTCAAAATACCATTATCGGCTTACTGAATGCCGGAAAAGAAAACTGCTGCCTAGTTGAAGCGGTTAAACCGGTTGAAGCTCCTGTTAAAACAGAAACACCTCAGGAACAGACTCTTTTCTCATACGATGATACAGAAGAGGAAAATGTGAAAGAAAGAAGCGAAGAAGAAAGAAGGATAAGAGAAGAGGAAAGAAAGAAGAGAGAAGAGGAAGAAATTGAGCGCAAAAGGCTTGAGAAAGAGCGGAAGAGAAAAGAAAAGGAAGAAAAAGAGAGAAGAAAGAGAGAAAAAGGTCCTAGTAAGTTCAAAACAATGTTTGAGAAACTTACAACAGACATTTTCAGCGATGATGAAGAAAAATAAGATTAGCAATATAGTAATACATCACATAAATAACAGATAGTTATGACAGACGAGATAATGCCATTTGAATTCCCTACAGACACCCCAAGTATAATAAAGGTGATTGGTGTGGGCGGCGGCGGCGGAAATGCTGTTAATCACATGTACAAAGAAGGTATACATGATGTAACATTCGTTCTGTGCAACACAGATAACCAGGCACTTGCTGAATCTCCGGTTCCTGTTAAACTGCAACTGGGACGTTCAATAACTGAAGGTCTGGGAGCGGGCAACAAACCTGAACGTGCCTCTGCAGCTGCTGAAGAAAGTATCGAAGATATTAAAGCACTTCTGAGTGATGGCACCAAAATGGTTTTCATTACAGCTGGAATGGGTGGAGGAACCGGAACCGGTGCTGCTCCTGTCATTGCAAAAACAGCTAAGGAGATGGATATCCTTACCGTAGGTATAGTAACTATCCCTTTCCTTTTCGAAGGAGAAAAGAAAATTATCCAGGCTCTTGATGGTGTGGAACAAATCAGCAGACATGTTGATGCCTTGCTTGTTATCAATAATGAGCGTTTAAGGGAAATCTATTCCGATCTGACCTTCATGAATGCGTTCGGCAAAGCTGATGATACGCTTTCAATTGCGGCAAAAAGTATTGCTGAGATTATCACGATGCGAGGTAAAGTAAATCTTGACTTTGCTGATGTAAATACAATCCTTAAGAATGGCGGAGTAGCAATTATGAGTACTGGCCTTGGCGAAGGTGAAAATCGTGTAAGTAAGGCTATTGAGGATGCTCTTCACTCTCCTTTACTCAACAACAACGATATATTTAACGCTAAGAAGGTTCTTCTTAACGTCTCTTTCTGCGAACAATCAGAACTGATGATGGAGGAAATGAACGAAGTTCATGAATTCATGAGCAAGTTCGACAAAGGCGTGGAAGTTATCTGGGGTGTGGCTGTTGACGATGCTCTTGAGAATAAAGTAAAGATTACAGTTCTGGCTACCGGATTTGGTATGACAAATATTCCGGGAATGGATGAAGTAATCAGCAAAAGAACTCAGGAAGAAGAAGAACGTCTGGCACAGTTGGAAGAAAAAGAAGAAGAAAACCGCAGACGTATAGTAATCGCTTATGGTGAAGATGCCCTCAAAGGTGGAGCAAAAGCACATAAGAGACGCCGTCACATCTATCTTTTCAATCCGGAAGATCTGGATAACGAAGAAATTATTTCGGCTGTAGAAACTTGCCCAACTTACCAGCGAGACAAAGCTACATTAGAAAAAATAAAGGCCAAAGCTATTGTAAGTGAAACAATGGTTCTCCCTGAAAAGGAAGATGGCAGTACAATTATAAGTTTTAATTAAAAAAAGATATATTATGGATTTATTTGAAAGAATCAGCGAAGATATCAAGGAGGCTATGAAAGCCAAAGATAAAGTGAAACTGGAAGCACTTAGAAACGTGAAGAAATATTTTATCGAGGCTAAAACAGCTCCGGGAGCTAACGATACCTTATCTGATGAAGCTGGAATAAAAATCATCCAGAAACTTGTTAAGCAAGGAAAAGATTCTGCTGAAATTTTCATCGGTCAGAATCGTCAGGATCTTGCTGATGAAGAATTAGCTCAGGTTAAGGTTATGGAAGTTTACCTTCCTAAGCAAATGAGCCCTGAGGAACTGGAAGCTGCCGTGAAAGCAATTATTGCTGAAACAGGAGCAACAAGTGCCAAGGACATGGGTAAAGTAATGGGTGCAGCATCAAAGAAACTTGCAGGATTGGCAGAAGGACGTGCTATCTCTGCTCTTGTTAAGGAACTGTTGGCATAATACATCTCCTTTTTACAAGATATAAAACTAATAAAGGTGGGTAACTTTCTCAAAGAAGGTTGCCCACCTTTTATTTAAAACAGAAAGCTGCCAACCCTGCACATCCGGGTATACACCTCTCCTCCATCGGGGTGTACCATGCCAATACACCCGGATATACAGTGATCCTCCACCCAGGTGGACAAACAAACCATACTAATCAAATAATTCTTTTAAGACGTCGAGTGATTTCAAAGCCGGAAACTCAGGCAGATGAAGCCGGTAATAATCGATTATTATAAGTAAACAGCGGCTACGCTCTACCCTACTCATTCCAAAAAGATGCATTGTATCAAAGTTCATACGCATCAGTTTTACCAGTCTTGAAGCTTCATCGGGCTGAATAAACGAATTGTGGAATGGTTTTCTTGTGGTAAAGCACGCATTCTGCAAATCGAAATAATCACCATCATGATAATCCTCCAGATTAGGATAAAGTCCCAGAAAGCGGGATAAACGCATAAGAAAGACTAAATGAAAATTGGCAAAACCACTTTTTTGTTCATCCAGCCATTGAATGGAATAGACCAGATAAGCAAACAAAGGACGATTCTCTGTCTCCTCACGAACCGCCCGATAAAGAAACTCTGCAATAAAAAGAGCAATGGCCGATTTATAAGGATCATATGGTAGTGAAGAGAAAGGATAATAAGATTTAGCCTCCTTCACACGATGAAGAGAAGAAGTGGGGCGATAATCAGCTTCCAGTTCTATTATTGAAAGAGGCTGAAAGAGCACTGACTTTACTGCCGATTTCTTAGAACGGGGCAGATTTACTAAAAAAGAAGCCCGTCCTGACAACTCGGTATAGATCTCTACAATGTTAGAAGTATCATTGTATTTTGTTGAATGAAGAACAACCCCAATGTTTTTTTGTAGCATAATTAACTCCTGCCCTCTTACTTTTTATATAATAAACAAAGCTACAAAAAAAGAATATAACCGCAAATTTATAGTTTGGATATGATTGAACAGAAAAAAAATAAAAAAAAATTTCTATTATTATTCCACTGATAATCAAAGAGTAAAAAGCCAAAATATGAACATTTCACCAAAACCATCTAAATTTTTTTGCTGGAATATTTTGCTATTCCAAAAATACCACCTATCTTTGCACCGCAATCAGGAAATAAAGCGATTGCAAAAACAGAAATGTTGACCACAATGGCCCGTTCGTCTATCGGTTAGGACGTTAGATTTTCATTCTAGAAAGGGGGGTTCGACTCCCCCACGGGCTACAAAGTTAAAAGTATAAATTCAAAGAATTAATAGATTAGTCGCAAAAAAATGGCAAATCACAAATCATCAATCAAGAGAATTAGACAAGCTGAAACTAAAAGACTTCATAACAGATACTATGGTAAGACCATGAGAAACGCTGTTAGAAAGCTTCGTTCTACTTCAGACAAATCAGAAGCTACAGCAATGTATCCTGGTATCACTAAAATATTAGACAAGTTAGCAAAAACAAACATTATTCATAAGAATAAGGCGAATAACTTGAAGTCTAAGTTGGCTATTTACATCAACAAGCTTGCTTAATACAGAGAATTAAAAGAACATTCTTTATATATTAAGGTCGGATTATTTAATCCGGCCTTTTCTGTTTATACCTACACCATATAGGAGTAAATAAAAAAGCGTAAAGAGGTGAAAATTAGGCAAATTAAAGTGTCCCGAACCAATAAAATTCACTATATTTGCTTTGTTTAAATAATTACATATTAAATATGACTGAAGAACAAATAGCGAATAATGATTCAATGTATTCCGCGGACAGTATTCAGGTACTTGAAGGGTTGGAAGCTGTTAGAAAGCGCCCTGCGATGTACATTGGAGACACTGGTTTAAAAGGCTTACACCATTTAGTATATGAGGTTGTTGATAACTCAATCGACGAAGCCTTGGCAGGCTATTGTGACCACATAGAAGTTTGCATCAACGAAGACAACTCCGTTACCGTTCAAGATAACGGCCGTGGTATCCCAGTTGATTTTCACGAAAAAGAGCAGAAATCAGCACTTGAAGTTGTTATGACTGTACTTCATGCCGGTGGTAAGTTCGACAAAGGCTCTTACAAAGTATCCGGTGGTTTACACGGTGTGGGTGTATCCTGCGTTAATGCCCTTTCAACCTTATTGGTTGCTCAGGTTGCAAGAAACGGAGAATTATATCAGCAAGAATATTCCTGCGGTATCCCAAAAGAAGCTGTTAGGGTTGTAGGAACAACAGACAAGACCGGAACACGCGTTACTTTCCACCCCGATGGATCTATCTTTACTGTAACAGAATACAAATATGATATCCTTGCAACCCGTATGCGTGAACTTGCATACCTGAATGCAGGACTGACTATCACGCTAACAGATAACCGTGTTAAGAACGAAGACGGAAGTTTCAAACATGAGACTTTCCATTCTGAAGAAGGTTTGAAGGAATTTGTTCGTTTTGTAGACTCTTCACGTGAAAGACTTATCAATGATGTAATCTACATCAACACAGAAAAGCAAGGTACTCCTGTAGAAGTGGCTATCATGTATAACACTTCCTACACAGAGAACATCCACTCGTATGTTAATAACATCAACACAATAGAAGGCGGTACTCATCTTGCCGGTTTCCGTCGTGCGCTGACCCGTACACTAAAGAAATACGCTGAAGACTCCAAAATGTTGGAGAAAGTAAAAGTTGAAATAGCCGGAGATGACTTCCGCGAAGGATTAACTGCCGTTATCTCTATCAAAGTACAAGAGCCTCAGTTCGAAGGACAGACCAAGACTAAGTTAGGTAATAACGAAGTAATGGGTGCCGTAGATCAGGCTGTGGGTGAAGCTCTGAATAATTATCTTGAAGAGCATCCAAAAGAAGCCAAAATGATTGTGGACAAGGTTATTCTTGCTGCAACTGCCCGCCATGCTGCTCGCAAAGCGCGTGAAATGGTACAAAGGAAATCGCCTCTTTCTGGTGGTGGACTTCCAGGTAAACTAGCCGACTGCTCTGATAAAGATCCTGATAGGTGTGAGATCTTCCTTGTCGAGGGAGATTCTGCAGGGGGTACAGCCAAGCAAGGCCGTAACCGTGCATTTCAGGCTATTTTACCGCTTCGTGGTAAGATTCTGAATGTAGAGAAGGCAATGCGTCATAAAGCTTACGAAAGTGAGGAAATACGTAATATCTACACCGCTCTGGGAGTAACTATCGGAACAGAAGACGATACACAGGAAGCAAATATTGCAAAACTACGTTACAAGAAGATTATTATCATGACCGATGCCGACGTCGATGGTTCTCACATCGACACCCTTATCATGACTTTCTTCTTCCGTTTTATGCCACAGATTATCCAGAACGGATATCTTTATATTGCCAATCCTCCATTATACTTGTGTAAGAAAGGAAAAGTTGAAGACTATTGCTGGACAGAAGCTCAACGCCAGAAGTTTATTGAAACTTACGGTGGTGGTTCTGAGAATGCTATTCACACTCAACGATACAAGGGTTTGGGTGAAATGAATGCTCTACAGCTTTGGGACACAACAATGGACCCTGAGAACCGTACTTTACGTCAGGTGAATATTGAAAATGCAGCCGAAGCCGACTATATTTTCTCTATGCTGATGGGTGAAGATGTAGGTCCTCGTAGAGAGTTTATCGAAGAAAACGCAACTTATGCTAATATTGACGCATAATTGTTCATCATGCTAAAAAAGAGAGAGGCTATTCCGTTTGGAATAGCCTCTCTCTTTTTATAGCAAGTTTATCTCTAATTATCCAACTCAGCCACTTCAGCTTTGCATCTTTTCCACGAAAAGATCAATAGCCTGTTCATTGATATTGAAAACAGAAGAAGTAGTCTTCATTAGTTTTTTAACCACAAACTTATCAATGAAATTCATTTTTTCAAGAATAAGTTCACCGCCCATAAACCCTCTGACTTTAGAGTGACGAAGCAACTCCTCGGGAAAAGAACGATCCATCTCCTCCTGCTGTTTCACAGAATCAGGCTCCATTCCACAAAGGAAAAGGCCCACTTCTCTGACAGCGAACAAGGACACATGATTGACAGAAAGGAACTCCTTAAACTTCTTCTTCGCAGTGCCTGTATAAACAGAGCTACCCACAATGATGCGTTCGTAGAAAGAAAGATCAGGCGATTGATCCTCATTTAAATCAATCATTGTAACCTCATCATCAGTCAAACGAGCCCCTATCATTCCGGCAACCTTCTTTGTGGTACCGTATTTAGAAAGATAGATAATAGCCGTTTTCATAATTGCACTTTATTTTAGAATCAGATCAGTCCTCTGTCCTTCAGTTCTTCAGCCGCAATTTCAAGCTCTGTGTACCATTCCTCTCCGAATTTACGGATAAGCGGTTCTTTCAGGAACTTGTAAACCGGCACATCCTCCTTTTCTCCAAGAAGAACAGCCGCCTTGCATACACTCCAACGATGATAATTCACCGCTCTGAACTCGGAATAGTTCTGCACACGGATTGGATAAAGATGGCAGGAAACAGGTTTGTAGAAGTCTACTTTCCCATCACGATAAGCCTTTTCGATGGCGCAATAGCAACATCCTTTCTCATCATAACAAGTAAAAACACAATCTTTTCCATTTACAATGGAAGTAACCAGATCTCCGTCCTCGTCTTTATAGCAAACGCCCTGCTTTTCTATTACAGCCTGAGCCTCAGGAGAAAGGTCCTTCCAGATAACCGGAAGGACTTTCTTTAGTTGTTCTACCTCTGACTCTTCCAATGGCGCACCAGCATCCCCTTCTATACAACACTCACCTTTACAGGCATCAAGGTTGCACAGGAATTTCTCCTTAAAAACATCCAGGCTGATGATGGTATCGTCTATTTGAATCATTTGTATATTATTTAATAAGTACGCTACCAGTCATTTCTTTTGGTGCATCCAATCCAATGATATTCAGGATAGTTGGAGCAACATCAGCCAAACGACCATCAGATACTTGCGCATCTTTGTTTTCTGTAACATAGATACATGGAACAGGATTCAAAGAGTGAGCAGTATTGGCAGAACCATCTTCGTTTACAGCGTTGTCAGCATTACCGTGGTCGGCAATGATAATTGCTTCGTAACCGTTAGCCTTAGCAGCTTCAATAGTTTCTTTCACGCAATTATCTACAGCAGTAACAGCTTTCTGGATAGCTTCGTAAACACCAGTGTGACCTACCATATCACCGTTAGCGTAGTTAACTACGATAAAATCGAATTTATTCTTGTTAATTTCGGCAACCAAAGCATCTTTCACCTCGTAAGCGCTCATTTCCGGTTTCAAGTCGTAAGTAGCCACTTTCGGAGAGTTAATCAATACACGCTCTTCACCTTCAAACGGAGTTTCGCGTCCACCATTAAAGAAGAAAGTAACGTGAGCATATTTCTCAGTTTCAGCAATGTGAAGCTGAGTCTTCTTCTGAGAAGAAAGATATTCACCCAAAGTATTCTGAACGTTGTCCTTGTCGAACAAGATATGAACACCCTTGAAAGAAGAATCATAAGGAGTCATACAATAATATTGCAATCCTGGTACAGTCTTCATTCCAGCTTCAGGCATATCCTGTTGAGTAAGCACTGCAGTAAGTTCCTTAGCACGGTCATTACGGTAGTTGAAGAAGATAACTACATCACCTTCCTTGATTCTTCCGTCAACGCCAGCATTAACGATTGGTTTGATGAACTCGTCAGTAACGTCAGCATCGTAAGATTCCTGCATAGCAGAAACCATGCAATCAGCCTTCTTACCTGTTGCGTTAACCAACAAATCATAAGCCTCTTTCACACGTTCCCAACGTTTGTCGCGGTCCATTGCATAATAACGGCCAATGATTGTAGCAATCTTAGCTGTAGTCTTCTTGCATTGAGCATCCAGTTGTACAATAAAACCTTTACCACTTCTTGGGTCAGTATCACGACCATCCATGAAACAGTGGATAAATGTATTTTCAATAGCATATTCTTTTGCTATTTCAGTCAATTTGAAAAGGTGATCAAGAGAACTGTGCACACCACCGTCTGAAGTCAGCCCCATAAGGTGAACAGACTTACCGTTCTCCTTTGCATAAGTAAAAGCAGCAACCACTTCAGGATTCTGCATAATTGTATTTTCACGGCAAGCCTTGTTGATTTTTACCAAATCCTGGTAAACAACGCGTCCTGCGCCAATATTTAAGTGACCCACTTCAGAGTTACCCATCTGTCCGTCGGGCAATCCAACGTTCTCACCACTAGCTTCCAGGCGAGAGTTTGGGTATGTTTTTACTAAATAATCCCAGTAAGGAGTGGGAGTGTTAAAGATAACATCTGCATTTGATTGGTTTCCAATTCCCCAACCATCAAGAATCATTAAAAGGGCTTTCTTGCTCATAATATTAATTATTTTAATTACTATCAGTTTTCGGGCGCAAAGGTACGAAAAAAAGCAATTAAGTGGTGAGTTTTAGTACTCATTCACATTATAATACAAGAAAAGGATAAATGAGGTATATATTCCTTAGAAAGAGTAGCCTGATAAAATAATTAGAGGCAACTAAAATAGATATTTAGTTGAAGAACCTCGTTGATAATTCTCATTCTGCACTTCCTAGTTCATTACACTGATATTATCATTATAACATGGAATACTGCCATTGGATGACTCATTGTAATACAAGGCCTCACTAAAACGGCCATTGGCTGTACTAATACTTTTCAGCCAGCTTCTTATATTATATGCATAATTAGTCGTTTCTACTGCTTCGTGCTGCTTCTTTGAACTTAGCCTTCCCATTTCATCGTAAGTGTTCTCAGCCAGTGTAACCGGGCCAGCACCATTGAGTGAATGGATGGTTTTTGTCAGTCGCTCGGTATTTACGTATAAGCATTTCTTTTTAGGAGCTTTCACCTATGAAAGAAATATAGAAAACAACTTATCTATGGCTATGTTCCTCAAAATGTTTGGGCAAGAAGAGCTACTCTGAAAAATAGTAAAGTTGTGGAAGTTATTAATCGTAAAATATCCAATAAATGAGGACTTTTAAGGTATTAAACACAAAAACTTATAGAAACAAAAATGCCTGGAGAGGCCAGGTGTTTCCGTTATATCAACACAACTTACAGACTATTGTAAACCTTTTATTTCAAGTTGCTTTGTGGACTTATAACGTGCAGGCAAAGACATATAAGGATATGCAAATTGAAAGTTTTTAACTGTAATAATATTGAAACTATCTAGTACAACCCACAATTTCGTATTTTCATCATCAAAGTTATTATTCTTTTTATACATGCCTTGCAAAGTAGTGTCTGAATCGGAAAAATACTTCTCAATTCCTGAGAAAATATAAAACTTTACACCATTCCGATTTACAAAATTACACGGATAAAGTTTATTGTCAATAATTTCCTTTTCCGTAAGAGAGTTATTGCCACTATAAAGGATTATCGAATATGTATGGGGATCTACTTTGTCAATATAAATCTCATTGTATTTATTTTTAGGTGGCATAGTTTTGGCAAACGAATCAAGAACAATTAATAGATTGGGTTTGAGATTAACCCCAGTTTGTACATTGTGGTCTCCTTTTTTACAACTAAAAAAGAATAAAATAGCTAAAACAAAAATTAATGTTTTTTTCATGGAATTTTACGCAGTTTATTGATTGCATTATTAATTATAAAACCTCTTAGACTTGTTCCTTTTAATAGCATTTGAACATTCAATTTCTCTTTATCGATCTTATACGTATCATAGTTATTAAAATTTCGAAAATTAGAATATGGGGTTGCTCCAGAGATAATAAAGCTTATAGGATCAATGTCTCTTGAGGTCACTCGTAGAACAAATACAGCTTTATTAGGCGTACTATATGCAGCAAAGCCTAAATCCCCAAAGCCTTTGCCATCATAAGTACTAGGCAAAGATCCGTCAAGATGTGTATGAACAGTTGTAATTGTATTAAATTGATTTCCATTTGCATCAACAATATTGCCATTTTTAGTCGAATAATTATAATCTTTTAAATCAACGGTACTAGCATCATTCTTATAATCAGGAATAACTAGAACACCTTTATCTGTAACGACACCCATTTCTTCATGACCAGTCTTAATCGAGTTATTCCAAATTCGGCTATACCCACTTGACTCATTGGCATACATGATGCTGCCATCCTTTCTATAATTTTCTATAACGTTACCATTCTTGTTTTTTACAATATCTGTTACACCGATGTATGTTTGTCCTTTAGCTAGATTATCTTGAGACTTAACATTAGGGTCATATGTCTAGTGCCATCTTTGTCTCTGTACCAATCCACCCCATCTGGATCAATTCTATTAACCGGATTTCCAGCACAATACGCATACGGCGAGAATAATACTGCTCCGCTAAAGAATCTACCGTAGACTATATAAAGCATAACTAAAAAAATCAGGGGACTACATTACTTTTGATATTTTTAAGTTGGATATTATTGGACACACTTAATTCTTTACACTTCAAAAGATAAACATCTTTATGTAAAGGTCCAATTATAATATTTTTTTTCTTATTTATTATCCAATATTGAATAGTATCTCCACCTCGCATAATTTCATAACGAGAGTGGTCATTAAAAAATGCTTTCACTTCCTTTGTAACTTCCCTATAAATTAGGATAAAATTGTCATCAAAACTATAATCAACTATTTCACCCAGAAGGATTTCATCATCTTGTTTAGGATCAACTTTTTTATAAATTACTGTAGTGACTCCGTAACCATTTATAAAATATCCGTCACCAAGATTACGATCATAATCAAGACTACAACCAAATGTCCCTGTCATTATCAATGACAGAGACAAATAAAATCTAATTATTTTCTTCATGATTTCATTCAAATTAAGGTTTAATGGAACTTGCACCATTTCCAATAGCATTAAATATTTTCATCAAAACAGATGGTTCTGTTTTCAATTGTCCATATCCATAAGGTCTTAACGGAAAACCAAACTTATTATCAACTCCATGGACGGTTTGTAGAATCGATATGAATGGATGTCTAATAAAAAATTCATATGTCCAAGTCCCTGCACCTTCTTTCCATGCTTTACTCAAAGAGTGTTGATCATAATCAAAAATATCAGCATGAAGTTTTACTTTCCCATCGGATGATATTAATGTCATATAATTCTTTCCCCAAGGCCCATAAGTATCAAGTGGAGTATTAAGTATTGTAGTCGTATTTACAAGCTGCCCCTTGCCAACACCTTTAAAATCGCTGACATATAAATTTCCTAAATTTATTTTCGAAGCATCCAAATAGACTGGGCTATTTCCATTTTCTCTACCCCATTGAAGAAGTTCTTTGTAACTCATAACACCATCATAATCTGGTCGGCTTGATAAGTTAGAGTAACTACTCGAAAACTTATTTCTTGCTGCTTCATTATTTAAGGCACTTTGTCCTAAATCATTTTTTAAAGCATCTTTGTGGCTCATGTTTTGTTTGAAATTTGCTTCATTCATCACAATAGCTTCACCTTTTAATCCTTGATTATCTGTGCCTAATAAATCCCCATCTTCATTGTAAATTGGACTCGCTGACATCCCTGTAGGATCAATTGCATTCACAGGGTTATTCATACAATATGCATACGGCGAAATTGAATAATACTTCTCAGCCAAAGGATCCATCACTCCCCATCTTCCTATTGCCGGGTCGTAATATCTAGCTCCATAATCATATAAATCTAGTCCATGCATTCTGTCTAATTCTTTTCCATTATATTTATATGAAATTCCTTTATCTGCAGGCGTTTGACCAAACTTAAGTCCGAAAGGATAAAAATCACTATCAGAAGAAGTAAGATCTTTATCATAAAAAAAATCGAACACATTACTTCCTAAATAATCTTTTTGATAATAATAATATCTAGGAGTGGAATCTTTAAAATTCACATATCCATTATCAGTTAATAGCATACTAATCTTGCCATTTTCATAAATAATATTTCCACAGTAATCGGTATTTGTTACTGATAAAATATTACCAGAAGGGACTTCAATACTCCCTCCTAAAGGGACATACAGGTTTTCATTCGAGGTTACATATTTAATTTTCCTTTTTGCGCCATCAGCACTATAGAGGTAATTAATCATATGTCCATACGAAAGTTGTATTATACTTGGCAAATTTAAAACATTATATTTTATTGTAGATATATTTTTGTTTAAATCAGAAACTATATTACCATTTTTATCATAATAATATTCTGTACCTAAATGAGCACCATCTTTAAAATCATACGCCCCATGATAGCGTAAAGGAGCAGCGGCATCTCCTAAGCATTTTAAATGATTACCATCATACCGATATGTCAGATTATCTATTACGCCAAAAATTTGTTGACCTCTATTATACTCTCCACTTTGAATACCAGAAAATTTAGAGAGCCCTTCACGATAAAGACTTGTAATATTGCCTTGTTTGTCATATGTTTCTCTTTCTGAATATAAAGGGACATACTTCATGGCATCCTTATTTAAGTAATCGGCAGCTAACAACCTGTTCAAATCATCATACTTATAACAATAGCTATTATTATATAATGTAGCAAGCCAATCCATACTACTAATATTTCCATTATAACAAAGAGTATTGGGGTGTTCCTGATTTTTAGTATTATAATAAAATGTCGCTTCATAAACATCTAGGGCATTTATCCCTGTCACCCAACCTCTTAAGTTATAGGTATAATTACAGTGAATAAATCCGCCGGTTGCTTGTGTTTTTAACTGCCCTAAATCATTATATGTTTTTTCCAACAGTGTTACGGGAGTGGCATCATTTAATGAATGAGTTGTTTTTATTAGTCTTTCAGCCTGATCATAATAGTTTCTGGATACCTCCTTTACGTTCGCAAGTCCAGAATGATCATGCCGGTGTTTATCAATTTGTCCTGTAAAAGTATAAGAGTACCAATCATATTCATAACCACCTAAATGGTTTGTACTTCGGCTTTGAGCTAATCGCCCTCTGCTATCATAGTACATTGCAGTAATAATTGCCTTCGAAGCATCTTCTAGCATAAAAACCCTACTCCCTGTATACATTCCTTTTGCAGAAATACCGGAGTTTGTATTTACATATTGCTGAGAATAGTCGTTTAAAGCAACATAGCCAAGCTTAGACTGTAATGTATCAGGCAACAAATGCATATAATTATAATTATCATAATATTCAACTTTTAGCAAACGTGTAGCAGAATTGATCTGATTAGATAACTGGTAACCTGTATTCAAGAATCCGCTTGTACCATCAATTAAATTGCAACTAACAACCTGATTTTTCACAGAAATAGTATCTGAGCACAAGCCAGTAATAACAGTTCTATTAAATACATCAGGTATATTAAAAGTCCATTCTCCACGCTTGCACTGTTCCCCATCCTGGCTATAGATCAAATGATCTGCTTTATCATATACCATATTAATGCCTTCAGCTCCGGGAAGTTTCTTCCAGACACACCGATTACGAAAATCATGTTTATAAAGATAAGCATATCTGTTCAATATACCATCTGAATTGGGATATACTTTATTCTCTGTTAATGAATCGGCAGCTATAGGAGGCAAGACAAAACACTTATTCCCAAAATCATCATAAACATAGTAGGTATCATGATTCTGATTGTTATTAATTTGACGGGTCAGAATAATTTGCCCTAATTTATCTTTAAATTCAAATATTTTATGATAGTCCTCATCCATAGTTCGGGTAACGTAAAGTTGAGAATTATCATAATTGCCTGATCTAGCCAGTTGATTATCAGACGTAACATGATAATATGCGCATCGCAATGTATCCGAACTATTATTGGTATAAAATGTATCTCTTACACATCGCCTGGCATCTCGCCAACTATTTCCAGGTCCATATTTCTGCATTACCCTGTTTAATGGTGAATTTTCATATATAACAGAGGAATAAGGAGAATTATCCGCATATGAACTTACTGATTCCGAAAAGATTATGGCAGGATCTGTATAATTACCATTGCCAGAATATGGGGTAGGAAGCCAAAGGTTGCTTTCTCTTCCATAATCATCATACTCTTGTACCGTTACTAAATCCTTTCCTGGAGTAAAATCCTTTTGTACTTTCTGAACCGGGCGGCCCAAACCATCATAATATTGAATTACATCCATATATTTTGTACCGGTCGAATCTGTCATGGTACGAGAAAGAATATAGTTTTGAGTTGTTGACTGGGCATAAGAGTACTGTGTTACAACAAGAAATAAGAGCAAAGATAGTATTATAAATATTCTATACTTTGATAATCTTATATTTAGTTTAGCTAATCTCATAAAGCATCCTTTTTAGTTCTGTTTAGCAATTTTTTCTCCATAAACTTTATCATTGACAACAATTCGAAGCAAGTACTCGCCAAGCTGAAAACCATCCAAGGCAATAGCTTTCTGGTAGAAACCTTCGGGATGCTTCGTTTTAGGATAATTGGCCAATAGCCTTCCCTGCATGTCATATAATGAAATGGCTACATCTGCCGACCGGTTAAGATTATACTCTATAGAAATGCTATTACTTCCCTTCTCTATATAAACATTATAATTAATAATTTCTCTATTGGGATTATTCCCTGAAGAGTTATCATTTCCATTTGATGAACCTTTACCATTTTTATTTTCCTTTTCAAGTTCTTCTAATCTTGCCTGATTTTTAGGATCATCATTCAGATAGCTATGTTTATCAGGCGAATAGAAAAAGGCGGTATTAAAATGTTTAAGAGGTTTTTGATTCTTGTAAGTAATGCTTTCTACAGTTTCAAAAATGGGATAACGGTAACCATCCGCATACCATCTGTATGTTTCAACCTGCATATATACGCTATCATTATTTAAATGATAATTGATACTATCTATGTTTACTACTGGTTGAATAACAGAATCCTTTTGTACATAAGGAATCAGCTTTCTGCAATCTTTTTCAGAGAACGAACTCGCAACACATGCTGTAGCGTATCTCCATTAGGAAGAATAATCATGCCGTAAGCATCTCCCCATGTAACAGTTTTCCCCTGTGATGTCAAACCAAGACGGAAACAATAATTGCCCGTACCATAGAAATAACTCTCAATTCTTTTTTGATAAGAAAAAGGAAAAGTTAGAAGCAGCTCCGGTTTTTGGTTATTTATCAATGTTGTCGGATTTTCATAACCCAGTGAATAGAGTGAATCTTTTTTTAGTAAATAATAATAAAGTGTGTTATGTTCACAGCCTGTAAAAACAGAATCAGCTTCTGATTGTTGGTAAGACAATTCATATTTTTCATTTACAGCCTCCTGTTTACCAAAATCCCAAAGTACATTTTCTCCAGCCCTTCCGGGAGTTTTATATTTCACTTGCTGCTTGATTATTACATCTTCGCCGCGGAACATATTATATTCTTTATGCAAAGTATTTTGGGCAAAGAGTGAGGAGATATTTAAATAAAATATCAGCAAGGATAATATAAAGAATGTCTTTCTCACTTTTTCTGATATTCTAATTTTTATAGTGGTAATCATATTTTTCTAAAACTTTTTTTAAATTGTTTTCTATAATATAGGTTTCTTTTAATTTCCCAAAGGAATCATAATCATAATAGGTAGTGATTCCAGATGGATTAGTGGTCTCAAGCAATCCAACTAATGGCTTATACTTATAAGTTGTAATATATGCTTTAGGTAGCAATGCCCTAAGAGTGTTTATTTTCTCATAATATGAATTATCAAGAAAAGTAGTAGCTGCTAATTGATTTAAATATGTTTCGCCACCCAACAAATTTCTAATTTCTTCATATGTCGCATTTTCAATTTTTGCTATAGGATATAAATTATTATATGACCAAAGATATGATGTTGTATGATTATCAAAATCCCTTTTTTGCAACAAACAAGATTTATTGTTATACAAATCATAATAAGTAATTCTAGGTGTATCTGTAGTATGTTGTTCTGTTTTCCTTTCTTCTGTTAACAAAGATTTCCCATTTATAGTCTTGAATGTACGCGAAATATTAAAGACATTTTTACCTGATTGATTTATGATCATAGGTTCTGATATACAATCTGGATTATAGAAATAACTTGTTATATACAAAAAAGATTGTCCATTATATTTTGTAACATGTTGCAAATTGCGATTACCATTATAAATATATACTTCACTTGTGATTATACTATCTGTTCCAAAATACTCTTTATCTATTTTATTGGTCAATAGCGATTCAAAGTCTACTATTGGATATAAACCTACCGCGTAAAGCGGTATATCATAAGTTGCGCTAGCTGCTGGATCATTAGTTACCATACGGTATGTTGCATAAACAGAAGTTTTAGCTCCATAATATATCGGTGATTGAAAATTACGGTAATCATAAGATATTTCCTTTAATTTTATATTATTTCTATCGAAATAACGAATTAGTTTGACTGTTCCGTTTTCAGGACAATTCACATCTTTAAATGCTGGTAGTGCAACAAATGTTGAAATATTAAGTCCATCAGATGGTTGTTTGGGAACAATATCTGGATTGTTATTATAATAAGTTTCAATTTTTCCTTCGCTTTTCCCATTTTTATTCAAAAAACATTTAATTACTTTTCCATAACCAACACCATTTATTGAGTTTAATGGATTATAAGCATAAAATCCATTAGTATTAAGACTTAAAATATTTTGTGAATACTGATAATGCTCATCATAGAATATCCTTGAGAATTTTTCCATCATAGAAACTTTCATTATAGCTTTACCTTGTTCGTATTTATAGAATGTTCTTTTTACCTCTTTCCCTGTAACATCTTTATAAATAAGTGATTTGATTCGTAAGCCCAATCCTTTTGACACCTTATTATTTAAGGAATCAACATCAGGCACCCAATAATTACTAAACTGATTTAATTCATAGTCAAAACAAGTTTTTCCGCCAGTCGGATATGTAATTTCTTCAAGAACGGCTGCCTTTGTATACTGAAGATTGGCCGATAAATTATTTCCATTATCCAAATCTCTATAATTATTGCTAAATCTGCTTGGATTTGGAATTAAAGATTTGTTCTGAGTGCTCCCATTATAGTATCCCCAATAGTCTTGTTCAAAAGAATTCTTTGGTGGTAAAGTTGTTTCATTATATGAGAAAGAATAAAGAGCAGCATTATTTTCTGTAACAGACAAGAGTTTTAAACGACTAGAAGTAGTATCTTTCTCTAGGAAATAGCCATATCTCAAAAGAAATGATTTAATTCTCTCATTATTCATATTATAGACGTTCATTTCATCTAATTTTTGGACGGCTGCAAGATCTTCTCTTTGTGATATTGAGAATTGTATATGCCCTGCAGGAAAATCAATAGAACTCAAATAAAGTTGAGCCTCCTCGCTTATTGAACGATTTGTATCTATGGCATAACGGTTTATATATCCATTAGCTATAAAGCTACAAAGTCCATTTCTTGAAGTTGAAGTCTTTTCGCTTTCACCTATAGGAAGATCATATGATTGACTTTTTAAGGTGGTAACAAATTTATCTTTAGTCTGTTTATAGCTAAAAATAATTTCTTTCCCATACTTTGTTATAATCTTGTTAAGCATCCACACCCTAGCTGTTTTAAGTGGTCCAGTTGTTGTGCCCCATGTTATAGATATATTATCTGTAATAGTTAATGTATTCTCTATAAAATAAAATTCACTTTTATTGGGATCTATCACTTTCCACACATCTCCATTCTTGGATATTTGATAACCGGTTTTATTAAGAATAACAAAAGTACCTACATAAAAATCCCAAATAACATTCAACTTCTCGCCTAAAAGGTTTATTGTAAAAATATCAGGTTCCGAATCTACACCACCCAAATTGTTATCTCTAAACAACTCATCATAAACTTTTTTATCTTTCATTACCGAAAAGTATCCTCCTTGCGAAATCCAATAATTATATTTGAGTGTTGCTGTAGTTGGTTCTGATGGAACAAGCCCAGAATTAGGTAAATATTTTGCATAGCTACCAATTAAAAAATTAGAAGGAACAGGATATATATCATATCCATATGTACTTGAAGTTGATGTGCAAAGCCAGTCTGGTAACATTTTTATATTTCCATGACTATTCTTATTCCCAAAAACTGTAAGATCTGTTTCAAAATCATCAATATCATTTATAGTCTGAACTATACTACCAAAAGTCAGGTCCCATCCAAGTCCAACCCAACTTGCATCTTGATTTACTTTTATTCCTCCAGCATGGTAAGTTAAATTTATTGGGATATTTACATCATCTACTTCAATATTATAAAGAGGTATCAATATATTAGGTAACCCCGTATATTCACTGACTGGGATCTCATCGTAACGTAAAAATTGATTTACCATTGGTAATTTGGGCTCTATTTGGAAATTACGAGTTGGAATATTTACGTTCTGAGCTTTACTCACTAATGTAAAAAACAATAAAAATATAATATATACATACTTTTTCATACTGTACCCTTTTTATATAAGACAACTTACATTTACAGCCTCCTGTTTGCCAAAATCCCAAAGTACATTTGCTCCTGCCCTTCCCGGATTTTTATACTTTCTCTGTTGTTTGATAATTACATCTCCGCCACGGAGCATATTATATTCCTTTTTAAGCAAAGTTTGTGCAAAGACAGAAACAGGAATAAAAAAGAAGCATAAAAGAAATCGTTTAGATAGTTGTATTCTCATGTAAATTTATGTTTTAGTATTATTTCCTATTTCAAGGCAACAAAATTATACAAAATACTGATATATAAACAATAAAATATTGGACAAATACGATACTGGTCATACAATTGATTTACAAGCATTTAAATATAAATCAACTATATATTAACTATTTACATATTGGACATTTTTCTATTCAAGAACAATAAATCACATAATTAAATTAAAAATTAGGTACGAGCAAGATAAATTAATTTATCACACATCGAATTGATATAACGAGTTAAACAATTACCATTTAATTATAAAAGTTCTCTTGTCAAATTGCCTTTGTATTCATGAGCATGTTCCAGAGCACCACAACTTTGTGAAGGAAAGCTGAAAAGGCTCCCAATATCAAGGTACTCATTGATTATTTGTAAATCTATGCATTTTTAGAGAGCTAATCTTCTCATTTTATAACCCTCAATAAAATTAATCAACTGGTTATCAGTTATTTAAAAATAATATCTACCAATTAGGTGGTAGCAGTGGCAGGAAAAAAGCCTTTTTTACCTTTCCAGAAATAAAAAATTTAAAAAACCGCAAATTGCGGAATTCTCAGATTTTATTTTTCAGAACTGGAAAAAGTATTATTTTGCTGCCACTGCTACCACCTAGTAAAACATACACATCTGTAAATCAATATATTACATAACACAACTAACCGACAGTGGTGTACATGGTGTACTAAAAAAGAGTTTTTTCAGCTTCTAGAAAAAATCGAGTAGGAGGAAAATGAAATAGTTTCCTCCTATTTCATTTTCCGACCTCTCACACCACCGTACGTGCGGTTCCGCATACGGCGGTTCCTTATTTACGATACATTTTACTGTAATAATCCAACATCATTGGATAACCTGCATTTCGCAATTTATCTGTATCAATTGCACAGCTAAGAATCGGGCTGCCAGCTATTCGCCAGTAACCTTTCACATATCCCCATTTCTGAGCATGCCATCTATCAATACCGCAACGCAATAGATTGGTTATACGAGTACTGACATTCTTCCAACTTTTCCATATACACATACGAAGCCGGCGACGGAGCCATTGATCTATCCTCTTCAGATGATTTTGCATGTCTGCAAGTTTGAAGTATTCAATCCAGCCACGAATGAATTGATGAAGTTCGTATTTGCGTTTATTGTATCCCATGCCATTACTGCGACCTGTCAGTTCTTTCAAACGAACTTTCAGTTTCATGTAACTTTTGGAGTGTACAGATAAGCGAAATCCTCCTTTGCTATTATAAAAGGAGTAACCTAAGAACTTCATGCCCCGCACATATCCTGCTTTCGTTTTCTCTCGGTTTACCCTCAGGAAGAGGGTTTCTTCGATAAAACAAATGATGTGCTTCATCGTACGACTGGCAGAGCGTTTACTTTTGCAAAATATCATGCAATCATCTGCATAGCGGACAAATGGATGTCCTCGGCGTTCCAGCTCTTTATCCAGTTCATTGAGCATTATATTGCTCAGTAGCGGACTAAGGGGACCACCTTGAGGAACTCCCCGACTGCTTTCCTCAAATTTATGACCAATTATAATTCCCGCGCGGAGATATTTATGGATAAGAGAAATCACTCGCCCATCTTTTATCCTGCGGGAAAGAATTTCTATCAGCTTGCTTTGGTTGACCGTGTCGAAAAACTTCTCCAGATCTAAATCTACCGCATATTTATTGCCTGCATTAATATAGTTCTGGGCTGTTCGCAGCGCTTTATGCGCACTGCGTTTCGGACGAAAACCGAAGCTGTTGTTACTGAATTCCCGTTCATAAATCGGAGACAAAACTTGTGATATGGCTTGCTGGATAAGACGGTCAACTACGGTAGGGATACCAAGCTGGCGCTTCTTGCCATTCTCCTTAGGGATTTCTACCCTACGGACTGGATTAGGATGGTAATTACCATCCATTAAAGATGTTACCAGTTCATCTTTATGGAGTTTCAGAAACGGAAGAAGTTCTTCCGTTTCCATCTTATCGACACCTCCACTGCCACCATTCGACACTACCTGTTTATAAGCCTTGTTCAAATTGGCAGGCGACAAGATACGTTCCAGTAAATCATATTTTGTAAAATGCACTTCCGTGAGGTTGTTTTCAGTAATCCCTATAAAAGTCTGCACTCCCGCATAGCCTTCGGATTCCGTCCTATTCTTTTGCGGGCAGCTATCATTCACTGCTGATATTTTCTGCATTCTTCCCTTCATAAGGTTACATTCATTTACTTCTCACTTAGATAAGGTTCAGACCTTCCCCGAGTAGTCGATTTAAATCGGGTACTATGTCCTCGGCTGACTTCTCACGACAATTGTTATCCGCGTTTCTGAAAAAAAACATCCACACGTCCGTGAGATATCCCCAGTTATTAACTACTACTTTCTTCCCATATATCTGCCGGATTTACTCGCATACATCTATATAGCACAGGACCTTGTTTTAATTAGCAAACTCATCCATGTATTTTGAGCCTTATATCCGGTTTCTGTTCGTCAGACCGGGAATTTGCCGCAGGCTTCCTTCAGATTCCACTTCGCAATGGACACCCTTGCCGTAAGCTAACACTTCCAGCTATAATGGCGTGTTCGGGACTTGCACCCTAAAGTAAATAGTTCGTGCTGGGCGAACTAATTTTGAGAATTCCGCAAAATGCAGAATTCTCATTTTTTTATTTCTCAGAACGAAACAAGAACGATTTATGTACACCATGTGCACCACCATAAAATATATCAAACTGATAATCAACCTCATATATAAATACAAAAATACATTAAAGTGACTTCAGAGAATATTAACGGTTAACCGCAATCAGACTAATACACTCCTCAACAAACATTAATCATTTATAGGCGGCAGGGGCGACGCATTAAAAATTTTGCGCCAATAAAAGTTCACAGAGGAACCCTTGATCCCATCCGGCTGCTTTTCTTTTTCCTTTAATGCTGCCTTTTCTTGGACTTTTCTTTAGTATCATAAGTGCTATCTTATTCATTAATGAAAAGTTCTGGGCAGCATTTCCTGTTTTTCTTCCGGCGTCTTCTCCAAAGGAAACATCTAACTGCCAGTGCAAATTGTTTTCCACAGACCAGTGCGCTCGTACTGCTTCTGCTATTTTCTGAGGCTCTAAACCTAAGGAAGTTATATAATATCTCTTTTCTAAAGATATCTCCCCTGTCTTAATGATTGTTCTTTCTGAAGTAACTCTTACTATTGATTTTATTCCTTTCCACTCTTTAAAAAACACCTCAAATCCTTCATGATTGTATACAAAGCATTCCCTGATTTCTTTGCGTCCATGTCCTGTTTCCTCCGTCCGGTATTTGGCATGTTGAGTTTCACTATATGCTATATTTTTATCACTCTCATTTCTGTCCAACTCTTCAAACCATGCCCGTAAATCGACATACAGTTTTCTTTGGTTGTTTTTTACATGAAGAACATAGTCTGCTTCTTTATCGATAATCTTTTTGGCTATTGCCTTTTGACATCCCATGGCATCAATCGTCACTATGCAGTTCTGTAGATCAAGAGCGCTAAGGAGTTCAGGAATAGCCGTAATCTCGTTGCTTTTCCTATTTACCTTGACCTGTCCTAAGGTTACCCCATTAGCTGCTGCCCAGGCACTTACCATATGAAGTTTAAAACGAGATTCTCCTTCTGGATTGGAGCGGGTGCATTTGCTGGCACCCCGTATGGTTTTTCCATCAATGGCCACAACTCCTTCATATTTTTCACAAATTTCAGACATCCAATAACGGAAAACACGTTCAAAATAATCGGGTGAAAGACTACTAAAAAAGCGATTAAAGGTATCATGTGAGGGAACATTCCTGAAAGAAGAAATACGTTCAGCAAAGAAATCTTTCCTGGAGTTACCAAACTCTTCTATCTCATTCCAAGAATCAGCACCACAAAGAACTGCAGCCATGGCAATATATACTATCGATTCTACTGAATGTTCCTTTTTTCTGTCAATACGAGTATCGTTGATTTGTTTACAAAGACTAATTATGCTCATTTTTCTACTAATTTATGTTTCTAATTTCTTTATAAAGATAATAAATATAATTAACTTAGAAAAATGTTTAAAGCTTTAATATTAATAATATAACATGCATTTATTAGGTAATATATATAATCATTTTAAGTAATTATTATAATGCGTTTGCCCTGTTATAGGCGGGAGGTTGAGATAAACATGTACATATTTGGAATCAATCATGTACAAGATTGATTCCAAATATGTACATGATTGGAAAAAGAGAACCTTTTGTTTTGATTAGTTTATGGCGGGAGATTTCTTAAACACCTTAGTGAAGGTATTTTCTTACTAGAAATCAAGCGAGAGTTGTCCGTCGCCCAGCAGGTTAAAAGTCATGCGGTGATAGGGAGTGGTGCCGTGTTGAGCAATTCCGGCACGGTGTTTCTTGGTTGGGTAGCCTTTGTTGTGATCCCAGTCGTACACCGGAAACTCCTGATGCAGGCGGTTCATATAATCATCCCTGTAAGTTTTCGCCAGAATGGATGCAGCAGCAATGGACAGGTATTTACCGTCACCTTTTACAACGGTGGTGTGAGGAATCTCGTTATACTTCTTAAATCTGTTTCCGTCAATAATAAGATGCTGTGGTATAACGGTTAGTTGGTCTACCGCACGATGCATGGCGAGGATAGAAGCGTTAAGGATATTGATTTTATCAATTTCTTCGGGAGTAACAATACCCACTGCCCAAGCTATAGCCTCCTTTTCAACCACTTCACGAAGGGCATAGCGTTGCTTTTCGTTCAACTGTTTGGAATCGTTCAACAGTTCATTCTTAAAATCCACAGGAAGAATAACAGCTGCTGCAAAGACAGATCCTGCCAGGCAACCGCGTCCAGCCTCATCGCATCCGGCTTCTATCAGGTCTTTATTTAAGTAGGGTAATAACATGATTCTTTTTTTGTATGGCAAAGATAGGGCTTTATGAAATAAAATACCGTCTCTGGTCAAAAATTACTCAAAAAACGCTAAATATTGAACTTCCAGAGTTTAAAAAATAACTTATTTTGTATCGTAGCGAAACTTAGAATCAAAATATTAAGGATAATATTCTATTGATATTTTAAAAGGCATTCTTTGTGAGAGACATAAATTTAATAAACCATGAGAAAACATTTAATTTGCATCATTTTAATGATGCTGACAGTGCCTGCATTTGCACAGCAACAGCTTAGTCCAAAAGATTATGAATACTCATCAAGGGAGTGGAAAAAAATAGTAAGGGAAAGCCCGGATGCCTTCTTCCAGACAGACGAAGCAAAACGAATTGCTGATAACGTATTGGCATATCAGCGGGAAACGGGTGGATGGCCTAAGAATCTTCCAATTCATCGTCCGCTTGGCGACGAACTGGATATTGTGTTGAGCGACAAGAAGAAACGCAATGACTCTACGACTGACAACGATGCTACTATACTGGAAATGACTTATTTAGCCAGACTTTACCGGCAGTTACCGGAAGAACGCTACAAGAAAGCCTTCTTACAAGGTGTAGAGTTTTTGCTTAGTGGACAATACGATAATGGAGGTTGGCCACAGTTCTGGCCTGAGAATCGTGGATACCAGGTACAGATTACTTATAACGACAATGCAATGGTGCAGACTTTAATGGTTATCCGTGACCTGCGCAACGGTGTGGCACCATTTGATTTATTGGTAGATGATGCAATGAAAGCCCGCCTAACAAAAGCTTTTAATAAGGGTATAGAATGCATACTCAACACACAAATTATTGTAAAAGGTGAACCAACCGTATGGTGCCAGCAACATGATTACAAGACTTTAAAGCCCACTTCAGCCCGTTCATACGAATTGGCTTCTTATTGTTCGGCAGAAAGTGCTTCTTTGGTGCGCCTGTTGATGGAACTTCCCAATCCTGATAAACGGATTAAAGATGCCGTTAACGGAGCTATGAAATGGTTCGAAGCACATAAATTGACAGGAATCCGGGTAGAACGTTTCACTAACGAGAACGGCAAGGCTGACACTCGTGTGGTGAATGACGATAATGCCGAACCAATATGGGCCCGCTTTTATAACTTAGAGCAAGAGAAGCCGCTATTCTGTGACCGTAACGGCATACCACTCAAAACATTAGCAGAAGTGGGACACGAAAGACGAAATGGATACAGTTGGTATAATAAAGCACCGGCAAGCCTCAACAAGCAGTATGAAAAATGGAAAAAGAAATATATGTAAGTTACTTTTCAATCAAAAAATAAATTAACTCATAAGTATAACTCCAAATGAAGAAAATAGTATTGTTCATCGCCATTTCTTTTTATGCTACATTCGGCTCAGCACAAGTTGTAAAGTCCAAAGCTACAGAGAATGGTAGAATCGGAGCTAATAAAACTACCACCACCAATCCAAATAATGCTTCCCATTCAAAACTCTATAATGCAATAGTTTCTGATGGAGAAAGTATACAGGCTGCTATTGAAGCTGCTCCTCAACATCCCACGGAGCCTTATATTATTCTGATAAAGAACGGAACATACAATGAAAAAGTTATCATTGACCGGCCAAACATTGTACTTCTTGGAGAAAGCCGGGAGAATACCCGGTTAGTATATGCCGAACTTTCAAGCAAACGCTCTATTCAGAAATATAAGGGTCAACCGGTAGGTAATGGGGTAATTATTTTGCAGAAAGGTGCAGACGATTGTATCATTAGCGGTATGACTATCTACAACAATTATGGTAGTACAGTAGAAGCAACTACTGCGCATCAGATGTCAATTTATGGACAAGCCACTCGTACTATCGTTATAAACTGTAATGTATGGGCAGACGGGAATGATGCTTTATCATTATGGGGGCCGGAGGATGGAATGTATTACCATGCCGATCTCAATTTAAGATGCCCTGGGGTAGATTTCCTTTGCCCCCGCGGTTGGTGTTATGCCACTCGTTGTACATTCTATGGTGATGGGCGTGCTATGATCTGGCATGATGGACGTGGTAATATTGATAAGAAACTCGTTATAACTGATTCACATTTTGATTCTAAAAGTCCAGTCACCCTTGGCCGTTATCATCACGACTCACAATTCTTCTTACTGAATTGTACAATGACCGACAAGATTATTGATCATCCTATTGGATATGCTTATTCAGACAAGGTTCTTGATCCGTGTCCGTGGGGAAAACGAGTTTACATGTATAATATAAAACGCGAAGGTGGAAACTTTGAATGGATGAAAAATAATCTTGAAGAAGCCAAAGGGTCACCCAAACCGGAAGAAATCAATGCTCGCTGGACATTTGGAGGTAAATGGGATCCGGAAGCAAAAATAAAAGCCTTGTGGAATGTTCTTGCTTATTAAATTTAATTTCATTCTTCAGACTTTCTTCGAATATTGCAACAGGTTCATTCAAGTGTAATGCCTTTAGAACAGATAAAATTCTCTCTGTTCTAAAGGTATAAAAAGCAAAAGAGACTGTCCAACTGAACAGCCTCTTTTGCTTTTTTATGTCTTATTTAAAACATCTTTCTAACCCGTTCGATGCCTGCAACCAGTGCATCAACCTCCTCTTTGGTATTATACATACCGAATGAGGCACGAACTGTTCCCTCAATGCCGAGATTTTGCATAAGCGGCTGAGCGCAATGATGTCCGGTGCGGACAGCAATTCCAAGGCGGTCGAGCAATGTGCCCATATCAAAGTGATGAATGTTTCCTACAAGGAAAGAGATTACACTACCCTTCTGATCTGCCTCGCCAAAGATTCTCATGCCTTCAATTGCTTTAAGGCGTTGCATGGCGTAGGTTGTAAGCTCGTGTTCATAAGCACCAATCTGATCCATTCCAATCTTTGAGACATAGTCAAGAGAGACAGCCAGTGCGGTGGTTCCGATATAATCGGGGGTACCTGCTTCAAACTTGAAAGGAAGTTCATTGAATACTGTCTTCTCAAAGCTTACTGTCTGAATCATCTCTCCTCCCCCTTGGTAAGGCGGAAGTTTATCGAGCCATTCTTCCTTTCCGTAAAGAACACCGACACCCGTTGGGCCGTATATCTTGTGTCCGGAAAAGGCATAGAAATCTGCATCCAAGTCCTGAACATCTACTTTCATGTGAGGAACAGACTGTGCACCATCTACTAAAACAGGCACGTCGTGCTCATGAGCAAAGGCAATCATCTCCTTAACCGGATTGATGGTTCCCAGCACATTGGAAACATGCGCTATAGAAACCAGCTTTGTCCGTTCAGAGAAGAACGATTTATACTCGTCCATGATCAGTTCGCCCTTTTCATTGATAGGCACCACCTTTATAGTGATTCCTTTGCGGGCAGCAAGCATCTGCCAGGGAACAATATTACTGTGGTGTTCCATCACGGAGATGATAATCTCATCGCCTTCCTTGCAAAAAGCTTCGCCGAAACTGAAGGCAAGAAGATTGATTGATTCCGTGGTGCCACGGGTAAATATAATTTCGTTTGTACTGCGGGCATTGATAAACTGCTGAACAGTTTTACGTGAACCTTCGTGCAATTCCGTAGCTTGCTGGCTCAGGAAGTGAACTCCGCGGTGAACATTTGCATTCACTGAGTAATACTCCTCTGTGATTGCTTCGACCATACAGCGGGGCTTCTGAGTGGTTGCTCCGTTATCGAAATATATCAAAGGTTTGCCGTACACTTCGCGTTGAAGTATAGGGAAGTCCTTACGAATAGCTTCTATATTGATCATTGATTTATTTTTTATTTATCAATAAACTTATTTGCACCCTGCGCAACCCACACATTTGCTTAATTCGCCACGGAAGCGTTTCTCTATCAACAGATGCAGACGTTCTTTAAGAACATCTATGCGGATATTGTCAACTACTTCATTAACGAAAGCAAACATAAGCAGTAAGCGGGCTTCTCTTTGAGAAATACCGCGAGCCTGCATATAGAAAAGAGCTCCTTCATCCAGTTGTCCAACCGTTGCTCCATGCCCGCACTTCACATCGTCGGCATAGATTTCCAGCTGTGGCTGAGTATACATTCTGGCTTCTTTGGTTATACAAAGATTCCTGTTTGTTTGCTGAGAGAATGTTTTCTGAGCATCCTTACGAACCAAAACCTTTCCGGCAAATGCACCACGTGCTTCGTCGTCAAGAACATATTTAAAGAGTTCATTGCTGGTGCAGTTGGAAACTGCATGATCAATGAATGTATGATTGTCTACATGCTGATTCTTGTCTGCAATAACCATACCGCAAAGGGTGATCTCGGCATGTTCTCCTGCCAATAATACTTGGGTACGGTTACGGGTGGTACCATTATGCAATGTCATTCCGTTAATCAGAACATTTGATCCTGCCTCCTGACGTACATAACAATTAGAGATGCGTGTATTTGCTATATGTGTTTCTTCCAGTTCATAAAGATCAAGTACAGAATTCTCACCTGCAAACACCTCGATTACCTGAGTAGTGAGGAAATTCACCTGATCCTGTGCATGATCACAAACCAGAAGTTTTGCCTGTGCCCCGTCTTCAAGAACCACAAGTGCACGACGGTTGACCATGAAATCTACATCGGCACGGAGAATATTCACTAACTGAATGGTGCGTTCCACCACTACCCCTTTGGGGATATAAAGGAAAACGCCATCTTGTACGAATGCAGTATTGAATGCTGTAACCCCGTCTTCTGAAGTTTTGGCCAATTTGCCATAGTATTTGCTTACCAATTCAGGATGAGATTCCGCCATTTTCTTCAGACTTCCCATCAAAACTCCCTCAGGAAGATCAACCTTTGGCTGCTCTTTAGTATAGAAAGCATCATTGACCACGAAGTAAAGGGAAGTACTCATGTTGGGCACGTCACACTTAAACACTTCATACGGATTAACCGGTATTTCCAGACGGTTCAGGTTCAATCCATAATCCGGAGCAAAGGCTTCGCTTATATCTGTATATTTATAATCTTCCAGCTTCTGGGTGGGAAAGCCCAATCGTTCAAAGTCGGCAAAGGCCTCAACGCGTTTGGCATTCAGAACTTCCGCACTGTGTGAACAAATCATCGCTTCACACTGAGAAAAGAGGTCGATATATTGTTGTTCTACCATAATCTTATTTGTTAACTGCCGGCATTCAAATGAGATGCCAACAAATTAATTATTATTCTCCCAGTTCTTTCTTAATCCAGTCATAACCCTTTTCTTCAAGTTCAAGAGCTAATTCCGGTCCGGCAGTCTTTACGATTTTTCCCTGATAAAGTACATGTACAATATCCGGCTTGATATAATCAAGCAATCGTTGGTAGTGAGTAATCACAATTGTAGAATTCTCAGGAGTCTTCAAAAGGTTCACTCCGTTGGCCACAATGCGAAGGGCGTCAATATCAAGACCACTATCTGTCTCATCCAATATAGACAAACGAGGTTCCAACATTGCCATCTGGAAAATTTCATTTCTTTTCTTCTCACCGCCACTGAAACCTTCGTTTACAGAACGGTTAGCCAATTTATTATCCAGCTCAACTACCGCGCGTTTGTCACGCATCAGTTTCAGGAACTCACTGGCTGTAAGAGCTGGAATACCTTTATATTTGCGATGTTCATTAACAGCAGTACGCATAAAGTTTACCATACTTACTCCCGGAATCTCCACCGGATACTGGAAACTTAGGAAAATTCCCTCACGACTGCGGTCTTCAGGGGGCAAATCCAACAGGTTCTTTCCGTAAAAACTAACAGAACCTTTGGTCACTTCAAAAGCCGGATTACCGGTCAGTACCGACGACAATGTACTTTTTCCTGATCCGTTAGGCCCCATGATGGCATGAACCTCTCCGGGTTTCACAGTCAGGTTTATTCCTTTTAATATCTCTTTGCCGTTAATGCTGGCATGTAAATCTTTTATCTCGAGCATATTATTTTAGTTTTTATTTATCCTACTGAACCTTCCAAAGAAACCTGCAGCAGCTTCTGAGCTTCCACAGCAAACTCCATCGGAAGTTTATTAATTACTTCTTTTGCATAACCATTTACAATCAAACCAATAGCATCTTCCGTTGAGATACCTCTCTGATTGCAATAGAACAGCTGATCTTCACTGATCTTTGAGGTGGTAGCTTCATGCTCAACTACCGCTGTTTCGTTATGAATATCCATGTAAGGGAAAGTATGAGCTCCACACTTATCGCCTAACAGCAGACTGTCACACTGGCTATAGTTACGGGAACCTTCGGCTTTTTCCACAACCTTAACCAATCCACGGTATGAGTTCTGGCTATGCCCGGCCGAAATACCCTTAGACATAATAGTGCTCTTGGTATTCTTTCCCAAATGAATCATCTTTGTTCCGGTATCTGCCTGCTGGTAGTTATTGGTTACCGCCACAGAATAGAATTCTGCCACGGAATTATCGCCGGCCAAAATGCAGCTTGGGTATTTCCAGGTAATAGCCGATCCGGTTTCTACCTGAGTCCAAGATAGTTTAGAATCATTTCCTTTGCAAATACCTCGTTTAGTCACAAAATTGTAAACACCACCTTTACCGTGGCTATCTCCCGGATACCAGTTCTGTACGGTTGAGTACTTCACTTCTGCCCGTTCGTGGATAATTATTTCCACAATGGCAGCATGCAGTTGGTTTTCATCACGCATTGGAGCGGTACAACCTTCCAGATAACTAACATAAGCATCATCATCTGCTATAATCAGCGTTCTTTCAAACTGACCGGTATTGGCTGCGTTGATACGGAAATAGGTAGAAAGTTCCATCGGACAGCGTACACCTTTAGGGATGTAAACAAATGATCCGTCAGAGAACACAGCAGAGTTAAGGGCTGCAAAGAAATTATCTCTATAGCCTACCACGCTTCCTAAAAACTTCTTCACCAGGTCCGGGTGCTCACGAACGGCCTCACTAAAGGAACAGAAAATAATTCCTTTTTCCATCAGTGTTTCTTTAAAGGTAGTCTTTACAGAAACTGAGTCCATCACCGCATCTACTGCCATACCACTTAAAGCAAGACGTTCTTCCAAAGGAATACCCAGCTTATTAAATGTTTTGATCAATTCAGGATCAACCTCGTCCAGCGATTTTGGTCCTTCCTTCTTCTTGGTAGGATCAGCATAGTAACTAATACTTTGATAATCGATCTCAGGAATAGTAAGATGCGCCCATGTTGGCATATCTAATGTCAACCAGTGGCGATAAGCCTTTAAACGGAATTCAAGCAACCATTCCGGCTCATTCTTCTTTGCAGAGATCAGACGAATCACATCTTCATTAAGCCCTATTGGGATAATTTCAGTCTGAATGTCGGTAGTGAAGCCATATTTGTACTTCTCTTCCGTAATCTCTTTCAAATATTTATTTGGTTCTTCTTGTTGCATAATTAATGAATATATTTATTCGAAACTTGTTTTACCAGAGGGAAGACAATCCCCGCAACTTTCTGCGTTGGATAATATAACAGAGCGTCCTCCTTATTTGTTTGCGAAATCAGATGATTACTTCCATCTATAAATTGCACAACATTAATAAATATGCTTATAATCAACAGATATTTTAGTCCTCCAAGAACAGCACCGGCCCATCTGTTCAGCCAGTTTATGTGCATAGCTTCAAGCGTTTTGGTAAAGAACCGACCTGCAAGCGTGGTAAGAAAAGGCACTGCCACCCAGATTATAATAAAGGCAAGTCCTTTAGCAAAGGTCATAGAGCTAGAGACGGAAGGACAAAGCATTTCCGCCAAAGGCATATATAGAATTCTTGCAACGTATAATCCGAGGATTAATCCTACTGTAGAAACAAAGAGCTTAACTCCTCCTTTCATATAACCCGTCACAGCTCCAGCCATTACAACCAGTAATATCAATAGATCTATTTTTGTCATATTAATTTATAAATAACAAATGTGCCGATGCGCCTGTTACTATACCAAAGATTGATACGGTCAGCACATCGGCACATTATTATTGTCTTACGACTAGTTAATATACCTATTGGCATATTAACCAATCTGTAATTTATAATGTTTGTTTCACTTCTACTTCTTCGAATGATTCAATGATATCACCCTCTTTAATGTCGCTATAGTTCTGTAAGCTGATACCACATTCGTAGTTCACAGCCACTTCCTTCACATCATCCTTGAAGCGCTTCAATGCATTAATTTCACCTGTAAAGATTACAATACCATCACGGATAAGACGAGCTTTATTAGAACGTTTCACCTTACCTTCCTTAACCATTGCACCGGCAACTGTACCCACCTTAGTAATGTGGAATACTTCGCGAACTTCAATAGTTGCAGTAACTTCTTCCTTAACAACCGGAGCAAGCATACCTTCCATAGCAGCCTTCACTTCTTCAATTGCATCGTAGATGATAGAGTACATACGGATATCAACACCTTCCTGTTCAGCAAATCTGCGTGCAGAAGCCGATGGACGTACCTGGAATCCAATGATAATTGCATTGGAAGCAGCAGCTAATGTCACATCTGATTCAGAAATCTGACCTACAGCCTTATGAAGAACGTTAACCTGAATCTGTTGAGTAGAAAGCTTGATCAAGGAGTCGGACAATGCTTCGATAGAACCATCCACGTCACCCTTCACAATGATATTTAATTCCTGGAAGTTACCCAATGCAATACGACGTCCAACTTCATCCAAAGTAAGAAGTTTCTGAGTACGTAAGCCTTGTTCACGTTGCAATTGCTCACGTTTGTTAGCAATTTCACGAGCTTCCTGTTCTGTTTCAATTACATGGAAAACATCACCGGCAGTTGGAGCACCGTTCAAACCAAGAATCAACACCGGTTCAGAAGGACCAGCTTGTTGAATACGTTGGTTACGTTCGTTGAACATTGCTTTTACTTTACCGTAGTTTGTTCCGGCAAGTACAATGTCACCCATCTTTATTGTACCGTTTGATACAAGAACTGTAGCAACATAACCACGTCCTTTGTCCAAAGTAGATTCAATAACTGAACCTGTAGCACGACGATCTGGGTTTGCTTTCAAGTCAAGCAATTCAGCTTCAAGCAATACTTTCTCTAACAATTCATGAACACCTTCTCCTTTTTTAGCAGAAATGTCCTGAGACTGGTATTTACCACCCCATTCTTCCACCAAATAGTTCATGTTTGCCAATGTTTCCTTAATTTTATCCGGATTTGCATTCGGTTTATCAACCTTATTGATTGCAAAAACAATAGGAACACCTGCAGCTACCGCATGGTTGATAGCCTCTTTTGTCTGAGGCATTACATCATCATCAGCAGCAACAATAATAATAGCGATATCTGTAACCTTCGCACCACGAGCACGCATAGCAGTAAATGCCTCGTGACCCGGAGTATCCAGGAATGTTATTCTTTTTCCATCTGACAACTTCACATTGTAAGCTCCGATGTGCTGAGTAATACCTCCGGCTTCACCGGCAATTACATTAGCCTTACGAATATAGTCAAGCAATGAAGTTTTACCGTGGTCAACGTGTCCCATCACAGTTACAATAGGTGCACGTGATTCCAAATCTTCTTCTGCATCTACTTCTTCAGTAATAGCTTCCGATACATCAGCACTTACATATTCAGTCTTAAAGCCAAATTCTTCAGCAACAATATTAATTGTTTCAGCATCTAATCGCTGATTGATAGATACCATCATACCAATACTCATACAAGTACCGATAACCTGGTTTACAGAAACGTCCATCATACTTGCCAGTTCGTTTGCAGTTACAAACTCTGTTAGTTTAATGATTCTGCTTTCTGCCATTTCCTGATCGTCAAGAGCCTGCTGACGATTAGATACAGCGTCACGTTTCTCTTTACGATATTTAGATGTCTTATTTTTACCTTTTGTAGTAAGACGAGCCAATGTCTCTTTAACCTGCTTTGCAACATCTTCATCGCTCACTTCTGCCTTAACAACAGGCTTCTTGAAACGACTACCTTGCTGACCACCTTTATTAAAAGGTTTGTTTCCGGGATGATGACCACCACCCGTAGCCGGTTTATTTACTCTTTCACTGTTTGGCACAGGACGAGCCATACCAGAAGGAGCACTGGATACATTGTTAATGTCAACCTTCTCTTTATTAATACGACTACGTTTCTTTTTCTTTTTATCTTCCTCAGATATTTTATCTACTACTTTTACAGTCTTTTCATCATCCTTTCTTATCTCTTTGATAATAGCGTCTTTTATCAACTTCTTCTGCTCGGTACGTTGCTTATCTTTTTCTTCACGTTCCTTGCGCTTCTCCTCTTTAGACTTCTTTTTAGGACGGGTAGACTGGTTCAATGCCGCAAGGTCAATCTGACCAACTACATTGATTTTAGAGACAAAATCTGTGGTATTGTGAATTTTAAACACATCATCTCCTTCGCTTTTTTCCACTTGCTCAACCATTTCTTCCTTCTTTTCCTCTTTTACTTCAGATTTAGGCATATCTTTTTTAATCTCTGCAGGTTTGGGAGTTTCTTTCTTCACAACAACTACAGGCTTTTCTTCTTTAACAATTGGCTCCGCTACCTTTTCAGCTTTAACTTCTTTAGCTTCAGTAACGGGAGTCTTTACTTCTTCTTTCTTCACTTCTACCTTCTTTTCCGGAGCAGCAGGACTAGGCTGAGAAGCAACGACTACTGGCTGAGGAGCTTCAGTAGGCTTTGGTTCGGCTACAGGTTGAGGAACTACCTTTTGAGGGGCAACAGAAGGAGCTGGTTTTTCAACCTTTTCTTCTTTTACAGGAGCAGCAGGTTCACTGTGCGCCTTTTTATTCAAATGCTCCAAATCAATTTTCCCAACTTGCTTAAATTTGGGAATGACATCCTCGGGAACAGTAACTTTAATAACCTTTTCCGTTTTCTTCTGAGCGGGTTCTTCTTTTTTCTCCGTTTCAAATCCATCAATTGAAATAGATGCTTTGTTTCGGTCTTTATTTTGGCGTTCCTGAATAAATTTTTCAGATTCTATTCTCAAATTCTTATCTGTACTAAACTCTTTTACGAGAATAGCATACTGTTCTTCTGTGATTTTCGTATTTGGGTTTGCCTCTATAGAAAATCCTTTTTTCTGTAAGAACTCGACTACCGTCGTGATTCCAACATTTAAATCTCTTGTTACTTTGTTTAACCTAATCGTCATACTTTTTTTTAATTGATAATTGAAATGGAGCATTTAAAAAAACAGAAGAATTAGTAAGAACAGATAACGGAAACGCATCAAAACATCCAGCTATCTTATCTCAACTCCTTCATCAGTCTTCAAACTCCGCTTTCAAAATGCGTAATACCTCATCCACCGTTTCTTCTTCCAAGTCGGTTTTTTCAATCAGCATTTCGCGTGGAGCACTAAGTACAGCTTTTGCTGTATCAATGCCAATAGCTTTAATTGCATTAATCACCCACTCGTCTATCTCGTCCTTAAACTCTTCAAGATAGATATCCTCATCTTCTGTAGCTGCGTCCAATTCACGGAACACATCAATGGTGTATTCAGTTAACATACTGGCTAGTTTGATATTCATACCGCCTTTACCGATAGCAAGCGACACCTCTTCCGGTTTCAAGAAAACTTCTGCTTTCTTTTCTTCTTCATTCAAGCGAATAGAAGAAACTTTTGCCGGACTTAAAGCACGCTGAATAAACAATGAAATGTTTGATGTGTAATTAATTACATCAATATTTTCATTACGAAGTTCACGAACGATTCCATGAATACGACTACCTTTCACACCTACGCAGGCACCTACAGGGTCAATTCTTTCATCGTAAGACTCAACAGCAATTTTTGCACGTTCACCAGGGATACGGGCAATTTTCTTAATTGTTATCAGTCCATCATTAATTTCCGGAACTTCCATTTCAAATAGTCTTTGCAGGAACATTGGAGAAGTACGGGAAAGGATAATCTTCGGATTGTTGTTCTTATTGTCAACACGGGCAACTACCGCACGGGCAGTTTCACCTTTCCGATAGAAATCACTTGGTATCTGTTCTGTCTTAGGCAATAATAGTTCATTACCTTCATCATCAAGAAGCAGAATTTCTTTTTTCCAGATCTGGTAAACTTCTGCGTTGATGATGGTTCCTACCATATCAATATACTTAGCATAAATACTATCTTTTTCAAGCTCAAGAATTTTTGAGGCAAGAGTCTGGCGAAGGTTCAGAATAGCACGACGACCAAATTTAGCAAAAATAACTTCGTCTGTTACTTCTTCTCCAACTTCATAGGAAGCATCTATTTTCTGAGCCTCAGTAAGAGATATCTGCATATTCGGATTAGTTAGATTTTCATCTTCAACTACCTCACGGTTACGCCATATCTCAAAATCTCCCTTATCCGGATTAACGATAACATCGTAATTCTCATCCGTGCCAAACATTTTCGTGATAACACTACGGAAAGACTCTTCGAGTACACTTACCATAGTGGTTCTATCAATATTCTTTAGATCTTTAAATTCCGAAAATGTATCAATCAAGCTGATTGTTTCCTCTTTCTTGGCCATAATTATTTAAAACTAATTAAGTATTTAGTATATTTTATTTCATCGTATGCAAAACAGATATCTTCGTCAACCAATTTAGGACGTTTTGCGCCTTCTTCTTTCACTTTCTTTTGTACTGTAACGGTAAACTTATCTTCGTTTGCATCTTTCAGCACTCCGGTAAGTTTCACTCCGCCTTTAGTTAACACTTCAACCTCGCTGCCAATGTGTATGTAATACTGATCCAGCACTTTAAAAGGCTGACCTATTCCGGCAGATCCCACTTCAAGTTCATAATCCTCTTCTTCACGGTTTAGCTTCGATTCAATAAATCGGCTCAACTCCACACAATCTTCAATCCAAACGCCTTCTGCATGGTCAATTTCCACAAGAATTCTGTCATCCGGAGACACATTTACGTCTACCACAAAATACTCTTTACCTTGAAGCCACTCTTCAACAATCTGACTTACAGTACTTTTTTCTATCATTGGTTCACTATTAAGAACAAAAAAAGGGCTTTTAACTGCCCCTCACTATTCATCCATTTCGACCGCAAAGATACGAATAATCACTTCATAAGCAAAATATTAGAACTATTTTCTTCTATAGTTCCAGTATTTTCTGCTATAATTTCTTAAAAATGAACTTTTAGTATACAAAACAAGGGATTCTGTCTCTAAAAATCGGTAGTATACTCCTTGAGCATACTACGTAATTCCAAAGCCTTATCCTGAGTCAGCTGATTGAGAATGGCCCAGAATTTATCGCTATGATTCATTTCTTTGGTATGAGCCAGCTCGTGAAGCAGCACATAGTCAACAAGATGAGACGGCAACAACAGCAGATAAAAGGAAAGGTTGATATTCTTACTGGAAGAACAACTACCCCATCTTCCCTGACTGGAATTAATTTTCAATGCCTGGTAAGGAAGATTGTGCTTTCTTGAAAGATTATCAATAAGGGATGGTAAAATAAACTTTGCATTCTTCCTGAGTGCCTCTTCTATCACTTTGCGCAACCATGCCTGCAATTCTTCATCTTCAAAATTAGCAGTGGGCGGACAAATAATCTTTGTCTGTCCCAATTCGGAATGAGCCAGAAACTTGCTCTGTATGCCGCTTTCCAAAGAGAGTTTAAAAAGGTGAGAATCAATTGTATAACCAAGATCTATCCGCTTCCGCTCGACTTTCTTTTTAGAACGTATCAGCTTCACTCTAAACTGTTCAATGGTTGACTGTATTTCTTTCATCGGAACACCACTGGGCACAGTTATATATATTGCTTCCGGGCGGGTTCGCAACACAATGCGACGGGCACGAGCGTTTTCACGTACAACAATTTTGCCTAACTCTTTATCTGAAAATACTTTTTCTACCATGACTACTTATTAATGAAACAAAGATAGTCAATCTTTGCAGAAAGAAAATGGTCCGAATGATTATAACAGTAGTTAAAACCGAACAAGCTGTTCGGCAACGGACAACATTAACAATCGATAAAGCGTTATAAATGTGGAAACTAAACTTATGGCACAGCATTTGCAAAATCTTTTATAAATTTATTTTTCGGGTAGATGCAACTATTTTAAAAATGGATACGTCTAATAGATATAAAACAATTTAATTCTCTACAGATATGAATAAAACAATAAGAATGATGGCCGGATTGGCAATGATACTGTCTTTGCTTACCATGAACACAAGTTGCGTACTGATCAAACGCGTAAAAGCAAGTGGCAATTATATTACTAAGGATATCCGTGTGGACAGTTTTAACGCTATCAAGGTGCAGGGAAGTGAAGATGTGCTTTATTCTCAGAGTACTGATGGCAGAACCAGCGTAAAAATTTATGCCTCGGATAATGTTATTGATCTGTATGACATAAGAGTGGAAAGCGGTACATTGGTTATTAAACAGAAAAAAAACTTTACCATATTTGGATTCGGAGACAAGAATGAAGTTAAAGTGATTGTATCTAGCCCGGTTCTGAATGAAGTAAAGGTACAAGGCTCAGGAGATATGGTTCTTAAAACTGCTCTTAAGTCGGATAAACTTGATGCGAGTATACAAGGATCGGGAGATATTAAAGGTATGGGAATTTACTGCAACGAACTATCTGCAACCATACAAGGTTCAGGAGATTTAATGCTGGGAAATATCAAGAGTGGAACAGTAGAGGCAACCGTACAAGGTTCGGGAGATATTGCGTTAAGCGGCGAGGCAAAAACAGTTTCTTTAAAGACACAAGGTTCGGGAGATATCAATGCCTCGAAACTCAGAGGACAAGATGTTGAAGCTATTACTCAAGGTTCGGGCAGCATAACCTGTTATGCCACAGGATTTTTAAAAGCCAGAATAAACGGCAGCGGTGATATCTCTTACAGAGGAACACCAAATATTGATTTCCCTCAGGAAAAGAAACTGAATAAGATGGATTAATTTTCTTTTTTTATAAACCAATGGCAGACTTCTTCCCAAGAATGGGCAAAGAAGTCTGCTTTTTTATGCCCGCCTCCCCTCCTGCTTTAAAGTAATATCCTTCTTTAGATAAGATCAATGCAGGCCACTGTTAAGCAGATTCATAACGGGACCTAAGCTATTTACAGGCGGGCTATTCTCTATTTGCTGTACACTAAATATAAATATAGAGTACTCATTAAACATTTTAACTGTACACCTTATTCAATTTTGCTTTAATCCAATCGGGCAAACACTAACCGGAAGTTACCTTAAGTCTCCTTACGAATTGCCTTACCTCCCTCTATATATTACTCAAGAATCAATGACCAGATAATAAAAGAATAGCATAAACGGAGAAATGCTTGGATAATAAAAATTCACTCATTACATTTGCCTGAACAGACATAACAATGATATGAAAAACCGGAGTCGTTTACTTCAGAACGGAACACCAGGCACAGGAAATATTCTGTACTGGATGAGCAGAGAACAACGGGTTTCTAATAACGCCGCTTTACTTTTCGCCTCTTATCTTGCCAAGGAGAGTGGGAAATTGCTGGAGGTACTTTTTGTGATTGACAACACCTACCCCAATGCAAACCTACGTAGTTTTTCGTTCATGATTGAAGGCCTGAAAGAAGTAAAGCTTCAGTTGGAAGCCTTAGGCATTCCCTTCTATCTTCGATCAGGAAAGATTCCTGAAATGATAACGGAGTATCTAAATCTACATCAGAACGCTGTTTTGATAACCGATTTTAATCCTCTTCGCCACGCTCTTGCCTGGAAAAAACAGTTATTGAATTCAGTCTCTATTCCTGTTTACGAAGTAGATGGTCACAACATTGTTCCCTGCTGGATTGCATCCGACAAGCAGGAATACGCCGCACGTACTTTTCGTCCGAAGATTACCCGGCAACTGGCCGACTATCTATATCCATTTCCTGAAACAGAGACTCTAAAACAAGAAGTCTCTGTTCATTTTGAAACGGTAAATTGGGAAGAGATTCTTGCTTCTTTAAAAATTGATCGTAGTGTCTCTCCTTCCGGGATACAGGCCGGAGAGAAAGCTGCCCGAAGAACGTTGCAGGTTTTTATCGATGAACGGATAAGAGATTATGCAGTTGAAAGGAATCATATCCGGGTAAACGGATGTTCCGGGCTGTCACCTTACATCCATTTCGGACAAATTTCTGCTCTGGAGATTGCTTTGGAAGTTATAAAACAGTGTCCGGCAGACGAGAACAGGGAAGCCTTTCTGGAACAATTGATTGTGCGCCGTGAGCTAGCCGAAAACTTCTGCTATTACAATCCCCATTATGACTCATTTAAAGGATTTCCTTCCTGGGCACAAAAAACTCTTTTTGAGCACCAGCACGATGTGCGGGAATATCTTTATTCTCGTTTTGAACTTGAACAGGCGCAAACGCATGACCTTATATGGAATGAGGCGCAAACCACATTAGTACAAAGTGGAACCATGCACAATTACCTGCGAATGTATTGGGGAAAAAAGATTTTGGAATGGTCGGCCACCGCAGAAGAAGCCATACAGACTGCTGTTTATCTGAACGATAAATACCAGTTAGACGGCAGAGATCCCAACGGATATACCGGATGTGCCTGGTGCATTGGCGGCGTTCATGATCGCCCCTGGTTCCGACGCTCTATTTTCGGGAATATAAGGTATATGGGATCTAAAAAATTAAAATAGCTCTGCCTGAATTCTAAATCCGTCTTTAAGTGCAAAAATCAATAATAAAATTGACCGATAATGATCGGAATCCGTGAGGGATGAACTCTTTCGTGAGGGATCAGTGAGGGATCAATTTGCATCCATCACTGGATATTCTATTGTTATTCAACAAATTGCAAAGAATAGTGAGGGAGTGATGGATGAATTTTATTTTTCGTGAAAAAAGTTAGTTTTGTACATCAACCTCCTAAAATAATAAAAGGGTTACCGACCAATGGTAACCCGTTTTATTTGAAGTTAGTTGTTTATGAAATTTTAAGAGAGTCGAAACTTCACAGCTTCATCAATTGTTTTTTGTTTTAATAAGCACTAAACTATTACAGTCATATATATAGTAAATGAAAAAAAACTTTTTAATTATGAGTGTTTAGGCTCCATTGATTTGGCTAACCTGTCTATAAAGTCCCTACTCATGTTTCCGGTAAAATTGATGACCGTGAAATTATCATCTTCACACATTAACATTACCAGTTCAATAATTGCATGTCTCTTTTTCCGAACCATAATCTGAAAATTCTCAGACTTATTTTCAAATGAAAGAAACTGCTCAAATCTACCAGAATTCTTTTCTATAACACCTAAAGCCTCTTTGTAATACTTTTGCCCGTTAACATGCGTTGTAAGCATCTGCATACTTTTCAGCTTTGCTATCATATCCGTTATTTGTCCCTCGTCCTCTAAGTTCAGGTCCATCACCTTCTGCATCATCTTCGGACTAATAGTTACACAAGTCAGATTATTATCAGGTTTATGACTCTCTAAAAAACGAGAGGTGAAATCCTGTGCACAAACCCAAACAGATATCAGACTCAGGCACAGTATAAAAAGAACTCTTTTCATTATTATTCCGTAACAGCAACAGAATCTACATTACTCTTTGTGCTTAAAATACTATCTGATGACACTTGAGCCTGAGATTTGTTAATTCCTTCGGACACCTTCATTAATGCAGACGACAACTGTTCGTAAGCCATTTGCGGATCTTTGTAAGTATCCTTATATGTTTCGTAATTATAATCCAAATTATCTTCAGCAAAGAATGAGCGCTGAGCTACATTCCCTAAAGTAATAACTAATGCAACCATTGCTGCTGCTCTCATAAGTGGCATAAAACGACTTGTCATTGTAAGATGTCTTGCTTTTACCACCGGAGCTTCTATAGCAGCCAGAACCTTTTCATCAAAGTCCGCACTTAACTTTACTTCCTGCTGTGTCTGCTGATAAACAAACACCTCTTTGTATGGAAGCAAATGAGCCGGGATCTCTTCCTGAGAAAAGAAAGAACGCAATATTTGCTCTTCCAAAAGGGAAGTCTCGCATTGCCAGTATCTTTCAATCAGCTGTTCTATATACTTATAATCCATAATTCTCTATGTCTGTGTATCTTTGTTTTATCTTTTGTCGTGCTCTGAAGAGATTCACTTTAACCTGTTCCTCTGTCAATTGCAAAACATTTGATATTTCTTTATAACTCTCGCCTTCTATATCCCGAAGCTGCATGATTACTCTTTGCTTTTCGGGCAGTTCGTTGATCAACTGATGAATAAGTTTCATTCGCTCCTCGTTCACTAATTGATCATAAGGTCCAGATGCAATAGCCGTTTGTTCCAGTTCCGGAGTTAATTCCAGGTTCTGAGCTTCTTTCTTCTGGCTTCGGTCAATGGCTAAGTTTCTGCAAACAGTTAAACAATAAGCCTCAATCGATTCCAGTTGTGACCACTCATCACGCTTGTTCCAGACCCGAATCATCGTATCCTGAACCACATCTTCTGCCTCAGCCCTGTCGAAGGTTATTCTAAGTGCAACCCGAAAGAGTTTATCTTTCAGTGGCAGTATGTCGTTACGGAAGCTGATTTCTTGCATCTCTATTAATAATGACGGGTGAGGGTATTAAAAGTTACAGGCAGACAGAAAAAAAAATGAATTATTTTATAATTCGTGTACCTTCATTCCTATTAATGGCTGAGGATAAGGTAATTACAACTTGAGAGACTCCTGCATTAATTGCAGAAAAAGAGTTTTCTAACTTAGGAATCATTCCTCCCTGGATAACACCCTGGGCTACATAAGTATCAAATTCGGCACGAGTTATCTGAGGAATTACACTATTATCATCGGCTTCATCCCTAAGTACTCCCTTCTTTTCAAAACAATAAACTAACGTCACATCAAAAATATTGGCCAATGCTTTGGCTGTTTCACCGGCAATGGTATCTGCATTGGTATTAAGCATGTTTCCATTACCATCATGTGTAAGCGGAGCCATTACCGGAACAATTCCTTTTTGAATTAAATCTCCCAGAATAGTAGCATTAACCTGCTCCACATCTCCCACAAAACCATAATCAACTTCCTTAACCGGACGTTTCACTGAACGGATAACATCCATATCAGCACCAGTCAAGCCCAAAGCATTTACACCTCTGGCCTGAAGTCCGGCAACAATATTCTTGTTCACCAATCCACCATACACCATTGTAACCACTTTAAGTGTTTCAGCATCGGTTATACGGCGACCGTTGACCATTTTACTTTCAATTCCCAGCAGGGAAGCGATCTTTGTTGCAGATCGCCCTCCACCGTGAATTAATATCTTATTTTCCTGAATAGAGGCAAAGTCATTCAGAAGCTGACTTAATGTAGCCTCTTCTTCAACAACCTTACCACCTACTTTAATTATAATAAGTTTCTCTTTCATGACTATTCCAAATAAGTATATCCATAAAGTCCGGAACGATAGTTTGAGAGGAACTCTTTTCCTTCTTCCACAGAGATACGGCCGTTCTTCACAGAAGATGTTACCCACGTTTCAAGTGTACGAACAAGCTTCTTTGGACTGTATTGCACATAATCCAATACCTCGGCCACCGTTTCTCCATCAATAATCTGATCGATACTATAACCCTTTTCGTTCACAGTAATATGAACCGCGTTCGTATCACCAAACAGATTATGTAAATCGCCCAGAATCTCCTGATAAGCTCCAACAAGAAAAACACCCATATAATAAGGTTCTTTTGCTTTCAAACTATGAACAGGCAGGTAATGCGCCACATTGCGGGTAGAGATAAAATTATCCACTTTTCCATCAGAATCACAGGTTATATCCTGCAAAGTAGCTGAACGATCCGGCTTTTCTTCCAATCGCTGAATTGGCATAATCGGGAATATCTGATCAATAGCCCATGAATCCGGAAGAGACTGGAACAATGAGAAATTGCAGAAATATTTATCGGCCAGTAATTTGGACAACAAACGAAACTCATCCGGTGCATGTTTTATACCTGAAGCAATCTGATTAATCTCCCGGGTTATAGACCAGAATAGTCTTTCTATCTGAGCACGGGTTTTCAAATCCACAATTCCGTGGCTGAACAAATCAAGTGCTTCTTCTCGAATTTGCTGAGCATCATGCCAAGCTTCGAGCATTTTATTCTGGTTCAAAGAGTCCCATATAGAATAAAGCTCTTTCAAAAGTTCGTGATCATCTTCATTCACCACCTCGTCATCATCCCATTCGGGAAGAGTTGCTGTTTCCAGAACCTCAAAGATCAGTACAGAGTGATGAGCAGTTAAAGAACGTCCGGACTCTGTTATAATGTTCGGATGAGGAATACCCTTTTTATCACTAGCGTCTACAAGCGTAGAGATTGAGTCATTAACGTATTCCTGAATAGAATAGTTTACGCTGCTTTCGCTGTTTGAAGAACGGGTTCCATCATAATCCACGCCTAATCCACCGCCAATGTCTACAAATTCTACATTAAAGCCCATGGTACGTAGTTGCACATAAAACTGAGAAGCTTCACGCAAAGCAGTTTTTATGCGACGTATTTTTGTAACCTGACTTCCAATATGGAAATGAATCAGTTTCAAGCAACTCTTCAGGTCTTTTTTCTCAAGGAAATCCAAAGCCTCTAATAGTTCACTGGAAGTAAGTCCAAACTTACTGGCATCACCACCTGAGTCTTCCCATTTACCGCTACCGGAGGAGGCCAGTTTAATACGAATACCAATATTAGGCATCACATTAAGTCGCTTGGCAACCTTAGCAATTAACTTCAGTTCATTCAGTTTTTCTACTACCAGAAAAATCCTTTTTCCCATTTTCTGGGCTAAAAGAGCCAGTTCTATATAACTTTCGTCTTTGTATCCGTTGCAAATAATTAAAGAGTCAGAATCTGTATTAATGGCTATTACAGCATGCAGTTCAGGTTTAGAGCCAGCTTCCAGTCCTAAATTGAATTTTTTTCCATGACTGATAATCTCCTCTACTACCGGACGCATTTGATTTACTTTAATAGGATAAATTATAAAGTTCTGACCTTTATAACCATATTCCTCTGATGCAATCTGAAAACATTTTGCAGTCTTCTCAATCCGGTTATCCAAAATATCCGGAAAGCGCAATAACATTGGAGCCGAAACATCTCGCAGTTGTAATTCATCAACAAGCTCCTTTAAGTCGACAGCCACTCCGTCTTTTCTTGGGGTAACTACTACATGACCTTTGTCATTGATACCAAAGTACGAGGTTCCCCAACCGGTAATGTTGTAAAGTTCCTCTGAATCTTCAATACGCCATTTTCTCATCTTCTAGTCTTATACTATTTTACGTAAGTTATTAATAGCGCAAAAGTACTCATAAATCTATAGTTTACAATCAGTAAGAAGCATCTTTTTACAAAATACGATATTTTCTTAATATAAATAAAACAAAATATACTACTTTTGTGTAAAAGCAGCTCATACAAAAACAATTGAATCAAGAATGAAAAGAGAAAGTTTAAGTTTTCAATTTGAGAACGAAATGATTTGGGAGGACCTAGGCGCAGGTGTTAAACGCCAGATTATGGCTTACAACGACAGTCTTATGATGGTAAAAGTTCAGTTTGAAAAAGGAGCCGTCGGAGCAGTCCACACCCACCCCCATACACAGGCTACTTATGTTGTAAGCGGAGCATTTGAGTTTACAAATAATGGAGAAAGTAAAATAGTTAAAGCAGGAGACGGACTTTATATTAAGCCGGATGCTTCTCATGGATGTGTTTGTCTGGAAGCCGGAACACTAATAGACACTTTCAGCCCTATCAGAGAGGATTTCATTAACAAGTAGTCAAGCACTTACATACCCAGAATATTTCTTAATCTGTTGACAGATGATTTAATCTGATATATATCTTCAAGCTCATCAGCGCTAAAAACATATTTTGTCTTTGAATAAAAAGGTTTACGTTTATCCAGTGCATTAACTATAAAGGCTTTTAGTTCGTCATTACTTTTGCCATGCAAGATGGGACGAGTATGACTTGCTACCTTTAAGCGTTGAAACAGCACTTCCGGGCTAACATCTAAAAAGACAGTATCACCTTGCTGATTCATAAAATCCATATTATCAAAGAAACAAGGAGCGCCACCGCCGGTAGAGATTACAACATCTTCAAATTCGGCAATTTCATGAAGGACCTGTCGTTCCAGTTCCCGAAACCCTTGTTCACCCCTCTCACTAAAAATCTCCTGCACCGTTTTGTGAAATCGTTCCTCAATATACCAGTCCTGATCTACAAAAGATAAATTCATCTCTTTTGCAAATGCCTTTCCGAGGGTTGTTTTTCCCGATCCCATATATCCGATTAAGAAAATCCGAGTCATGCTGTTTCATTTAAATATTTCAGCTGCAAAGATAAAATTAAAAGAAAGAACTATTTCGTAAGTAGAGATGTTTTTTATCTTTGCAAAAGAAACCATCTACTAAAAAGAATAATTATGCTCAAAAAATTAATGCTTATGGGTATTTCTGCCTTAATACTCTCATCCTTCACCTCAAAAGAACGCATTCAGGAAAAAGCTAAAAGCGACAATCTTTATTTGCTTATAGGTACCTATACTTCAGGAACAAGCAAAGGCATCTACGTTTACCGATTCAATACAGTAACCGGAGAAGCAAACTATGTAAGTGAGATCAGCGGTCTGTCAAATCCCTCCTATCTGAATCTCTCAAGTGATGAGAAATTTGTTTATTCTGTGGGTGAGAATGAAGCTGATGGTGGATTGGCTTATGCTCTTTCCTTTGATAAAAAGAACGGAAAACTGACATATCTCAATGCCCAGCAAACACATGGAGGTTCTCCCTGCTACATCAATATTGATCCAAAAGGACAATATGTAATTACAGCAAATTATACAGGAGGAAATGTTTCGGTCTTTAAAATAAAGAAAGATGGCACAATACTTCCTGCCAGTCAGGTGATTGCGTTTGACAAAAAAGACAGCAAAGAGCCTCAGCCTGTTTCCCATTTACACTGTGTAGCTTTTACGCCTGATGGAAAGTATCTCTTAGCCGACGACCTTGGAAAAGACAAGGTACATAAGTTTAATTTGCATTATGCTGAAAAGGACGATAACTCCGGCCAGTTCTTGCAAGCAGGTGAACCAGCAGCTTTTGATGTAGTAAAAGGATCCGGTCCAAGACACATCACTTTCCACCCGAATAAAAAATTTGCATATTTAATTAATGAATTATCTGGCCAGGTTATTGTCTTTCAGTATAAAAATGGATTATTAAAGGACATCCAATACATTGCATCCGATACAACTCAGGGAGCAGTAAAAAAAGGAAGTGCAGATATTCATCTTACTCCTGACGGCAAATATTTGTATGCTTCTAACCGATTAAAAGCAGATGGTATTGCTATATTTAAAGTGAATCAACTGAATGGCAAACTCACAAAAATAGGATATCAGCCTACAGGAATTCACCCTCGTAATTTTATAATTACGCCCAACGGTAAATTATTACTGGTTGCATGCAAGAACAGCAATGTAATCCAGGTTTTCAGAATTAATTATAAAAATGGTTTGCTTGAAGATACAGGCAAAAAGATTGAGCTTGACAAGCCTGTTTGTCTGAAGTTTGCAAGTATGAAATAGAACAGGGATTATATGCTAAGATCTGATTTTAGCGCAAACAATAAATAGAGATATAAAAGTATCACAATAACTTTGTTCTGTTTAAAAAAGTAATAAGGGGCTAAACAGTTGAAAGTTCAGCTCCTTATTACTTTTACTTAAAAGAATGTTTATCACCGATTATAATAAACTTACAGCCCAAGTAAAAAAAGAGAGTAACCTCGCCTTCATTTTAATTAGTTGATATATCATCTATTATCTATGTAATAGACAGACATTTCTGACTTAATTAAAGCATTTAATCTATTTGATTTTTTAACAAGAAAGCTATTCAGCAATTATAATCCAGAAGCTAATTCTTTCACCTTCGCCCTGCTAATCTTTCCGCTCCCAGTCTGAGGAATCGCATCTACCAAAATTATCTTTTTCGGCATCTGATAAGGAGAGAGCTGCTTTGTCATCTCATCCTTTAAAATCTCCGTATTCACTGGAGGAACAACTAGTAAAACCACGATTTCACCGAACTTTGGGTGTGACTGAGAGGTCACTGCAAAAGGAGTATTGAGCAGTGGCTTCAACTTTGCTTCCACCTGTTCAATCTGAATCTTTACCCCTCCACTATTTATCGTGTTGTCCTTTCGGCCCAATATGTTAAAACTACCATCTGCATGAATTTCAGCAATATCATTTGTTACTAAACGTTCATCACTGACTAATGGAGCATCAATCACCAAAGTGTCCTCGGGAGATAACGAGAGATTTACCGATGAAAACGGACGATAACTCAAAGAAGCCTCCTGTCCGCTGATTCTTCTTAATGCAATATGAGAAAGCGTTTCAGTCATTCCATACGTGCAATAAATCTCACCTGGAAAGTCTTTTAGCTCTTCTTCCAGCAGAGGATCAATTGCACCGCCACCAATAATCAATATTTCCGTTTGTTTCAAGCGTTCTTTTTCCTCTGGTATCTGCAGACTATTAAATACCTGCAAGGGTACCATTGCCACAAAACGAAATGGTTTGTCCACCTTCTCGAAGGGATGTCCGCATGAAGCAATGAAATGTAAATCCAGTCCGGCAATCAGAGCCCTGACAGCCATCATCTTGCCAGCAATATAATCCATCGACATGCAGATTAAGGCAGTATCACCTTTTCTCAGATTGAGGAATTCACAAGTCAGACGAGCACTTTGCATCATCTGTTCCTTGCGGACAACCAGCTCTTTCGGTTTCCCGGTAGAGCCGGAAGTATGCACCTTAATATGAGTATCCCCGTCAAACCACTGTGAAAGAAAAGTATATAATCCGGCATATTCAGACTTATCTTTCAGAAAACTTAATATTTCCTCACGAGAATAAGTAACACCATCCAGTGTCAGTGACTGTTTCTGAATATCCAGTTCAAATGTCTGTTTATCACTTTGAGCCATACCAAAGTTTATCTTCACGAATGTACAAAGGCATTTCCACATTATCAGTAAAAAGCATGCCAGTTCCCAATCCCTGCGGAAGAGTTGTGGGAAGTGTAGCACACCACTGTGCAATGGCATTCAGCCCAATATTCGATTCCAAAGCAGAAGTAATCCACCACCCTATATTTTGGTTGGTTGCCTCATTAATCCACTCCGTACATCCACATATTCCTCCGTGAAGAGACGGTTTCAGAATTATGTACTGAGGATTGATCTTTCTTAATAATTCAGCTTTTTCAGCTAATGAATTATAGCCAATCAACTCCTCATCCAAAGCAATAGGAATGGGAGATTCTTTCGTAAGCCTAGCCATCTCTTCCCATTGTCCGGCCCGTATAGGTTGTTCAATGGAGTGAATATCGAGTTCCGCCAACCGTTTCAGTTTGCTCAATGCATCTTCGGGAGCAAATGCTCCATTGGCATCTACCCGAAGCTCTACCTCTCTGGCGGTAAAATGTTTACGGATATGTCGCAGCAGAGACAACTCTTCTTCAAAGTTAATTGCCCCTATTTTAAGTTTGATACAACGAAACTCCAGCTCCATCTTCTTCTCAATCTGATGATACATCTGAGCATAATCTCCCATCCAGATAAGTCCGTTGATAGGAATTCCACGCTCACCGCGGGAAAAAGGAGTATCCCATAAAGCAAAACTGTTGGCATTATAATGCTGAAGAGCTGTTTCCAGTCCGAAAAGGATGGAAGGATAAGGGCGCAAAGCCTCTTTATCCAGTTCACCGGTTTCTTCTAATCGGTGACAAGCCGCTTTCAGAATCTCTTCATATTCCGGCAGATCATCGCAGCTAAGATTAGGCAGCGGAGCACACTCTCCCAGCCCAATCCTCTGAGGTTCTTCCACAGAAGTGAGACCAATGTACCACACTTTCCGCGTATTATACACTCCGCGGGAAGTTCCGGCTGGTTGATTAAAGTGTAAAGTTGAAGGACGTATGGTCGTTTTAAAAGTCATCTTTAAGGGAATTTAGGGAACTGTTTGAAATTGGGTTTACGTTTTTCAAGGAATGCATTCTTACCTTCTTGTGCTTCTTCAGTAAGATAATAGAGAAGAGTAGCATCACCAGCAAGTTCCTGAATACCAGTCTGTCCATCAAGTTCCGCATTCAATCCGGCTTTAATCATACGTAGAGCCAGCGGACTATGTTGCATCATGGTTTCTGCCCATTCAACTACTTCGTCTTCAAGCTTATCCAAAGGAACCACTTTATTTACCAATCCCATATCCAAAGCTTCCTGAGCATTGTACTGACGACAAAGGAACCAGATTTCACGAGCCTTCTTTTGTCCCACACAACGGGCCAGATAAGAAGAGCCAAATCCTGCATCGAAACTACCTACTCTAGGACCTGTTTGTCCAAAGATTGCATTCTCAGAAGCAATAGAAAGGTCACAAACGACCTGAAGCACATGGCCTCCACCTATGGCATAACCATTAACCATAGCGATAACCGGTTTAGGAATAGAACGAATCTGCTTCTGAACATCGAGTACACTCAGTCGTGGCACACCATCTTTGCCAATGTATCCACCTTTACCTTTTACATTCTGGTCACCTCCCGAACAAAAAGCCTTATCTCCGGCTCCGGTAATAACCACCACACTGATGTCGGCACATTCACGGCAAATAGCCATCGCATTACTCATTTCCCCTGTAGTAGTGGGTGTAAATGCGTTTCTGTAACGAGGACGATTGATAGTAATCTTTGCAATCCCATTATAAAATTCAAACAGGATGTCTTCATATTCCTTGATGGTTTCCCATTTTCTATTCTCCATACAATATCTATTTTAGATTATGATAATATGCTTTAAATACTTCCGCGTTAATCTCCATTGAAGTTTTTGTCTCCAATAGTATCGGTTTATCGGAAGTGTTGCTCACAAAAGTAATAATATTCTCTTTTAGTTCTGTCTCATTTTCTGCCGAAAGATACAAAAAGCCCATAGCCATAGCCCACTCTTTTGCGCCGGTATTATGCCGGTAAGAGATATGTTTATCCAATGATTCAGCTTTATTCAGTCCGGGAAGCAGATGAAAAATCTCTCCACCCCCATTGTTTACTAATAAAATACGTAGATTCTTATTGATATGTTTGTTCCAAAGTCCATTCACATCATAGAAAAAGCTGAGATCACCAATCACAAGAAATGTGAGTGCCGGATGAATAGCCGCAAATCCTACTGCAGTAGACATAGATCCATCTATTCCACTTGTTCCGCGGTTACAAAAAACAGGAATTCCCGGATTCAAATCAAATAACTGAGCATTGCGTACCGTTGAACTATTCCCCAACTGCAAAGCAGCCTTTTCCGGTAGAAGAGGGAAAAGCGTTTTCAGCACCAACAAATCCGAAAATGGCATGGTAGCTGTATATTCTTTGCTTCTGTTTTTCAACTTATCTGATTCGCTTTTCCAGATTAAGTTATAAGAAGTAGCTTGCTGATCTGTAGGTGAGCCAAGTAAAGCGAAAAAGTTCTCATCCATCTCAATTACATCTGTCAGCGATTGAAAAAGATCGGGTACAGATCCATCGGCAGACAGATGCCAGTGCTGAGTGGGATGTTGTTTTCTCAGGAACTGCTTCATTCTTTTGGATACCACATGACCACCAAAGGTTATCAATAAATCCGGAGCAAACTCATCCCACTTTTCAGTAGGAAGAGCATATATTATTTGATCAAAATTCTCTATTATCGGGCAAGAAGAGACATTTGCCGTATGTTCTGCCAAAATTACACAATTCCACTCTTTCGCAACTCCTTCAAGCACTTTTTTCACCTTTTCATCGGGTGGAAGTTGGCCAACAAGGATCATTCGTTTACTGCTTTGCGTCCATTGATTGCGGAGGTAATCACTATTGTCCAAAGATTTTGGATAACCACCGAAATAGCGTATAGTTCTTACCTGAGGAAGCTCCTTTTCGGTAAATTCAAAGAGAGGTTCTGAAAGTGGAACATTAATCTGCACCGGACCATTCCCATGATGCGTCAGTTCAAGCAAAGCTTCATTTATTAATCGGTTGCAGTACCACTCATCTTCTTTGGTAATAGGTTCGGGAAGCTGAACGGATTTCTTTACCAGCGTATTAAACACACCTGGTTGAGGAAGCGTTTGTCCATCCATTTGTCCAATCCATGCTGCAGGGCGGTCGGCAGAAATAACCAAAAGCGGTAATTGTTGATAGAAAGCCTCGGCCACAGCAGAACCAAAGTTTAGTAAGGCCGTGCCGGAAGTACAGCACACAGCCACAGGACGCTGAAGTTTCTGAATTAGTCCTAATGCAAAGAAAGCGGCACTCCGCTCGTCCACCACCGTAAAGCAATGGAATGCGGGATGTTGTGAAAGAGTCTGAGTAATCGGAGCAATACGCGAACCTGGTGAAACCACCACGTGATCAATGCCATATTCAAGCAACAGCGCTGCCAACTGAAGAACATTCTTTTTATTCGAATACATACAAAACCTCCAACTTTATTTTATTATTGCCAACATCGTTTGCAATTTAGCTTCCGTCTCTTTCCACTCCATTTCCATTTCCGAATGAGAAAGCAGTCCTCCTCCTGCATATAAGGTGAGATAAGAAGCACCTATCTCCATACAACGCAGATTCACATACAAATCCGTCTTTCCATCGGGATTAATCCACCCCATAAAGCCAGAATAATAACGACGATTGTATCCTTCATTTGCTAATATAAACTTATACGCCTCCTCTTTGGGAAGTCCACACACAGCCGGCGTGGGATGCAACAATCTAAGCAAGCTGCCTAATTGCTCTTTCTCTGGCAACTCAAAAGAAAATTCACTCTTGAGATGCGCCAATTCACCGGCACGAACAGTAAAAGGACCTTTTACATCCGACTTTATTCCGAAAGAGTTCAACTGGTTTCCTACATAATCGGCTACCAACTGTTGTTCTCTGATATTCTTTTCACTCCACGCATCCGGCAAAGAAGCCCGATGAAAAGGCAAAGTTCCTGCTAGAGCCACTGTATTCCAGTGTTCTCCTTCCCCGGAAAGCAAAATCTCGGGCGTACTGCCCAGCCATGTTCCCGTTTCAGGGGTATGATACAGATAAACAAATGCATCAGCATATCGTTCACAAGCATTATGAAGAGCCTTTTCAAGTGAAAAAGAAGAATCCTTTGCGTGAGTAGAGGTACGAGACAACACCAACTTCTCAAATTTCTTCTCCTTTAGAGAGTCGATAAACGAAGAGAAGGCTTGTGAATAAGAATCGTAATCATCCTTTCCAACGGAGTTTTTCCCAATATTATCCGTAGAGTTCTCTGCTTCCACAGCATACTCTTCCTGAGATAAGTAGTTATTTATATCGTGCCATCCTTCAATTAAAATATCCGGTTGCATCAACATCAGGGGAGAAGAATCTGAAATCTGAAACGGAGCAAAGACAAATCCAGTCTTCCCGTTCAGTTCGTCCAGATCCTTAAGACGAAGTAGCAAACCTTTCGTCTGAAGAATTAAAATCGGTTCCCCATGTGGAGTCCGATAAATAACAAAGCTTTTATTCTGTTTGATAAGTGCTTCAATCCCTTTCATCTGGCCTCCCGTTCCGCACTAAAAATCTATCTGTCATCGTTGCTTTTTTATTGAAGCACAAAAGTAAGACTATTTTTCTGATTATCCTTAAAACGGCTCTTGGATTAACTTAATGCAGAATATTTACGGGATATTCATTGGATTATTAAGAGCTAAATTTCAAAAAATGCAAGGGCAGATATTGTTTGAGCAAGTAAATCAGTATAAATAATACTAGATATATGATTCCAAATAAAAGAACTTTCTTTTTCATGATTAATTTTACATCTTGTGAGCTAATATAGGATTAGTCAAAATCCAAAGTTATCAGAATAATACTATTCACAATAAAAAACTTTTATGCTTCTTATGCCGCTTCTTTTTAGCTGCATTTCTACAATTTGAGTATCTTTTAATGGTTTCAGATCTATCGCTTCCTTTAAGACTGCAATATTCTTTATATCTATTTTTGGGCAAAAACAACTTTCATGAGGCTCTGGTTCAAGAACAGTTAAACCAGAATAAAATACGACTAATCCAGAAAAACGATAAATGCTGTATAAATTATCACATCCATATTTAGTAAAAAAAGATACACTTTTTACTATTTTACTTCCTAATTCTTCTGTGTGAAAATTATAATTCGAAATAGATAGGTCATGTTTATAAATGCCATTACTCAATTCAAATAAATAATCATTCTCATAATTAGTATATTCTCCTAATACACTTTTTAAGTTTGGATATTTCTTTAAAAAGTCAATATTAGCAATGGAATTTTGAACGAACCTAATAGTATCTCCATTATATATTAAGAAAGTTCCATCTTCACAGTAAGACCCATACGTATTTAAGGAATATTTATTCAAAATAATCCCATTAATAAGTTTAATTTTTGCAGAAGTTAGCTGCGTAAAAGCATTAATACTTAGAAGTAGATATAATAAACAAAATATAGTCCGTTTCATTATTCTATAATTTTACCTGAGCTTTCACTCTCTTACTATTGAAGTTAAAGTTATTATTGATATGATGAAATTAAGTATTCCAATCATTGCAAAAATAGTTATTATGTAATAATCCTGTTGAAAAAAAAGTAATAATATTATAGCCATGATAGAAAATACAATAGAATATATAATCAAAATAATTGAGTAAGCAATTCCAAATGACTTACTCTTTATGAATACCTTCAAAATACATATTATTAATAAGATAAGCTCAATGCTATTGTAAGGAATCCAAATCCAGATAAAAAAAACATTATCAATGATTGCAAGGCCCAATATGGGATAGTATATTTTGCAAAGCCATCCATTTTACATCTAATATTATTTCTTTTTTCTGATATATTTACCATTGGGATTATTTTTAATTATAGCTTTAAATGCATTACGGTTTTATTAATTATTTCGGTTTCATAACCCGATAAAGAAAATACCAAGTTATCAAAAACATAATTCCCTGTACCTGAAGGATTCCTACTTCATCTAATATTCCTGCATAAATTAGGCCAAAACTTAAGAAAGAGACAGGGAATGTTAATTCTAATACAAACCAGCTCCATACCCCATTAAAAGAAGAATTTGGATATATTGATAGAAGAGCCAAGATAGATAATCCAACATAAATAATCGAAATAATTAACGACTTCTTAAAAGCACCTATGTTTTTCATTTTATTGTTTTATTATGCAAATATTGGAATGTTTTGGGAAGAACTAATACACCTAAACCGATTCCTAATATCGTCTTTAAACCTTGTAATTTTAATATAAAAAGATAATTGACCATCGTCACATATGGAACCCCTATTATGTTCGTTCCGCATTTAAACAGTTACTTAGCAGGGTACAAATTTGGTTGCATCTTTTTTATTAATATCTTTTGCTTAGATATAATGTCAATATAATATATACGATCAAGAGTCCAATGGACAATTTCAACAAATCCGTATTTTAAAGATGCATCGATGTAGTATTCTTTAGACCCACTTTCCATTTTGGATCCTTTTTCTAATCTGAAAACCGTTATACTATCTTTCAGTTGAGAATTATAATATCGACCTTCTTTAGAGATATTTAAATAATGAGGTACATCTCTAACGTCATAATTAACCTCCCATGCGGAATTTTTACTCTTAAAATTAAATAATACTTGATCTTCTGTCATATGATGAGATTTAGCCTTTGGAACCTTTATATAAATAACACTATCTTTCAACCAAATCAACCCCTTTATATTAAATGCTCCATCATCAGTAGTGCATAATTGATAACATGGAGCATTCTCTTTCATTTGAGTTGTCGTTTTTAAAATAATCTTATCAAAGCCAAGCAGTATTGATCTATCTTTAATAGAGTCAAATTTAGCATATTGATTCATAGTCTTAAAAAAGCTCAATTTTGTAGAGCTATTCCTGCATCCCCAGCTTATGGTTAAAATCAGAATTAAAAAAGACATCTTCTTCATACTAATTATTTTTTGATATTTTATTCTGCTATCAGAATTGTCAATGCTTTCACCAAAAGTCATCCCGAAGGGATTACTCATTAGGCAAATTTAATGAATTATATTAAACAATTACTATTTTATCATGTGGATATCTTATCAAATTATTATTGCATACAGGAGCATACTCCAGAGCGCCACTGCTTTGTGAAGGAAAACTGAAAGGCTCCCAATATCAAGGAACTCGTTGATTATTTGTAAATCCATGCATTTTCAGAGAGTTAATCTTCACATTTTATAATCCTCAAAAAAAATCAACAGACTGATTATCAATTATTTGAAAAATAGCACTTATCAATTAGGTGGCAGAGGTGGCAGCAAAAAAGCCTTTTTTGTCTTTCCAGAAATAAAAATTTGAAAAATCCGCAAAATGCGGAATTCTCAGATTTTTGTTTTCAGAATCGGAAAAAGTATTATTTTCCTGCCACCTGTGCCACCCACAAAAACATACATATCTATATATCAATGCATTACAAAATCAAATAACCCCACCGTGGTGTAGATGGTGTACTAAAAAAGAGTTTTTTCGGCTTCCAGAAAAAATCGAGTAGGAGGAAAATGAAATAGTTTCCTCCTATTTCATTTTCCGACCTCTCACACCACCGTACGTGCGGTTCCGCATACGGCGGTTCCTTATTTACGATACATTTTACTGTAATAATCCAACATCATTGGATAACCTGCATTTCGCAATTTATCTGTATCAATTGCACAGCTAAGAATCGGGCTGCCAGCTATTCGCCAGTAACCTTTCACATATCCCCATTTCTGAGCATGCCATCTATCAATACCGCAACGCAATAGATTGGTTATACGAGTACTGACATTCTTCCAACTTTTCCATATACACATACGAAGCCGGCGACGGAGCCATTGATCTATCCTCTTCAGATGATTTTGCATGTCTGCAAGTTTGAAGTATTCAATCCAGCCACGAATGAATTGATGAAGTTCGTATTTGCGTTTATTGTATCCCATGCCATTACTGCGACCTGTCAGCTCTTTCAAACGAACTTTCAGTTTCATGTAACTTTTGGAGTGTACAGATAAGCGAAATCCTCCTTTGCTATTATAAAAGGAGTAACCTAAGAACTTCATGCCCCGCACATATCCTGCTTTCGTTTTCTCTCGGTTTACCCTCAGGAAGAGGGTTTCTTCGATAAAACAAATGATGTGCTTCATCGTACGACTGGCAGAGCGTTTACTTTTGCAAAATATCATGCAATCATCTGCATAGCGGACAAATGGATGTCCTCGGCGTTCCAGCTCTTTATCCAGTTCATTGAGCATTATATTGCTCAGTAGCGGACTAAGGGGACCACCTTGAGGAACTCCCCGACTGCTTTCCTCAAATTTATGACCAATTATAATTCCCGCGCGGAGATATTTATGGATAAGAGAAATCACTCTCCCATCTTTTATCCTGCGGGAAAGAATTTCTATCAGCTTGCTTTGGTTGACTGTGTCGAAAAAATGCTCCAGATCTAAATCAACCGCATATTTATTGCCTGCATTAATATAGTTCTGGGCTGTTCGCAGCGCTTTATGCGCACTGCGTTTCGGACGAAAACCGAAGCTGTTGTTACTGAATTCTCGTTCATAAATCGGAGATAAAATTTGGGATATGGCTTGTTGAATAAGACGGTCAACTACGGTAGGGATACCAAGCTGGCGCTTCTTGCCATTCTCCTTAGGGATTTCTACCCTACGGACTGGATTAGGATGGTAATTACCATCCATTAAAGATGTTACCAGTTCATCTTTATGGAGTTTCAGAAACGGAAGAAGTTCTTCCGTTTCCATCTTATCGACACCTCCACTGCCACCATTCGATACGACCTGTTTATAAGCCTTGTTCAAATTGGCAGGCGACAAGATACGTTCCAGTAAATCATCTTTTGTAAAATGCACTTCCGTGAGGTTGTTTTCAGTAATCCCTATAAAAGTCTGCACTCCCGCATAGCATTCGGATTCCGTCCTATTCTTTTGCGGGCAGCTATCATTCGTTGCTGATATTTTCTGCATTCTTCCCTTCATAAGGTTACATTCATTTACTTCTCACTTAGATAAGGTTCAGACCTTCCCCGAATGGTCAATCTAAATCGGGTACTATGTCCTCGGCTGACTTCTCACGACAATTGTTATCCATGTTTCTGAAAAGAAAAGCATCCACACGTCCGTGAGATCTCCCCAGTTATTAACTACTACTTTCTTCCCATATATCTGCCGGATTTACTCGCATACATCTATATAGCACAGGACTTTGTTTTAATTAGCAAACTCATCCATGTATTTTGAGCCTTATATCCGGTTTCTGTTCGTCAGACCGGGAATTTGCCGCAGGCTTCCTTCAGATTCCACTTCGCAATGGACACCCTTGCCGTAAGCTAACACTTCCAGCTATAATGGCGTGTTCGGGACTTGCACCCTAAAGTAAATAGTTCGTGCTGGGCGAACTAATTTTGAGAATTCCGCAATTTGCGGAATTTCCAAAAAAATATTTCCCAGAACGAAAAAAGAACGATTTATGTACACCATCTACACCACCATAAAATATATTATATTGATAATCAACATTATAAAACACTATAAAATGCATTTTAATGGACTCTGAAAGATATTAGCCATAAGCCACAATCTGATTAATGAATATAAAAGGGGAAACTAACCATTTATAAAGGAATAGTTGCAAAAAACATGTACACAGGGGCGACGCATTAAAAATTTTGCGCCAATAAAAGTTCACAGAGGAACCCTTGATCCCATCCGGCTGCTTTTCTTTTTCCTTTAATGCTGCCTTTTCTTGGACTTTTCTTTAGTATCATAAGTGCTATCTTATTCATTAATGAAAAGTTCTGGGCAGCATTTCCTGTTTTTCTTCCGGCGTCTTCTCCAAAGGAAACATCTAACTGCCAGTGCAAATTGTTTTCCACAGACCAGTGCGCTCGTACTGCTTCTGCTATTTTCTGAGGCTCTAAACCTAAGGAAGTTATATAATATCTCTTTTCTAAAGATATCTCCCCTGTCTTAATGATTGTTCTTTCTGAAGTAACTCTTACTATTGATTTTATTCCTTTCCACTCTTTAAAAAACACCTCAAATCCTTCATGATTGTATACAAAGCATTCCCTGATTTCTTTGCGTCCATGTCCTGTTTCCTCCGTCCGGTATTTGGCATGTTGAGTTTCACTATATGCTATATTTTTATCACTCTCATTTCTGTCCAACTCTTCAAACCATGCCCGTAAATCGACATACAGTTTTCTTTGGTTGTTTTTTACATGAAGAACATAGTCTGCTTCTTTATCGATAATCTTTTTGGCTATTGCCTTTTGACATCCCATGGCATCAATCGTCACTATGCAGTTCTGTAGATCAAGAGCGCTAAGGAGTTCAGGAATAGCCGTAATCTCGTTGCTTTTCCTATTTACCTTGACCTGTCCTAAGGTTACCCCATTAGCTGCTGCCCAGGCACTTACCATATGAAGTTTAAAACGAGATTCTCCTTCTGGATTGGAGCGGGTGCATTTGCTGGCACCCCGTATGGTTTTTCCATCAATGGCCACAACTCCTTCATATTTTTCACAAATTTCAGACATCCAATAACGGAAAACACGTTCAAAATAATCGGGTGAAAGACTACTAAAAAAGCGATTAAAGGTATCATGTGAGGGAACATTCCTGAAAGAAGAAATACGTTCAGCAAAGAAATCTTTCCTGGAGTTACCAAACTCTTCTATCTCATTCCAAGAATCAGCACCACAAAGAACTGCAGCCATGGCAATATATACTATCGATTCTACTGAATGTTCCTTTTTTCTGTCAATACGAGTATCGTTGATTTGTTTACAAAGACTAATTATGCTCATTTTTCTACTAATTTATGTTTCTAATTTCTTTATAAAGATAATAAATATAATTAACTTAGAAAAATGTTTAAAGCTTTAATATTAATAATATAACATGCATTTATTAGGTAATATATATAATCATTTTAAGTAATTATTATAATGCGTTTGCCCTGAACATGTACATGTTTGCTTCCAAAGATGTACAAGATTGGATTCAAACATGTACATGTTTGGAAAAAGACAACCTTTTGTTTTTTCTAAATTCCGGTTAGTGATTAATTAGTTATTGCCTTAGACCAATGAACTTCCAAACCTCAATAAGCCAGAAGAAGAAAAAATCATTATCTTTGTACGGAACTTGTACCGATAAAAACAATCATTCCGAATTAAAGAGCAATGGCAAAACAGAAATATTATGTGGTTTGGGAAGGCGTAACTCCGGGAATCTATACTTCCTGGACCGAATGCCAGCTTCAGATAAAAGGATTTGTAGGTGCAAAATACAAATCTTTCAACTCCAAAGAAGAGGCCGATCAGGCTATTTCTTCCTCACCTTATGCTTATATGGGGAAGAAAACCAAATCAACTACTAAAAGAGCTCTCCCTGCATGTGTTATTGAAGAAGGCCTGGCTGTAGATGCTGCCTGTAGTGGTAACCCGGGTGCCATGGAATATAGGGGTGTTTATTTAAAAACAAGAGAAGAGATTTTCCATTTCGGCCCCATGAAGGGAACTAATAATATCGGTGAGTTTCTGGCTTTGGCTCACGGGTTGGCTTTGCTTAGTAAAAAAAATCTCACTATGCCTATCTATAGTGATAGTGCAAATGCTATAAGTTGGATTAAACAAAAGAAATGCAAAACCAAACTCCCCCGAACTGCTGAGACAGAAGAGCTGTTTCAGATTATAGAACGTGCAGAAAACTGGCTAAAGAATAATAAATTTCCTAACCGCATTATTAAATGGGAAACCAAAGAGTGGGGAGAGATTCCTGCCGATTTTGGCAGGAAGTAACTATAGATCTCACAAAAGCTTATCTCAAAAACTTTTCAAGCATTTTATCCAATCCACTCCAAACCTGATCTACCGTAATTAAGTTGAACCGCTGGAGATAGTCCATTTTACTTTGTTCTTCCTGCGAGTGATTATCGTCCGGACTGATGCCAGCATAACGTTCTCCATCACCAGGCAACCAAACAGATTTTAGAATATTTGGAGGATAAATGGCATAAGAAGGGATTTCCAATGCCTGAGCTATATGTCTTGGGCCACCCTCATTGCCAAAGAAAAAGTCACAGTTAACAATCAAGGCACACAAATCTCTTAAAGAATCGGCTTTAATATTCGTAAATACATTCTTATCATTGTTCATCTCACGATGAATGTTCACGGCAAATTCTTCTTCATTACCTGCAAAGTTAAAGATAATCTGTGTATCATATTTATCTATCATTCTGCGAAGCACCTCTTTCATCCTCTCTTTATCCCAAACTTTGTAAGCTAACCTTGCTGTTACAGTAGCCAGAACCACAGGCCTATTAAAATCTATTCCTTGCTTCTGCATGTAAGCCTTATAATCAGACTTTTCCTGGTTCGAAACATACAATTTAAAATCAGAACAATAATGAATATCAGCTTCCTTCTCTAAAGGTTTTAATAACTTTAGATTATGCTGCACCATATCAACAGTATTGTCTCTATGATTATCAATGCGGTAGTTATGGAGAAAGGCATTATAGTCCTTTTTTGAACCAATTCTGTAAGGAGTGGATAAAGAAAATAAAGAAAAGAATAGAGTTTTAATTGTACTCCGAGTATCAATAATCACATCGTACTTGCCTGTTCTAATTACTTTCCATACTTTGGAAATGTATTTAAATAAATCATGATTTTCTTGATCATCAAAGGTTATCACACGATCAATATCAGGATGATTTTCGTATAATGAGGCAATATTTGCATTTAATACATAATCAACTTCCGCATTAGGGAAAGTCCGTTTCAAACTGGTACATATTGCTGTTGACAAAACAGAGTCTCCCACCCTTCTAAAACGTATAACTAAAATCTTATTTATTTTCATAAAAATTAAAACTTTCTTTGCACAGTAATGCCCAAAGATATGTATATTTATTTGATATCAGACGAGAAAGCTGTTCCTAATAGGACAAATTAATGCAATTAATGCTCTTCATTTTTTAGGTTCTTGATTATTTTTATTTTTCCGTGTAAATACAAATCGAAGCAAACAATAATTTGTAGGCACGGCAACTGACAACACAAAAAACGGAGCCAATATTTTAGATACACCCAGGAACAGGAAAACATTCAATAAGAACATGTGCATTAAATAATTTATCAAATGGCTAAAACTAAAGCCAACAGCCTTTAATGCAGAAGGAGCAGAACGAAAAGTTAGAAAACAAGTCATAAAGAAATTGCAAAAGAAACTCACAATATATCCTATTGTATAAGCAATATTTACATTTAAGTGCTTCTGCAAGAAATAATAAATTGTATAATGTATAGCAGTTGCAATACATCCAACTATTGCAAACCTCAATATCTGATGCAAATTTGCTTTATTTCTGGTATATATTTTCATCATAATTTTTACAACACATTTCATAAGAAAGTTTCAGCCATATAATAAAACAAGGTAATGCTTTTAATGAATTTTGACGAATCAGACTTTTCAATGCAGCAGGGAAAAGATCTGTTGGAGACAAACTAGTTAAAACAAAAGCGAAGATCATAAGTGCAACGTCCGTTTTTGAGCGCTCCCATGGAGAAGTGGTATACCATATACATACTCCCGTCAAAGCAATAATATAAGAGCTAGATTCACTACCTGTACTAAAAAGCACAGAAAACATTAAAGTGGAAGCCAGTATAGCATAACGAAAAGCTTCATGCTTATATTGTTTCAGCCTCAAATATGGAAAACTAAAAATTAAAACTCCAGCTAATAATATCCAAATGTCTGAATAAGAAATGCAGCCTGAAATTTTACGAATCATGCCAAGCACGGAAATATTCTGATATTCGGCAAGCATATTTATCCCATTTTTTTGAGTCAGGCTTATCCACCATTCCTTGTATTGTGAAGCAATATATTCAGGGCTACTTATCAACATAGGTGCAACATACATAATAAGAGCCCAACCAATTGCCGATAAGATTAATGTCTTTTTATGTTTTGAAAAAAAGAAAAAGGCAAATCCCACTATGCCATACAACTTTACAAAAGTTCCCAACATAATAAAGAAAGTAGCCCAAATATCTTTTTCCTTTTTAATACAATAAAATGTTGCAATGATAATTGCAGCGATAGCAATATTAAATTGCTGCATAAATAAAGCAGTAAGCAATTCGTTCGCACAAAACCAATAGATAAAAATATGTTGTTTTTGAGACAGGGGTAATTTACGTATGGCATAATACAATGAAACAGACAATAACATAACCCAGAGAGTCATTCCTATTTTATTTGGTAAAATAGAAAATGGAGCAATAATCAAACTAAAAAACGGGCCATAATGATTTGTATCAAAATATTGCGGATAAGTGGCATATAAGGATGTTTTCTCGATTGTGTGCCAAAAAACATACTTGAATATCAAATAATTATTACCTTTATTTTTAAACAATCCCGATATTAGAGATAATAATATCCACAACCCAAATAATGTACGGTAATCTTTAAAAAAGTTCTTATTAATAAACGCGTTCAGCTTGCTAAATATTCTCATTAGTATTACTTTACTTTACTTTTTGCTTCGGATAAACTATCTTTTAATTCTTTATCTAAAATTTTATCAACATTATAGAGAGGACGATGCTTAACTTCAATGTACATTTTGCCAATATATTCTCCTACAACTCCTATAGAGAGCATTATAACACTTCCAATAAACCATACTGACAACATCAACGAAGTCCACCCGGGAACTATATGATGCGTAAAGAAAGAGACAAGTACATAAACAAAAATAAGCATTGTGACCAGCAGAAACAAAAGTCCCATAGCAAATATCAAATGCATAGGTCTTATAGAGAAAGATGTTATTCCGTCAATCGCCAATTTCAGCATCTTTCTCAATGTATACTTAGATTTACCTGCTGTTCGCTCACTGATTACATCATCTACTGTTGCCGACTTATAGCCCATAAGCGGGATAATCCCCCTCAAGTATAAATTTTTTTCCTGGTACAGAGACAATTGTTCCAGAGCTCTGCGACTCATTAACCTAAAATCGGCATGATTGTATATCGCTTTAACACCTAGTTTATCTTGTATTTTGTAATAACTAACAGCCATACTTCGTTTTAGAAACGGATCTGCTTCACGAGAAACTTTTACGCCATAGACAACATCATATCCTTCCTTAAAGCGATCAACCATCTCTTCCATAGCATTTAAATCATCCTGTAAATCGGAGTCGATCGTGATAACCGCATCGCAAGTGTCTTTCACTGTCATCATTCCGGCCATTATAGCATTCTGATGACCAACATTACAGACCAAATTAACGCCCCAAACGTAGGGGTTATTTTCATACAGTTCATTAATAATATTCCATGTGCTGTCTTTGCTTCCATCATTTACATAAAGTATAAAACTATCTGAAGATATTTTTCCTTTATGAATGAGAGATTCAAAAAAAACTGTAAGGCGTTCTGCTGAATCTTTCAGAACGTCTTGTTCATTATAACAGGGAGAAACAATTGCTAATCTCATTTACAAACAATATTGTAATAATTATTTTTTACTAATAGTCTTCTCGGTGAATTCTGTGAAGGTCATAAAAGAATTCTTATTTTTAAACTTTTGGATAAAGTCATCCAAACGTTTTACCATACCAGATCCCGAATTGTTCCTGATAATGTACGGCATCTTCCATTCTGGATGTTCATTCAATGCATAAAATTCCCATGGGTGAAAATAAATCACCAAATATCCATCATGCTTTAAGGTATGCGCACAGAGTTTACGATATAGGGCCGCAGGTAAATTATGATAAGAAAGCCAGAATAAGGGAAATCGGAATATGGGAGTAACGGATGAGGGTATTTGCAATACCCCGCTTTTCATAAAGTGAGTACGTTTTGAGAAAAGATGCATATATCTCCCTGGGATAAACGTTGGATTTAATGAAGAATTATACTCATAACCCGCTTTCTGAACATCCTCTTCATCAATGGGCATCATGCGAGCTTGCCTATAGCCACGTATTTTAACACCACAAATTTCCTCTAATTTATCTTTTGATTTTTTTAAATCTCCGGGTTCAAAAGTCCAGTGATTATATCCATGAGACGCAATTTCATGGCCTTCGTTTTTAATTCGCTCCATTATTTCTGGGGCATGCATTGCAAAATTCGCAGTACAAAAAAAAGTAGCTTTAACTTGATTGCGCTTCAAACAATCTAAAATTTTATTAGTCCCTTCTATCGAAACTTTTATTTGCGACTCCATACAGAAGTCAACATTATGTTCCAATGGAACATCAAACTCCTCAATATCAAAACTCAACAATATCATAATGAAAGGTTTAATTAGTTTAATTATAGTTCTTATAATGGATGAGACAACTCTTTAAGAAAATTGTCATTCTAATCCAAAACAATTCTTTTCTTCTACTATGCTATAGAACAAAGAATATTTTTAATAGGGTTTTCTTATATAAAAAGAAGAACCAGAGAAATAATCTTTTTTATTTCAAAGACCGATATAATTATGAAAAGGTATTCAAAATATTCTTATCCTAACAATGACTTACTATTTATTACCAAAACAAAATGCAAATATAGATATAATATTCATAAAAATGGTACTCTTATATTTATTAATAAAAGTAAAACTTTTTATACCAAGAAAGCGAATATAATATGCTTAACATATTTTAAACACGCATCATCTTTAATTAGAATATCATAACACTATATTATATAGCAAAAAGAAGAATTAATTTCACATAATATAAATTATAATTATATTTAATTCATTAATTATCAAAACATAAAACTATAGCTATAAAATAACACAAGATAAATATGCCTTAATCTATTTAATATCAACCAGCAAGCTAACTTATTCAGAATATATTAAATAAGTTAAAATTAAATTTATATTTTTTGAATTAAAATTTTCTAATTATAAAATACAACAAATTATAGTTAACTTTACCGCAATTATAAAAAGAACTAAACTCAACTATAGTCATCGCTTCACATAACTGCTAGATTATGTAGAGATGATTGTATTTTTTATTAAGACTAATATCATCAGATTTGCTATGAATAATAAAAAAGGGACTTTACTAAACATTTATTTGCATAAAGATTCTCATCTTATTTTCTCAATATGGACAATCGCCTCAATCACATGCATTCTTTTGAGGTATTTCAGAGATAGATATAATAATTATCGAATCTTTAAAAATGTCTTTTGGCACACTTTTCATCAACTACCACTCTATGCCCATTATCCTAAAGAATATTCTGATATTAATCATTATGGCGTATTCTTTAGTACAGTAATTTTTCCATTCTCCGTTCTTCCAGATTTCATAGGTTTGGCATTATGGGGGGCGGCTAATGCCTGTTTATTGTTCTACGCCATTCGGAAATTACCCCTGAACAGGAATCAGCATTTATTCATTTTCTTATTCTGTATCTATGAACTTTGCACTTCGGTTACTGCACAACAATTTAATATTGGAATAGCTGCTATCATTGTTTTATCTTATTATCTTATAGAACAGAAAAAAGACTTTTGGGCTGCCTTTTTTATTATGTTAGGCACTTTTACCAAAATATATGGAATCGTAGGGCTCGCCTTTCTGCCATTCTCCAAAAACAAGAAAAGCTTCCTGCTCTCTTGCCTGTTTTGGAGCGTATTTATGTTTCTTTTCCCCATGATTTTCACTTCACCATCCTATATATTTGGGCAATATCATTCCTGGTTTGTAGAGCTTATATATAAAAACAATCATAATCTTTTTGCTTATTACCAGAATATCTCTCTATTAGGATTTGTAAGAAAAGTAAGTGGAAGCAACTATTCAGATTTATGGCTAATTATTCCTGGAATTATTCTTTTTTGTCTGCCATATTTAAGAATAAAGCAATATCGTTCTCAAAGTTTCCGAATGATGTTACTGGCCTCCGTATTGCTCTTTGTTGTACTATTCAGTACTGGAAGCGAGTCTAGTTCCTACATTATCGCCATAGTAGGAGTTGCCATCTGGTATATCAAAACTCCTTCAGAAACCAAAACATTAAACATGACTCTTCTGATCTTTGCTTTTTTTATTACCGAGATATCATGCACTGATTTGTTCCCAAAAGAAATACGAAATACCTTTATTATTACTTTTTCGCTTAAGGCATTGCCTTGTATGCTTATTTGGTTTAAAATTTGTTATGAATTATACTTCCTTGACTTTTGTCAAAAAGAAGGTATTCCAAATAATCTAAAATGAATAATAGACAAATAGATTATTTGTGAAATACAATATTTATGTTGTATCTTGCGCCCTCTTTTTATCCATCAATTAATAGCTGTCAATATGAAAATTGCATTTGATGCAAAACGAATTTCACATAATGCTACCGGCCTGGGAAACTACAGCCGATACATCGTTAATATACTATCAAATTATTATCCAGAACATCAATATCAGTTATATTTCCCTTCCAAGGGAAAGAGCAGTCTGCGTGCCCAGCTTCCGGCTAAGCAACAAATAAAAGATTTCTATCCAAAAGGCTTATATTCTGTGTTATGTTTTAAATCTTTGTGGCGTTCTTTTGGCATTGTAAGAGATCTTAAACAAAACTCTCCTGATCTGTTTCACGGTTTAAGTAATGAAATTCCTTTGGGATTAAGAAAAGCGGGAATAAAATCGATAGTAACCATTCACGATCTTATTTTCATGCGATATCCTCTGTTTTATCCTTGGATTGACAGACATATTTATGCTTATAAATTTAAAAAATCCTGCCAGGAAGCCAATAAAATAATCGCAATCAGTGAAATGACAAAAAGAGACATCATTTCTTATTTTCATATTCCTGAAGAAAAAATAAAGGTTATTTATCAAGGATGTGACAAGTCTTTCACACAGGCTGTTTCAGCCGACAAAAAAGCAGAAGTAAGAAGAAAATATAATTTTCCTGAACAGTATATACTTTATGTTGGCAGCATTGAAAGCAGAAAGAATTTATTGCTGGTAGTAAAAGCATTGGGATTACTAAAAGAGAAAGTTCATTTAGTGGCTATAGGAAAACAAACTCCATATACAGAAGTTGTAAAGAAGCATATTGAAGAGTTACATTTGGAAGAGCAAGTTAGCATACTTAGCAATATCCCTTTTGATGAACTCCCAGCCATCTATCAAATGGCTTCATTGTTTACTTACCCTTCATTTTTTGAGGGATTTGGTATACCCATTATTGAGGCACTACATTCCGGAGTACCTGTCATTGCAGCCACCGGATCTTGTTTAGAAGAAGCCGGAGGCCCATGTTCTATTTATGTAGATCCAAATAACGAAATGGAAATGAGTGAGGCTATCAGCAAAGTTCTTTCCGATAAAGATTTGGCTGACAAAATGATTAAACAAGGAAAGGAATATGTCAATCAATTTAATGAGAAAATAGCTAAGGATATAATAGATTTATATAATCAAGTTATAAATGAATAACAAGGGAATATATAACGTTATAATTAAGCAGAATAAAGCATTAATAAAAAGATTAGATTCTTTAATTCCGACTATTTTTGATTAATTTTGCCGCATCTAAACAAAACTAACATCTAGATGAAACAAAAAGTTAAGATCATCATCCCTATCTATCAGAATAAATTATCAGAAAACGATCTTATATCCTTTGAACGATGTTATAAAATTCATTGTCAATACCCAATCATTATCATAAAGCCTGAAGGGCTAGATCTTTCATTTATACATGATAAATACCCTGAAATAGAAGAAGAATCTTTCCTTCCAGAGTATTTTAATAGCATTGATGGTTATAATAGATTAATGCTTTCCCCTGAGTTTTATCAAAGATTTCTTGATACAGAATATATTCTAATTCATCAACTAGACGTTTTTATCTTTAGGGATGAACTTAATGAGTGGTGTAATAAAGGATACGATTACATAGGTGCACCCTGGATTCTTCGACCAATCTATCAAAAGTTCCCAATTAATCTGTGCCGTACTATTAAAGGGCTGTATCTAAACTTGCTATCATTACCGAACAGACAAAAAATATATTTTAAGGTTGGAAATGGCGGCTTGTCTTTACGCCGTACAGAGACTTTCTTCTTTATTGCTAAAAATGACCGTGCAACTATTGAATACTATCTTTCAATGAAAAACAAAGCACATTGTTATAATGAAGATGTTTATTGGGCTATTGAAGCCAAAAATATTCTTCCCAGTTTTTCAATCCCGGACTATAAAGAAGCGTTAATGTTCGCATTCGACAAATATCCTGCCTTATGCTATAAAATGAATGGGAACAGACTACCTTATGGTTGTCATTCATGGACTAAAAAGAAGATGTATAAATTCTGGGAGCCAATATTAAAAGCCATACTTAATAATAAGTAAACTAAACTTTTCTGAAAAAGAAATAGACTGAATTCCTTAACCTAGGCCAACAATACCTAAATATGTTCTTTTTCTTTCCATTATCGACAACCCCGATTATGGGGCAATATTTAACACGCATATGGTTCTTCTTAACATATACATTCAATAAGCGTTCACTCATATATCCCCAAATACGAGCTTGTACAGGATCATATGCAGATATATCAATTCGCTTCTCTAATTCTTCCAATATACAAAAAAGCCAGGTACAATAATCATCATATATCTTTCTATTTGTAACAAACATATTACAGGGAGAAAGCTTATTATTTTTATTCATAACCTCATTATATGCAGGAATATATTCAGGGGTCAGCTCTTTTATGACAGCCTCCAACACTTTCAAATCATCACTTATATGCCTCTTGCCATAATCATGAGATAAATTATAACGATATATTAGTGGCTTTGCTAATATTATATCATATTTCTTAAGAATATTCACGACATCCGAGTCCGAAGTCTCCATATTCTTTAATTCCTCAGTATTTATAGTTGAAGAATTTCTAATATAAAAACCACCTGCTTGAAAATTGAAATATCTTCTGTAATGGCAAAAACCGATATAGTCTATATTTTCACCAATAAGGTTCTTCCATGCCCAATAAACACCTGTTAGTTCGCAATAATTCTTATTCTTGGAACTTATATTATCACCCGTGTCATCTCCTTGTATTCCCAAAGTCAAATCACTTATAGCTTTCCCTACATGAATAGGCATATATGTATCATCGCATAAGAAAACATCCTTCTTATGTACACATACTAATAGTTTCAATTTACTTTCAGCCATAATTTACATATTATTTCACTATGAAAAAGATAAAAAAAGAAGCCTATAATATAATTAAGTTATCACATTTTGAATCTACAAATTGAGCTTTAAAACATTATATACAATCTGATCCATATCGAAATATTTGTATTCAGCCAAACGTCCACCAAAATGCACATGTTCCTCTTTTGCTGACAAACTTCTATATTGTTGTGCAAGCTTCTCATTGGCTTTATCGTTTACAGGGTAATAAGGTTCAGAATCGCTATTTGCTTCTAAGGGAAACTCCCTGGTTATTACAGTTTTATCCTGAGTACCAAATTCAAAATGTTTATGTTCTATGATCCGAGTATAAGGAATTTCAACATCCGTATAATTAATCACCGCATTACCTTGATAATTAGACATATCTAAAATCTCACTTTCAAAACGAAGACTTCTATATTCCAATTTCCCGAGCCTATAGTTATAAAATTCATCAATCTTCCCGGTATAGACTATTTTATCTGCTAGTGATTCGAAAAAATCTCTGTCTTCAAAAAAATCAGTATTACATTTTAACTCAATGCCATTTAAAAGGCTTTCAAATAAATTATTGTAGCCGCCAATTGGAATGCCTTGGTATTTGTCATCAAAATAATTATTATTAAAGGTAAATCGTACTGGCAAACGTTTTATTATAAAAGCTGGCAGTTCAGAGGCTTTTCTCCCCCACTGCTTTTCGGTATATCCTTTTATCAGAATTTCGTAGATATCATTCCCAACCAAAGAAATGGCTTGTTCTTCTAAATTTTTAGGGCTAGTGATACCAAACTCTGTTCGTTGATTCTCAATTATAGTTTTTGCTTCATCTGGAGTTTTTATTCCCCATAATTGATAGAAGGTATTCATATTAAAAGGCAGGTTGTATATCTTGCCTTTATAATTAGCTATAGGTGAATTCGTATATCGGTTGAATTCTGTAAATAAATTTACAAATTCCCAGACTTCTTTTTCTGACGTATGGAAAATATGTGCACCATATTTATGAACGTTTATGCCTTCTATGTTTTCACAATAAAGATTTCCTCCGAAATGTGAACGTTTATCTATAATTAGAACCTTTTTCCCTGCTTGTTTTGCTTTATAAGCAAAAACACTTCCATACAAACCAGCACCAATGATTAAAAAGTCATATTGCTTACTCATCCTATCATTTTTTTGATGTTTTTCTTTCTAAGAACTACTTTATACAGACCAATTAATTATTAAGAATCTGCTTTTCATAAGAATAAGCTAAGTTATATATGCTTAGTTTAGTTTTTTTTTAGATATCTAAGTTAAATTCTACGGTACGTTTGCGCTTAAATTTTGTCCAAAACTTATTGCGCGCTTTAAGAACAAGCCGTATACACTCTTCTTGGTTAAAACCACGTGCTTTAGCATATTCTTCAGCGATCAACATAAAGAAATCTGTTTGTCCCCATAATCTGGCAAAATTAGCACAGCCTTTTTCTATATCAACCTTCCCAAAAGACATCCTATTAATATCCACTAAGCTAAAATGATACTCTCCATCTATTTTCTCAAAAAGAATATTCCCTGGAGAATAGTCTTTATGATAAATGCTTGAATCATGTAGCTGAGCCGTGAATCTTGCAAAAGCTATCGCAACCTCCTTGCAATCATCAATATGAGCATTTCCAAACTCGTAGAATGAATGAGTATATGGAGATTGCACACTAATAAAGAAAGAGCAATGTATCAGGCCCCATTTCTTCATTTCAATATATGCGATGGGGTTGGGAGTTTCGAATCCTTTTTCAAGTATTTGCTGAGGATAAGTAAAAGCCCTCAGACCTTTACTCTTTCTAAAAAAAGTATAGACAAATCGATTAAACAGCATCGGTACCTTGTACCTTTTGACATTTATATCGGCATCTTCCACTCTAATAACTTTAATCTCATTCCGGCCTTTGTATATGGTATTCCCTTCATTCTCAAAAATATCTGGAACTGACTCTACAAAAGCGCGCAACGACTCAAATGCCGGATTTAGGATTAGCTTCATGCAATTAAAAAATTATGCTCTCGATTTTCTTAATAACCATATCAGGAGTAATAATGTTCAGACAAGCGTAATCTTTCCGATAACAAGATTTATTGCCAAAGACAGAACATGGGCGACAAGGAAGATCAACCTGAACAGCATTCATGGGTGATTGTTTCCAGCCCATAAATCCACAGTAAGGATGAGTTGCTCCCCAGACAGAGATTACAGGCGCATTAACCAAAGATGCCAGATGCATATTGGCAGAATCCATGGTAACCATAGCATCCAGATAGCTCATAAGTATCAGTTCGGTATTCATATTGAGTTTACCTATCAATGATGTTACAGTAGGATATTTACTTACCCAGGAAGATAAAACAGCCTCTTCATTCTGTCCTCCACCAAAAAGGAATATCTTTACACGAGGATCTTTTGCAAAATGAGCAATTACCGCTTCTTGCTTATCCAAGGGAAGCACTTTTCCTTTATGCTTGGCAAAAGGAGCTATTCCAATCCACTTAGAATCACCTTTTTCTCCTGTTATATTTTGTATCTGAGTAATATCTCCTCGCCCTTCACCGAATATTGAGGTAAAATTGAGCTGAATAGGAAAACCTAAAGCTTTAAAGACATCTGTATAACGACGGAAAGAGGATTTCTGATTCTCAAAAACCTTATGATATCTGTTGGTCAGCTTCTTCTTTCCCAGCCGACCTTTATGAATATAAGCTGTAGGAATGCCCATTAACTTGAAACGTAGACGAATCATCTTTGTACGAAGTACATCATGAAGATCGGCCACGTAATCAAAGTTCATCCCTTTCAGCTCATTGTAAAATAGTCTGTGTAAACCCAGAAGTCCTTTATGCTTACCGTGTAAATCGGCTCCCATAAAATGAACATTTCCAGGCAATCCTATAAAAAGCGGTTGGAGTATTGCACGACTCAATACGGTAAATTCATGTTCAGGATGCTGCAGAGCAAGCGAATGAATTACCGGGATAGTCATTGCCACATCACCTATCGCGGAAAAACGAATAATTAATATCTTAGCCATTATTACTTCTTAGCGTAAAGCACAGGATTAAGAGATGGATCGTTATACATCTTCATCTGTTTGTACACTTTCATGTACTTTTTACCCGTCTTTATGTCCTCAATCAGCTGATCGATGGCTGTAGATAAGTCATTCTTCTGTTCCAAAAGAATATTCAGTTTCTTCTGACATTGTTCGTGATGTTCAGGAGTAGTATCTGTACGTTCCACTTCCTGATTCATGTGATAAATCTTCAATGCAAGAATGGAAAGACGGTCGACCGCCCAAGCCGGACTTTCGGTATTAATCAATGCACCATCCAACGGTTTTACATCCTTATACTGATCATAGAAATAGCTATCAATCAGCTCAACCAAATCCGTACGATCCTGATTTGATTTGTCAATACGCCTCTTCAATGTAAGAGCTTCAACAGGATCAATCTGAGGATCACGAATGATATCTTCAAAATGCCATTGAACAGCATCTATCCAATTCTTTAAATATAAATAATACTCAATAGTCTTTAGCTCATAAGGATTATTTATAGGAGCATCTACACTATCTGTTACATGATAATTCTCTGTTGATTGAAAGAAAATTTCGTTGCAAAGGTTACTAAATGTCATAATCAGTCTTTTAAAGTAGAGCGCAAAACTATACATTCTTTCCCGAAGAAACAATTATTTGCACATTTAATTAGCTAAATGAGCAACTTTTAGTACTTTTGTAGTACTGCAATCTATCACAAAAGCAAACTGAATATGTCTATCAAATTAACCAATATATCAAAACTTTACGGGAATAGTGAAGTACTTCATAATGTTAGTTTTGAAGTGCGCCCCGGAGAGATTGCCGCTTTTCTTGGCCCGAACGGCGCCGGGAAATCTACCTGTATGAAAATAATAACCGGATGGCTGACTGACTTTACAGGCAATGTTACTGTGTGCGGATACGATATCAGAAAAGATCCTATCGGGGCTAAGCGGTGCATTGGTTACCTGCCGGAGAACAATCCTCTTTATCCGGAGATGTATGTCAGGGAATATCTGGAATATGTGGGGCAGATTTACAGAGTGGCTAACCTGCATGGACTGGTTGATGAGATGATTGAGCGTGTGAAACTTCAGGAAGTTCGCGGTAAGACTATCGGAACACTGTCCAAGGGATTCCGTCAGCGAGTGGGACTGGCGCAGGCTCTTCTGCATAATCCTGAGGTATTGATACTCGATGAGCCGTCTTCCGGACTTGATCCAAACCAACTAAGCGAGATTCATTCTCTTATTAAAGAGCTTGGCAAAGAGAAAACAATTCTGTTTTCTTCTCATTCACTACAGGAAGTTACTGATTTGTGCGAGCATGCCATCATCATTAACAAAGGTGCAATCGTAGCAGATGCTCAGATGAGTGAGCTAACCAAGGAGGAATCATTAGAAGATATTTTCAAAAGACTGACTATATGAAAGTAATTATTGATAATAAAATCCCTTATATTGAGGGGATAATAGAAAAACTGGGGGGCGGAACTCCCAACGAAGTGGTTTATGTTGCCGGGATGAAGTTTACCCCTGAAATAGTTCGTGATGCCGATGCTCTGATAATCCGCACCCGTACTCATTGCAACCGTGAATTGCTGGAAGGAAGCAAGGTGAGATTCATTGCCACAGCTACAATTGGTTATGATCATATTGATACTGCTTACTGCAAAGAGGCGGGAATCACCTGGGCCAATGCTCCGGGATGCAATTCCGGTTCCGTTGCGCAGTACATACACTCAGCACTCTTACTTCTGCAAAAAGAAAAAGGTTTTACCTTGAAAGGCAAATGCATTGGTGTTGTTGGGGTAGGAAACGTAGGAAGCAAGGTTTGCCGTGTGGCGCAATCACTTGGAATGAAGGTGTTAATGAACGATCTTCCTCGTGCCGATAAGGAAGGCGATGCAATATTTACTGATCTGGAGACCATTGCAAGGGAGTGTGATGTTATCACATTCCATACCCCACTGAACAGAGAAGGTAAATACAAAACTTACCACCTGGCAGATAATGCTTTCTTTAGCTCGCTGGGAAAGAAACCTATAATCATAAATACCTCCCGCGGTGAGGTTACAGAGACCACTGCCCTACTTTCGGCTTTAGATAATAAGTTGATTAGTGAAGCAATTATTGATGTCTGGGAACAGGAACCTGCAATCAGTCTTGAATTGTTAGGCAAGGTCTTTATTGGAACTCCTCACATAGCCGGATATTCTGCCGACGGAAAAGCGAATGCCACCCGCATGTCGCTGGAATCCTTATGCAAGTTCTTTGGCGTTGCACCTGCTTTTGATGTGCAACCTCCCAAGCCGGAGAATCCAGTTATTAAGGCCTCAACGGAAGCAGAAGCCTATTTGCAGATCTACAATCCGAAGCGTGACAGCGATGCCTTGAAAGCAAATCCCGAACTATTTGAGCAACTACGCGGAGATTACCCGTTAAGGAGAGAAAAAGAAGCGTATTCTTTTCAGATTGTATAACCAAAGATCAAAAATATCTTGTACAAAAGAATGAATTGTTCTGTACAAAACAAATCATTCTTTTGTACAGAAGATTGCATTCTTTTGTACAAGGGCACAAAAACCTCCGGAGAAAGAATAAAAATAGTCCGCCGTTGCCCATAAAAAAAGCCTCCATAAAAATGGAGGCCTTCTCATTCTAACAAAAAACACCTGATAACAACGAACGAACTATTTTATATAGGGCTTCAACAACTCTTTCCAAACCAGATATCCCGGGGCTAAGAGATGAAGACCATCATTTGTGTATTTTTTATCCAGGCTTTGAGTTCCCTGAGCTAACAAGTGAGAATAGATATCTATATAGATACATCCGTTTTCTTTTGCAAGCTGCTTCAGACCTTTATTAATATCAAGTATCACCTGAGTCTTGTTGTGCACCTTAGGAAAGCGCGTAAATTCATCGTTCACCGGAAGCAGACTCTGTATATAAAGTTTCGTTTTTGGAGAACCCGACTTAATCTTGCTCACCAATTGCTTATACATAACCAAAACACTATCGGCTGTCAGGTCATGAGACACGTCATTAATCCCCGTCAACAGGAATATCTTTCCCGGTTTACCTTTCAGAATAGGATTAATACGATCATAGATTCCCAATACAACGTCACCACTGATGCCACGATTCTTTATATGAGAATTTCCAAAAAGCTCAGCCCACTCACAACCATCCGTCAGACTATTCCCCAAAAAGACTATATCTGATGAAGTTATGGGCAGTTTCTCAAACAAGGTAGCGCGTTGGTCGTAATACGTACCGTATTTACCTTGCTGTGCAAAACTGTTTGCTCCGAAGAGCAAACAGATGATTAAAATGAAACACGTCTTTTTCATAGAAATTATTTATTTTTGCTGTTCTCTATAAGCGTCAACCGCTTTCTTTACTGAACCATGCATCAGCAACAAGCGCTTTGCCTGTTCGTACTCCATGCCCAGTTCTTCGGATACCATACGTGCACCACGGTCAACCAGTTTCTTATTTGAAAGCTGCATATTAACCATCTTGTTTCCTTTTACACGTCCCAACTGAATCATAACCGATGTAGTGATCATGTTGAGAATCATCTTTTGTCCGGTACCCGACTTCATTCGTGAGCTTCCGGTTACAAATTCCGGACCCACAATCATTTCAATAGGCACATCAGCCTCAGCAGATAACGGAGAATCAGGATTACTTGAGATGGAACCGGTAAGAATACCGTGCTGACGGGCTTTGTTTAAGGCACCAATCACGTAAGGAGTGGTACCCGAAGCCGCAATACCTATCACTGTATCTTTCTCATTAATCTGATGTTCTACCAGTTCTTCCCATCCACGCTCGGTATTATCTTCAGCATTCTCCACAGGATTGCGTAAAGCTCTTTCTCCCCCGGCAATCAAACCAATTACCAACGTGGGAGGCATACCAAATGTTGGCGGAATTTCGGAAGCATCCAGCACACCAAGGCGACCGCTTGTTCCGGCACCCATGTAGAAAATTCTTCCTCCCTGCTTCATGCGGGGTACTATCTGTGATACCAATTTCTCTATTTGCGGAATTGCATTCTGAACAGCAATAGCTACTTTCTGATCTTCTGCGTTTATACCTTCCAACAGTTCCTTTACCGATTTCTTTTCAAGTTCATTATGCAGAGAAGACTGCTCGGTTATTTTGATAAATGCCATAATCTTATTTGTTGTTTTATAGTTTGTTTGAGTGAAAAGCAACTAATCCCTCCATAGGACTCTTAATTACCGTTCCCACCTGAATGTCAAGTCCTGCCGCAGCCTGAAGAAGAACATCTTTGAAATAGTGAGCAACAGAACCAATAAAATGTACTTTATTGGTTTTATAATCGTATTGCATCACATTCTTCACAAAGAAAGACTTAAAGCTGTTCAGCACAAGAGTATGTATCTCCGGATTATCAATGTTCTGAGCAAGGAAAGGAGTCAGATGAGCAAGGAATCTGTTAGGAAAAGGCTTCTTATAAACATTCTCCAGAATGATTGCCGGAGTCAGCTGAAACTGATTTAAGAATTTCTCTTTCAGCTCGGGCGACAATTGATTCTTTAAGCAATCACCAATCAGTGTACGTCCCAATACAGCTCCACTACCCTCATCTCCTAATATAAAACCTAAAGGAGAAACATTGTTGGCAATCTCTTTTCCATCATAGAAACAAGAATTTGAACCTGTGCCCAAAATACAGGCAATGCCCGGTTTGTCGCCACACAGCGCACGTGCTGCAGCAAGAAGATCACTCCCTACCTCAATTGTAGCCTTAATATGTTTAGCTATGGCAGAACGTACTACCTCTATTTTCTCAGGGAAAGCACAGCCGGCTCCATAAAAGAATACAGATTCAATTTTATAACTTTTTATTTGTGGCAATAATGCCTCCTCAACTTCTTTACTTATCTCTTCCTCTGTCTGAAAAAAAGGATTTGTTCCCTTTGTAAGAATTCGCTGGACTACCTGCCCATCTTCTACTACACACCAGTCTGTCTTAGTAGATCCACTATCTGCAATTAAAATCATATCTTAATATATATTTTCTTTTTATATAGAACATACCCTATGAGCCAGTTAACTCCTACAAATAAAAGGGCAAACACAAGTGAAGCCTGAATATTTTCCATTACCGGTTGCAAAAGGTATTTATAAATGTATAGTTTTATACTCATCAACTTTCCGGCATAAGGAAATAAGAAACCGCCGGTCAACACTGTAAGAACCGCTCCTGTAACATAAATAAACAGCGGATTTACACCAAAGGATTCAAAGAACTTACACCAGATTTTATATCCCTTAATATCAATAATCCAGATGAGCAGTGCAAGGAAGCTGGATGCTAATCCACAAGTGGTCAATACAAATGTAGGCGACCATAGTTTTTTACTGATAGGACATCCGTAACTCAGCAACAATCCCGAAAAAGTAAGTACAGTGCCGACCAAAAACAATCGTTGAATTCGTTCGCCATTATCTTTTACGCTCATCAGCAGTTCGCCACACCAGAAACCTATAAGCACATGGCATATAGATGGAATGGTACTAAGCAAACCTTCCGGGTCAATAGCCAGTCCGGCATCCTTATACATGTGATTCACTCCAAGAATAGATTTATCAATAACAGATATAATATTATGTTCGCTCTGCTCAAAACCATTACCGAAGAGTAACAACAGGAAATAGCCCAAAAGGGTGGAGAGAACAATGACCGGAATATATTTATGCTTAACCAGAATTGCAATAAGAGAGGTTGCCCCATAACATAATGCAAGTCTCTGCATAACACCAAGTATACGGAGATGTTCAAAGTTTGTGATAGCCCTCCAGAAACGCTCTCCGTATGAAAGATTTTCTTTAAACAATGAATAAAAGGTACGGAACGATAAGGATAACCAGGCAATGGCCACACCAATAAGGAAAATAACCAATGTCCGTTTTAATATTTTCAAAGCAGCCGAATGGCTGAACTCGAAATTATATTTTCTGAGGGAGATATAGGTTGATATGCCCATGATAAACATAAAAAACGGAAATACAAGATCGGTTGGCGTAAGTCCAGTCCAGGGAGCATGCTCAAGAGGTGCATATATTGAACTCCATGACCCGGGATTATTTACCAAAATCATTCCTGCAATGGTTATGCCTCTAAGCACATCCAAAGCCAGTAATCGCTGACTAACATTTGTTTTCATCGTATTCATTTTATTTTTGGTTTTGTGCATTGATCAACCAAATACACAATTGACACATACGGAATTCCTGAGTTTGTAGTTAATCCTATTTCGCAGGTCCGGCTATTTGAATATCCCACTTCTACTCCGGCCTTTTCCAACTGAGGCTTCAGTTTTCTGAGAGCGTAGGAATTAACCTCCGGATGAGTAAAACCTTTATCGCCGGCAAATCCGCAGCATCCCACTTCCTCGGGAATAATTACTTTTGTGGAGCAAAGACCGGCCAATGAGATCATCATATCCCGCAGTCCCATTTTCTGGGTAGAACAGGTTACATGTATTGATACAGGTTTATCTATTGGAGCAAATTCTAATTTATCTTTCAGGAAAGTATATATGAATTCTACCGGTTCATACAGTTTTACTTTCGTCATTACATTACGCATCCGGTGCAGACAAGGACTCTGATCACAAAGAACAGGATAAGTTCCTTGCTCACTTACAGCAAACAGAGCCTCTTCGAGTTCGGCTGATTTGCGGTCGGCAATATCCATCATCCCTTTGCTTTCCCAAATGGTACCGCAACACAGTTTATCCATATCTTTTGGGAAGATAATTTCGTAACCGGCTTTTTGCAATAGCTGAACGGTTTTATCTACTAACGGAGTAGAATCGGGTGTCTCTTTTGCCGTACCCATCATTTGATTCAGGCAGCTCGGGAAATAAACTACCTTTAGAGGTTGACTTTCCTTATCTATCTTATGCGGATAATAAGCTTTTGGCATAGCCGATGTCCACAACGGGAAATTATCCATTGATACATATCTTATGCCTTTAGTTAAAGAGGACATTGTTTTGGAACCCAATAAAGCATGAGTAGCATTGGCAAAACTCAGAACCGGACGAAGTACACTCTTCATTCCCGCGAAATGGTTTGCTGCAAAATCGCCAATCTTGTATCCAAGACTGCCTACAGGTAATTCTTCCTGCCTGATATCATGAGTCAGATCACCCACGTTTATTTCCATCGGACAAGACATGGAGCATAATCCATCTCCTGCGCAAGTCTCATTGCCCAGATACTTATATTGTTTTTCAAGTTTCTCCAGACGTTCATTGTCTTCACCTGATTTCTTTAATCTGGATATTTCCCTGCGAATAACAATTCGCTGTCTGGAAGAAAGAGTAAACCCGCAAGTCAGACAGTTTACTTCACAAAATCCGCACTCAATACATTTATCAACATGAGCATTGGTTAGCGGAAGCGGCTTGAAGTTTTTTATATGGCATTCCGGATCATCATTAAAGATAACTCCCGGATTAAGCAACCCTTTCGGATCGAACAAATTTTTCACGACTTTCATTACTTCAAAAGCAGCCTCTCCCCATTCATATTTCACAAACGGAGCCATATTTCTTCCTGTACCGTGCTCTGCCTTCAAGGAACCATCATATTTATCAACTACCAAAGTCTTTACTTCATTCATCAGGTTCTCGTATTTATGAACCTGTTCAGCAGTATCAAATGCCTGATTTATAATAAAGTGGTAGTTACCCTCTAATGCATGACCATAAATACAAGCGTCGGGATAGCCATGCTTAACCAATAAAGCCTGGAGTTCAGCCGTTGCTTCGGGCAGGTTTTCGATATGGAAAGCCACATCTTCAATCAATGTTGTAGTTCCCAGTTCCCGCATTCCCCCAACAGAAGGGAATATTCCCGAACGGATGTTCCAGTATTTAGAGTATTCACTTTCCTGGTCGGTAAAGTGTACCGGTGTATAAGTCTCAAAAGGTTGAAGAATTGCCTCAATCGCCTTTATCTGATTATCAAGTTCCTGCTTGGTAGCAGCTTTTGTTTCTGTGAGAACAGCAGTGAGTCCTTCTCCTGTTTGGTCATTCACAGAACTGAGCGACTTTGAATCAAGTAGTTCAGCCCCCATAACCGGCCCTTTTTTCATGGCAACTACCGCACGGCAAGCTTCTTTTATATCCTTAAAATAGAGCATCGCACTTGCACGGAACGGATAATCATATTCTGTTTTCATCATAGCTTCGGACAGAAAGGCCAATGTTCCTTCCGAGCCAACCATGAGGTGGGTGATTATTTCAAACGGATCATCATGTTCTATAAAGGGGAGTATATTTAATCCGGTAACGTTCTTAATGGAATACTTATAACGAATACGATTAGCAAGCTGTTCGTCGTTACGTATCTTATCACGCAATGTCTCTATTTCCTTTATAAAGTCAGGTTTCTTCTCAGCAAATCTCTTTTTACTCTCTTCATTTCCTGTATTAAGGACTGTTCCATCTGCCAATACAATCCGAACAGAAAGCAGCATCTTATCACTATTAGCATGAGTACCACAGTTCATTCCGGAGGCATTGTTCATTATGATACCTCCTACCATTGCAGATTTTACAGAAGCCGGATCCGGAGCAAACTTACGCCCAAAAGGTTTCAGAATCTGGTTAACCCGTTCGCCTATTAATCCGGGCTGAAGAGTTATTGTCAGGTAATCGGGAGAGATTGTATATTTCTCCCAGTTTTTGCCCGCAACAATCAAGATTGAGTCACTTATGCTCTGGCCGGAAAGGCTTGTTCCGGCAGCTCTGAAAGTAACAGGCAAATTCAACTTGTCTGCTATCGAAAGCATTTGCGAAATTTCCTGTTCATCAACAGAACGAACTACTACTTTAGGAATAAGGCGATAAAAACCAGCATCAGTTCCCCATGCCAAAAGACGAAGTTCATCTGTATAGATTCTCTCTTTAGGCAAAAACGCTGAAATCTCTTTAAGAAAAGAATGATAATCCTTACTCATAACCTTGAATTGTTTATAGGCTATTGACCTGTTATTTATATAGATAATATTTTTTGGAAAGCTTCTTGAAGCTCTCTACATCTTTATACCAATAATCTTTTATATCATCAAACTTATTGTTCTTGGCAAAACGCAGACGAATCTGGTCACTACCACTAACTTTATCAAACATATTGAATCGTTTGTTATCCGCGTTATTAAATACTGCTTTATCAGGATATAATTCTGCAACTTCCTGCATTATATAAAACTGAATTTCAGATAGTGCAGCTTTCTTGTAATCCGTAATATGTACCTGCACACCCTGAAGATTCTTTCCCTGACCAACTGCATAAAATGGATTCAGGTGAATTGGTCTGAACTTCACTCCCGGTAAATTCAAGGCATTCATTTTTGCTGCAAACTCATCGGCCTTTATCCATTCTGCAGCAAACATCTGGAAAGGGATGGTATATCCTACACCAATAGACATATATCCTAACTCTCCAAGGATTCCTGATACTGGATAAAATTCAGCAGAGTGAGCATGAGGAATATGCGGTGAAGCTGGAACCCATTGCAGCCCGGTTTGTGTATAATCCATCTTACGCTTCCAGCCTTTCATCTTCACGACATGTAAATTGCATTGCTTTTTCAGCATATTCTCACTATTGAGCATAATTGCAACTTCTCCGCAAGTTAACCCATAAACATAAGGGATCTTGAACTGGCTTACAAAAGAATAAAAACCATCTTCAACCAGGTTACCTTCTATCTTGAGACCATTCACCGGATTCGGGCGATCAAGCACCACAAATTCAATATTATTCTCGGCAGCAGCTTCCATAGCCAATCCCATGGTACTGATATAAGTAAATGAACGACAGCCAATATCCTGAATGTCATACACCAGAACATCTATACCTTTCAACATTTCAGGGGTAGCCTTGCGTGTTTTGCCATATAATGAATATACAGGTACTCCGGTTGAAGGGTCATTGGAATTATCAACATGATCGCCGGCATGTACATCTCCCCTCACTCCATGTTCAGGACCAAAAAGAGCAACCAACTTCACATTCTTTGCTTCATGAAGAATATCAATTGTCGACTTCAGGTCATTATCTACCCCTGTCGGATTAGTGATTAATCCAACACGTTTACCTTCCAATATTTTAAAGTTCTGTTCCTTCAAAACCTCAATTCCGGTTTTAATTCTTATTTTCTGGGCTGATACACTGCTGGCAAATAATCCAACAAGACACAAAGTAAATAAATATTTAAGTTTCATCGCTCTTTATTATTATATTATTCAGATTCTATTTCTTCTTTTTTCTTTCCATATTCCGGATCAATCTTCACAAATGCGCAAACCGCAATGGTTGCCGCACAGCAAATCATAACCCAAACAAAGAATTTTTCATAACCAATGTGATCCTGTAACCATCCGGCAGCCATACCCGGCAGCATCATTCCCAATGCCATAAATGCTGTGCAAATTGCATAGTGTGCAGTTTTATGCTCGCCATCAGAATAATAAATAAGGAAAAGCATGTAGGCTGTAAAGCCGAAGCCGTAACCAAACTGCTCAATGAATACACAAATATTTATTATTATGAGACTTTGTGGCTGGAAGTATCCCAGATATACAAAAGTAAGGCAGGTTAGAGATATACTCCAGGCCATTGGCCATAACCAACGCTGAAGGCCGCCTTTTGATGCACATACACCTCCAATAATTCCACCAATAGTAAGTCCCAGAATACCCACAGTTCCATATACTATACCAACTTCTGCAGTAGTAAGGCCCAGTCCTCCTTTTTCAAGAGGATCAAGAAGAAACGGATTTATCAGTTTTACTAACTGAGCTTCAGGCAAACGATAAAACAACATAAAAAGAATAGCAACTACAGATTGTTTCTTCTTGAAGAAAGTGACAAATGTTGCAAAAAACTCTTTAAAGATATTTTTGGCAGTCACATTACCAACTGTCGATTTATCTGTTACAGGAACAGGAAGAATAAATTTATGATAGAGACTAAATGCTATAAAAAGACCACTCAAAATAAAGAAAGTAATAGACCAGGCAAAGGGAACCTTACCAGTCCAGGTTTCAAGCCCACCAGCCAGTACAATAAGCACACCTTGCCCAAAAATAGTGGCAATTCTGTAGAAAGTACTACGAATGCCTACATACAATGCTTGCTGTGGAACATCAAGTGCCAGCATATAAAAACCATCGGCAGCAATATCATGGGTTGCCGAACTAAATGCAACTAACCAAAAAATTGCCAATGTGGTTTGGAAGAAGTTGGGCATCGGTATAGTAAAGGCTATACCAGCCAATCCGGCACCAACTAAAAGCTGCATGGTAACAATCCACCAACGTTTAGTCTTAAGCAGATCGACAAATGGACTCCAGAAAGGTTTTATAACCCACGGCAAATATAACCAGCTTGTATATAAAGCAATATCTGTATTAGAAATGCCTAAACGCTTATACATAATAACCGAAATAGTCATAACAGCTACATAAGGCAAACCTTCTGCAAAGTATAAAGTCGGGATCCATGCCCAAGGTGATCTTCTTCTATTCTTCATAATGATTTATTAGTATAATTTGTTAATAGCTGCTCCCACGTAATAGTGCAATAAAATACGATCGTACGTAAATCCTTGCTCACCCATTACTGCAGCACCAATCTGGCATAGACCTACTCCATGCCCCCATCCCGAACCTATAAGATTAAATCTTCCGGGGATATTATTTACCATCTCCTCTTTCTCGATAACAAAAGCCGAACTATACAAGTGGGATGTAGAAAGGGTCCTTCTGATTTCTAATTCCTTGCCAATAGTAAGAGTTCGTTTACTCCCTACAATCTTTAGTTTTACCAATCGACCGGATACGCCTCGTTCAACAGGTACAAGATCAAGAATCTCCCCGTAATCAACACCTGAACGTTTTAATATCAGTTCTGATAATTCCTTTTGAGTATAAGAAACCTTCCAGCGATAGAAGTTCGTTGTTTCCTGATCATAGTTATTCAAAACCTGAGAAAGAATCTTTTTATCAGTTGTATTACAGAATGCATCCGGAGAAGCATATATCCATTTTACGGCTTCATCTTCCTTCGTCAAATCCGGCAATGGTTCTCCACTCTTATCGTCACGCAACTTAACCAGATAAGGATGTTTCACATCTTCCCAGCAATATTGAAACTCTTCAACTGCTCCACCACAACACTTTGAAAAGCGGGCATCACAGATTTTTGTGCCCGACATCAGCACTTGTCCAGCTGTTTCTTTCACCGCCAGTTCCACATTTTTTGTAGAAGCACGGGTAATGCCTTGGTAACGCTGACAGTGATCATCGGCACATACATCAAAGTTCACATGATCTTCACGGTCATACCATTTGATGCATTCATCCTCTGTCTGTGAAAATGCAGTATACTCTGATTTAGTTTCAGCAATTTCTTTATTCTTCTGAATCTGAGCTAGCAACCAGCTTCTTGAGATTACAGCATGTGCTTTTAGTAACTCAGCAGAAGCAGTGGCACTCATTTCTGAAGAAATAACACTGATCAGGTAATCTTCCACAGAGATTACGTTGACAGCTGTAAGCTTATTATTCTCAACAATCAATTTCAATGCACCACGAAAACGTTGATTCTCTTTCCGTTCCCAATGAAAGTTGATGCCAATAGTAACATCCAGCAATTCAAAAGAGTCGCTTTCACTGTCAGTAGGTTCAAAGAGTAATGCTTCGTAAACAGAACCGTTCCAAAGTATCTTACCTTCAGAATACTTTGCTGTTTGACAGCCAGTGAGTTTAGTTCCCTCCCAAAGATAATTGCCTTGTAATATAAAATCTATTTGTGGTTCAAACATGATCCCCACATCTACTTTAGGTTCTTTCATAGTGTTGTTTTTAAGCGCTCAACTATTTCTTGTAACATAGTCTCATCCATGCATACCTCTTGCAAGATGTCACATATATTTTGGGCTGAAACCTTTTCAAAATCTTTTTCCAACGGAGTGATAAATACGCCTCCCATATCTACGGAAGCCGGACTAATTAATATATTTTCATCACCCTGAGCTGTATAACAGGAAGGACGGTGTAAAGTACGGGGAAATATGCAGATCACCCATTTGTCTGACTCAAACCAAGCCAGGATGTTCATCATTGGTTCACCTTCACCTGGTTTTACTTCAAGAGAAGAGTATATCTGCTCAAACAAATTAACTGCACTATCTTTAGATTCCGATTCTATGACTAGAGTCCCTCTCAAATAACTATTAAGGAGAAACAACTTTGCTGATTGATATTCAAGAGCTTCAGAGTCAGCAAACATTCTCCATTCTTTCTCAATAGGAAGAAATCCTTTGCTTCCAGCCTGAAAATGAACATGGTCAGGAGCAGATGCTCCACACTTGGGACCATTGTAGAAAACAGTGAACTCATCCAAATTATATGCCAGATCAAGCATATCTCCAAATCGGTTAATAATCAGTTGGTCAACATGTTCGCAAGCAGGAATAGTCAGATGCTTTGGAAAAATAGGGAACGGATTTATCAGCACCACATAATTATCTCCAAAAGGAATTCCTTTCTGTACGGCCGGACGATTTTGTTCACAGAGAAAACACTTCCGTTCCTGTATCGACTTTGAATCAACTTTGGCTGAAGAGGAGACAATACGGGCAGGATTAAACTGAACAGAAATCTTAAACCCGTCAAAAGTTAGTTCTTTTACTCTGACCTGTTTCAGTGCTTCATAATTATTCCTTGCAAGTTCCCACTCATTCAGTTGTTCCTGAAGCAGATTCTGTACTTGTGCAGATGTGATTATTCTTTTCATTTCTTTTTGTTTAAAGCTATTCTGGCTTGAAGCTCCCATGTACGGATTCTGTCTTTGTAGGTATTATGACCATTCATTTTAACTACATCCAACGATGCATCGGAATTATCATCCCAACGGCGACACATATAAACCACATCGTATACACGACCAATCTGATATTCACGTGAAATATTCAATCCTAATGCGTAATCTTCGCCATAGCTGGTATTAGGAACTTTAATATCTCTCAACACTGGAGTATAAAAAGCACGGGGAGCGCCTAATCCATTAATACGAAGCGCATTATTGCGTCCATTATCCGGAGTCCATTCCTTATGATCAATAATACCCGGAGCAATCATATTCATATTAAAGTCGGTCATCATATAGGTTCCAACTACCATAGCACAATTTTGTTCATAAAACGCATCTACCATCTTCTGCAAAGTATCTTCACCGCTATAAACATCATCGCTGTCTAGCTGAATCACAAACTTACCACATTTTGGATGATGTGCACCAAGATTCCAGCAGCCACCAATACCTAAGTCCTTACGTTCGGGAATTATATGAATTAATCGTTCGTCGGAAGCAAACTTATTGATAGCTTCGGTTGTACCATCTGTAGAAAAGTTATCAACCACGATTAAATTAAATTTGAAATTCGTCTTTTGACTCAACACAGAACGGATCGCGTCTTCAACAGTACGAATACGGTTTCTCACCGGTATTAAAACAGAAGCTTCAAATTCAAAATCGCCCGCATTAAACTCTATCTTCTTAAAATCAGGAGCAAGATATCCCTCTATTTCTTTCAAATGAGCAGTACAAGCAGCTTCCATCTCTATCTGTACACCTCTGTTTTTAGGATCTACATAATCAAAGATCTTTTCACCACTTTTGCGTGTATCATGTTCCACTTCGGAATAAAGGTATTCATTGATATGAACCAAAGGAGCCTTTTGAGAAACTTTCAAACGTAAATCATACAAACCTGCAAAGGAGTAGTCAGTCGTCATTTCATTTGCAGCTGCTTTAAGAACTTCAGCCTTGTAAAGTAATACAGAACCAAAATTAAAATCATCCCGCAAACTACCAAACTGGCAATCAATTACCGGACAAAGATTTCTTGATTCTCCTATTACCTGATAATGATCTGCATAAACCATTCCGGCAGCAGAATCTTCCGCAATATGTAACATACGTTCCAAGGCAAACATACCAAGCTCTAACGATGTATATTTTGTATAGATCAGACTGAAATCTGCATCTGAACGTTTCGCTATTTCACGGATTGCAGAGGTAGAGTTCAATGATGAAACCAAAAGTTTCTCGCATCCTTCTATTTGTTCTTCAATTTTATCTGTAACAAGTAAATAGATCTTATTTACTAATTCACTTGATTTTAAATTCTGTATAGTTTGTTCTGCTTGTGCAGTACCCATAAAAGGGATAAAACAATTAATCGAGGTCTTCATATTGATATCGTATTACTTTTTAATTACTTGTTATTATTTAATTTGGAAATTAGCTCTTAGAATTCCAACTTCACCACTTGTACTTGTAAACAAACATCCTGTGGCACTCAATGGAACTACTGTATTAATCAGTGAGTTCCCAATCTTGTGCTTCCACAATAGTTTTCCTGACAAAGCATCCAAGGCGAAAATTAATCCGCTTTTTGTACTGCCAAATACAACTCCGTCTTTTTCTACCAACATTGAAGGAGCATGTTCATACCCAAACTTTACATTAGTTGCCCATATCTGTTTCGGAACATTTCCTTGGGTTGAAAAACAGACAACACTGTCCTGCATCGTTTTGCTATATACCCGCATCTTATCTGCTGAAAGTCCAATTGTTTCTCTAACCGTCGATTGAAATGTTCTCCACACAGTCTGCCCATTGCTAGCATCAATGGCAGTCATTGCTCGTTGTGGATCAGTAATAAATACTTTCCCATTTGCAGCAACAGGCCATACAGCAGCAGGAGAAAAATGCATCCGGGTAAGGTTACCATTCCATTTCCAAAGTTCTTTGCCAGTAGTTTTATCCAAAGCATAAAGATTATTATCCCATGCGCCAAAAATCACTTTGCCTTCATACAAAAATGGTCGGGTTTCAATATATCCTTTCACACCAGTAAATTCCCACCGGAGTTTTCCCGTCTTAACATCCAACGCACGAAAAGTATGATCACTAGCTCCAATATAAGCTATTCCATCTTCAATAGTTACTGCACCCAAGACAGCTTCATTCGCCGTATATTTCCAAATCAGTTTCCCTGTTTTGGAATTAACGCCATATATATTTTTATCGGCAGAACCAAAGACTATTATTCCATTAGCCACAGCAGGTGTTCCCACTATGCGATTTTCAGATTTAAAGCTCCACTTTTTCTTTCCATTCTTTAATACATAGCAACTTAAATAACCCAAGTCATCTCCTACGTATATATTTTCATTATATAAAACAGGAGATGAATAAATCCCTGCACCAGTCTTTATCTTCCAATATTCTTTTACCTGTTTATTTTCATTATTTACAGAATAATCAGGACGCTTATAACCTGAATTATCAGCAGAATAATATTTCCTGCTCAATGAATATCCTGCCCACTTACGAGGTTCTTCGCCTATTTTTTGTTCATAAGCCAGAATAGAATCTGCTGTTATCTGAAAAATAGAATAACCTCCTACTCTCTCTTTCCCTCTTAAGTTAGAGCGACTTAGTATTCCAGGAATGCCATCATAACTGAACAACAAATTCCGGTGGTAATGTCCACCTAAGACTGAACGAATATTATATGGACGAACTGCGTCTGTCACATCATACCAATTATCTACATCACCATCTTGCAAAGGATAATGAGTAACCAGAATAACAGGTTTCTCTTTTCCTACTGTATCCAATTCCTTTTTCATCCAGGAAATATCCTGCGGAGAAACATGCCCATCGGCCATTCGAATAACAGGGCCAGAGTTAAACCCCAAAAAAAGGAACCCCTTATGCTCAAATTTAAAACGATCAGATCCAAATATATGGCTAAAATCAGTAGCTCCTGATTCACTCCATTTCGTTTCATGATTGCCCGATGTTATATAATACTTCACATTCAGTTGATCAAGCAAGAATTTCACTCTCTTCAATGATGCACGATCGCCTTCCTCTGTTACATCACCAGACACTATAACAAAATCAAGATTCCTGATTTTATTAATCTGTTCAACTGACCTTCTTAAATCATTATAAGCAAGAGAGTCTGAACTTACATGTATATCTGTCAACAATGCAAAACGGAAATCTTCGCCTCGTAACGAACTCAGAATAAGACATAATAGGGCTGATAGAAAGATCCTTTTCATAATGGTTTTAATTTAGGCTCTTATAGAAAACAAATATAAAATAAATGTTTTAAATGCTGAAATAGCTTCCTTTTATTTTCGTATTAGAATCATTTTTTTGCAAATAATAACATTTTAAGGCACGATTCCATATAAATGGAATACTAATAATTTAAAAGCGTGAAACTGGAGAAATATTTTGGGTATGATATTCTATTAAACCTGTCATTGGAGATTCCACTACAGTATCTATCTTTATACCGAACTCTTTTGCAACATCATCCAATACAGAAGAATAGTTATATGCAACTGAACCAACAAAACGAATGGGATAGTTTTGATAATCATATTGACATACATTACGAACAAAAAAGTTTTTCAGGTTCTGATAAACAAGATTATACACATAATCATTATTCAAATGCTCAATAAGAAAATAAGAGAAAGTGGACAAAAAACGATTTGGAAACGGGCGACCGTACACTGACTCCAGCGCATCATCAGCTGAAATCCGGAACTTATCATAAAATGTTTCGATAAGAACAGCGGGGGCTAAACCTTTCAGGCAATCAGCAAGGAAAAGCTTACCCAAAACAGCACCACTGCCTTCATCACCTAAAACATAACCTAATGATCTGACATTACGAACAATATTCTCCCCATCATAAAAACAGGAGTTAGAACCCGTACCTAAAATACAGGCAATCCCAGCATCATTTTTTAATAGTCCTCTTGCAGCAGCCAACAAATCACTTTCAACTTCGATAGGCGACTTGAACTGAGCAACCAAAGATGCACCAATGATTTCCTTGCGTTCCGGAGAAGAACAGCCGGCACCATAAAAGAACACCTGTTCATATCTTTTTTTAAAAAAATGTTCAGGAAGCCCCAAGCGCACACTACGGCTAATCTCCCGTCTAGATTGAAAAAAGGGATTTATGCCTTCAGTAAATGTATGTTCTGTTACATACGCCCCATCAATCAATGCCCATTCTGTTCGTGTAGAACCACTTTCCGCTATCAGTTTCATTTGTTCGTCGTACTTTTAAAAGATTGTTCAAAGATAGTAATTAATTATATAACCCCATAAAATTAAACAAAAAAGGATACTACATTTATAATGAGAGTATTACAATTACTTATTTTGCATAAAGAAAAATAATACAGATCTCATTAGCCGATCTCTGTCGCCATTATTTTTGACTGCCTCAAAAGGGAAACCTAGAATACAGGTTTTATATTTCCCCTGATAAGCCACACCAGCGCTCAGATTATTTTCAGAATATCTAAATACCGTATAAGAATCATTTACAGATGGTTCAATACCATCCGGAGATTCTACAGCGTATGATTCAGAATTAAGTTCATTAAAATATTCATATTTACCTGAAAAAACAGAGATAGGTGATGTCACGCTCTTCACTCTTCCTGTTGTAGCTGCCTGGCCGGTACGCCATTTATATTTAAGCACATTCATAGCAAAATCTTTATCACTTTGTCGAGGTGCATTGTTATCCCACAAATCGGATGCAACAAATGATCCGGAGACAAATATATTTCCATTTCCTTCACAATAATCCTTGATAAGAGACTGCAGTTTATCCGGGAACGTTTTGAACTGATTTGAGCAAACACCACCGCGACCCATTTTCACCTCACGTTGTTTTCCAAGTATGAGATCAACAGATTTGTAATCTTTCATATTAATCTGACCATCCATTACAGCCTCATCACTGCAAGAAACAAACGAGTAGCCCGCCTTAACAATAGATTGGCCATGAATGAAAGGATAATCAAATGAGTTACCTGCAATAACCATTGTCTCGTAATTTGCCCTACTAGCACCAAATCCGGCAGCATCATCATCCATCCAAGGGATTTTACGCCTGAATTCAGTCTGATCTCCAATAAAGCAAATATCCTGTTTATAGGGAACCCCATGATCAAGTTCATCATTGAATCCGGCAATACTATCCGAAACAAAATCGGCTGGAGCACTAACCCTATCAAAACCATTCACGACCAATACTGTTCCTTTTTCTTTATTTAATCTGCTGGCAGAAAGAATTTCAGAAGGGAAACTTTCACCACCATCATTCAATGCAGTAACTTTATAGCTATATATTTGTCCGGAAATCTGTTTAACACGATAATTGTTCTTGTTAACTACAACTCCATTATCAAAGTCGCCATCATCTATTCGGGTATATACAACATATTTATCAGCAACAGCTGTAGGTTCTAAAGGATCGGTCACGGGTTTCCAATTAAGTTCCACCTCATCAGAACCAGTAAAATGAATATTGAAATGGTCTATAGGTAAAGGCTGAACAACGTACTTTTGCTTATATTGAGAAGACAAGAACTGAAGCATCCCTTTATAGATTGCCCGACTGACAGTAAACCTGAATCTTGGATCAAGCCCGTAACGCATATCTGCAAAGTTCTGGTGAGACAATAGTTCCAGAAGCATGGTTGGCACTTTAGGTAAACGAGCTTCAAAATAGGATTGGTTCCACATACCTCTTCGTGACCAGTTAGGTTCATAAAGAGTACGGATATCATTCACAATCTGTGATTGCACAAGATCAGTTAAATCTCTTGCCGCATATCTGGAAGCACCATTGCTATATTTACCTTCATCACTATTTGTACAAAAAATACCAAGAGTACCAATAATTGAATCATTCATAGTTGTACCGGCATCCGAATGAAAAGCAAAAGATAAATCTACCGGAATATGCAAACCTTCTGTTCCCGGATTAACCTGTGAACCTCCGGCCAGATAATTCACCCATGCTCCCCTTGACTTATAATCATCCGTATAGTCATTTAATCCTTTGCTTGGTGAATAGATATCCTCCGGAAAGCCTGCCCATTGCATCCAGTAACGAGCTGCCTCTGTATATCGAGGATATCCACTTATCTCAAATGGATAATCAACTTTAGAGAGTGGTTTAACCTCTCCCTGAGCATTCGTTTCTGAGCTCTTTGCGTTTTCCGTTGTACCACTTTCAGAAATACGTCGGGCAATATTTCCATATCCACCACCAATTTTAACAGCATCAGCAGTAATAACCATTCCGGCTTTTGAGGATTTGTTGCTCAATACAATTTTAGAATCACTGGTCTTCCCTGCTTCAAAATTAAAATGTCCCAAATAAATCCAGGTTCCACCTCCCATTTTCTGGTTAACCTTAAATTGAGTGATGCCGCCCTTGTGGTAAACCGTATACAAAGCATCATCCGCACTGTTTTCTAAAGTTTTATAAGAAACATAAACAGCATAAGTTCCAGTTTTAGGAATATCAGGGATCCATTCCGCAGAACTCTCCTCCCCTTTCTTTATCGTTTCTATCTGCCGATAAGTTCCATCGTGAAAAGGATTTTCGTTATTGACATAGAATTCTTTTCTTTGAGCAAAACCAACCATTGAACCATCAATCCATCTCTTCGATGCCATCTTTTCAATATACTTTGAGTTACAGCTAAGAGAGCCATCGTTATCCACGATTACTTCTGAAGTATTCACATCACGTTCCCGAGGTAGAATTACATTAGCACCGGCATTTTCAAGCATTGGAACTAAATATGGTAATACATAACTTTGTGTATACAGATCTTCAACAGTTTGAAAAATACGCGCTCTTTGCCATTCCCAGCGAGTCAGCTTAGATTCGTAATAATATCCATGGCTTTGCCACATGGCGATATGTCGATTTTGCAATCCTTTAACAGGTCTGTAAGGAATAGAAAGACGAGACACCAATGGTTTATCTATGCTATTCGTGAAAGTCAGAGCCTTTTTATCTCTTTTACTACGCAAAGCAAATGGTATTAAGTCTTCAATAGTGTGCTTATCAGTCACAAGCTTTACGTTATACCCTGCTAATTCAGCAGGAAGTAACTGACGAATATGTTTATAAATATCAGATACATTATCCTCCCTGAAAGGAATATATGAGCAATTCATATTAGCATAAAGCTCTATCGTTTTATTGTTAATAGCAACAGAGTCAATACTGATAGGACCAACAGAAATATTCTTCCGTGAAGTCTGGGTTAAATAAACACCAATAGCTGAACGCACCTCTTTTGAAAGATTCTGCGCTCCGGCGGCCTGACAACAAAGTCCGGCTACAATAAAGCTAAACACATAATTACGAATAGGTTTCATAAACATCTATTTTTGTTTCTTTATCAGTAATGTAAGGCCAATAAAGGTAAATAAAGCATTAAATATCAATAATTCATAACTGAAGGAATATCCATTGAACCATGCCTGAGAATTCTTTTGCAGAATAAAGCAAAGAATGGGTGATAAAATAGCAACCAAAGGAACATATTTATCTCGTACTTGCTTTTTTATGAAGATACCAAAAGCAAACATTCCAAGAATTGGTCCATAAGTATAACTTGCCAGTATATATACAGCATCAATAACACTCGTATTATTGAGCAGGTTTATAACAATAATAACCACTCCCATCACAACAGACATTAATACATGAACCCGTTTACGGGTTTTTAATGTTTCTTCTTCACTTTTGTTTCTTGTACTACCAAGAATATCAATAGTAAATGAGGTTGTTAAAGCAGTAAGGGCAGAGCCTGCAGCAGAATAAGCCGCAGAAATAAGTCCTACAATAAACAAAACTCCTACAATCTGTGGGAAATAACCATGAGTGGCTATCAATGGGAAAAGTTCGTCACTCTTCTTGGGAATTGCAATTCCCGATTTTGAAGCAAAAATATAGAGTAACACTCCAAGTACCAAAAACAACAAGATAATAAATACTTGTAAAATACCACTTGTTATCATATTCTTTTGAGAGTCTTTAAAGTTCCTGCAACTTAAATTGCGCTGCATCATATCCTGATCAAGGCCTGTCATGGCAATCATTGTAAATACACCGGCAAGAAACTGTTTAAAGAAATATCTTTTATCATTAACATCATCAAAGAAGAACATCTTTGAATAGTCATGATCTGTAATAGCACTAACCATCCCACCAAAGGTGAGATTCAATTCTGAGGCAATATAATAAATACAAAAAAGAACAGAACCCACAAGACAGAGAGTTTTCAATGAATCTGTCCATATCAAAGCTTTCACCCCGCCCCGGAAGGTATAAAGCCAGACCAAAGAAACTGTAAAAATAACATTTAAGAAGAAAGAGAGATGCAATGGTTCAAAGATCAATAATTGCAGAACCACGCAAACAAGGAATAAACGAACTGCTGCGCCCAGCATTTTAGATACAAAAAAGAACCAGGCTCCTGTTTTATAGGTTGAAACTCCAAAACGATTTTCCAGATATTCATAAATGGAGACCAGATTCATTTTATAAAAAAGAGGAATAAGTAAAAATGCAATAATAAATTGTCCGGTTAAGAATCCAAGTACCATCTGAAGATAAGAAAAGTTACTCACTGCCACCATTCCCGGAACAGATACAAAAGTAACCCCCGATATGCTAGAGCCAATCATTGCAAAGGCCACTACATACCAATGAGATTTTCTGTTTCCCACAAAAAAGCCTTGATTATCTGCTTTTCTGCCTGCAATATATGATATGGCAAATAAGATAATAAAGTAGCAAACAATGGTTGATAGTACTAGAACTGGAGTCATAAATTCTTGATTTTTAAAAGGAAGTGATACTTTTAGGCATCACTTCCTTTTTTAATTATTCATCAATTAATAAAATCAATTACCATCCTGTATTTTGTGTAAGTTTAGGATTCAATGTAATTTGTCCTGTTGGAATTGGCAGATAATAATGCTTATTCTCATCAAATGCACGAGATGTATTATATGCAACAATATAACCAGCAGCATTTACAATTATTTTAGTACTAGGATTAGGATCTGTTTCTTTAATATTAGCCCCTACAAATAATTCTGGATTATAAGTAGTATCAAGATACTTACCTTTTGCCCAACGCATTAAATCATCATAACGAAATCCATCCATCATTAGTTCAACTCGTCTTTCACGTCTAATTTCCCAAATCATAGGATTAACATCTGTATCACGTTTAGAATCATTAATAGCTACATCACCATTTGTTCCAGAATATGGTAGTCCTCCTACAACTTTTAATGGAGCAATACCAGCACGGGCTCTTAGTTTGTTAATTGAAATATCCAAATCTGATTGATTCAGAGTTCCTAATTCTGCACATGCCTCAGCATAATTTAAATAGACTTCTGATAGCCAGAATAATGGAGCATCTGTTGGATTATTCGGAGCTAATCTATCTGCGCTACTTAAGTCTTCATTCACAAATTTAAAACTCTTATAACCAGTAGTCGATGTTGTTCCTTTGTATACGTGATTTACATAACATAAACCATTATCAATAGTCTGACCTAAACGGCCGTCACGATCAGAAAGTACATTAGCTATGTTATTATCTCCTTTATATAAGGTAGACTGAGAAATAGGAAGACCATCTTTACAAACATAAGATTCAACTGCCCCCTTATTCAATCCTGCAATAGTAGTAGAACTTGTCAGGAACCCACTCATTCCGTGAGTTATAACACCTGTCTGATATGATTTATACATTATAATCTCAGAGTTCTTAGATAAATCAAGAGAATTATATATTGAACGATAACTATCACAAAGCTTATAAGTGCTATTAATCAACGTTGCAGAAGATTCTTTTGCAGCTTGAAGATACTTTTCATAATCGGCAATTTTATGATATTTCCTAAATGTTCCTTCGAATAAACAAACTCTTGACTTTAAAGCTAAAGCAACATTTCTATTTACTCGATCATCTCCTTGATTTGCATACATATTAGCACAAGCATAATTAAGATCGGCTAATACACTATCCATTACAAGAGTTCTTGGATCACGAGCCTTATAAAGGATATCACCGTTACTTATATCTAAAGACTTGTTAACCCATGGTACATCTCCATAGTTCTTTACTTTATTAAAGTATTCATATGCTCTAAAGAATCGGGCAACTCCAGTCCAATGAGCTTTTGCAGCATCTGACATTGGCACTTTAGGGACTCTCTCCAATAGCACATTAGCTTTACGAATAGCATCCCAAGCCCAAGTTCCTGTATACACATCTTGATTAATCGTTTTATCAAATGTATAAGTACAGGCAGACGCAGGTGCATTTTTACTGAAATCCGAGAAGCTTTCAGAAACCATATCGTCATTAAACTGCTTAAAGTAAAATCCTTTAGTTGAGTTACCATTGCCATATCCTTCAAATTGATTATATAGGCTAAAAGCAAAAACACTAACGTTATTCTCAGAAGTCCATAAATTATCATCAGTAAATTGATCTAATGGCTGTCTATCCAAGAAATCAGTACAGCCCACAGTCATAAATGCTGCAGCCGCGAGAGTTAAAATATATTTTGTCTTCATATTTTTATCTGTTTAAAAAGTTGCTTGAATACCAAAAGAGTAGGTACGTGAAAAAGGAGCTGTACGACCATATCCACCAGAATCAATTCCTTCGCCTGTATTAATTTCCGGATCAAGAGGTAGCGCGCCCATTTTATCAAATGTCAGTAAATTCTGTCCACTAACATAGATTCTGAACTTTTGCATACAAACTTTCTTTGATAATGAACTAGGAAGCGTATAGCCGAAAGTTACATTCTTCAGCCTTAAATATGCTGCATTCACAAGATATTTAGACTGTGGATAGAAGTTATTTATACCTGAACCAATACCACTAACGTTACCTGTACCACTATTACCTGGATATAATCTTGGATAAAAAGCATTCTGGTTATCTTCTGTCCAATAATCTAGTTGATGATTCCACAAAACGTCGGCACGACTATAATATGGAATATAAACATCGCCCGGAAGCCATAAATCACGCTTTGCTACACCTTGAAGAGTAACTTCAAAATCAAAGTCTTTGTATTGAGCACCCAGTTTAAATGCATATTGATATCTTGGAGTAGAATTACCAATTCTCTTTAAATCTCCATGATCATCTAATGTTGATTTTCCCCAATCCAGAACTCCATTTCCATTTAAATCAGCATATTTAACATCTCCTGCACCATATTTAAAATTACCAGTTTCAAGTTTACCTTGATAAGCAACAATAGCATCGCGAGTATCATTCGAGTTCCAGTAACGATCAGTTACAAATCCCCAAATTTCACCAATTTCTTTTCCTTTATAATTAGAATTCAGAATCTTTGTATCATTATCATATTTAGTTAACTCGCTCTTATAATCAGATAAACTTGCTGTTGCATACATACTCAAGTTTTTATTAAATCTATGATTAAAGTCTAAAGCGATTTCCCAACCACGGGTTCTCATTGTACCTGCATTCATTTTAGGCATTGTAGTACCAAATACATCTGGCAAAGTTTTACCGGGAGCTAACATATCGCTTGTTGTGCGTTGGAACCAGTCAGCACTAACACCCAGCTCATCATTAAAGAAACGGGCATCAATTCCGAGATCAGCAGTGGTAATAGTTTCCCAAGTCAAAGAACTAGCTATAGCACGAGGATTTCCTACGGTTGAAACTTTCTTTCCATTTTCAATCCAATAAGCATTACCTGTAGTCATAACAGGAAGGAACTGGTAAATATCACCAACGTCTGTTGAACTACCAACATCCTGGTTACCAATTGAACCATAAGAAGCACGAAGTTTCAAATTAGACAAATAAGGTTTAACTGGATCCATGAAAGATTCTTCAGAGATACGATAACCTACAGATGCAGAAGGGAAAAAGCCCCATTGATCTTTAGTAGGAAAACGAGAAGATCCATCATAACGACCATTTACTTCAAATAAGAACTTGCCATTATAGTCATAATTTCCACGGAAGAAAAAGCCTGCAACAGCAGTTTCACGAGAAGCACTACTAGCATCTTTCAAACCAGATGTTAATCCTATCTGTCCAAAATCAGGGGACATTAATTGCTTTCCTTGCGCGTACACTTTCTTGTATGAAGCATATTCGGCATTAGTACCGGCCATTAATTTGATGGTATGTTTCTTAGCAAACATCTTATCATAAGTGAAATAACCATTAAAAGCCCAATTATCTTCAGTTATTTCTGTGAAGTTAGTTTCATCAGTACCTGCTCCTGGTGCGTTAATATAAGAATATGGATTTCCATCTGTCCAGAAGTTATACGCTATTGTAGTACCACCTGTCTGATGATCAGAATAACGTTTAGTACCATAAGTAAAGTCTGTTTTAAAAGTTAAGCCATCAATAATTTTGGCTGTAGCATTTACAGAATAACGGTTCAGAATATCTCCTTTTTCACAAGTATTAGCTTGTCTTAAGAATCCTGCGCTATGACGGAACTCTTTTCCTTCATAAGTACCAAATGGGAAGTAAGCACCCCAACGCATAAAATATTGATAGTAATTTTGATATGCATACGGATACTTGGTTTTTGTATCAACCAACATAACCTTTATTCCCAAATTCAACCATTTAGTAACATCTGTATTCAAGGAAAGACTACCATTCAATTTGCTATAATCATTTTCTTTCGCTTGCTTCAACCAACCATCCTGAGAAGAATATCCCATAGAAATATTATATGTGGTCTTATTACTTGTACCTGAGACTGAAACATTATGATTCTGTTGGAATGTGCTCTTATTCAACATTTCATCGAATGGATTCCATACACGATAAAAATAAGCTTGACCGCCTATCATTTCCCAGTCTTCTCCATATACCATCTCGTTTCCTTTACGATTATTGGCATATTTTTCTTTCCAGGTTGTAATTCCTTTTATCAATTGAGGAAAATACATACCAAACACCTCTGGATTAGCTATTCCTGCTCTGTTGTTGGCAAGTGTTCCAGCTTCCAGCTCTTTTATAGGATCTGAATATTCCGGTAAATTCATTCGATAATTCCAGGCTAAGTTATTTGTATATTGTACCTGAACCTTATCTTGCGTTCCTGCTCCTGTTTTAGTTGTAATCAATACTACACCAAATGCAGCACGAGCACCATAGATTGATGAAGAAGCAGCATCCTTCAAAACTGAGATGTTAGCAATATCACTAGGATTCACGAGACTCAAGTCGGATATTTCAACGCCATCAAGTAACAATAATGGAGCACCTGTACCATTTAATGATCCCAAACCACGAATTTTAATATCTGGAGTTGAATTTAGTTCACCAGATTTGAATGTAATAGTTAAACCCGGCACCATACCTTGCAAGCCTTTTTGCATATCATTGATAGGTTTGCTTCCAAAGACCTTTGCTACATCAACTGTACTTACTGCACCAGTCAGGTTTTCTTTCTTTTGTACGCCATAACCAACGACAACGACTTCCTGTAACAGTTCAGAATTTTCTTTCAGTACAATATTAACAGCAGTTTTACCGCCTACTGCAACTTCCTGCTTCTGAAAACCAATATAGGAAACCACCAAAGTTGCATTTGGTTTTACTTTCAAAGTAAACTTACCATCAATATCAGTGATAGCTCCATTATTCTTTGTTCCCTTTTCAATAACGCTTGCGCCGATTACGGATTCACCTTTTGAATCGACCACTGTTCCCTTTAGAGTAATTGCCTGTTGCTGCTGCTCACTTACGTTATGAGTAGCATTAACATTCCAAACACCTGCGATAGCGTTCATACTCCCAACTGTAGAGAAGAGGGAAGCAATGGTTAGCGCCGTGAGAAACTTCTTTGAGAATGTTTCCCGAGATAGTTGAATTTTGTTCATAAAAGATCAATAATTTAAAGTTGAGAAATTCATTAAATTCCTGTTTGAACTAGAAATGTAATAAGAAGTACAGATTTCCTGTTTAATAACGTTCATGTTCATATCATTCAATAATTAAGTAATAGTTATATAAATAGATTTGCTAGTTAAAATCAGAACAATAAGTCTTTTTAATTCGACAATTAAAATATGTATTACTAAACATTAATAAATATCAAAATTAGTGGTTTTAGTTTATAATCCAAAACAAATATTGTAATATTTTTAATGTTTTATCAATATTTTCAGATTAAATATCAAAATAACACATTAAAAGGTTATCATAAAACAATATGATATCATAATCAATATTATAATTATCATATTAATATCAAATAAGAATCTATAGTAACTTATCTACAGAAACAAATTCGTAGCCTAAAGCCTTTAAATGATTAATTATCTGATCTAATTTATTATAGAGTTTATCTGATCTTCCAGGATCTGTTCCAATATGAATCAAAAGCATAAAGCCATTTAATGAATGTACTTGCTCATATATCATAATATTGTTATAGATTTCTTCGGAAGATCGGTAGTTTTTCATCTGCGGCAAAGTATAATCAGCATTCGATGTAGTTCCTGGTGTAAAATTAACCAGTTGCACTCCCATTTCAGTGCACCATGAAGATATATCGCTGTTATACCATTCGTAAGAAGGAAGGAAGTAGCGGAATTCAGGAAGTTTAATTCCGGCATTTATCATTGCCTGATAGTTGTCAGTCAGGTCTTTACGAAAAGCTTCACGCGAAACTAAAGTAGAGTCTCTTTTAGTCCAGTCGGCATAAAGTATGTGTTTATCGGAATGAGGGCCAAGATAGTGCCCGCCTTTCTGTAAGTGTTTTACCAATTTAGGGTAAGTTCTGTAAAAATCTCCGGTCAGAAAGAAAGAGCCTTTTACCTTTTGGTGTTTCAGTGTGTTGCATATTGCTTCACCACCATCGGCAAACTGGTGACCAGTAAAGACCAAAGCTATTTGTTTTTTTGAAGTATCTCCTTGAATAATCCCTCCAAGAACTACTTTGTTTGAGTTCTGATGGAGGGATTCTTTGGTTAGGTTAGTCATACAACAAGACGAAACTACATCACGCATCTTATGTTCACAGACTGAAAGGCCTGTTAAGCGGCCTTCATTTGCAATGTTATATTGATTAGATTGATTATAGTCAAAGCTATATTCATACTGATTATCGGAATATCCGGAGTTTTCTCTCAAAAATTCACATCCGTCGGAACTATGCATTTGCATTGCAAATACTGGTCCTGACAGCAGGTTTAAAGAGAGCAGTATGAATTCGATTTTTCTCATAGTATTATATAATAAGATATAGGTCAACATCTTACAATTGCAAACATAAGTAATTAAAATCTAATAATATGAATTTATACATTAAATTATTGTTTTCAATACTTAATTTATCTAAAATTCAATTCTTAATGATTAATTAGATGTTATATAGCAGTTAAAATACAATAAGTCAGCAGAGTTTAATCACAAGATCAATCTAAAAAAAATAAAAAGCAGGCGGGAGTTCAAAAAGAATGTAACCGGAGTTTATTATTCCTCTGTACAAAAGAATTAATTCTTCTGTACAAAACATTGTTTTCTTTTGTACAAGACAATTAATTGTTTTGTACAAGAACGCACAAATCAAGCTATTAATTATATTATTTTATCTTTGTAAAATTATAATAAACTAAAGAAAAACACAAAGTGAGAGAAGTAAATCTAAAAATTGAAAAAGGCGAGCGCTTGCTTGATGCGCTAAAACGCGACGGAAAGCAAATGTTACCCACACAATGCATTATCAATAAAACACTAACAGGCATAGGTGCCACTTACTGCGAACTGGTGTGCAACAGAAATTCAATCATTGTTGAGCCCAATGTTCCGGTAATTGAAGGAAAGGTAAAGAAGCACAAAGGAGCAATATTAGGGGTATACTCTGGTATCACGGGACAGAAAATTGAGGAATATCTCCAGAAACATAAATCAAAACGAAAGATTATGGTGACTCCGGAAAGTTTTCAGCGGTTGAAAGACACTCTGGAGGAGCTTGGCATTGACATCTATAATGAATTCTTTCTGCTGTTCGACGAATGCGAGAAGCTAGTGCAGGACATTGACTTTCGCGAATCTATTGAGGCTCCTATGGATGACTTCTTCCGATTCAGAGAAAAGGCGATGGTTTCCGCCACACCTTTAATAGCCGCCGACCCAAGATTTGAAAAGCAGGGATTCACGTTACTGAAAATTACGCCCGATTTTGATTTCAGCATGCCAATAAAGGTGCTGCCCACCAATAATATTCTCGAGGCATTTCTTGAGGAAATTAATTTGTATCCCGGTAATATCTGTGTGTTTTGCAATTCAATAGACACTTTCGAGTCTATTTTCTGTGAACTGTCACTAGATCTTCAGAAACAAGTCACCACCTTTTGCAGCGAAGGGGCGATGGAAAAGCTTACCTATATGCATTCCAAGAATTTCAACCGAAAGGCTTATAGCTTTGTAGACAAACTCTCGAAGATAAACTTCTTTACGGGACGGTTTTACTCAGCCGTAGATATTGAATCTAAAAGTAAACCTCACGTTATCATCCTGTCTGATATGATGGGTGCACCTCAGTCGGCTATTGATCCAAAGACGGAGACCATTCAGATTGCAGGCAGGTTCCGCAATGGAGTTAAAAGCGTTACGCACATCAGCAGCATAAAAGAGGATTTGGAATACCGTTCGGAAATGGAAGCACAGCTTTATCTGGAAGGAACATTTCAGGCCATCAGCACAGTAAAGAGCCTCTATTCAAAAGCCAAAAGCGAAGGCGAGAAAGGTGCATACCTTGAAGCGCTTCTTGGGATGAGTGGAAACTGTTACTTAAATGAAGACGGAACCAGAAATGAATACAAAATAGCCAATTATTACGACGAGCAAAGAGTGCTGGAACTCTATACAAATAAAGACCACCTGCTGAATGCCTATAAAGCGATACCAAATTTTACCGTAGATTACCAACCAAAAAATTATCTGTTCTGCGATTCAGACCGACTGGCACGCCAAAGAGCGAAAACCCGCAAATGGAAAGCGGAAGTATTGCTCCGGCAGCTTGACAAGGCCAGCCACCTTCGTTTCTCAGAGAATCCGGAACATAGAAAATATTACGAGGCACAAATCCGACAGATTATTCGCTCTCCCTACGAGCATACTCTTTTTGACTGTTACCTCTCAAAAGGATCTGAATATATAAGGAGTGTAAACTTCCGCGAGTCGACCATGCTCAGCATCTTAAAGAAGAAAAGCATGCATCAACTGAAGAACTGTCCGTCTGTAGCTCGGGGAGTTCACAAACTATTGGAGACAGGGAAGCAATACACCGCATCAGAAATCAGTGCCGTACTTACCAATATATATAAGAAGAATGGTATACCTGTAAATAAAAGAGTAACAGCTTCTGAAGTAGAGAGGTATTTTGAAACAAGTACTACCCGCAACAACAGAGGGCCTAAGATATTATTAATCAGCACAAAACAGAGGAAAACAGAGACTAATCGTTTGCTGGCTGAAAAATAGAAAAACATAAGGTTGTTTTGGAGGGGGTAACGAGGGGTCCCCTTCTGAAACGCCGTGACAATGGGCGTGCTAAATTTTAGCACAAGACATATAAAAGAAGTTTTCCAGGAAGTTTAGCACCACCAGTTTTGATTTGTAACAAATTATGCTCCCAGACTATTCAGGGGTCAACCCGAATTCTTTGCAGATAGTCTCTTCAATTACCTTCGGGAAGTAGTTATATTCCAGAGCATGAATCCTTGCAGCCAAATCATGAGGAGTATCCGTTGGAAGCACATCACAGGTTGCCTGAAAAATAACGCTGCCCGAATCATAATGTTCATCAATATAATGTATAGTAATGCCTGAGACTTTTTCTCCTTCAGCAATTACCGCCTCGTGCACCTTGTCTCCATACATACCCTTGCCGCCAAACTTAGGAAGCAAAGCCGGATGTATATTTATTATCTTATTGGGATACTTATGTATCAGTTCAACGGGTATCTGAAGCAGGAATCCGGCAAGAACCACAAAATCTATTTCGTATCTATCTAACAAAGATAACAGATTACCTACGTTCTGGAAATCACTTTTTGAGTATACAACATCCTGAATATGATGCAACCTGGCTCTTTCTAATATATAAGCATCTGCTTTATTAGATAAGACCAAAGCTACTTCAATAGACGGATTGCTTTCAAAATATTGCATGATATTTTCGGCATTCGTCCCTGAGCCTGAACCAAATATTGCTATTTTTATATCCATTGAAACGTCTTGTGAATGCACATAATCGTGAAAAATGTGCAATGAAATGAATTTTGTTGGTTAAATATTTGCTCGAAACAATAAATATTCATTCCTTTGCAGCTGCAAATTTAAAAAAATAATTCAATTTATTAATTAAAAACTTAAAGTTATGTCTGAAATTGAATCAAGAGTAAAGGCGATTATCGTTGATAAATTAGGCGTTGAAGAATCTGAAGTTACTTTAGAAGCAAGCTTCACTAATGATCTGGGAGCAGATTCACTTGACACTGTTGAGCTTATTATGGAATTCGAAAAAGAATTCAGTATCTCTATCCCTGATGATCAAGCAGAAAAAATCGCTACTGTAGGTGACGCTGTATCTTACATCGAAACTGCAAAAGCTTAATTCTGATTTCATAATATGGAATTAAAAAGAGTTGTAGTAACAGGTCTTGGTGCTCTTACTCCTATAGGCAACACTGTTCCCGAATTTTGGGAAAATTTGGTTAACGGTGTGAGCGGAGCAGGACCTATTACTCATTTTGATACGTCTTTGTTTAAAACTAAATTCGCTTGCGAAGTAAAAGGATTTGATGCAAATCAATACATGGATCGCAAGGAAGCAAGAAAAATGGATCGTTACACACAGTATGCAGTTGCTGTAGCTAAACAAGCTGTAACAGATTCAGAACTTGATCTTGAGAAAGAGGATTTAAACAGAATAGGTGTAATCTTTGGTGCAGGAATTGGTGGTATTCAAACTTTTGAAGAAGAAGTGAAGAATTATGCTATCAATAAAGAAAACGGCCCAAAATTCAATCCTTTCTTTATCCCAAAAATGATTTCGGATATTGCAGCCGGACAGATTTCCATTATTTATGGTTTTCACGGTCCAAACTTTGCAACGGTATCTGCTTGTGCTACATCTTCAAACGCTATAGCCGATGCATTTAACTATATCCGTTTGAACAAAGCCAATGTTATTGTAACCGGCGGATCTGAAGCAGCTATTACTGAAGCTGGAGTAGGCGGTTTTAATGCAATGCATGCTTTATCCACACGAAACGATGATGCAACAAAAGCTTCCCGTCCATTCAGCGCTAGCCGCGATGGATTCATTATGGGTGAAGGTGGCGGATGTATCATCCTGGAAGAACTGGAACACGCAAAAGCACGTGGTGCCAAAATATATGCTGAGATTGTAGGAACAGGTCTTTCTGCAGATGCATATCACTTAACAGCTTCACACCCAGAAGGTTTAGGAGCTATATTAGTGATGAAGAATGCACTGGAAGATGCTGAAATGAAACCGGAAGAAATTGATTATATCAATGTTCACGGAACATCTACTCCTGTAGGTGATATTTCAGAATCAAAAGCAATCAAAGAAGTATTTGGCGAACATGCTTACAAGCTGAATATCAGTTCTACTAAATCTATGACTGGTCACCTCCTCGGAGCTGCCGGTGCTGTAGAAGCAATTGCAAGTATTCTTGCTATAAAAAATGGTATCGTTCCTCCTACTATCAATCATGAAGATGGAGACAATGACGAAAACATTGATTATAACCTGAATTTTACCTTTAACAAGGCGCAAAAGCGTGAAGTTAATGTAGCACTCTCTAATACCTTTGGTTTTGGTGGTCACAATGCATGCGTTATCTTTAAGAAATACAGCGAATAAGATTGTGTTAAACAACAAAATAGATAGAATAAGACTCTTGTTCCGAAAAGATCGGGAGTCTTATTCTCGTTTTTATTCTATTCTGGGATTCTACCCTCATGACATTAGCCTCTACGAACAGGCTCTGCTTCACAAGTCTACTTCCATAAGATCAGAAAAAGGACGTCCACTCAATAATGAACGGTTAGAGTTCTTAGGTGATGCCATACTTGACGCCATAGTAGCTGATATTGTTTATAAGCAGTTTACCGGCAAAAAGGAAGGCTTCCTTACCAATACACGTTCTAAGATTGTTCAGAGGGAAACTCTAAACAAACTGGCTGTAGAAATTGGTCTCGATAAACTTATAAAGTATTCAACCCGCACCTCTTCTCACAATAGCTACATGTGTGGCAATGCATTTGAAGCATTAGTGGGGGCCATCTACATTGACCGCGGATATGATATCTGCAAGTATTTCATGGAAGTTAAAATCATGAAACGCTTTATTGATCTGGAAAAAATTGCCCGTAAAGAGGTTAATTTCAAATCGAAACTCATTGAATGGACTCAGAAGCATAAAGTTATTATTTCTTTTGATCTGGTAGAACAATTCCTTGATAAGGAATCAAATCCTATATTCCAGTCTGAAATACTTATTGAAGGACTTTCTGCAGGAACCGGAGTTGGTTATTCCAAAAAAGAATCACAGCAGAATGCAGCTAAAATGGCTTTAAAAAAGATCCAGACTATACCTAATTTCCTTCAGGAGGTCTTCGAAGCTGCAAAAAAGAGAACAGAAGCTGAAAATACTGCCAAACAGGAAGCTGCTGAGATTAAAGCTGAGACTGAGGAAATTGCCGAGCCTAAAAGCGAAGAGGTTGTTCCGGATAGCGAGTGGGAATTAGCAACTAGCTCAGCAGAATAATTTTATGCCCATCTCTACCTGCCTGCAAAAGCAAGAAATAAAGCAGTTTCATTTACCCTATAATGGTAAGCTATAGCTTCCAGCAAGCTCATTTTACTGAAACTAATTTATCTCCTGCCGTGTAGATATCAAAAGTTTACTAGCCGAAACAAATTCCCATTCTTCTCCCCTGAACCACAAGATCCTGGTCTTCTGTAACTACTTTTAGCTTTCCTGCTACTTCATCTAAAGGAATGGAAGATATTTCGTTGCCTTGCAATGCAATCATTCGCCCAAATTGTCCATTAGCAATAAGTTCGGTGGCATGTCCGCCCATACGGGTTGAAAGGTTTCGGTCAAAAGGAGTTGGAGAACCACCGCGCTGAATATATCCCAGCACAGTCTGTCTTGTTTCAATTCCTGTCTCGTATTCTATCTCACGGGCAATGTATTCAGCAGGTCTCTTCAGTCCATCGGTTTTAATACCTTCGGCTACTACCACAATAGAGTAAGGTTTTCCTTTTCTCAATCGGTTCATTATTGTTTCCCCGATATTCTTTATGCTATATTCTATTTCAGGAATCAGAATAACATCTCCTCCTCCCGCCATACCGGAATAGAGAGCAATCCATCCAGCCTTATGGCCCATCACTTCAATCACCATAACCCGTTTATGAGAGCTGGCCGTTGAATGAAGCCGGTCGATAGCATCGGTTGCAATACTGACTGCAGAATCAAAACCAAACGAGAAATCGGTACCCCAGATATCATTATCAATGGTTTTTGGAACAGAGACCACATTTAGCCCCATAGCAGCCATCTTTGCTGCTGTTTTCTGAGTGCCGTTTCCTCCTATGCATACCACACAGTCAAGTCCCAGCTGACGGATATTCTGCTCCATTATTGCAGGTTTATTAATTTCCGGAGGAACTCCTTTCTTCTTAAACGGTTTTTCCCGGGAAGTGCCCAGCATTGTGCCTCCCTGGTTTAGCAGGCCCGACATTGATTTCTCTGTAAAGAGCTCCACATCATTTGTCAGCAATCCCTGAAAGCCGCTGTGTATACCAACAACCTCCATGCCGTAATAATTCATTGCCGTTTTGCATACACCTCTTATTGTTGCATTTATTCCCGGACAATCACCTCCAGAAGTCAATATACCTATTCTCATACCTAAATATTTATATTTCAAATCTGAGCGTAAAGATAAAAAAAATTAGACGTTATTTGAAAATCAGCAAAAAAAATAAATATATGTAGAGTAATATTAATAAATAAGGCTATTTTTGCATAACAATTTGTAATTTTTTGAATTAGGATGAACAGTACAAAGCTGATTAGCAAACTATTTATCCCCCGACTTAAAGAGCTTGCTTTATATGATACGGCCGCAGAATCCATCCAGGAACAAGTATTTAATAGGCTTATTCACCAAGCCGCTCAGACAGAATGGGGAAAGAAATATGATTATAGCAATATAAATAACTATGAGGAATTTAAAAAGAGGGTTCCAATACAGACATATGATGATGTTAAGCCGTATGTTGAAAGATTACGGACGGGTGAACAGAATCTGATCTGGCCTTCTAATATCCAATGGTTTGCTAAATCATCCGGCACTACCAACGACAAAAGTAAATTCCTGCCTGTAAGCAGGGAAGCACTCAAAGATATTCATTACCGCGGTGGACAAGATTGTGTGGCTTTATACTTTAACATGAATCCTGAAAGCCGCCTTTTCTCTGGCAAAGGGTTAATTTTAGGAGGAAGTCACAACCCTAACCTGAACTCAAAACACGGTTTGGTAGGCGATTTATCGGCTATCTTAATTCAGAATATAAACCCGCTTGCTAATTTAATCCGCGTTCCCAGCAAAAACATCGCATTAATGAGCGAATGGGAAAGTAAGATTGAAAAGATTGCCCAAAGCACCATTAATCAGAATGTAACTAATCTGTCGGGTGTCCCTTCCTGGTTCCTGGTTCTGATTAAACGGGTTCTGGAGATTACCGGAAAGCAATCTCTGGAAGAGGTCTGGCCTAATCTGGAAGTCTTTTTCCATGGTGGAGTAAGCTTTGCACCTTACCGCGAACAATACAAGCAACTGATTAAGTCAGACAAGATGCATTATGTAGAGACCTATAACGCTTCCGAAGGATTCTTTGGGGTGCAGAATGACCTCTCAGATCCTTCTATGCTATTGATGATTGATTATGGGATATTCTATGAATTTATTGCTTTGGATGAGCTTCAGGAAGAAAACCCTGAGGCATGCTGTCTGGCCGACGTGGAATTAAATAAAAACTATGCGATGGTAATCAGCACATCTTGCGGATTATGGCGATACATGATTGGTGATACTGTTCGATTCACATCCAAGAATCCGTATAAATTTGTAATCACCGGAAGAACAAAGCATTTCATTAATGCATTTGGTGAAGAGTTAATCATTGACAATGCAGAAAAAGGATTAGCTAAAGCCTGTGAAGCTACCGGAGCGCAGGTATGCGAATATTCAGCAGCTCCTGTTTTTATGGACAGAAGCGCTAAATGTCGCCATCAGTGGTTGATTGAATTTGCTAAAACACCCGATTCCATTGAATACTTTACATCCGTATTAGATACTTCTCTTAAAGAGTTAAACTCGGACTATGAGGCAAAACGCTACAAAGATATTGCACTTCAGCCACTGGAAGTTATAGTAGCTCGCAAGGGGCTGTTTATCGACTGGCTTAAAATGAAAGGAAAATTGGGTGGCCAACATAAGGTTCCCCGCCTATGTAATACAAGAGAGAATATTGAAGAGATGATTCTTTTAAATAAATAAAAGTGCATTCCACATAAAAAGCCCCGATTCTAACTTAAGAACCGGGGCTTTCTATTATAACTTATCTGATATCTATCTTGGAGTTGCGCTCCATATTTTGACTAAGTTCATATCAAATATCAATGTTGAATAACCTAGAATTGCTCCACTGCCAGCTGTTCCATATGCCAATTGATATGGTATATAAACAACCCATCGCTCTCCTTTTTTCATTAGGCGAAGAACTTCTGTCCATCCTGTAATTATATGATAAGCAGCAACTTCTGAATAAACAGGATATTTTGCTGGAATATCAAAATTCGGGTCAGGATTAGTTCCAGTAAAATCCTGATCAAAAAGTTCACCGTTTATCAGTTTCCCTCTATAGTAAACCTGTACAGTATCAGTATCCAAAGGACGCTCTCCCGTTGCCACATATCCGGCAACCTTTTCTGCATAGATCTTCAGCTTTTGATTGCTCATCGGAGTAATCACAAACAGATTTGGATTAGACTTACTGTCTACAACCTTTTGCAGAGAATCAAGAAAAGCCTGATTACGTGGTTGCCAGTTATCATACTGAGTAACCTCACTTGTCTGGCTACAAGAAGCAAATGACAAGAGCATCAAAAGTAATGCCGGCAGGAAACATATTTTTTTATTCATATTCAGTTTTTTAAATCAATGTCTTCAACAGACTAGTGATACTAACTTTATCAGCAATAATGTTATTTAGTTCAGAAATAGCAACGCGTTCCTGTTGCATAGTATCACGGTGACGGATAGTCACACAGTTATCTTCCAAAGTCTGGTGATCCACGGTAACACAGTAAGGAGTTCCGATAGCATCCTGACGACGGTAGCGTTTTCCAATTGAGTCCTTTTCATCGTATTGACAATTGAAATGGAACTTCAATTCATTGATAATTTCACGTGCTTTTTCAGGAAGTCCGTCTTTCTTTACCAATGGCAGCACAGCCAGTTTAATTGGAGCAAGAGCAGCAGGCAATTTAAGTACCACGCGTGTTTCACCGCCTTCCAGTGTCTCTTCGCAGTAAGAAGAGCTCATTACACTAAGGAACATACGGTCTACCCCAATAGATGTTTCGATTACAAACGGAGTATAAGATTCATTCAGTTCCGGATCAAAATATTTAATATTCTTTCCTGAGAACTTTTCGTGCTGACTTAAGTCAAAGTTTGTACGAGAGTGGATACCTTCCACTTCTTTAAATCCGAATGGCATCTCGAATTCAATATCAGTAGCTGCATTTGCATAGTGAGCCAATTTATCATGATCATGGAAGCGATATTTCTTATCACCTAATCCAAGAGCTTTGTGCCATTTCAAGCGTTGTTCTTTCCAAGTCTTGAACCAGTTAAGTTCCTCACCCGGACGAACAAAGAACTGCATCTCCATCTGTTCAAACTCACGCATACGGAAAATAAATTGACGGGCAACAATTTCATTACGGAAAGCTTTACCAATCTGAGCAATACCAAAAGGTATTTTCATACGACCGGTCTTTTGTACATTCAGGTAATTAACAAAGATTCCCTGTGCTGTTTCAGGACGAAGATAAATCTTCGATGCACCTTCACTGGTAGATCCCATTTCTGTAGAGAACATCAAGTTAAACTGACGAACTTCCGTCCAGTTCTTTGTTCCGGAAATAGGGCAAACAATCTCTTCGTCAACAATAATCTGGCGAAGTTCTTCGAGATTATTATCATTCAAAGCTTTAGCAAATCTCTCGTGTAAAGCATCACGTTTTTCCTGATGGCCAATCACACGTGGATTTGTAGATTTATACTGTGCTTCATCAAATGATTCACCGAATTTCTTACGTGCCTTCTCTACCTCTTTGTTGATTTTATCATCATACTTAGCAAGCTGATCTTCAATCAACACATCTGCACGATAACGTTTTTTAGAATCCTTATTATCAATTAATGGGTCATTAAATGCATCCACGTGACCGGAAGCTTTCCAAATCGTTGGGTGCATAAAAATAGCAGAGTCAATACCAACAATATTTTCGTGTAACAGTACCATGCTGTCCCACCAGTATTTCTTGATGTTATTTTTTAACTCTACTCCCATCTGACCGTAGTCATACACTGCTCCAAGTCCATCATAAATATCGCTGGAAGGAAATACATAACCATACTCTTTACAGTGTGATACAATTTTCTTAAAAACATCTTCTTGTGCCATATCTTTTGTTTTATTTGTTAACTCGCTTGATAGAAATAAAATGCAAAGTAAATGATTTTTTTCAATAATATTCGTATTTTTGTCTGCACATCATCCTATATAGGTGTAAAAAACATAATTTGTTGTTAAAACAAGATATAAAAAGAGGAAAACAAAGATTTTATGAGCGACGACACAATCGATAAGAACGAATTGAACGATGAGGAGGTTCCTTCTTCCGAAGAAAATATCACGGAAGAGGGAAATACTACAGAAGAAGAATTTACAGACATCAATGAGCATTCGGATTATAAACCGGTAGGCTCTCAGGACGACAACGTAAAACATCAACTTTCGGGAATGTATCAAAGTTGGTTCCTGGATTACGCTTCTTATGTAATACTGGAACGTGCCGTGCCCCATATTAATGATGGACTGAAGCCGGTTCAGCGACGTATTCTCCACTCAATGAAACGGTTGGACGACGGACGATATAACAAAGTGGCTAACATTGTGGGACATACCATGCAGTTTCACCCTCACGGTGATGCTTCTATTGGTGATGCACTTGTGCAACTTGGCCAGAAAGATTTACTGATTGACTGCCAGGGAAACTGGGGAAATATACTTACCGGCGACGGTGCGGCAGCTTCCCGTTATATCGAAGCACGCCTTTCCAAGTTTGCTCTCGACGTTGTGTTTAACCCTAAAACCACAGAATGGAAGCAGTCTTATGACGGACGAAACAAAGAGCCAATAACCCTTCCGGTTAAGTTCCCGCTTCTTTTAGCTCAGGGAGTAGAAGGTATTGCCGTAGGACTGTCTTCCAAGATACTACCGCACAACTTCAATGAGTTGTGTGATGCTTCTGTTTCTTACTTACACGGAGAAGAGTTCAAGCTTTATCCTGACTTCCAGACAGGAGGTTCCATTGATGTATCCAGATACAATGACGGAGAACGTGGAGGAGCGGTAAAAATACGATCAAAAATTAATAAAATAGACAACAAAACTCTTGCTATCACAGAGATTCCTTATGGAAAGAACACTACCTCTGTGATTGAATCTATTTTAAGAGCTGTTGATAAGGGGAAAATTAAGATTCGGAAAGTTGACGATAATACTTCCTCTCAGGTAGAAATTCTTGTTCACCTGGCTCCGGGAGTATCTTCAGATAAAACAATTGATGCACTCTATGCTTTTACAGATTGTGAAATCAGCGTTTCGCCCAACTGTTGTATAATAGATGAGCAAAAGCCTCACTTTCTAAAGGTTAGTGACGTACTGAAAAAGTCTGTAGATAATACTCTAAGTTTGCTGAGACAGGAATTGTTGATCCACAAAGGTGAGTTACTGGAAAATCTGCAATATTCTTCTTTGGAGAAAATATTTATTGAAGAACGAATTTACAAGGACAAAGAGTTTGAACAGGCTAAATCAATGGATGAAGCTTGTGAACATATTGACAGCAGACTTACTCCTTTCTATCCAATCTTGATTCGCGAAGTTACTAAAGAGGATATTCTGAGGTTAATGGAGATTAAGATGGGACGTATCCTTAAGTTCAACTCCGATAAAGCAGAAGATCTTATTGCCAAAATGAAAAGTGAGATCGAAGAGATTGATAAACATTTGGCAAACATTGTGGAATATACAGTTGACTGGTACACAATGTTGAAAAACAAATACGGCAAGAACTTCCCCCGCTTAACAGAGCTTCGCAATTTTGATACAATTGTAGCAGCAAAGGTTGTGGAAGCCAACGAGAAATTATATATAAACCGGGAAGAAGGATTCATTGGAACTTCACTGAAGAAAGATGAATATATTGCCAACTGCTCGGATATTGATGACGTGATTATCTTCTACCGCGACGGAAAATACAGAATTGTACGTGTGGCTGATAAGATGTTTGTGGGCAAAAACATTCTTTATGTGAATATTTTCAAGAAGAATGACAAGCGAACCATTTATAATGCTGTTTACCGCGACGGGAAAGAGGGTTTCCATTATATTAAAAGATTCAATGTAACCGCCATGACCCGTGACAGGGAATATGATATTACGCAGGGAACTTCCGGTTCACGCATTGTCTATTTCAGTGCCAACCCCAATGGAGAAGCCGAAGTAATTAAGGTTACACTAAAACCGAACCCACGTATCAGAAGAATTATCTTCGAAAAAGATTTCAGCGAGATAGCCATCAAAGGACGCCAGTCAATGGGTAATATCCTGACTAAAAACGAAGTTCACAAAGTTGGATTAAAACAAAAAGGAGGTTCTACACTGGGTGGACGAAAAGTTTGGTTCGACCGTGATGTATTGCGCCTGAACTATGACGGAAGAGGAGAATATCTGGGAGAATTCCAGAGTGACGATAGCATCCTTATTGTGCTCAATAACGGAGATTTCTATACCTCAAACTTTGATCTGAGCAACCATTATGAAGATAATGTAAGTATTGTAGAGAAGTTTGATCCAAACAAAATATGGTCTGCCGCACTTTATGATGCCGATCAGCAAAACTACCCATACCTGAAACGCTTCAACTTTGAAGGTTCATCACGCAAACAGAACTATCTTGGCGAAAGCAAGGATAGCAAGCTAATCCTTTTGACTGATGAATACTATCCTCGTCTGGAAGTTGTGTTTGGAGGAAATGACAATTTCCGCGATCCGATAATTATAGATGCGGATGAGTTTATTTCCGTTAAAAGTTTCAAGGCAAAAGGAAAACGTATTTCAACCTTTACCATTGATACCATTAATGAGCTGGAACCAACCCGATTCCCGGAACCGGCCAATGAAGAATCTGACATCGAGGATACAGAAGTTGAAAACATCGATCCAGATAAAGACAAAACTGAAGGCGATATAATTGATGAGATAACAGGACAGATGAAATTATTCTGATAATCATTATAGATTGCTGCAAGTCAGGCTATAATGCTAAACATAAATAAGTTAATGAAAGAAATAGCAGCATTACTTGTATTCCTGATCGCATTGAACGGAACTGTTTCCGCTCAATGCGATTCATTGCAGGCCAACCGATACGTTACCCGCTCCACTACATACGGATTAGGATACACTAATATCCTGGACACTTACCTTACCCCTCAGGAATATACAGGTATGGAAGGACGTGTTGCAAGAGAGACAATCCGAATGACTAAGCTCTTTGACGGAAATATATCGGTGCAGAATTTCTTTCAGGCAAATCTTTCCTACACTCATAACAATGCAGAAGATAATAATACATTTGCCGGATTGGTAAACTGGAACTATGGTTTGCATTATCAGTTCCGTATCAATGAACACCTGAAACTTCTGGCCGGAGGATTGAGCGATATCAACGGAGGTTTTGTATATAACCTCCGGAACTCAAACAACCCGGCTTCGGCTAAAGTTTATGCCAACTTTGCAGCTTCAGGCATGGCTATTTACCGTTTTAAGATTAAGAACTATCAAATGGTTGCACGTTATCAGGCCAATGTTCCTTTAATAGGCGCTCTGTTCTCGCCAAACTACGGGCAGTCTTACTACGAGATATTTACTCTGGGCAATAGTGACGGAGTGGTAAAGTTCACCACACTGAAAAATCAGCCTTCCATCCGCCAGATGTTCACATTTGATTTCCCTGTCAGATATTCCAAGATACGGCTCAGCTACCTTTGGGATATCCAGCAATCTAAAGTCAACCAGCTGAAAACTCATACTTACTCACATATATTTATGGTGGGATTTGTGAAGGACCTGTACCTTATGCATAATAAGAACGGCAATCCGCTTCCGGCAAAGATAAGAGCATATTAGAATGTAAACAGCAAATGAGCACAATGAGATTTAAAGAAAATATTAAATATTATACCATTCAGAGCATAGCATTCTGTTTCCTGCTGCTATCATTCACTTCTTGTGTAGAGCAGGCAACCTTTGATGATACTCCGCAAGGCAATTTTGAGGAATTATGGAAGATTATTGATGAGCAATATTGCTTTCTGGATTACAAAAATATAGACTGGGATGCCATCCATACAAAGTACAAGAAAAGAATAACTGCTGATATGACAAACGAAGGGCTGTTTGAAGTACTAGGCGATATGCTTACCGAACTAAAAGATGGCCATGTAAATCTATATTCTGCAAATAATGTGGCTCGTTACTGGAAGTGGTATGAAGATTACCCGATGAATTTCAGCGACAGCATACAGAAAAACTATCTTGGTAAAGATTATCGCATTGCTGCGGGAATTAAATACACGATTTTGAAAGATAATATTGGCTATATCTATTATGAAAGTTTCTCAGATGGCATAGGAAGTGGAAATCTGGATGAAGTACTGAGTTACATGGCTATCTGCGACGGACTGATTATTGATGTCCGCAATAATGGAGGTGGAACAATTACCAATGCCACCAAACTAGCCGAGCGATTTACTAATGAAAAGGTTCTCACCGGATATATAAGCCATAAAACAGGAACAGGGCACAATAATTTTTCAGAGCCCTACCCTATTTACCTGGAGCCATCAAACAGCATCCGATGGCAAAAGAAAGTGGTGGTGCTGACCAACCGACGCAGTTTTAGTGCAACGAACGACTTTGTAAACAGCATGCGCATTCTTCCACTGGTTACTACTATGGGCGATAAAACCGGTGGAGGTTCAGGACTTCCTTTTACCTCTGAACTACCTAACGGATGGAACGTCCGTTTCTCCTCCAGTCCGCACTTTGCGGCCGACATGAGTCAGATAGAATGGGGTATAGATCCCGATGTTAAAGTAGATATTTCTCCCAGTGATTATAGCAAGGGAATTGATACAATTATTGAGCGAGCACGCACTTTCTTAAAAAAATAATAAATAAAATTGCGATTTTATTTGCATGGAAAGAAATTATTCCTACCTTTGCAACCGCTAAACAAAAGTGCGACATCAACCGCAAATGCGGCTGTGGCGTAATTGGTAGCCGCGCCAGACTTAGGATCTGGTGACGAGAGTCGTGGGGGTTCGAGTCCCTTCAGCCGCACTTTAGTAAAGACCTGCAAGATTTCTTGCAGGTCTTTTTCTTTATACACCTCACCCATTTATTACTTTTTAATTTAAATAAGAGTTTATTGATAGACCATCTTTCATTAAAAAAACCAAAAGCCCTACCTTTGTAGTCTTTACAAAGAAAATGAATTTCTAATCTGCCTGTTTCTTGAGAGAAGAGAGCAGATATTGAATTATAGAATATGAATAATAAAAATAAAGCCGATATGACAGTCGGCAGAATCTCCCCGCAACTAATCCGCTTTGCTATTCCTCTGATCCTTGGAAATTTCTTTCAATTGACATATAACGCTGCAGATTCTATTATCGTTGGTCGGTTCGTTGGCCCTAACGCATTGGCAGCTGTTGGAGCAGCAAGCCCGATAATGAACATCATCATATTTATGATAGTCGGCATTTGCCTTGGAATGTCTGTGCTGATGAGCGAATTCTTCGGAGCAGGCGACATGAAAAAGTTAAAGCGTGAAATATCTACCTCGTTTATTGCAGGAGGCATTTTTACATTAGTCCTCATCATTCTCGGCATTATATTCTCCCGCACCATATTGCTATTCATGAATACCCCAAGTGAAATCATTGATGATGCAACGCATTTCCTTCAGATCATATTTATCGGACTGATTTTTACCTTCACATACAATATCTACGCATCAACCCTGCGTAGCATGGGCAATTCAAAAGTTCCGCTTTACTTCCTGATAACTTCATCAATCATGAATGTAATAATGGACATTCTTTTTGTTGTTGTCTTTAAAATGGGAGTAGTAGGTGCGGCATGTGCAACCGTAACAGCAGAAGCAATATCTGCTTTTCTATGCATCTATTATGTCTGGAAAAAAATTCCGAGCCTGAAATTCAAGCGTTCTGAGTTTGTGTTCGATAGATTATTGTTACGCGATACAGTAAATTACAGTTCAGTCTCGGCAATGCAGCAAACATGTTTATATATAGGCAAACTGTTTGTGCAGGGAGCCGTCAATCCGCTTGGCGTACATGCTATAGCAGCTTTTAATGCAGTGAATCGCATTGACGATTTCGTTCTTGCTCCTGAACAAAGCATTGCCAACTCCGCCACCACGTTTTTAGCAATAAACAGGGGAGCCGGACAGACAGACAGAATGAGAAAAGGATTTATTGCATCTTACAAGATAGAACTTATTTATAGTGCATTCCTAATGGTTGGCATCTATTTCGGCGCACACTGGTTAATCTATCCATTTGTTGGCGATGAAGGAGCCAAAGTCATTGAATCAGGAGTATCATATCTGCAAACAATGGCTTTCTTTTATTTCCTGCCTGGCCTAACAAATGCATACCAAGGCTATTTTCGTGGTATAGGGAAATTAAAGGTTACATTAAACTCTACCTTTTTTCAGATTACAGCCCGGGCCATTGCTGCGTATATATTGGCACCTCATTTCGGACTGTCGGGAGTTGCATTTGCCTGCCTTGCAGGATGGATTGTAATGCTGGCTTATGAAGTTCCGGTGTTCAGAAAAGCATGGAAAAACAATACATAAACAAAATATTATTTATAAAAAGGGAAAAAGCATATTAAACACCTGATATTTAAACCATTAAATTTTAATAACGCACAATAAACTTTGACTAAAAAGGACTATTTAAGTACAATATAAAACGGTAAAAAGGGGGAATTAATAGTATTTCACAACTTAAAATTCACAATATTTAAATCTTTTCCCTAACTTTACATTATTTTTTAAATGCAAACAGCCAGAGATCGTTTTAGTAATTCAAATATATTCAAATGAGAAATAAATTATCCCGAGAAACAATAGAAATATTATCTACCATTTCAAAAGGAAGACACAGAACCAACTTACTTAAAAATCAGGAACAAAAAGCGCTTGCTTATTTAGTTGAACGCATTCCTTCCTGCATAACTCCGAATATGCTTACAGGTATCGGACTTTTTGGTAGTTTAATTACAACCGCAAGTTTTGTTCTGGCCACTTATGTTGATGTAAATTATCTATTGCTTGGGGTTCTGGGATTTGTAACAAACTGGTTTGGTGACTCTCTGGACGGCAGAATTGCATATTATCGTAAGACTCCCAGAAAATGGTACGGCTTCTCTCTTGATATTACTGTTGACTGGCTTACAACAATACTCATAGGATTAGGATTCGTGATCTATGTTGGAGGTCCGGCCGAGTTACTTGGATTTGGCTTTGTAGTAATGTACGGCTGGGAGATGATTACCACTTTACTGAGATATAAGATTACCGATAAATACTCTATAGATAACGGTTTATTTGGCCCTACAGAGGTAAGAATTATCATTTCACTGATCCTTGTACTAGAGGTATTTGTGAGAGACTCAATCATCTATTCAGGATTAATAGTCTGTGTTATGCTACTCGTCTCAAACATTATAGATACTAAAAAGCTGCTTCATTTGGCAGATCTCAGAGATATTGCTGAAAAAGAGGAGAAACTGAAAGCAGAAAAGAATGATTGAGAAACTGTTTGTCTTCACTAAAGCTCAGGTTTCTTCATTCTTTGGAGGAATTGTTGATTATTGTATAATGATTTTATGTACCGAGCTTTTGGGCATTCATTATACTATATCAATTGGCATTGGTGGAATAATCGGTGCAGTTGTTAATTTCTCTCTCAACAAGAAGTGGACTTTCCAATCAAAAGACAGCGTTTACAAGCATTCTTCTACAAAGCAACTTACACGGTTTGCTCTTGTAGTAGCAAACAGTATAGCATTAAAAGCAGCCGGAACCTACTGTTTTACAACTTTCTGTGGCATAAAATATGGAATAAGCCGTATTATTACGGACCTGATAGTCTCTGTTCTTTTTAACTATATGCTTCAGCGACATTGGGTATTTAAGAAAATTCATTCTTGAATCGGGAAATATAGCAACGCGTTTGTGAAACGCTTAGTATCAACTAATATATTTTTTGCATTTTGAAAAAGGAATTAATTGAAATAAACGATCTGGAAAACATTTCTCCCGTTTTTAAAGGGAAAACCGGAAACCGTTTGGCAAAATTTGTCATACGTTTATTTGCAATGGATAGGGTCAATAAATTGTACGAGCGCTCGTGCAATTGCTCTGGTCCTGCTTTTGCTGCAAGTTTATTGAATGATTTAGATGTTAATTACAGAATAGGGAATGCTGAAAGATTAAGTCAGCTTCCTGAAGGTGCTTTTATAACTATCTCAAATCACCCGTATGGCGGACTGGATGGCATTATGCTGATAGACCTGATGGCAAGTATCCGTCCCGACTATAAAGTGATGGTGAATCATATTTTGTCTCTTATCAAAGCAATGGATGTTAATTTCATCTCCGTAAAACCCAAAGGAAATACAGAAATAGGCATTACATCTAAAAATATAAACGGCATACGCACAACCTTGTCACATTTGCAGGAAGGGCATCCGGTGGGTTTCTTTCCTTCAGGAGCAGTTTCCGACCTCAGCCTACGCGACGGATGCGTAAGAGACCGTGAATGGCAGGAAAGCATTATAAAGCTTATTCAATCGGCTAAGGTACCAATTGTGCCTATACGCTTTTTCGATCAGAATTCTCCTTTCTTCTTCTCTCTGGGACTTATCAATTGGAGAGTACGCCTGATAAGGATGCCTTATGAGGTATTTAACAAGAGCAAACAGAATCCTCGGATTGGCATTGGAAATATAATATCTGTTGAAGAGCAGAAACAGTTTACTGACTACAAAGCATTCCGTACTTTCTTACGTGATTCTGTTTATAAAATGCCAAAGCCGGAGGTATTTATTCCAAGAAAAGAGCTGAATTTAGAAAATGCAGCTTCAAATAGTGAATCGGACGAAGAAATGAACATGCCACAAAACGTATTTGAAGTAAATTAGAATACGAAGCTGGTATAACCCAGCCCCCTATAAAATAAAATAACCCGTTGATAGAATTAAGGATGTCCTTAATTCTATCAACGGGCTATTTTATTATTAAAACAGATAATCTCAACAAGACAGTCAATGAGTTTAATGATTTGCAGGATCAAAGAATCGTCTTTTTGAATTCTCCTTTTTGTTTTCCAAACCGGTGAAAGAGTTTCATTTAGACCCAGGTCAAACATCTATTTAGACCCGGGTCTCAGTGTACTTTACACCCGGGTCTAAATGCCACTAAGACCCGGGTCTAAATAATATTCTTCGGGCAAAGGTTTCAGAAAGTCCCCTTATGCAACTTTTTATCCCCTAAAGTGTTTATTATCATAGAGATTAAATTTAAAGATAATGAAAGCAACAAAGTTAATTATTTGTCTGCTAGGGCTCTTATTGACTGTTACTTTGCCAATAAATGCTCAGACTAAAAAGCAGAAAAAAGAAGAAACCCAGAAAGCAATCAGGGAGTTAATAGAAGCACAGAAAATAAAGGTGGAAGTAGATATTGCTTATCCCATGAGAGGACGAAGCAGATTCCTTACATCAACCTATTCAGTAGAGATTCGTAACGATTCGGTGTTCTCTTATTTACCCTATTTTGGTATTGCTTACAGCGTGCCCTACGGAGGTGGAGGCAAAGGACTAATCTTTGATGAAAAGATAACCAACTACAAACTGACTTTCGACAAGAAAGGAACAGCAAAGATTCAATTCAAGGCTCGTACGGACGAAGATAGCTTTGTCTACTACCTATCCATATACAGTTCGGGCGATGCCGACGTATATGTTACCCCGACAAATCGCCAGTCAATCTCATTCCGGGGAAACTTTATCTATGACAAACCCATACATAAATCTGAAAAATAGAACTTTTTTGAGTTTAAGCAATCAACCCTTATTTCTAACAAAATAAACTATATTATGAACACAATTGAACGAGCAAAGAAAATCATGCTATCTCCAAAAACAGAATGGCAGGTTATTGACACGGAAGAAACAACAGCAGGCAAGCTTCTGACTACGTATCTGGTTGTATTGGCACTGATACCCGCCGTTGGATGGTTTATTGGTTACGGATTAGTAGGATACAATATACTTGGCGTACACCTTGGATCGGTAAGTGCCGGCATTCGTCAGGCTGTTATCTCATATGTAGGTACCATTGCCAGTGCATACCTTACTGCTTATATCATTGCTATGCTGGCTGGTAAGTTTCAATCAAAAGGAGACTTTAGCAAGGCATTTCAGTTAGTTGTATACTCTTACACACCAATGTTCCTGGCCGGAGCTTTATATATTATCCCATCTTTAGGAACTCTGGCAGGAATTGTGGGATTGTACGGCCTGTATATTTTGTATCTGGGAATTGCTCCTATGATGAAAACACCCGAAGAAAAAGTAACCCCGTATTACCTTTCGTCCATAGTCTGTGTTATCCTTGTTTTCTTTTTATTCTCTACCCTGCTTAGCGCATTGTACATTCAGAAAGGCATAACTTTTTAATAATTAAAACTATGAAAAGAAACAGAATATTGTACCTTCTTTTGTTCCTGTTTGTATTTGTGAATGCAAACGGCCAGGGATGGCTAAAGAAGCTAGGGAACAAGGTTGTTGACAAGGTTGAGAAAAAGACCGAAAAGAAAACTGACCAGGTTATTGACAATGAGCTCAATAAAGGGCAAAAGCCTGCAAATAAAAGTGATAGTAAGAATAAAGGTACTGAAAATGTTTCCGCGGAATCAGCAGAAAAAGGAAAGCTGGAAAGCTACTCTCGCTATGATTTTGTTCCGGGAGACCGGATTATCTATTTTGAAGACTTCAGCCAGGATGCCGTGGGCGACTTCCCTGCATTATGGACCACGGATGTATCCGGTGAAATCAATACGCTGAATGTTGGCCCCGGCCATTGGCTAAACCTGAACAGCGGAGAGGGAACCTATTGGTATATGAAAGATATTGATTTCCCGGTGAACTTTATTCTGGAAATGGATATTGTTCCCAAAACTACCGCAACACGTATTGCTGCCGACCTTGTTCTTTTCGGGGAAAACAACCACAGTGAAATGGACAAAGAAGGAAACCCGGGTACCTGTGGTTTACATATTCAGATGGAAAAGGCAAACTGGATAACCAAGGGATATAAAAAAGGAAATAATGAATTTCTTTCAGGATTGTCTGCAGTAAACGCTGTCGAAGCGGGAAAAGTTAACCATGTAATTATCTGGGTTCAGAACCGGAGAGTACGTATCTATCAGAAAGGTGCTAAAGTTCTTGATATGCCTACTAATATTTATGAAGGAAGCAAATTCAAACGGCTATGTTTTAAACTTTACAGAGGAGCTTCCTGCGGCTCTTATATCTCTAATATAAAGATTACTACTGCAGCACCCGATATGCGCAGCAAATTAATGACAGAAGGCAAACTGATTAGCTATGGCATTTATTTCGACGTGAATAAAGATATCGTTAAGCCGGAATCATACGGTTCAATCAAGGAAATAGCCAATATTCTCAATGAGAATCCTGCAGTGCGGATAAAGATTACCGGACATACCGACAGCGATGGCGATGATGCTTTAAATCTGGATCTTTCAAAACGCAGGGCAGCGAGCGTGAAGCAATCCCTGATAAATGAATTCAATATAAACAGTTCAAGGATAGAGACTGACGGTAAAGGAGAAAGTGCACCCCTTGCCGGCAATAACAGTGCAGAGAACAAAGCTAAAAACCGTAGGGTAGAGTTTACTAAACTCTAATAATAAAATAAAATCTGTTCCCTTTACTGCATTCTGATTATGCGGTAAAGGGAACAAATTAATAAACAATGCTATTTTAAAGTCAGATTATCACTGATCGCCTTCCGGATTTTTAGATTACCTTTACGGGGTATATATATAATTCAGTAATCTAAAACTTCATCGAATTATGAATCTTACTGTAACCCCCGAAATACAAGCTATCGTAACAAAACTCTATCAGGCAGCACACGCCGAACTTCAGGAAAAGATAATAACGTTACTTCACATCACTGAAGAGTATACTATTTTAGCCTCTGGAAAATCCCCGGTTGAACCGGATGATATCCATATACTCCCATTGGGAAGCGAAAAGACATCTGAAGAGTTCTTCAAGCACATCCCTCCCACTCCAAGTGAAATAGAATATGCCATTAACTTTACTGAAGATAATATTATTCCAATTAAAAAGCTATTACCGGCCAACTCTGAGCTATGCTCTGCTTCTCCTGCTATATATGAGATTGCTCTGCAATCGGGAAAAGAAGCACCCTCTCAGAAAGTTGTTTTATCAATCAAAGAGATGGAAGATATATTCAGTCGTTTAGCCGCAATTATCTCAGGCAGACCTTTCAGTACCGACACTTTACCTGAAAGCAACTCTTTTGCAGCATCTTTATTAATTCTGAGAGAAGTAATGCATCATCTGGGGTTTCAGAACATCACAATCATAAAACCTCAGCAAGCATCCAAATAAAACAATCAGTACTTAATTACAGATAGAAAAAGAGAAGCAATAAAGCATTAACACCTATAACAATAGAGAATCCGGTAGTAAGGTAAGGAAGCATTTCTTTCCTTCTGCCGGAAAAAAACAGCGCATAGCACATCTTCATCAGGTTATTACTAATGATAGCCTGCAAGGTGCAAGCAACTGCTACACTCACAGCCACGCCTCCTGTATCCTGAAGCAGAGTAAGGATAAACGGTGTAATATCACTTAATCCGGATAAAAAGGAAAGTATATTTAATCCCCCTGTTCCGGCATAAATTAATGTGAAATGGGTCACAACAGTGAATACAACAAACAATATAGCAAAAATCAAGGCAACCTTAAACTCTAAAGGGTTGCTGCTTTCTTCATCCTCCTCGTCATTATTTTCCAAAACCTCTTTCTTTTCCGTTTTTCTGGAAATAAACCAGGCTACTATTGCCGAAACAAAAGACATGATAAGCAAATAAGGATATGCGGACTGGAATATCTTTAAACTAAAGATGGGTATAAGGATCAAGAAGCGAAGGTACATCATACTTACAGCCATAAGCATGGCCGCTACATATCCCGGGATTTCCCTCTCCTTTGCATGCTTGCATCTACGCGCCAGGACAGAAATAGTAGCAGTACTGCTGTATAATCCTCCAATAATACCGGCAAGTAGCGTTCCTGATTCTTTGAATACATATCTCTTAAGCAAATAAGAAAGATATGAAATGCCCGAAACCACTACAGTGGCAAGCCAGACTGTGTATGGAGTAAGGTTTATACCGGGAATTAGGTTTTCATTAGGAAGCATTGGAAGAATAATACCACTGATTGCAAGGAACTTTGCCAGAGTAATCATCTCATCATTTTGCATATGCTGAGCAATTTCCGTGAATGTGCTCTTCATTTCAGTAAACAGAAGCACAGTTACCACTACCATGATATAAAACCAGGAAGGCTGGGTAACCACAATCGGTGCCAGACAGTAGGTGATTAATCCGGTAACAATGGTGGTAATACCAAAAATGTTATGCTGGGCCATCTTCACGTAATAGTTCAGCCCGAAAAGAATGATCAGGGCTAGTCCGCCACCCATAAAAAGGCGCATATCATCCTTGTCGAGAATATAGAGAAGATAGCCCAGAATCCCGATAAACGTAAATGTGCGGTCTGTTCCAAAAAAGGTCTTCTCTGCTCCTTCTCCCTCTTTCTTCAGGCTCATTTTGCGCTGAGAAAGACCAATAAGAAGAGAAAACAAAGTTACCAGAACAAATGTTACCAGTTCCTGAGGGAAAATAGAATAAAGCTTCTCCATAATCTTAATATTATTTCTAATATTTTCACTAATAAAGGTGTGTAATGCATTCATATCTTCACACCAATCAGCAAAAATCTGCAATAGTTTTAAATGAATATAATTGAATAAAAACAACTACTCAAAAACAAACTTAGGATTTATATCGGACAATAGCAAATTATTTCCAGGATGTGAACGGCTGTTTCATCAGGGTTGAATTATAATAGCGCCTATCTCCAGTTACCTCTTCACCGATGAATTGGGGCTTTTCGAATGATTCATCTTCAGAAGCCAGTTCCACCTCAGCCAGAATCAGTCCTTGGTTTTCTCCATAAAACTCGTCAACTTCGAATGTGTGACGGCCACTTTTAACCAGGTATCTGGTTTTATCAATGATACCCGGTTCACAAAGCTTCATCAACTCAAGAGCTTCATCTAGTGAAATCTCTTTCTCCCACTCATACCTGCTTGTACCCGAAGCATTGGAAGCTCCTTTAATGGTTAAATATCCCTTTTCATCGCGTATTCTTACACGAACAGTGCGCCCATGCGCACTGCTTATGTAACCTTGTACAATATGACTTTGAGAATAAGCCTCCGACTTAAATTCTCCTTTTACCAAGAATTTCCGTTCTATCTCCTGCGCCATTATTAGAAACTTAATTGAGCACGAAGAGTAACAATGCTATAATCATTACCTACTTTGTCCATATTCTTATCAACTTTTGAAGGATCTTTGGTTACGGCTCCTAAATTATCATACCCTACACCATACGATCCTGCACCATTTGCATATTTATCATGGTTAACATATGAATAGTTCAGCTGAAACTTCAGGTACTTGCTTGCATAATAGTTAACTCCCAATGTGTATGCATTAGATTGTCCGCCATTAAAGTTTGTTCCATTCATATCAAGACGATCATAACGGGCAGCCACTTCCACATCTCCCCACTCTTTTCCGCAAGAAGGCTGAGTAAATGCACCTTTTGAAGCAACATATTTCTGCTCACCACCAAACAATATACAAGCAGCTTCAGCATAATAACCGTTAAACTTCTCAGTAGCAAGACCTCCAATTCTGTGAGTCTGGTTCAGTATATATTCACTCTGGAAACGGACAGCATGGCTATAAGCAGCAAGTTCACCGCCAAACAACCAATCGTGATCGACATTAGTGATGAAGTTTGTATCCATAAACTTAACCTTATCAATCCCTGAAAGAGAAGTAGTACTATATCTCACAGTATTTGGTTTTCCTGTACCGATATCCGTTTTTGGCGTACGGTAAGAAGCTGCAACTCCTAAGTGAAAACCTTTATCTTTAGCCTTTGAGAAAGGCATCCATACAGTTCGGAATGTATAAGAAATACCTTCGTCCTGACCATTCTTTAGATTTGCATCCACATTATCTTTTTCCGTGCTGCCACCTATCTTCTGGAAATGAACACCAGCTTGTCCCAGAAACTGATTTTTCTGATAAGCTCCCTGAACACCGAAATGATATTCCGGTGAAAAAGCAGAAACTACATTAGGATGTTCAATGAAAAGGAAATCTCCCGAAGAAGTCATAGTCAACATGGAAAAACCTTCCTGGAAGTTACCCAGGCGGAAATTCAGTCCATTTAAGAAATCATACTTTAGATAGCAGTCTTTTAGAGAAAAGGCACCTCCGGCCATATCTATTTCTACTTTTCCGGAAAGATTCTTCCCAAAAGTAGCATTTGTATTAAGCCTTACACGACGGAAACCTACACCATTAGCCAAAGGCTGAAAGTCTCCTCCGGAATAAAATGCACCATCGGCCTGTATACGACCACCAAAAGAAAGCTTTAAATCACTTTGTGATAACTGAAATGGAGAGGCTTCTTTATTCTTCTCAGAAACAGATGCCGGCTCACCCGCAAAAGTATAAACTGATGCAGATAATAAACAAAACAAAGGAAGCAATGTTAGCTTTTTCATAACTAGATAATATAATGATTATTGCTGCCTCAGGAAAAATAAAAAAAGCGGGAAAGGCCATTATTCTTTTCCCGCCTGAATCTTATGCAAAGAAAGAAGACCCCAACAGCAGAACCAGACACAGAATGATTAATACAATAACCACAATCTGAAATACTCGTTTAGCCTGCATTTCTTCTTTTTTAGCGAACACCGCTTTTTTATTCTTTCCCATGGCAATTAAATTATTAGGTTTAACATGATCCCTTGTGTTTACCCCAAAATTATAAATAAAAAATCATATTGCAAGCAATAGTTCTTTAAAAATAAGTCATTCGAGAAACAATTTATTACAAGGGCTCATCGCGCCATTCCAAAAAAAGTTTTTTATTCCTGAGACTCTCCTGCAAATTCCATCAGATATGCCTTGATAAAACCATCAATCTTGCCATCCATTACTCCACCCACATCAGATGACTGGAAGTTTGTACGATGGTCTTTCACACGACGGTCATCAAATACATAACTACGAATCTGCGAACCCCATTCAATCTTTTTCTTTCCGGCCTCTACCTTTGCCTGTAAAGCCATCTTCTTCTGCAGAGCCAGATCATATAATTGTGAACGAAGTAAGCGCAACGCATTCTCACGGTTGTCGCCCTGCGAACGGCTTTCTGTATTTTCAATCAGGATCTCACGTGTCTCGCCTGTATCTGGATCCGTATAATTATATCGGATACGAACACCTGTTTCAACCTTATTTACGTTCTGTCCACCGGCACCACCCGAACGGAATGTATCCCATGTATAATCAGCAGGATTAATATCAATCTCAATGGAATCGTCTACTAAAGGAGTCACAAAAACGGATGCAAATGAAGTCATACGTTTTCCCTGAGCATTGTAAGGCGACACACGTACCAGACGGTGAACACCATTTTCGCCTTTCAGATAACCGTAAGCATAATCTCCTTCAAGCTGCATGGTAACCGTTTTAATTCCGGCTTCATCACCTTCAAGTAAGTTAACAACTGTAAGCTTATAATTGTTTGCTTCCGCCCAACGCATATACATACGCATCAACATAGAAGCCCAATCCTGACTTTCCGTTCCTCCTGCTCCTGAATTTATCTTAAGGACACAACCCAACTGGTCAGCTTCTTCACGAAGCATATTTTTCAGTTCCAGATTTTCCAGGTTCTCGATAGCTTTCGCATAATCCTCGTCAATCTCCTGTTCCGTTACCAGCTCATCTTTATAAAAATCAAAAGCCAGTTCCAGCTCATCAGCCAGAATCTTCATCTCATTGTATCCGTCAATCCATCCCTGGATTCCTTTTACTTTCTTCATCTGAGCCTCGGCTGCTTTCGCATCATCCCAGAAACCCGGAGCCTGGGTTCTTAATTGCTCTTCTTCTACTTCAACAAGTTTATTGTCGATGTCAAAGATACCTCCTCAGCGCATCAGTGCGCTCTTTCACGTCTTTAAGTTGTTCGATTGTTATCATCTCTGATTGTTATTAATATTTTTGAGTGTGCAAAGATAGATATTATTTTATTAGCTATAAAAGAGTTAAAGGTAAATATAATACATCAAAACAACATCTTACACAAAACAAACAGCAACAAGGACCAACCTGCTGCTGTCTGAAAAATTATTCTTTCTATATTAGATTATAATTTCGGGGGAATATTTAAATCATATTTTACTTGTAGATAGGGCCATAATTTGCACAAGCTCTGTAATCAGCTCCCTCCTGATCCATGCCAAAGGCATTCCATGCAGCAGGACGGAAAATATCATCCTCCTTTACATTGTGCATACATACAGGAATGCGAAGGATAGCGGCCAAGGTTATTAAGTCTTTTCCAATATGTCCATAACTGATTGCCCCGTGATTTGCCCCCCAGTTATTCATTACCGAATAAACATCTTTGAAAGGAGATTTATCTGTCAGGCGAGGAACAAACCATGTGGTAGGCCAGGTCTTGTCTGTCCGGACATTAAGTGCCTGATGAATTTCGGGATCAATCTCTACAGTCCATCCTTCAGCTATCTGAAGTACCGGGCCCAGACCTTTCACCAGATTCAGACGCATCATGGTAACAGGCATATCACCTTTTGATAAGAAATTAGACGAATAACCACCGCCACGGAAGTAGTCACGGTTAGCCGGATACCAGGTTGTTGCAGCCAGACAATCTTCAACCTCTTTTTCAGTAATCTCCCATGCCGGTTTCATGGCCGGTTTTCCATCCTTAGTCTGCTGTCCCGTTCCGTCCAATGTTGTTGCACCTGAGTTTATCAAATGAATAATTCCACCGGCCGATCTTCCTGTCAGTTTCTTTCCGGTTACTCTTTTCACAGCTTCCGGACTCCAGAAGGTACGTACATCGGAGAATATCTGAGCCGTTTGAGTAAGCAGATGTCCAAAGAGCATAGCAACCCCATTACAAGCGTCATTCTCTGTAGCAAGAACAAAAGCTTCGCGGATACCATTCCAGTCGAAAGAAGTATTAAGCAACGCTTCTGAGAAATCGCCATTAGGCATAAAGTCCGTCCACTGACGTTGTCCCTGGAAACCTGCGGCAATCGCATTATGTCCCAGTGCCTCTTCCTTAAAGCCCAGATCTTTCAATTTAGGATTTCCTTGCATAAGGTCACGAAGAATAATAGTCATCTTCACAACAAATTCCCAGTCGGCATCCTTTGCTTCGCGTGTTTTTGTCTTTGCAAGAACATTAAAATCAGTTCCTTCGTTAGATTTACAGTACTTTTCTGTCCATTTCATCGCTTTTGAGAACTCTTCCTTATCATAAATCCCCTCATTCACTCTACGGATAATTTCACTCATATCTACTGATTCGTTGCGCATACCCAGGTATTCCTGAAAGAAGTTAGTATCAACAATAGAGCCGGCAATACCCATAGACACGCTACCAATGGAAAGATAAGACTTTCCTCTCATAGTAGCTGCAGCCTGAGCAGCCCGGGCAAAGCGAAGTAATTTTTCTGCCACATCAGCAGGAATAGAATTATCGTCCAGATCCTGCACATCACGACCATATATACCGAAAGCAGGAAGACCTTTCTGAGCATGAGCAGCCAGAACCGCAGCCAGATAAACAGCCCCCGGACGTTCTGTTCCGTTGAATCCCCAAACAGCTTTCGGATAATGAGAATTCATATCCATTGTTTCGGCACCATAACACCAACATGAGGTAACAGTGATGGTTGCCCCGACTCCTGCCCGTTCAAACTTCTCGGCACAAGCGGCAGTTTCGGCCACACGACCAATTGTTCCGTCTGCAATCACACATTCAACCGGCGAGCCATCACCATTTTTCAGGTTTGAGGAGATTAAATCGGCCACAGCCTTTGCCAGATTCATGGTCTTTTCTTCTAGACTTTCGCGCACACCGTCCTGACGTGCGTCAATTGTAGGACGAATCCCGATTTTTGGATAGTTTTTCATAATCGAATAAAGTTACAAAGTATTGATCTATAATTAAATTTAAGTTCTCAAATCTATGCTGAGCGATGTTGACAAATAGAGATAAAGAAAAGTTTTATAAGGAGCTACGAAGAATAACTTCCGTAGGCAGATATTCATGTATTCGGGTGTTATTGAGAACAAAGTCGGCAACTTTCATTCCCATACTTTCCCAGTCGATAGTCAAGGCAGTTATTCCGTTATCAATAACCTCGTAAGACGGAATATCATTATAAGCCAGCACACCAATATCACTGCCACATTTAAGGTTGAGCGCCCTGCTCTGTTTTATTATATCAACCACATCCTGAAGCTTTATGACCAGATAAGCCACTCCGCGCTGAAGTTTGCACTCTTCCAATGAACCGGCTATCTCACACAAAAAGCCATTATTCTGACAGAACTTCACAAAAAAGTCCTTGCTGCTTTTAGGATGCATCAAGTCCTTTGGGAAAACCAGCACCAGCTTCTTATACTTCTTCAGGCTATCAAGCACAGCTGTGAGGCTGTTATATAATCCTTCGTCAAAATCCTGACAGATATATGAGTAGGAAGATTTATCGAACTTCCCGAAATCTAGCAAAAGAAGTTTGTTCGGATCAATTTTGCAAAGAACATTAGAAAACTTCTCGTTACTGAAGTTCATCACAACATATTTATTGTAGCGCCCAACAGATTCACGGATTAAAGTCTTGAATAACCGTTCGTTGTACTGATGAAATAGCAAATCGACCTTATATCCGGCAGGTAAACGCTTTATAAAACTATTGTAAAGCACATCCTTAAAAGGCGAATACTGATCAAGCAATAAAAGCACATTTATAATTTTACTGGTCACATAGTACCCTTTTCCGGGAGTAGAATCAATAGATCCACGTTCACGCAAATCAAGAAAAGCCTTAAACACAGTATCTCTGGAAACCTTATACTCAGTACTGAGCTGGTTGATGGAAGGAAGCGGATCACCTACCTTATAGATACCCATAGAGATTGACTGGCTGATTATATCTGCCAGTTGCTTTACCTTTGTTGTCTGTTGTCCAAACTCTTTTTTCATTCTTCTTTATTAAGCCATTCAGATTAAAATCCATGCTGAACTGTGCTGCGATACAAAGAAATATATATTGCATCAAATAAGCAACATCACCATATATGTTTCAGAACATAAGGCCACAAAAAAAGGGATGCCATTATAAACATCCCTTTTCATCATATATTAGAATTATATTTTATGCTTCATACATCTTGTCGATCAGCTCTTTATAGTTTGCCTCAATCACATTTCTTTTCATTTTCAATGTGTTAGTCAGCTCACCTTTCTCCATGCTGAATGGTTCGGCCAGCAAAGTAAAGTGTTTCACCTGTTCGTAATGAGCAAACTGCTGTTGCAGAGTATCAATACGAGTTTTGAAAAGAGCCATAATCTTAGGATCTTTCAGCAACTCATCCATTGAACTATATTCAATGCCCTTTTCCTTGGCATATTCCACTACATGACCATAAACAGGAACAATCAGAGCGGAAACAAATTTCCGTTGATTAGCGACAATCGCAATCTGATCAATATAGCGATCAACAACAAGTTTTGTTTCAAGAGCCTGAGGAGCAATATACTTACCATTCGAAGTCTTGAACAAGTCTTTGATACGTTCTGTCAGGTAAAGTTCACCGTCTTTTATATATCCTGCATCACCGGTGCGGAACCATCCGTCTTCAGTAAAAGCAGCTGCAGTAGCTTCAGCTTTCTTGTAATATCCTTTGGTAATAGTCTTACCACGAAGAAGAATCTCATTATTCTCACCAATCTTCACGTCTATGCCTGGTAATACCTTTCCTACAGAACCAATTGTATAATCATTGCTTATAGTACAAGATACTGTTGCTGTTGATTCAGTCAGTCCATATCCGATTATAAGATTAATTCCTACAGAATGGATAAACTCATTGATCTCGTCAGAGATAGCAGCTCCGGCAGTTGGGAAGAAATTACCATTCTCAATACCGATAGTCTTTTTCAGTACCGAGAAAACAGTCTTTTCATAGAACTTATATTTCAGCTGATTCATCAGCGGCGGAGTTTTTCCTACACGCAGGTAATCAATATTATGAACCTTACCCACCTTTATTGCATCCAGCATCAAAGCTTTCTTTATGCCGGTTGTTTCATTTATTCTTTCCTGCACACCATCATACACTTTCTCCCAGAAACGCGGAACACTACACATCAATGTAGGACGAATCTCCTTAACCGTCATCTGAATATCACTTGGACGCAGGTTTATACAAGTCTGAACACCCTTGTGAATACAATAGTATACCCATGTTTTTTCAAATATATGAGTCATAGGAAGGAAGTTCATAGAAACATCATTGTCCGACATATCCGTCAGACGAATATCATGGTTCTTAAACTGATCCATATAGCAGAAATGATGAACCATTACCCCTTTAGGCTCACCCGTTGTACCCGATGTATAAAGGATATTGGCCAAATCATCTTCACTGGCATTCAAAGAACGTTCCTCAACAATGGCAGCATGTTGTTTTGCTTCTCCCATCTGAAGAAACTCATCAAAATAAATAGAAGTATTGTCACGTTCATCTTTTACTACCGAACGATCAAAGATAATAAGCTTCTCGAGCGAGTTACACAAGGAAAGGACAGTAACCGCTGCATTATACTGAAATTGTTCACCCACAAACAGGTATCTGATTCCGGCATCGTTCACAATATACTGTACCTGTGAAGGAGAACTTGTGGCATATAATGGAATACTAACAGCACGATTTGCAAAAGCAGCAAAGTCTGTATATAAACATTCCGGTTTATTCTGAGAGAACACCCCGATATTTTCCTGTTCGGTCACCCCCAGCTCAACCATTGCGTTTGACGCAATATGAACTGTTTCAGAGAATTGGTTCCATGTAATGGGAAGCCATTGGCTCTTTTCGTAATCCCTATATTTCAAGGCAATACGGTCGCCATATTTTTCGGCCTGGCGATGAACCAAAACAGATAAATGATGATAAGTCATACTATGTTTTTTGAAATTTCGTTGCAAAGTTATTGTTTAATTTGCAACTATCGCCATAATTGAGAAGTAAATTGCATCAGGAGCAAGTACAAAAACAACTAAACATCCTATGTAGAATCTTAGATTAATACAATCAGTAAAGGGAAAAAGCAAAGTAAAAGGGCATTCTCAATCAATTTTCCGAACAATACAAACCGACTTATGAGCACTATTCCTTAATTGATTTTTATTAAACCTGCAACGGTTATTTAGGAGTAGACATTATGAGGTAATAATTGATTTCAAACGATTTAGTCATATGGGAGCTTTTTCAGAGGTTCATAATTAGTTTTCCATATGTCAAGTTCAAACAAATCATTTTCATTATCAACATACAATGACGCAATAACTAGTATTCCATCTACATCATTAAATTGATATTCGCTTACACATTTCCCAAAAATACGTTTTTTAAGTATATTCCCATCTGGATATAGGTATAAACTGCCCATATTTCCATCATCCATACTTTGCACAATTAAATTATCTTTCCAATTAGAAGATAAGTTGATTGATGCTTTTTCTATTAAATATTCTATGAGTTTAAACTCTTGTACTGTCGGCTTTCTACTTAACTCCATGTTCATTTATTGCTATTAATCTTCTGAAGCCAGTCAAGTCCAATAAAACATAGAATTAAGAATAGCCTTAGACTCTCTTTGATTATCATTATTCTTTATTTCGTAAGCTACACTTCTTCTTCTGTCAGAATCAATAAATTTAATTATTTTACTGTAGTATCATTGTTGAAACCGATCTTTTACCATCCAATAACTTTTTACTCATTATAGTATCTTTTGGAACATATTTCCCTTCTAGATACAATCTACCAAGCTCTTGTTTTGATTGTTCATGGTTTAAAGCTGCTCCTTTCTTTAAGTATTCAATCATAAATATCCTCAATTCTTTGTCGAATATCTCTCTTTTTTCTATAGTTTCAACATGTTTTAGTTCGTAATATGCATCAAAATAGGCTTGAGGATAATGTTTCTTATTGGCTATTAAAAATGAATAAAATAATAACTCACCTTCATTTCTTTCTTTTTTATAAATAATTCTTAGTTTATCATAAGCTTTGGTATCATAGTATTTAACAACAAGCTTTCTATATATTTCTATTGGAGGAACTAAGCGTACGACATCGTAATATTTACTTCTTTTATTACATAAATAGCAGAATATAAGCATTATCAGAATAATGGCAGCGTTAACTATATAAAATTTATATTTCATAACTTATTACTTTATCACTTCGAATATTTAACTTATAATCCTATACTATTTATCAACTTCTTTCCCAATATTGTATCTTTAGGAACATATTTCCCTTCCATATATAAATCACCAAGCTCATGCATTGATTGTTCATGTTTTAAAGCTGCACCTTTTTTCAAATATTCAATCATTAAAAGTCTTGTTTCATTGTCAAATATCTTCATCTCTTGGGATCTATCAGCATATTTTAATAAATAATAAAAGTCAAAATATGCTTGCCTATAATGAGTTATATTAGCCATTAAAAGTGAGTAAAATAATACTTCTTCATGATATTGTTCGTTTAAATAAGCATCTCTTAGCTCATTATAGGCTGATTTATCGTTGCTATCAATAACGATTTTCTTTAATAACTCTATTGGGCGAGTATCATTATTAGTTGTTACTTCAATAAGTTTATTTTGTTCATAAAAGTAGAAGCAAATAATTGTCATTGTTATGACATTGACAATCGTTATTATATAATATTTACTTTTCATAATTATCTATTTTTCTCATTTCACTACATTTTTATAAGACATTATTAAATTATCAGAATAGAAAGTAATTATTCTCATATCCTCCCAAGTAACCGTTGCTTTGCTTTATTACCGCCCTTATAATACATATATCATACTCAAAACCAAGTTTCTCTGAACACTTAAGAAAGCAAAATACTTTTATTTCTTAATAGCTAAAAATCTTTTCCAGAAATGAAAGCTCCATCTATATAAAAATAGTAAACAATAGGTCCTCCACAAGTAGTAAGGTCTCGGAAATCAAAAGGTTTAGCCGTATAATAAAATTTCCGTTGTTTATTTGTTTTTATAAATATTCCATCAAATAAAGGTCCTGATAATACAAATATCTTATTTTTGTATATTAAATATCCCCAATAGCCTTTCACTTTTTGGATTGTATTCCAGTCTTCACCAGCATCCATATTGAAAGAATTATAAAACGTACCTTTATATCGCACTTTACCAAACCAAATATATACGAATGGAGCGTTTTTTACTCTTTCATGATTAACTACAGTATCTAATATTTTCTCAAAATCTCGATTAGAAATTTTATATTCATTAAGCTTATCATACTGGGACGGAGGCTTCTGAGCACTTAAAGATATGCATATAAGCATACCTAAAAACAAGTATAGTATTCTAACACTATTTTTCATAAATTATCCATACTTTGCACAATTAAATCATGTCTTTACTGATGTTAATCACTTTTATATTATTTAAGATAGAATCATAATAGTCTAATTTTGATTTGTCAGCATTCTCATACATAACGGTTATTCCATACTTGAAGTAATTTTCTTCCCTGAAATATTTTGTTTCTTTTACTCCATTGTTTAAAGAAGCACAGTATCCCCTCAAAACCCTAACATCCTTACCTAATATAAATTTACTAGTTACAACATTTTTATTTGTATTAATAAGAGGTAGGCTTACCATAGCTCCACAATGTATATTTATTATCGTAGAATCGGAACAGCTTATCGTCTGGAAAAAGCCCTCCTCATATGTTTCTATATGAGAATGACTTTTTAACGGTAGTTCAATAATTATTTGAAAGTTAGACCATCTAATAGTGTCTATTTTTATACTATTCTGTGCAGAAACAAAGCTGCCAAAACTTAGTAGTATTAATACAAATTCAATGTGTTTCTTCATATTTTTTTAGCGCTTCTTTTTCAATCTTAATTAAATCTGTTTTTTAATTAATCTCTGTTTAATATAGAGTACATATAACAAATTGATTATAAAATAGGAAAAATATAGCATTAGTCGAAACAAGAAGTCTTCAATGTCACTTATTGCGTTTGCAAAAAAGTCATATAACATTAACAAGGTTCCCAAAATAAATAGAAAAATCGATGACAGATAGTATGAAAGAAATGTTTTAATTCTATTCTTTTGAATATATCCAAATTTTATAAGAAAAAATGAACTATTTAAAAATAAGGCAATTATAAAAAAAATGCCAAAGACAACATATCCCATATTTTCATCTCCAATTGTATCTCCCATAATTAATCTCATAGCTATTATTGGCATAAGATTAAGCCCTATTGATCCTGTATAAAGTTTTAGTGCTTTCATTATTGCTTATTTTGTATACTATTTATTGTAATTGTGAACTTCTTTATTTGAAAGAATCCCAAAAAGCTCTTTGTTTTTATGTATTTCTATTCCTCTGTAGCGTGTGAATACAAATCACCTAATAAATGAATTGTATCTAGATTTCCATTAAGCACCTCAATATTTGCAATAAAATTGACACTTTCTGCGAACTACCAGTTAAGCTATGCATTCTATATAGCTCATATTTAACTTATCCTGTTACAATATACCGAAAGCAAATCCAAATGGATAATAATGATTGGTTTGCTCAATCGTTCCGCTTTGATTAAATACGACGCGATTATTTCCATGATCCAACAAGTGCTAAACTTTAAAGATAAAATAAATAGTATTTCAACCCGACAGAACAAACTACTCAGAATAGGGAATATTACCAGAAACGTTAGCGAGCAATTATCAATCTTTTGTATATTCTTATCGATTTAGATGGATCTGAGCCATTTATGGTCAGCCCAATTGTATTATCGTCAATAAATTGTACCTTAAACTCTTGATTTGTCTTTTGTTCATATAAAGCGAATAACTCTTTTCCTATTTTATTTTCAGTTAGTTTGAATTCATAATTTGAAATTCTACTAATCTCTGGAATCCATACTTCATTTGAGTCAGAAAATAGCTTTACGTATTTATTATCATTAAGTTTATGGATTCGACCAATTAGTCTATTATTTTCCCTTTGAATTTGTATTTGAGTTCCATCCATTATTGACGTTCCTTTAATCTCCCAAATACCAATAAATTTGTCTTCTGATACTTCCTTCGTTTTTTCAGAACAGCTAAATAAAAATAGTGATACTAATAATAATGCCAGGCCTGTTTTCGTGATTTGTCTCATATTTTGTTTTTATTAAATTTACGGTAGCATAATAAAGATAATCCATAGTATGACTTTCAGTAAACTGCAACGCACTCGACAAATTTAATAAATTGTATTGAATATTTATTATTATTTTATGATTTAAATAAAGCTACAATGCTTTAATTTTGTATGATATATACCTCTAGTTTTAAATACTAGAAACATAACAACCTGTTTATAAGCCGTTTAAAAAATCGCAATTGCCAATTAGGTGGCAGGGGTGGCAGTAAAAAAGACTTTTTTATCTTTCCAGAAATAAAATTTTGAAAAATCCGCAATTTGCGGAATTCTCAAAATTTATTTTTCAGAACTGTAAAAAGTATTATTTTACTGCCACCTCTGCCACCTACAAAAATATACATCCCTACAAATCAATATGTTACAAAACAGAGCAGTTCAATTTAGGTGGAAAGGGTGGAGTAAAAAAGAGTTTTTTCAGCTTTCAGAAAATGAATTTCATAAATTCCGCAATTTGCGGAATTATCATTTTTTTATTTCTCAGAACGAAAAAAGAACGTTTTCTCTCCACCCTCTCCACCTCAGTAAAAAATAGTACATTGACAATCAGCATTATAAAAAACTATGAAATGCATTTTAATAAACTCTAAAAGATATTAGCTATAAGCAGCAATCTGATTAATGAATATAAAAGGGGAAACTAACCATTTATAAAGAACAGGGGCGACGCATTAAAAATTTTGCGCCAATAAAAGTTCACAGAGGAACCCTTGATCCCATCCGGCTGCTTTTCTTTTTCCTTTAATGCTGCCTTTTCTTGGACTTTTCTTTAGTATCATAAGTGCTATCTTATTCATTAATGAAAAGTTCTGGGCAGCATTTCCTGTTTTTCTTCCGGCGTCTTCTCCAAAGGAAACATCTAACTGCCAGTGCAAATTGTTTTCCACAGACCAGTGCGCTCGTACTGCTTCTGCTATTTTCTGAGGCTCTAAACCTAAGGAAGTTATATAATATCTCTTTTCTAAAGATATCTCCCCTGTCTTAATGATTGTTCTTTCTGAAGTAACTCTTACTATTGATTTTATTCCTTTCCACTCTTTAAAAAACACCTCAAATCCTTCATGATTGTATACAAAGCATTCCCTGATTTCTTTGCGTCCATGTCCTGTTTCCTCCGTCCGGTATTTGGCATGTTGAGTTTCACTATATGCTATATTTTTATCACTCTCATTTCTGTCCAACTCTTCAAACCATGCCCGTAAATCGACATACAGTTTTCTTTGGTTGTTTTTTACATGAAGAACATAGTCTGCTTCTTTATCGATAATCTTTTTGGCTATTGCCTTTTGACATCCCATGGCATCAATCGTCACTATGCAGTTCTGTAGATCAAGAGCGCTAAGGAGTTCAGGAATAGCCGTAATCTCGTTGCTTTTCCTATTTACCTTGACCTGTCCTAAGGTTACCCCATTAGCTGCTGCCCAGGCACTTACCATATGAAGTTTAAAACGAGATTCTCCTTCTGGATTGGAGCGGGTGCATTTGCTGGCACCCCGTATGGTTTTTCCATCAATGGCCACAACTCCTTCATATTTTTCACAAATTTCAGACATCCAATAACGGAAAACACGTTCAAAATAATCGGGTGAAAGACTACTAAAAAAGCGATTAAAGGTATCATGTGAGGGAACATTCCTGAAAGAAGAAATACGTTCAGCAAAGAAATCTTTCCTGGAGTTACCAAACTCTTCTATCTCATTCCAAGAATCAGCACCACAAAGAACTGCAGCCATGGCAATATATACTATCGATTCTACTGAATGTTCCTTTTTTCTGTCAATACGAGTATCGTTGATTTGTTTACAAAGACTAATTATGCTCATTTTTCTACTAATTTATGTTTCTAATTTCTTTATAAAGATAATAAATATAATTAACTTAGAAAAATGTTTAAAGCTTTAATATTAATAATATAACATGCATTTATTAGGTAATATATATAATCATTTTAAGTAATTATTATAATGCGTTTGCCCTGTTATAAAGAAGTAGTTACAAAAAACATGTACATGTTTGCTTCTAAACATGTACAAGATTGGATTCAAACATGTACATGTTTGGAAAAAGGCAACCTTTTGTTTTTACTAATCTACGGCCAGTGAGATACTAATTTATGCTTTGAGAATCTTAAACTGACGAAAACATTCATACAAATAATTAATTATACGTATATTTGTGTTTCAAAAAGCTAAAATTAATGAATACAGATTATCTTTTATCTGAAGCAGTGGGTTTGCTAAAATCACTGATAAGTATCTCTTCTTTCAGCAGAGAAGAGGAAGCAGCCGCTGATTATCTTCAGAATTACATAGAATCCATCGGCATTGAGACACGAAGAAAAGGGAATAATGTTATTTGCGTGGCTCCGATGTTCGATTTGAAGAAGCCTACCATTTTACTGAATTCGCACATTGATACGGTGAAGCCGGTGAACGGATGGCGAAAAGATCCCTTTTCACCGACGGAAGAGAACGGAAAATTATACGGATTGGGTAGCAATGACGCAGGGGCAAGTCTGGTTACACTGTTTCAGGTGTATCAGGAATTGTCTAAAACAGAACAAAGCTACAACCTGATTTTTCTGGCTTCCTGCGAAGAGGAGGTTTCGGGAAAAGGGGGAATAGAGAGTGTACTCTCCGAACTTCCGCCCATTACGTTGGGTATTGTTGGCGAACCGACCGAAATGCAGCCTGCAATTGCCGAGAAGGGATTAATGGTACTGGATGTTACCAGTATCGGTAAAGCCGGACATGCGGCCCGTAACGAGGGAGTAAATGCCATCTACAGGGCTTTGGATGATATCAATTGGTTCAAGGACTTTAAGTTTGAGAAAGAATCGTCTATGCTGGGCCCTGTAAAGATGAGTGTCACTCAGATAAATGCCGGAACGCAGCACAATGTGATTCCCGACAGATGTTCTTTTGTGGTGGATATTCGCAGCAACGAACTTTATTCTAACGAAGAGATCTTTGCTGTCATTAAGAAGAACATAAAAAGTGAGGCAAAAGCCCGCTCCTTCCGTCTGAATTCATCGCGGATTGCAGAAGACCATCCTTTCATTAAACGTGCCGTTAAAATGGGAAGAAATCCTTTCGGATCTCCGACTCTTTCAGATCAGGCACTGATGCCTTTTCCAAGCGTAAAGATTGGTCCGGGAAAATCATCACGTTCACATACTGCCGACGAATATATCATGGCCAGTGAGATAGAGGAAGCCATTGAACTTTACCTGAAACTGCTCGACGGACTCAAAATATAACAAGAATGACTGCCAAGGAACAATACAGGGAGCTATGCAAAGAGGAAAACACAATTCCTCTTTTCTGCCAGGACTGGTGGATGGACGCTGTATGTTTTGATGAATGGGATGTTCTTTTGACCGATGAAAAGGGGGAAATTGTTGGAGCCTTGCCCTATCATCTGAGAAAGAAACTGGGATTTTGCTGTGTACTTCAACCTCAGTTGACGCAATATAATGGAATCTGGATTAAACGTAAACCTGCTGCCACAGACAATGAACGTTTGTCTTTCGAAAAGAAAATATTCAATGAACTGATTGAACAGCTGGAGAATTTAAGGCTTTCATTTTATCAGCAGTGTTTCCACCTGAGCATCACCAACTGGCTCCCGTTTTACTGGCGGGGTTACAGGCAAACTACACGATACACGTATGTAATAAGCAGCATCGGTAATCCGGAAAAGGTTTTCAGCCGGTTTAGTCCTGCCAAGCAAAGACAGATAAGGAAGTGTGAAGATAAGCTGCATCTCTCTCTTGATATGAGACCAGACGAGTTCTACAGCCATCATAAGCAATCGCTGAAAGAACGTGGCGAGGAGATTAGTTATTCTTATGAGCTTTTTCAGCGCATTTACAAAGCAACTCAAAACAAGAATGCGGGGCAGCTCTTTGCCATTAAAGATGACGAAGGCGAAATACATGCTTGTTTATTTGTGGTGTGGGACAAAGCATCGGCCTATACTCTGCTGTACTCCATACCACAAAAGCACGCCTCTTCAGGAGCTTCCACATTGGTGATATGGGAAGCAATAAAATTCCTTGTAAACAAAACCAGGAGCTTCGATTTTGAAGGAAGCATGGTTGAAGGGATTGAGAACTCTTACCGACAGTTTGCAACAACACAGAAGCCTTATTTCCTTATTGAGAAATATTATTCAAGGTTGTTCAGGCTACTTTTTTCTATTTATAAAGAACGAAGCTGAAGCACGCTTTCATAAATAGATATAAGACTTTCTGTCACTACATCCGGTCCGGCTACTGAAGCCGCATGAGCAGAAATAGCTTTCGAATCAAATTTATCACGGTTAGTAATCATCTTCACCATGGCAATTGCTAAAGCCTGCACATATTCTACTGGCACCCGGTATCCTTCATTTTGTGAAACAACAGCCTCTGGCACAACTTCGGTGCAGACAACAGGCAATCCGGTACTGATGGCTTCGAGAACTGAAATGGACTGAGATTCTACTCTGCTGGATATTACAAAAGCATCGGCACCTTGTAATTCTTTAAGTACTCCGTCCGGCTCCTGCCATCCGGTAAAACTAATCTTATCTTTATGCCTGCATTGAGACAATATCTCCTGAAAGCCTTCCTGTCCGAAGTTCTCTCCAACTATTCGCAGACAAACATTCTTCATTTTATCACAAACCAGATCGAATGCCGGAAGAAGAATATCATATCCTTTCTCTTCGCAATATCCGTTCACGGTGACAAAAGTAAAGTTCTCTCTGGGCTCACGGGGCAGATAATGAAAAAAAGATGTATCCAGTATATTAGATATTGTTTTTATGGGAACATCGTTTGTAAGAAACTCCTTTATTTTGGGTATCTGTTGGTCAGAGACAGGAATAATATAGGATGAATTTGAAAATCCTTTTTTCAGGAACGGGGTATACATGGGGATAAAAGAATCTTTGGCCAGGGAAGAGCGCATGCCAAAAATGCCCCGATGTTCGGTAATCACATAAGGAATGCTGTATTTCTTCTTAATCAGATAAGCTGCATAGCCGCCCCACGTAGAACTATGAACATGAATCAGGTCGGGTTTGCCATACTTTTTGACGTATTCATCGAACAATTTGACTGTCCGCCTGCACCAGCATATTATATTTGCTTTATTCTGCCCAGGCAATCTGCGGTAGTAATTACGGTAAGTTAATATTCCATCCTCAACAGATGTAAATGATTTCCAAGGCAGGGTAAGCGCTTTTTTACCGTACTTCTTCCAAGGCAACATAACATTGGCCAGAATATGTACTTCAACGCCTTTCTTCTTCAGAAAAATGGCCTGATCCTTGCAGAACTGTCCGCCTTCCGGAAGATACCAGGAAGGAATTTGCAGGATTCTATATGGTTTAACAGGATTGCTCATACTTTTTAACTAACAATAGATACCAGATTAATTGTGCGGCTACTACTATGGTGGAGACTAAACTAAACAAAATAATAGCCCAAACAAAACTATTTAAATAGATGCCTGTACACAAAGCTATGAAGCGAAGTGCAATCAATAGAATTTCCAGGATAAGGGCCATGCGTTGCTTACCAAATATGGAGGGCATGGACGACAAAGAAGCTGCAAACAGGGCAAAGAAGAACCAGGGCATCAGAATCTGAATGTAGAAAGCCGATTGTTCCCACCGCTCTCCTAATACGTACTTAATAATGACAGGAACAAGAAAATAGATAAGAATAAAAAGCGGCAGCATAACAAGGAATACTTTTCTGAGAGACTGGAAAAGGTTGGCCCATATTGACTCTTGCTTATTTACCTTTTCTGCTATTTTTTGCGAGATAACCTGATCAAGGGAATTGCTTAAAAGGTTTATTGGCCTGAAACCAATTGTTATTCCCATAGAGAAAAGACCAATTTCCGCCATTCCGAAATAGCCCGACAAAAGCAATATAGGCAGGTTACTGGCCAGCATATTAACAAATGAGTGAGGCAATGTATATTGAGGGAATTTGCGATGTTGAGACGCCACGGATAAGATATTGCTTTTATTGAAATGGAATAAGCCTTTCCATGTTTCTTTACGGGTAAAACAGGATAAAATAGCAAAAAGATGGCTGAGGAAGTTGGCCCAGATTAATCCTGTTAGTCCAGCTTTCAGGAATCCCAAACCCACCTTTAATCCACTGTTAGTGATTCCCTGCCCCAGACAGTATCTTGCTGTGAGTGAAAAGCGATTATTATAATTAAACCAGAAGGTGGAAGCCTGTGCAAAAGCAACAACAAAAACAAAGAAAGGAAGGTAATAGACAACATCTTTCAGACTTTCATAATGCAGTGTTTTCAGTATGGAAGGTGCTCCTAACAGCAACAAAACTAAAAGGGAGAAAGAAAAAACGGTGTTAATCAAAAAACACAAGTTAAACGTATCAGCTGCCCGTTGCTTCTCCTTTGCCAATATTATTGCGAATTCGTACTTCCCGTTGGCTACAACAGATAAAATTCCTTCTATACCAAGAAACAGTGATAAAATGCCTAGTTCTTCCGGTGAATAAAGACGAGCTATTACCGGTAAGACAACAAACGCAATCCCTTGTGAGATTGCGTTTGCCGAAAGCAGAGTCACACTGTTTCTTACTAACTCTTTCATTATGTCCTTATCTGCCAATCCATGCTTCAGGATTTAATTTTGATGTCTCTTTACGTAACTGGAAATGCAGGATAGTGCGGTTTCCATCTGAAGGATCAGAGTATACACGTCCTATTGTCTGTCGGGTACTAACCTTCTGTCCCTTACTTACAGAGGCTGAAGAAAGGTTGCAATAAACAGAAATATAGTTTCCGTGACGAATAATTATGTTTACCAATCCGTTTACCTGGAAGACAACAGCCACCTCACCGTTAAAGATGGAACGAGCCTGTGCTCCGGGTTGTCCCTGGATGTCGATTCCCTTATTGTCCAGTTTCACGTTTTTCAGTCCATCAACAGCATACTGTCCGTAATGGCTCACAATAAGATGCGGGCCCGAAATAGGCGATGGAAGAGAACCTCTGTTGCGCTCAAAGTTATCTGAAAGTTGTCTGTCAGAGCTATCTATTGAATAAACCGGTGCAGGAGCTGCTTTTTCACTCTTTCTGGTTTCAGTTCTTTCTGTTCTTTCAACTTTTGCTGCTTTTACTGTCCTTTCTGTTTTCTCCACTTTAGGAACGTTAGCAGTCCGGCTACTCTTTTCTGTTTTTTCCGACTTACTTTCTGCAGCAGCTTTTTCTCGCCTTGCCTCTTCTGCAGCTTCTGCCTTTCTGCGTGCTGAAGCAGCGGCTTCAGCTTTACGACGGGCGGCTTCGGCTGCTGCTGCTTCCTTGCGGGCTCTCTCAGCAGCGCGTTTACGGGCTTTTTCTATTTCAATATTGATCAACCGGTCAATCTGTGCATTCAGTTGATTGGCTTCTCTTCTATGCTTGGCAATCTCCGACTGCAAACCTTTCTGTTTTTTCTGCAGACCGGAAACTATCGTTTTCTTTTCCTGTTCCTGTAATTCAAGCTTTTGCTTTTCTCTTTGTCCCTCAGTAAGCAGGTTTTCCTTAGCAGTCTTCACCTCTTCCATTTCAGACTTCTTTCTGCCTATCTGTGCTTGTCTTTTAAGGATTTCCTCTCCTTGTATGCGTTGATAGGTTCCATACTCTTTTACATAACGAAGACGGCGATAAGTCTGGCTTAATGAATTTGACGAAAGAATGAACATCAGCTTTTCTTCAACAGATTTATTCTTATAGAGATATTTCACCGAAGATTCATATTTCTTTTTCTTATCGAGTAAATCAAGTTCCAGGTTGCGCAATTGCTGAGAAAGAGATCCTACTTCCTGATCAATAGTCTGCACATCGTTTCCAATAACCGTAATGTATCTTTTTCTATCTTCAATCTGGCCGGTAAGGGTATTTAACCCTCGTAGCTGACTGCCCACATCTTTCTTTGTTGATTTAAGAAGAGACTCTTTTTTAGATATCTCTTTTTGAATAAAGCCACGTTTATTCTGAAGATCTTTTATTTTTCTGTTTGTCTGGGCAGAAAAAGTTGTTGCTACCAGGACGCTTATCAATAAGAGTAAGAAACGTTTCATAATCCTAATAGCACTTTTAATAGTTCGTTAAAATCCATCTTTTTATATTTTGCCGAGACATTTGTGGGAGATTCCCAATCTCCATTCTCGGTTAGTTTGGAAAGGTCTATCTCTGCAGAAAATGGTTTCTTTCCTCCTTCGAAAGAGATATCCATTCTGGATGGAAAGCTTTTTGAGCCAAATGGCTGGAATTCGGTATATTTCCAGTTTAGCTGATAAGGGGCTGCCAGCGTTGAAATGGAGCTTTCCAAAAGCTGTCCCGTATTTGGAGTGGCAGAAAAACTATAAACAAAGTCTTTCGCTTTTTTCTTTATTTCCATCGTTTTATTGTCGGCACTGGAATGAACTGTGAACTGAGACAGCAATTTGTTGTTCAGCTCCTTATTGCCCGGCAAAAAGAGCGCATTGGTGAAAAGAGCCTGCAGGGTGTAAAAATCCATATCCGTATTTGCCATTGCAGACAGTTCGGAAATTGGTTCTTCTACATATTGTTTATTGATTCGATCTATAATCAGCACCTTTGTGGGGGTAAACTCTACTCTTCCGGCTTCAATACCCAGAAAAGGAACAATAGACAACTGAATTACTTCATTTTTCTTCATACGGAATGTGCCATTGACAGAGATATCTTTCCCATTGGAATTGACCGTCAACTTCATCTTTGAAGAAAAATTAGTTACCACAGGAGTATTATTAGCCACACTTCCCAGATAGTCGAGGTTCTCTGTAACCACCGGAAGGGCAGATTTGCTTATACTCTGTCCCGACTTACAGCCGGACATTATTATAGCTAAAAAAATAAAGCTGAATCCAAATGCTGCCACATGTTTGCAGCGACACATCAAAACACTATTTCTCATTCTGCAATATATTTCTTTTGTACAATCTTTTTCTTTAATATCTCTGATTTATTGCCCATTTCACGGGACTTTATCCAGTACTTCAGCGCCTCTTCCTTTTCACCGGTCATATAATATACATCTCCGCAATGTTCTGTTACCACATCACTTTTATCGCCGCCTTTTTTCATGGCATCGTCCATATAGACTTTAGCTTCGGTATATTTCCCTTTTATAAAAAGAATCCATGCGTATGTGTCCAGATAAGTATTGTTGTCCGGTTCGGCTTTTATGGTTCTGTAACTCATCTCTTCTGCCTTATCCAGACTCTTCTTTTCCACGGAAAGATAGTAAGCATAGTTATTCAGTGCTCCTGCATTATCCGGATTATATACTAGTGAAGAATCATAAGCGGCATAAGCTAATGCGTCTTGTTTCTTTGTGTGATAGATGTCTCCCAGCATACTGTAAAAGTCGGAAATAATCTTTTTATCGCTTTTTTCATTGACCCGGGCAACACCTTTCTTGAATACATTCAACGCATCATCGATCCGTTCGGCCTGATAATAAGACAGGCCGAGGTAATAATAAAATTCAAGTGCATCGGGATTAGTTTCAATAGCCGGTTCACAGATCTTTATTGCTTCCTTAAAATCGTTCTTCTTAATTGCATAGCTCAGCAGTTGCAAGCGAGCGGGGGTATTTTCCGGATCAAGCTCTATCACCTGCTTTAAAACAGGCACAGATTCTTTCTCCATACCTTTAGCCAGAAGATACTGAGCATAAAGCATTGGAATCTGCGCATCTTCCTGTTCACCTTCCATCATCTTTTGAAAAAGGGGAACAATACGGGTGCTGTCTTTTCCTGTCTGCTGAGAGCGGACAATCATTTGACGCATAATATCCACCTTTACATCGCTCTCTACTTTCTTATTAAGCAGTACCGAATCAATCTGTTGCTCATACCGTTCGTTTTGCCCGGTCTGCTCATAATAGTTTGCCATAGAGACAAGAACTTGTGGATTTCGGGGTTCAACAGCCAGCACTTTCTGGTAAGTTTCATAAGCTTCTTTGGGCTTTCCGTTGTTCAGATAGACATCGCCCAACACGCATAAGTAGCGCATATCGTTAGGATATTCATTGGCAAGGCTTTCTATCTCATTAAATGCTTTCTTATTATCTTCCATCAGCAGATACATGCGGAATTTCTCCATGCTGATCTGCTCTGTTTTTCCATTCATTTGTTCAAAACGATCAAGCGTTTTAACTGCTTTAGGATAATCCTTTGACTGGTTATACAGGTCGATCAGAGCCATAAGAGGTTCCTGACGGCTGGGAAACTGAACAGACATATTTTCAAAAGCGGCAATAGCCTTATCTGCTTTTCCTTGTTGCTGATAGATAGTTGCCAGATTCTGACTGTACCAGTAATTATCAGGAGCATTCTCAACAGCTTTTTCCATGCATGCCAGTCCTTTTTCAGGTTGTTTCAAGAAGAAATAGAACTGTGAGATTTCAGAAAGGGCGGCTGAAGCATTAGGATCAATGGATAAACAGTGCTGATAGAGTTCAAATGCGGCATCAAGTTCGCCCTTGGATTTCTGACGGGTTGCTTCCAGGAAATAGTAATCGTATTTCCGCTGCAAATCGGACGACAATGGGGTTGCTACTGCTGCAACTACAGGTGGTTCTTTTACCTGCAGAGACGTTTTGGTAGACGATCCGCAGGAAGAGAAAAATAGTAAAGCGGACAGTGCTCCAATATGAAATGGAGCTAAACCTGCGATAACCGGCTTTAGCCTGTATGTTTGAGAAAGATCAAATGTTGCAACCATATCTATGCTTAAATAATTAAAACGTTTTTTATTTCTTTCCTGTGTGTCCAAAACCACCGGCTCCACGTTCTGTTTCGTCAAGGACATCTACCTGCTCCCATTGGGCCTGCTCGTGACGGGCAATCACCATTTGGGCAACACGTTCGCCATCTTCAATTACAAATTCATCGGCAGAAAGATTTACCAGAATAATACAGATCTCACCTCTGTAATCGGCATCAATGGTGCCGGGAGAGTTGAGCACTGTAACGCCCTTCTTTATGGCCAATCCGCTGCGGGGACGAATCTGAGCTTCGTATCCTTCGGGCAGAGCAATATAAAGTCCGGTGGGAACAAGACAGCGGGCCAAAGATTTCAGTACAATTGGTTCTGATATATTAGCACGAATATCCATTCCGGCCGATAATTCCGTTGCATAGGCAGGAAGCTCATGCTTCGACTTATTTATAATTTGTATATTCATAATTAGTTCTTAATATATTGATCTGCGAAAATACGTATTTCGTATCAATTAACTGCTTTATTAATGGCTTTTTTATACTTTTGCAGGTAATTAACAGGTAAATAAACAGTATAAAAGAATGAACTGGAGAGATTTAATTTCAGCTAAGCGTTTTGGAATGGAGGAGTTCCATCAGCATCGCGAAGAAAACCGTTCCGAATTTCAGAGAGATTACGACCGACTGGTTTTTTCCGCACCTTTCCGTCGCCTGCAAAACAAGACACAGGTTTTTCCGCTTCCCGGAAGTATCTTTGTACACAACCGACTGACACATAGTCTGGAAGTATCATGTGTGGGCCGTTCGCTGGGAAACGATGTGGCTAAGGAACTTCTTTCCAGACATCCGGAACTGCACGACTCTTTTCTTTCTGAAATAGGTGCTATTGTTTCTGCCGCCTGCATGGCGCACGACCTTGGTAATCCTCCTTTCGGACATTCAGGAGAAAAGGCCATTTCAACGTACTTTTCTGAAGGAAACGGGATAAAGCTGAAAGATAAACTGGCGGAAAATGAATGGGAGGATATTATCCACTTTGAAGGAAATGCAAATGCTTTCCGGTTGCTGACTCATCAGTTTGAAGGAAGAC